>CAVPXP010000008.1:0-15204 GCA_963709645.1 uncultured Gammaproteobacteria bacterium
GGTGTTCAGCGGACTCCCCAAGCTGGACTGGTGACGCCACTGACGACGCCCTTAGGGACCACGGCGATGGATGCGCGCACAGCAGACCCAGGACGCTGCGCAAGGTGACCGTTGAATTGCCGGGCGGGGCCTGTGCGAGCCGTGCTGCGGCGTATCCCACGTAGCCGACCCGACGCCAACAACCCAAACTGCCGCGCCTGCTCCAGGTAGCACGGCGCGGCTCAGGAGTCTATTCATGAAGATCCGTATAGGCTACGAGTTGATCTACGATTGCCCGCAGCCGACCCCAATGATCCTGACCTTGAGCGTGCACTACTCGCGCGTCTCCGACATCATCGTTCCCGACCACCTGATCGCCGACCCGCCGGTTCCGCTCACCGCCTATCGCGACAGTTTCGGCAACTGGTGCAGTCGTATCGTCGCCCCCCGAGGGACAGGTTCGGCTGTCAACCGATGCGCTCGTGCGGGATACGGGCCTACCGGACCCGGTTGTTCCGCACGCGAGACAGACGCCGGTGGAAGAACTCCCGGACGAGACCCTGCTGTTCCTGCTGGGAAGCCGATACTGCGAGACCGATCGCCTGTCCGAAACCGCCTGGCACCTGTTCGACAAGTCACCGACGGGATGGGCGCGCGTCCAGGCGATCTGCGACTATGTCCACCAGCATATTGTCTTCGGCTATGAGCACGCGCGTCCCACCAAGACCGCCTACGAGGCTTTCCACGAGCGCACGGGCGTTTGCCGCGACTACGCGCACCTCGCCATCGCATTCTGTCGCTGCATGAATATCCCCGCACGCTACTGTACCGGTTACCTCGGCGACATCGGCATGCCGCCGCCCTACGGCCCGATGGATTTCGCCGGTTGGTTCGAGGCCTATCTTGATGGCCATTGGTATACATTCGACGCCCGCAACAATATCCCGCGTATCGGGCGTGTGTTGATCGCCCGCGGCCGCGACGCCGCCGACGTCGCGATTAGCAACACGTTCGGTCCCAACACCCTAAAGAACTTCAAGGTTTGGACCGACGAGGTGAGCGCCGGGTGAATGTCGAGAGGCGACAGAGGCTCGCGCTAACCTCAAATCGCCTCACCTGAAAGGTAACGTCGGAGTCCATGCGCCGCTGCCGGCAAGTCCCGGTGCGCGGCAAATGGGCGGTATCCTGGCCGGTTACAGATAAAGCAGAATCGCGAAATAGTGGCTGACGCTTCCGGCCAGGACGAACAGGTGCCAGATGCCATGGCACCAGTGCCGGACCTGATCCAGCGCGTAGAAGATGACGCCAACGGTGTAGAAAAGGCCACCCGCCACGAGCAGTCGGAAGCCGGCTGGAGGCAAGGCGGCAATGATGGGATCGAGGGCGAACAGGATCAGCCAGCCCATGATCAAATAGATGATCACCGACAGCATGCCCCCGCCCTCGCCGCGCAGCGTATCGATGACGATACCCAGCAGGGCCAGCCCCCAGACCGCGCCAAACAGCCACCAGCCGATCGCGCCGCCGAGGGCCACCAGGCAGAAGGGCGTATAGGTGCCTGCGATCAATAGGTAGATCGCGTGGTGATCCAATACCTGAAACACCTGCTTCGTTCGCCCGCGCAGGCTATGGTAGAGGGTTGAGAAGAGATACAGCAGGATCAAGGTGAGCCCGTAGACACTGAAGCTCACGATACGCATCACCTCGCCGTGAACGCCGGCAATTGACACCAGCACGGCGGTCCCGCTCAGCGCCAGCACCGCGCCGACCAGATGGGAAATGCTGTTGAAGCGCTCGCCCCGGTACATCTTGTCTCTCCCCTTGCGTTCGGTAGCCACTGGCTGAGGCAGCCGAGATGGCGATCACCTTCCCGGCACCCACCTAGTCAGCGGGCTGGCCGCTGCACGCGGCCATCACCCTCTCCGACGAAGGGCGATACTTGAGCGGGCCGCACAACTCCATTGGCACCACCCTGATGCTTCTTCGTGCGCTCGACCGGGTAAGGGGCGAAATCGATTGCGGATCGATCCCGAGTCGGGCATTTTCGAGCAACTGCGGCGCTGTTGTGCCGAGCGGCAAGGCGATTGCCATGGCCGATGTCGCTCGTGACCATATGATGGCCATGCGCATGAGCGTAGTATTAGCGACTGCTCTGGTCTGCTCTATTCGATCCGAGAGGACGGCGGATTCAACCGATCGGTAATCTCCCATGCGGCGTATCGAGATCAGCCATGTCACCGAGTACCTGTTCTCCGAGCCGCGTGTCGCTGCTGCCCCACAGGCTGCTCCTTCGTCCACGGGAGAACCACAACGTCAGGATCGAATCCTCGGTGCTGGAGATCAGTCCCGCCCATACCCTGCAATGGAAATGCGACGTGCTGGACAACTCGGTGGCGCTGGTGGGTTTTACCGAGCCGTCGGACCGGCTGCGCGTCTCCAGCAGCGTGGTGATCCAGCACTACGAGGAGAATCCGTTCGACTTTTTGGTCGATGACTACGCCGTCATCCACCCGTTCGAGTATGCCGAGGAGCACCGGGCCGAGCTCGCGCCCTTCCAGCAGTCCGTCTACCCGTCGGACCGAGACGCAGTGCAACGGTGGCTGGACGGCCTGGGTCTGCAGCAGCCCATGGAGACCTTCGTGCTGCTGGATCGCATGAACCGAGAGATTGCCGACCGTTTTCTCTACCAGATGCGCGAAGAACCGGGCGTGCAGCCACCCGCGCTGACATTGGAGAGCAAGAGCGGCTCCTGCCGGGACTTCGCGGCCTTGTTCATGGAGGCATGCCGTTTCCTTGGGCTAGCAAGCCGCTTCGTCAGCGGTTATCTGTTCGCACCGGCCACCGCGGCAGGCAACGCCTCGACCCATGCCTGGGCCGAGGCCTACCTGCCCGGCGCCGGCTGGAAAGGATTCGATCCCACCAGCGGCGAGGTGGCCGGGAACAAGCACATCGCCGTGGCGGTGGCACGCCACCCGGAAGCCGTGCCGCCAGTGGCCGGAAGCTACCTCGGTTCGCCAGATCAGCGCCCATCGCTGACTGTAGCGGTGCGGGTGAGCGCGCTCGCGGCCTCATAACGGTTGCCTCACACGGCGCGCTACCAATCTCGGGCCCTCAGCGGCAGATGATGGGCGATGCGGAGCTTACCGGCATGATCACCGCCCTGCAGAGCAATCCGCAGGTCCAAGCGGCACTGGCCGACCCGGAGTTCATGCATCTGGTGGCCTCCGGGAATCTGGGCGCGCTGCGAAGCAACCCGCGGCTCAAGGCCCTGATGAGCAGCCCCGGCCTGCGTGCCCTGCAGGAACGGATGACCGGGCAGTAACCAACGCCGAAACCCCGGCTACCGCACCGAATCGCCTGCACCGCAGCCAATGACCACGCACTCCTCTGGGAGTGGATGCCTCAACTCACCGCCGTCCCGAACAGCGCGCCAACGCCGGCCGTAATGGCCATTGCCAGTGCGCCCCAGAACGTGACGCGCCATGCCCCGGCGACAGCCGGCGCGCCGCCGATACGTGCGGCCGCCGCTCCGAGCGCGGCGAGAAACACCATCGAACTCGCTGCGACCCCTGGGATCAGCGCACCGCGTGGCACCACCAGCGCGACCAGGAGCGGAAGCGCCGCACCGGCCGTGAAGCTGGCCGCCGACGCCAGTGAGGCCTGTACCGGCCGCGCACGCAAGGTCGCGGAAATGCCGAGCTCGTCGCGGGCGTGCGCGCCCAAAGCATCGTGGGCCATCAGTTGGGTGGCGACCTGGTCGGCCAGCGTCGGTTCGAGCCCGCGCTTGACGTAGATGCCGGCCAGCTCGCGATGCTCGGCTTCTGCATCGGTCGCCAATTCGCCGCGCTCGCGGGCGAGATCCGCCGATTCCGTATCGGCCTGCGAGCGCACCGAAATATATTCGCCCGCCGCCATCGACATGGCGCCCGCGACCAACCCGGCGACCCCCGCCACCAGCACATCCCCTCGGGCTGCGTTTGCTGCGGCGACGCCCAGTACCAGGCTCGCGGTCGAGACGATCCCGTCATTAGCCCCGAGCACCGCGGCGCGCAGCCAGCCGATGCGGTCGGTGCGATGTTGTTCGCGGTGGGGGCGCGGCATGCGGCGAGGTTCTCGGCGGCGAGGGTGTAGTCGAGAATTCCGACAATGGCACGACGACATCCGCCGGTTACGCCACACATCTCAATGAAGATGTCAGATGGGCTGGGTATGGTACGCCTTCCGGGCGGCGTGCAACACACCATCCTATGGGCGTCGCAAGTCCGCCAGGAGAGGTCCGCGGCAGCGGCGGCAAGGCGATTGTGTTCGTTGGCGAACGGACGGCGGGGCCCGATAGAGATATACAGAACTTTAGGGCCACTCAGTGCCTAAGTGCGTATGCTGAATACGTCGCCACACGTCCAAGGCCGGTTTCGGCCAATGCAGGAGATTCACTCATGAAAGTCGCCACGGTATTCTTATTCGTCATCGCCGCGGTCGCCCTGGCGGGCTGCGGCACCACCACCGGGGAACGCACGGGCAGCGGCGCCCTCCTCGGGGCCGGCACCGGCGCGGCCATCGGCTCGCTCAGCGGCAACGCCGGCAAGGGTGCCCTGATTGGCGCAGGCGCCGGTGCCCTCGGCGGCTACCTCTATGACCAGGACAAGAAACAGCAGGGCCAGCCCTACTACGACCAGAATAGGGCGCGGCAGGACCAGTACTACTACGACCGCAACAGGCAGCAAGATCAGTACCACTAGCAGGCCGACCGGACGGACCCCTTGCGGGCGTTCCGCCCGCCCCGCGGGTAGCAGGGGAGAAGACAAGGCGCCAGTCGATGGGGATCTGAAGTCTTCGGGTTCCGACGAAGGCCGCGGGGGTACGGTTTAGCTGACCCGGTCAATAGATTGACGAATTCTCTCCTGCCCAAACACGCTTTTTGCCTCGCCACGTCGCCCTGATCTGTCCCGGGACGCGCGGACGGTTCTCTCTGCAACGGTCACGGATCGGCTCCGATCCACACCGTTCGTCGGGCCGCACTGATCCACTGGATCAGGGGTCCCTCCTCACCTCCTCTGGCTTAAGGCGGTGGGGCATGGACATCCGGCCCCTGGCTCGCGGGAGCCCAAGAAAATCGTCAGCGTCCCACCAAGGTCCAAGTGGTCCTCGCAGGCGGGGCCGCGGGTTCACAGAACGGTGGCCCGGCGCACGGGCGCCGTCCAACCTTGGGCTGGCTTGATGGCAGGGGCGTCTTGGTCACTACGGTCAATCCTCCGTGGCGCTTTGGGGGCTGTTGCCGCGGCCCTCGCGCATGCCGTCCGACAGCCGCTCGCTGCCTTTTTTCCGATGATCCACTGACAGGAGAACCAGATGATCCACCACCAACTGGACGAGACCGAGAGCATCCTGATCGTCGCGCCCCAAGGACCCCTCGCGGCCGATGACTTTAGGGCCCTAGCGGGAGGAGGTCGACCCCTTCATCGAGCGCACGGGCGGACTCCAGGGCCTCATGCTCGAGGCGCCGGCCTTTCCGGGCTGGGAGGGGTTCGGCGGCCTGACCGCCCACCTGAGGTTCGTCCGGCGACCACCATCGCCTGATCCGGCGGGTCGCAGTGGTCAGCGACAGCCCAGTGCTCTCGCACCTGCCTCAGCTCGCGAGCCACTTCGTCGCCGCCGAGGTGCGGCACTTCCCCCAGGCGGAACGCGCCGGCGCGTTGGCCTGGCTGCGCGAAGCCTGAGGATTGACTACGGCGATCTCTCTCGAAAGCCGCCTCGGCCCCGGCGGCTTCCCGTTTCGGGGTCCCATCCTCGCCCCGGCCACCATCTGGAGGTCAACAAGGCCCCGAGCGACGCGGAGTACGAGCGGTACCCGCGGCTGGCAGCCGATCAGTACCGACATGTCGTCCGCAGCTATCCGGGGTCGCACGAGGCCGAGCGGGCGCAGGCCTGCGCCGGCTCGGGTTCCCAGACTGAGGCCCTGGCCTCATGGGCCAGGCCGCGGAGGGTCCCGACCGAGGCCCGAGGCAGCGGCGACTCACTCGGCCCCTCCACCTCCGGGGTGTACCTCAGGGCGGGGGGCCCGGGTGGGTTCTCCACCAAGCTGTCGCCGTCGGCGGCGATGAACTGCCGGCGTGCCTCGGGGCCGCGGGCCTTGGGGTCGGGGTTGAGATAGGCGACCCCGATCCAGCCCGGGGCCAGGGCCTCCTTGCTCGATGCGTAGGAGCGCACGGCGATGGTGTCCCCCGGCTGCACCCGGGAGGGGGAGGAGCGCAGCACCGAGAGGACCTCCATGCGGTAGAGCACCTCGGAGCGCTCCCCCTGCCCCGGGGGCACCTGCGCCTCCAGCACCTGGACCTCGAGCGTCTCCGCCGCGCCCGCCTTGGGTTCCTGCACCGCCCGGGCGTCTCCCCACAGAACCAGGAGTACGCCGAGGGCGGCGCCGGTCGCGATCCGAATCAAATGAACCTGGAACATGGCAATCTCCTCTGCACTTGACGACAGCCACCGCGGCCTCGACCGGGCCGCGGCCAATCCTGCTCCCAGTCTAGTCCAGGGGCCGCAGACCTGTGCCACGCGTCGCCCCGACTACACTGGACTCGACACCAGCGATCCAGTCCACCGGACACCTGCTTCCGGCGGCGCTTTGGAGGCCAGGCACCATGCGGCCAGGAGCTGCCAGTCGTGTTGGCGCCCGGACTGCCTGGTGTCGGCCAAGTCCGGCCACTCGCCCGAGCGCCGCGAGCGGCAGGTTCACGCTGGTATGCGGTCACCGCGTATCCTGGGCCTGACCGGGTAAAACCGACGTGGCGGACTGCTGGCCATGGGACGGTCCCCAAACATAAAAGGGCTGCTCAACTGGCAGCCCTTTCCACACCGACGCTCGCAGGACAAACAGGAACCCCGCTCACTGACATTGAAGTAAAGGAGCATCGGGTGCGCGGTCTACGCCTCACCGGCCCTTCGCCCATCATCAAATGGAAAGTTTCCCAGCGGCCCCGCCTTCCTTGCGGGGGACCTCGCTGACTTTCTGCTCGCGGGGCTCACTTACAGTATAGGTGGGTGGGGGAGCCGTGTTGGCCCTGCACTCGGCTATGCTGGCCCCAGGACGCACCACCCCTAACCTGGCACACGGAGAGACCCCATGCACATCGACGACAGCACTACCCCTCACCAGCTTGTCCAGTGGATGGGCTCGGCCACCGACGAGCGCGATGGTCGCATCCTGCTGGGGCTGCTGAGCCGCGAGGGCGTGATGGACACGGATGAACTGACCGAGGACGAATGGCTTGGCCTGCTTGATGAAGCCGCCAGCATCCGCAGGACTGAGGACGGCGACCCGTCCGCATAAGACAAACCCCACGAGGGCTACGGTCAGCCTGTAGCCGAGCCTCCCTGCCTTTCCAGACTCGTGGGGTCGCCCCGCGAGGTTGGGTACTGCGGTTCGAGCAGGGTGCTAATCTGCGAGCCGCTCCCGTCCATGCCCGTGGGGTCACTTACAGTATAGGATCCTGCGGGCCTCCTGCAGGTTCGCGTGCCGCATGCTGGCCCTGGCGTATCACGGCTGCGAGGCGCCCCAGGCCGTTCGATCTCCGTCCCCGCGCACCTCCACCCAGCCGCCAACCTTGTGGCGGGCTGCCCTTCAGCTTGGTTTCATCGGGGGGTGCCATGCTGTCTGACAAGTAACCAGTGCAGGCCCACTGCCGGGAGCAAGGACGCGTCCCTGTGGCGGGACGGCGGCCGGTTCCATTGCCGCGACGCACAGTGGACCCTCAACAGGCTGGACATTGCGTATGAGCACCGGAGGTTTGGCGCTGATCATCTTCGCGGTCCTGCTGGCGCAGGTTGCCGCGCTGGTCTTGGTCGGCCTCTATCGCCAGGGGAACACCTACCGCGGGATCCGACCGAGACAAAAGGAACCTGCCCTGGCCCCCCAACTCCCTCACGCGGCCGGGCACGCCGCGGACGGGTACAAGGATTTCCTGGTCCAGCGCCGCGTTGCAGAAGACGACCATCGGAGTGTCTGTTCGTTCTACCTAGTGCCCGCCGACGGCCGGCCGCTCCCCGCGTATCGACCGGGCCAATATCTCACCTTCCGGTTGCCGATCGCCGACCCGGTGACCGGCCAGTCCAAGACGGTTGTGCGCTGTTACTCCCTGTCGGACCGGCCAAGACCCGACTGCTACCGGGTCACCATCAAGCGGGTCCCGCCGGCGGCCAATGCCCCAAATGCCCCGCCCGGACTCGCCTCGAACTTCTTCCATGACCACGTGCAACAGGGCACGCGGCTCTCGGTAAGGCCGCCATCCGGTCATTTTTTCCTGATCGAGGACTCGCCCCAGCCGATCGTCCTGGTGGCGGGGGGGATCGGCATTACGCCGATGCTCAGCATTGTCAACACGATCCTCGACAGCGCCAGCTCCCGTGAAGTCTGGTTGTTTTTCGGTGTCCGCAGCGGCGCCGAGCACATCATGAAGGGACACCTGGACGCCCTTCAGAAGGCCCATGCCAACTTCCACCTCCAGGTCTGCTACAGCCGTCCCGGCGACTGCGGATGTCCTGGGCGTCGACTACCAGCATCGGGGGCATGCGGACATTCAGCTCCTGCGCTCAACACTCCGTTGGGGCGTTACCAGTTCTATGTCTGCGGCCCCAAGCCCATGATGGAGACCCTGGTCCCCGCACTCGATGCGTGGGGAGTAGCGCCCGGCGACATCCACTACGAGTCGTTCGGCCCCGCCTCCCTGACCCAGCGCGCAGCGCCCCCCGTGCCCGCCGGACAGATCATCCGGGTCACGTTCAGCCAGTCCGGCAAGACGGTCCCTTGGGATGCCGGCACCGATTCGCTGCTCGCGCTCGCCGAGGCCAACGGGATCGCCGTCGAGTCGGGTTGCCGCGCCGGCAGTTGCGGCGGCTGCCAGACCCGCATCGAGGCCGGCAAGGTGGAGTACAGCCAGCCGCCCGACGCGGAGGTGGAACCCGGTCACTGCCTGCTGTGCATCACCACCCCCACGACCGACCTTGAGCTGGCCGCCTAGAGACCGCCATGGATACCTCACTCGTCCGTAAAGAAGTCCTCCCGTTCCTCCTGATGTTCGGGTCGCTCATCGGCGCGACCGTGATCATCGACGCGCTGTTGCATCAGTTCGATCTGGTCTGGATCGGGCGTTACCTGGGCATCCCCGGCACCATCCTGATCCTGTCGTCGTTCTTCTACTCCATGCGCAAGCGCAAGCTCATCAGCGTGGGCAAGCCGAAAGTGCTGCTTGCCCTGCATGAAACGCTCACATGGCTGGGGGCGCTCATGATCCTGGTGCACGCGGGCGTCCACGTCTACACCATCCTGCCCTGGCTCGCGCTCATCGCCATGCTGGTCAACGTGATCAGCGGGATGACCGGCAAGTACCTGCTCGACCGCTCGCGGCGCTACCTGGCGGAGAAGAAGGCGGCCTACGCCGAGCGTGGCCTGACCGGAGAGGCGGTCGAGAAGGAGATCTTCTGGGATGCCGTGGCGGTGGACCTGATGAAGCAATGGCGGGCGGTGCACTTCCCTATCACCCTGGTGTTCGGGGTTCTGGGTGTTGCTCACATCCTCAGCATCTTCCTCTTCTGGCAGTGGAAATGAACAGAAAAACCGTCATCGCCATCATCCTGGTCAATCTGACGGCCTTGTTGGTGCTCGCCGTCGTCTACCCGCACCTGATGGTCAGCCCGGAAAGCTGATCGACGCCCATCTGGAGCTCACCACCGACTGCTTCGCTTGCCACACGCCCTTCCGGGGCAGCTCTCCCGAGAAGTGTATCGTCTGCCACAAGGTGGACGAGATCGGGCTGTTGACCACCAAGGGAATGCCCATCGGCCGGCGAGAAGAAGAACGTCTCGTTTCACCAGAAGCTGATCGAGCAGGACTGCGTCGCCTGCCACAGCGACCACAAGGGCGTGAAGGCCTTCCGCCCCATCGGTCAGTTCTCCCACGAGCTGCTCGACCCTTCCCTAGGGCAGCAGTGCGACGGCTGCCATAGCAGGTCCAGGCGACGCGCTGCACCAGAAGATCAGGGGAAACTGCGGCTCAGTGCCACACCCAGAATGGCTGGACGCCGGCGACGTTCGACCACGACCAGTATTTCCGCTTCGACCGCGACCACACCACGGACTGCGTCACCTGCCACGTCGACGACAACTACGGCCAGTACACCTGTTACGGCTGCCACGAGCACTCCCGGTCAAAGATCCGGGAGGAGCACGTCGAGGAGGGCATCGTCGACTACGAAAACTGTGTGGAGTGTCACCGCAGCGGCGACAAGGACGAGGCCGAGGAACTGTGGCGTTCCGGCAGCGTGAAGTCGGGGGCAGGAGGGTCTGATTCAGGTCGCCAGGATCTCCGCGCCGGCCAAGACGGGAGGCATGACGATGACTGACCAGCGCCCAGGGCCGGGGCCGGCAAATCCGCCAAGCTCGATGCTCACTCCCCCGGGGGACAGGACGCGAGATGCGGAATGCCCCGGCTGCTGCGGGCTTTGCCGCGGCCGTCGATGGCGTCGATGGCTTTCCGCTGTCCCACCTCGGAACGAGCGCCAGAAGATGGCCGTCATCAGGGGCTCGGCACGGATTCGCGAACGGCCCCTCAAGGCCGAACGACTGGGGCTGCCCGGTGCACCCGGCAGAGGTCGTTGCCACGGCTTGAGCGCCGCGGCAAGGAGCCCGGCGCAAGGCGCCCGCGCTGCTGATCGGGCAACCGCAGAGCCAGGCACGCGGCCCGGCCCTTGGCGACTGATCTCAGGGGCAGATGCCTGGGACCCGTCCGGCCAACCGTCCATGCTGACCCTATCGCCTTGGAAAGCGCACATGGGCGGCCGACCGTTTCACTGAGCCGGACTCCCGTCTCGAACGCACTGACTCTGTCCGGCTAGACGGGCCTTCTTCGTGCGGGCGGAGGTCGCGAGAGTATCGCCTCGGTCACTGGTTACGGAGACGATCGCGGTCTCTGTCGCGGTCTTGGTCACGGTCCTTGTCACGGTCTCTGTCCCGATCTCGGTCGCGGTCTTGGTCCCGGGTTGGATTGGCGGTTGACCGGCCGGTGCTCGGACCCGCAGTTGGGCCGGGGCCAGCACTGGGGCCAGGCCCGGCACTCGGGCCAGGGCCAGCACTGAAGCCGAACCCGCTGTCGGAGGCGCCAGCGGCACCAGAGGAACCACCGCTCCCGCTTCCACCTCCGCCACCACCTCCCCCGCCCCCACCTCCGCCACCACCGCCACCTCCGCTCGCATGAGCAGACCTCGTGGCCGTCGCGAGGGCAACCGTGCTGCCAAGCACCCACAGCGTAAACGTCCGTCTGTCCATCTGGGCCTCCACGATTCTCCGGATTTTGATGACGACAAATCCGTGGGCTCGTCGCCGCCCACTCGCATTTAGCTTAGCCCATTGTTTCAGAGACGTTTTTCTTGCAACGGACCTCGTCTGAGATTCTCGTTGAGGAGTCGAGCGCAATACCCTGACTTGGATTGTGTGATCTCTCCCCTGCTTGGCTACACTCGCCCGGTCGACGAACGTGTTCAACTAGGTGCGGCACATCGCGGCAAGAGGCCAACCGGATTAAGGCGGTAGTGTTGTTGGCCAGTGGCTGGACGGCGAGCAGGTCGACGAAGCCCGAGGAAACGTGGGTCGGTCTTTCCTTTATCCGCTACGACGCAATTAGTTACGGGTTAACGTCTTCTGACCTCGGTACTGCGGCCAGTCGTTCGTCCTGCGTCTCCGACCGCAACCGGCCCATTGGACTAGACCGGTCCCGCGGTAGGAGTCGGCAGGCCACGGGGTGTTGTTGGGTTACCGTAAAGATACGCCGCGCGGGAGACACGACAGCCCCCTCATCACCTACGAGACCGAGCCGACACCGCTTCAGTCGCGCGCCCTGCAACTGCGGCGGCTTCTCACAGTACCGGGATGTTGATTGTCCGCGTTTCCCAATATTCTTCATGAAGTGAATGTTGGGTTGCCCGAGGAGCTTCGGTCTAAGCCGGACCGAGGCCGGTGCCTATCTCTACCGCTGGATCAGCCCGGCTTGGCCGGTCGGAATTGTGAGGCGCGCACTCTCCTTCGCGTTGTTGGCCTTCCTGATGGCCTTTCTGTTCTGGGAATTCTTTACACCTTTCAACCAGTTTGGAGAACCTCTCGTCCTCATCGCCATAGAGCTGTCCTTCTGGGCTGTCATCGCTCTGGCGGATGGCTTTACGATTTCCACAATTATGGAACGACGAGGACCATCGAGCCAACGCGTTTGGGCGACGGGATGAACCGTGCGCCTCAACCCTCTCGTTCGTCAGGCGCATAACATCACATGACGAAACTCACGCAATGGCTGTTGCGTGGTCTGGCGGTCGGACACCTCGCGTGGGGCCTCCTCTTGATCGTTGTCGCAGCGTACACCGCATACTCGGCCTTGGCGGTCCTGGCCTACATGTCGACCGGCACCGTCTGGTCCAACCTGCCTATCGCGATGGTCCTCGCCCTAGAACATTCCGTACCCTTTGGGCTTCTTGGCGGGTGGATGCTCATCCTCGGGCGCCGTATCTGGAGTGGCACCCGCCCTGTCCGCACAGCGCTCCTTGTGACCCACGGCATCTCGCTCATGATCGGCAGTCTTTCCGTCGTCGTCGGGGTCTATGCCGTGCGCCGCGCCGAGATCAGCACTGCACGGGGCGGCGGCCTCCTCAGCCCCCTCGCCTGGGTGCCCCTGATCTTCGGCATCGTCGTGGTGACCTTGGCCTTGCCCTCCATCATCCTCGCGTTGACGTCTACGCCGGAGACCGCGGATTCAAGAAAGGCAGTGGAACCGTAAAGCTCGCAGGGACCTGAGAAGAACAGCATGCCGGACACGTCGTTTCATCGGACGCCCCACGGGTATCGGTACCCTTGGGCGCTATCGACTGGTCAGGCCGCAGCCGCAGCCCCAGCCATTGCAGCCGCTCCCGAACAGAGCACCGGCGACAGTTCTCGGTCCGTGACCGTCCCTCGGCTTCCACTAGTCGCGCATTCTGGCCGCGGCGGTCGCTGACGGCCACAAGCAGACGCTGATAAACCGTTCGCGAGCGGGCGCAATGAAGCCTGTTGCGGCCGTTCAACGTGCGGGTGCGTTGGGCGGGGATGGAGATGCGTCGTAGCCCATCTTCGTCACCTAGCTCGACAGTCATGTGTTGTATCAGCGAGTTACGATCGGCGGATGGCAGCGTTGGTCACTACATTTGAGGGGTTTTTGCGCTCGGGTCGATCACGGTCTTCTCGGTCCTGCCCGGCAGGTGCGGGAGGTCCAGGGCGTTGTAGAGGGCGAGCTGGTGAGGTTCGGGGCGGGTGGCCTTGCGGATGTGATAGATGTTGCCATCGTCGCCGTGGAGCACGACGGTCACGCGCTGTTGGCCGTCGAACTGGTCGCGTAGGCTGTCCCAGCTCAGGTGGATACCCTGGGCCTTGAGCTGTAAGCGCAGGGTGTGGACCAAGTGGTAGGCGAGCACCGAGATGAAGAGGTGGCCGTCGACGCGCTTGGTCTTGTGGTGATAGACGGGACGCAGGCCCAACTCCGACTTCAAGGAGCGGAATACCGCCTCGAGGTCGGTGAGCATGGTGTAGGTGCTCCAGAGCCTGGCGTCGTCCCAGTCGCTCTGGTTGGTGCGCAGGCAATAGACGCCGGGGAGGGTGTCCTCGGTGGGCACCACGCGGGTCCAATGCAGGGCCTTGGCCTTCGCGCTGGCATCGTCCTTTTCCAGTCGGATGTCGTAGTAGCGGGCGACCCTTGAGTAGCGCTGGCGCAACCGCCCGATGCGGATGAGGACCTTGTCATAGTCCTTGACCCGGCGGGGCAGGTGCAGGCCCGAGGCCAAGTGTTGGAGCGCCTCCTCCAGGCGCGTGGAGAAGCGTTCGACGATCCCCCGCTCCTTGCCCTCGCGGGCGGTGGAATGGCAATACAGGCGCACCTCGCCGGTGGTCTCGTCGAGGACGCGCTGGACGCTGATGCGGGTGGCGCCCTCGGCGCGAATCAGGGTGGCCTGCTCGGGGTCGAATGGCTTGTGCCGCTCGCGGCTGACGACCAGGTAGCGGTAGCCCTGCGCCTGGAGCCAGGCGAGGTTCTCCTCGGTGGCGATGCCGGCATCCATGACCACCGTCGGGGCCACCGCCCCGGGGGCCAGCATGAGGCGCTGGAGCATCTTCTCCAGTGTCTCGGGTTCGCTAACGTTGCCGGCGAAAATCTCGCTGCGCTTGGGAAAACCGCTGCCATCGAGGACCAGGGCCAGGGTCACCAGCGGACAGTCCGAGCGCTTCTCCTTGGAGTGGCCGCGCCTCGCCTTCGGATTGGCCTTGGCCGTGCCCTCGAAGAAGGTGTTGGTCAGGTCGTAGAGGGTAATGGTCTGCGTCAGCGAGAACAGGTCGCACTCCTGCTGGTAGAGAAAGGCTTCCAAGGTCGCGCGGTGTGCCAACAGTTGGTCGCTCACCCGGTAGAAGCGGTTGAGATCCAGCGCTGCGAAGTCATCGTCGATCAGCTCCCCCAGGCCGCTGCGCTGTTGCAGCCACTGGTGGGTCGCCAGCTCGCTGCCGGGGTGTACCATGCGCCCGACAACGACCCCGATGGCGGTGCTCAACTGGTGGCGATTGAACCCCAGCTGTGCCAGCTTGACGTCCAGACCCAGGCGGCGCAACGCCTCCAGGGCCACGTGCTCGGCCCCGACGCTGCGCGGGCGGATGACCTCCACGCGATCGAGGTCCACGCGCCGGTAGTCGCTCTGCGCGTCGCGCTCCCCCGCTGGCGTTGCCGCCCCTCGGCGGCCGACGATGCGCGCCGCGTACTGCTGGGCCAGCGCCTCCCAGGCCGGATCCAGCCCATCGGCGATGAGATCGAGCTGCCCCTGTATCAGGGCCTCGATGCGCTGGGCCAGCGGCCCCCATTGCGCCCGCGGCACCTCGAATCGCCGCCCGAGGTTGAGCACCGTGTGCTGGCGCACCGCGGTGCCCGTGCGCACCGACTCGACCAGGCGGTAGGTGTAATAGGGCTCGCCGGTCTCTCGGCTCTTGATGGTGGTGCGGCGGATGAACACGCCCCTACCGTAGACCCTCGGCCCGGACCACGCAAGGCATACACGCTATTTTATGGCACTACACTAAACCCGCAACCGCCAAGCCATTGACCCGCCAAGCACCAACACGCCTCGTACGCCGGAAATCCGGCAGTTTCCGCAGAATCCGACCGGTCAAATGACAAAGATG
>CAVPXP010000009.1:0-118234 GCA_963709645.1 uncultured Gammaproteobacteria bacterium
GGGGGGCGTGCGGGCTTGTAGTGAGGGTGATGAGGTCGGACGATGGTATGGGCGAGGGGGCGCGCGGTAGGAGGTGGCCACCGAGCCCACGAAGGCGGCGGTACCGACGGCAGCCATCGTTGCTCCGGGATCGTAATAAGACTGGCCGGTGCGCGGATCGTAGGTTGTGCAGGCGCCAAGTCCTAGGATGAGGACGCTGGCGCAAAGCGTGGCCATCAATCGAAAAACGAAGGGCTCTGCCATTTGGTGTTCCCAAGTTGGAGATATGAAATCCACCCGCCCGAGTCGGGCACAACGCTGGAGTGGCGTGCCAATCGTAGCGGGGAAGCGGGCAGGCCGCAATCAGCCCGCCTTATGCCGCGGAAATTTGGCACCAAAGCCATAGAAGGTACCGGCAGAGACCGCTGCCGTCGATCGATCGGCGCGACGGCGCGCCTAGTGTGGCCCGCCACACCAAGGCAACGCCTCGCCGTTCTTGGCGCGCATACACCTTGTTGCGTGCCCGGCTCGTCACCTGCGGGAGTGTGTGAATCGGTCGACCGGTGATAGCATCGCCTGCCCGCCAGCGCGGCCGGATGCGCCCCCAGCACCTGAAGGTTCTGCCCATGTATGCAACTCCCGAAACCGATGACGGCTGGATTACGGCTGTGCGCGGGCGCGACGGCGAGGCCCTGCTGGTCGAAGCCCGCTTCGCCCTTCCTTTGCCGTTCCGCAGCCTGGTGCGCGGCCGGGAGTCCGAGCTGCTGTTTGCGGCGCGCAGCCGCCTAGCCAGGCTCGGGATCAACATCACACCTCTCGACGAGCCCAAGTTCAACGGCCGCTATTGTGACCTGCGACTCTCGGTGGTCGCCGCCATTCGCGCCTACGGCATGGCTGAGCACCTGGACTGCCTGGTGGCGCCGGGCTTGAGGGTAGGTCGCCTGGTGTTCTGCTCGAACGCCAGCCGGCTTGGCTCCACCGAGATCCACGACCTGATCCGCGACAATCAGATTCAGGTGCCTGCGGGCTTCTCACTGAATGCAAACGGCTACCTGATCCTGCGTCCCCAGCAGCAGATTTTCCGCTTTTCCCATCAGCTCAGCCCCCGCGAGGTGACGGCCATCGCCAACCACGCGGACGGTAAGGATCTACTGAACCGGCTGCAGATTCGCGAGCGGGTCGACAACATCGAGCTGGCCCCCAACGACGGGCTGGTGACCGCCTGCACCATGTTTCTGCACCGCCATTACGTTGTGCTCCAGAATCTGGACGACTCCCTGGGTTTCCATCTCCAGGCGACAGTGCTCGATCCGGTCTCGACCCGCGGCACCAACATCTACCTGGAATTCATCAATCGATCGGACCAGCTCATCGTGAACCCCACGGTGGCCGCGACCGTCCATGAGGCCTTACGTCTCACCCCGGCACGGCGCTACTGGCACGGTGGTGCGGCCGCTTCAGCGGGCGATGACCCCGACGATGGCGAACGCCTGACCCAGGTCTTCGACCGCCTGGAGGGTGCCCCCGTCTTTGGGGGCGCATCCCATCGCCTGATGGCCGCATTCATCAGGCCCCAGGATATGCTCACCGGTGCCGACCCAGACTATGTCTGGGCACGCCCGGATACCCCGGCGCGCCCGGCGTTTGAGGCCGACAGCCTCCGCTCCGACGGTGGTTCTGCCCAGGAAGCAGACCCCAAGGGTCAGGACGGTACCGGCATTCTCGCCGCCTTGCCAGACGGGATCGGTGCCACCTTACTCCTGGGCTATTTCCCGAACCTCATCGAGCACACTGAGATCTGTGCCGCGGCCCTGCGGCGCAAGGTGTCGCGGATCATCTTCCGCCGTCCATCCTTCGAGCACGGGGTCTATTTGTCCGACCGCGACCAAGGCCGACTGGCGGACTACGAGGGTCTGGGTCTCGAGGTCTTTTGGTGCAATGAGGCCCGGGGACACGTGGTGCGCCACGTCTTTCGTGGCCTGCGCGGCTATTTCACCGCGCCGGAAAAGGTGGACCGTTTCCGCTCCACCCTGGTGTTCGCCATCTACGGGTCCATTAAGCCCCTGAGCGATCCGGAGATCGCCTGCACTGAGCGCCTCATCGAAAACCTGCGCGGACTTTTCGGCAGCGACATCGGCATCCTCACCGGGGGCGGCCCCGGTTCCATGCAGCAGGTCACCAACACGGCCCACCGGCTGGGGCTCATGGTCGGCTCCAGCTTTATCGAGACGGAGGACCAGCAGACCAACAAGTCCGCGGATTTCTACCAGACCTTTCAGGCCCGCAGCCGTCAATCCCGACAGCGCTGGTTCGAGATCGCGAGCTTCCACATCTTTCTGGTGGGCGGGGTTGGGACCCTGGAGGAGATCGGCCTGACGCTGACGGATATGAAACTCGGTGTGATCGAGGCTAGCCCGGTGGTTTTCCTCGACAGCTCCGGGGGCGAATTCTATTGGGATGGGCTGCGGGCCCAGCTCGCGCTCATGGTCCGCGAGGGGCGCATGCCCAAATGGCTGAACGACAATATCCTCATGACGTCAGACCCTGACGAGGTCCCACGCTTCTACAAGAAGGCGCTGCGTCTGGGCTGACGGGCGGTGCCATCGCTGCCGATCTCCACCACGATCAATCGGATGCAGAATAGGCAGGTGTTGGATCGGGCCTTTTGCGCTTTGTGGAAGATTCTGACCTTGGGGACTAACGATCCGATCCCATTCCGAACAGTCCCACAGAAGGTAGCGTCACCGCCTGGCCATTGCTTCCGAACGCGCCTGCCGCTCCATCGAGTCCACAATGCATCAGCGCTCTTAGCAGCCCTTGGAATTGGCTATTGGAACTCGCCCCCTAAATAAGTGTGGTTTAGCACAGGCTAATATGTTGTAATCATAGGGTCATAGTGGCCGCGCAGTTTGCGGCTTCGTCTGGCCTCAGCGCAACCTTGATCCACTTTCCCATCCGTGTGGAGATATCCTAATGAATGCAAGAATCAGCGCGGCCTGCCTCGGAATCACCGCCATGCTCTGCGTTACCCTGTCGGCGGCCACGCGGGCAGCGACCCCGTCGCTGGAAGACCTGAAGAACATGCCGCCGGAGCTGCGCAACGAGCAGATCAAGGCCTTGGTCACGGAGCAGGAGGCCGAGTCCTCGGCGATTCCAGCAGTGTCGGCAGCCGTCGCTGCCGTGGACACCACGCCCCCGGTGGTGACCGCCTTCAACGCCGAGAGCGCGGTAACCACGAAGCTTGCCGTTGAGCAGTTGTTGGTCTCGCTGACCGTGACCGACGATGCGTCGGGTGTCCAATACGGCTGGGTGGATGCAGTCAGCCCATCGGGACGATGGGTGAGCGCTTGGTTTAGTCCGGGTGGGACGAAAAACTTCATCGACACCTTGCCAATCAATAGGCTCGGGCCATTCTCCGAGTCGGGGGAGTGGCATATCGTGAGTGTCTCTGGGTATGACGTGGCCGGTAACTGGTTCTACGCCGACGAAACCACCCTGGCCGCCCTCGGGAATACCACATTTACCGTCACCAGCCCGTTCTTCGATGCGACCCCTCCGGTCCTGGTGTCCGGTCGCATCGAGACCCGCGTGGTATCCCTGTCGGACCCCAACCCGCTCGTTCGTGTCATGGCGGCGACCAAGGATCCCCTCTCGGGCGTTGCCTATGTGAGCATGTATTTTTGTCTCGAGGATGATTCCACCTGCATGAGCGGCTTGAACAGCCTGTACCTTGGGGGTTCGGAAGACCCGATCTTTAGAAGGGCGGCCGCTAACAGAATTTGGGCGTCGAACGATCTTTCCTGGAATCCGCCGGTCCCCGGGACCTACGTCCTCCGAGAGGTCTGGGTTGCGGATTCGGCGGGCAATTCAGCCTATTATCTCAGCACCGCCATTGGCGGCGACACCGACTTCAGCCTGATGTTCCCAACGACGACCATCGTGGTCAAACCTTGATCGCGTATCGCGGCTAGGCGGTCGCAGCCGCAGAAACCCGGACAGGTCTACGAGACCTGTCCGGGCTTTTTCTTTCCGGCATCCGCATCCGGTAGGCTGCGCCCAGCAGGGGCCAATTTGCAGCGCAAACCCCGGGGCCAGCGTGAGCAACCCACCTTACCCTCGGGGAGAAAGAATCGCGGTTGGACCCAGGCACAACGAAGGCGTTACAGAGTCCGCCATCGCTCAGGGCCGCGAGCTCTTGCCGTCGAGCGTCAAGCTGCCGATGGTCCTTGCCTTCGGTTCCCCCTCGCCAACCGGCCCGCTCGGGGGATCTTTCCGCGCGGGGATGGTGTTAGGCGCTCAGGGCAATCGGCGGGCGACTGTGCACGCGGCGATGCTGTGAGTTCGGGTTCTGACGAGCTGGGCAGGTACGATCCAATCCTCAACCTCCGGGATGGGCGCCGGGTGGGGGAGGCCAAACTCAGCCCGTGGGCGAGGATTTCGCGGCCGTCCCTTTTGGCTTCGCCACCAGATGCTCCGCGAGCAGCTCGGTCAGACCAGTCACTGCGATATCCATGTCGTAGTGCTCCAATCCCTCCTCGATGACGATGCGGCAATTGGCGCAGGCGGTCACCAGGGTGTCTACGCCCAATGCCTCGAGCTGGCGCTTCTTGCGCTTGAAGGCCTCGAGCCGCAGAGGCTCGGCGCCCTCGTTGGCACTCACGCCCTCCGCCGCCGCCGCAGCACCAGTTCATGCGCCCGGTGTCGGCCATCTCCGGATAGTTCGGCGCGACCATCTCCAACAGGTTGCGCGGCTGGCTCAGGACGCCGCCGCGGCGGCCGATCTGGCAGGGGTCGTGGTAGGTCAGACGACGCTCCTCCAGGCCCTCGGTCTGGAGCCGCCCGTCGGCGCGGAGCTGGTCGAGCAGCTCCATGATATGTACGACCTCGAAACCGGTAGGGGCGCCCGATGAGGTTGGGCCCGTCCCAGCGGATGGCCGTGTAGGCATGGCCGCACTCGGGGCTGATGACGTACTTGACCCCGAGCCCTTCGGCCGCGTCGACCACCCGGCTCACCAGCTCCGTGGCGATGGCGGAGTCGCCGATCTGGATGCCGCTGTTGGTGGCCTCGAAGGCCTTGCTGGACGAGGGTCCAGCTCACACCGGCGGCGTCGAAGATGCGCGTCAGGCTCTCGATGTACTCCGGGAAGTTGATGACCTCCATGGAGGAGAGGAGCGCCATGTAGTCGGCGCCCTGCTTGTCCAAGGGAACGGTGAGGCCAGTGGCATGCTCCACATGGGCGATCTGCGCCGACAGCGCCTTCAGGGTCACGCCCATGGGGCTGCCGATCTCCAGGGCGCGGGTGGTGGCACCCTGGAGCCCCTCGGGCGAGTAGCCGGACGCGGCAAAGGCCTCCCGCTGCCTGCGGATCATGTAGGCGATGTCGTTGCCCACCGGGCAGACCATGGAGCAGCGCCCGCACAGGGTGCAGCTGTCGTAGGTCATCTCCTGCCAGTCGGCGAAGTCGTCCGCCGTCAGGTTCCTGCCGAACCCCAGCGCCTTGCCGAGCTTGCCGAAGAAGGTGTGTTCGCGCTGCCACAGACCGGCGCATGGGCTCCACCTTGTAGATCGGCGTGTAGCGCGGGTCACCGGTCTCCGTGTAGAAGAGACAGGCCTCCGCGCACAGGCCGCAATGGACGCAGCTCGAGAAATAGGAAGCGACCTTGGCATCGATCTGCTTTCGCAGCACCGAGACGCCGCGCTCGAAGTCGTGCTCTGTCTGGACGGCGAGCATGGTCAGGTCTCCTAATTTCGGAAGCATGTGCGCTAAGGCGATTGCCGGAGAATCATGGACCAGATGGCGCCAGATTGACGTCCGCCTTCAAGGAGCACCGGCAGGAGCATAGCTGGGCTATTTGACTGCTGGCGCGACAAAGTAGGCGGGGGCAAAGACAAGCTAGCTGGTACATGATTTGAGGTGATTAGCTTCGTAATTCAGCTGGCCAGCTGGCTACCCCACGCAGACACCGAAACTGGGGAAAACTGCCTCGTAGTCGGTCTCGAAGCGGCGGAAATTTGGTTCCGCCACCTCAAGGCTGGTCCAGGTTCTCCACCGCCGGCAGCCAGCTGAGCCATCGAGCTAATCATCTGATTTGACAGAAATCGCCTAAGGCCTCGCAGCTTGGCGCCGCCATCTAGGCCTGCACACCCTTGCGCGCCATGGCCGCGCCTGTGTAGCTGCGGCTGATGGCGAAGGTGAAGGCGTGCATGAGCCGGCTAAATGGGAAATAGATGAGCAGCAGGCACACCGTGAGCATGTGAATGGCGCGCAAGCTGTCGTGGCTTTCCAAGAGCGCCATACAACCGGTGAACATCGCCGCGAAGATCAGAATCGCGGCCGCATGGTCGTCGAAGGTGGAAATCTTGCGCATGACTGGATGCATGACCCGGCGTAGCCACAAAAGGATGATCCCCGCGAAGGCGAGGTTCGCCGCCAGGATGAACAGCCAGTGGGGTGCCGGCGCCCAGCCGAAGCCAAGGATGCGCTCCTCGATGAAGACCACATGGGGGGCCGCAAACACGAGCAGCACGAAGAGCCCGATGTGGAACATGTAGCCGGCCACCAGATGGAAGGTGGCCCCACGCGTAAAGCCTTCCGCCGTCCAGGAGCGGCTCACCAGGGTGCGCAGGGCGCCGGGCCAACCCCGGGCGCGCGGCGGGGCCAAGTCGGGCCGAGTGCCCTTGGCGAAGACCTCGAACGAGGCGAATGGCCACGCCCGCAACGAAGATCGCCACGGACGCGTACCACAGGGGCCCTTCGACAAAATCAAGAAACATGGTTGCGACCTCGTCTCGCGGCTCTCTCGACCGAGTTGCTCAATCCGTGACCTCACCGCCCTTGCGCAGCGGCGACACCGAAGCCCTTGAAGTCGATGTCGTCGTGACGCCTGACCTCTTCGAGCGCGTTCTCGGCCACGTCCACCATGCCCGCCTTCTCCATCTCCGCGTACCAGAGGTTGTGGTGCTCCTTGGCCCAGCTGGCGTCCACGTAGCCCCGGGTCATGGACTCCGCCGCCCCTTCCATGCCCAGGGTGCCGATGTAGATGTGACCCAAAGAGGCCGCGATGAAACCGATGGCGATCACCGCATGGGCGACGTGGGCGGCGGCCATGACCTCCCGGCCCTGCCCGAACATCGGGAAGTCGAGCACCAGCCCGGAGACGGAGATGACGATCCCGAACAGCACCGTCATCCAGAACCAGGTCTTCTGGCCCCCGTTGTAGTAGCCGGAGTCGGCGATCTGGTGCCCGAAGAGCCCGCCCGCCTTGAGGAACCACTTGACGTCGAGCCAGCGGAAGCGGTTGCCCCGGCCGAACAGGACCATCAGCGCAAGCAGGGCGAAGGGGAAGATGGGGCCGAAGAGGTTGTGGACCTCCTTGCAGGCCGCCGCCGTGGCGGAGAAGCCCTCGGGCCCGAGCAGCGGGATCAGGACATAGCGCCCGTAGAGCAGCACCAGCCCGGTCACGCCGAGCAGAACGAAGAGTCCGGCGGCAAACCAGTGCACCACGCGCTGATTGACCGAGAAGCGCGGCACCAGCTTCCCGGATCGGCCGCCTTCGATCTTGATCTTTCCGCGGATCAGGTAGAAGGCCGCGATCAGTCCCAGCATGCCCAAAAGGACGCCGCCGCCGATGGGCACCAACTGGGAGGCGCGGAATATCCGCCAGGTCTCGCCCCAGGTGTTGATGAGTACGGACCCGTCGATGTTCTCCACGGCGGTGGTCGCGTTCTGCGGCTGCACCCGCTGGCGCACCTCGCGCCACAGCTCAGCCCCCGGGTTGCTGAGCTGCAGCCCGGTTGCGGCGAGTCCGTAGGGAACCAGTGGGGCGATCAGCACGAAGGCAAGCAGCAGGGCACTCACCCGCAGGGCCTTGCGGTAGCGCAGGCGCTTGCGCGCGGCGGCGTCGTCAGTCATGGGCGGTCAAGCTCCTCGGTCGATGGCAGACGGCCCCGCGCCATCCGAGCGGCGGACGCGTATGTTCGCGGGCCGCGCGGGTGGCGGCGGATGCCGCCGTCATTCCTTGCCGGCTGCCTTGCCCTTCACGCCCTTGCCCGCCTGCACGCCGGGCTTGCCGTAGGCCACCCCCCAGCCGCGCTGCAGGCCCATTGCACCCCGGTAGGCGACACGCTCCCGGTAGATGTCGGACACCACGCTCGCATCGCCCGCCAGCAGGGCTTTCGTTGCGCACATCTCGGCGCAGGCAGGGAGTTTGCCCTCGGCGAGGCGGTTGGCACCGTACTTGCGCCGCTCCTCCGCGCTGCCGTCCTGCTCCGGGCCGCCGGCGCAGAAGGTGCACTTGTCCATCTTGCCGCGGGAGCCGAAGGCGCCCTCGGTGGGGAACTGGGGTGCACCGAAGGGACAGGCGTAGAAGCAGTAGCCGCAGCCGATGCAGATGTCCTTGTCGTGCAGCACCACGCCGTCGGCGGTGTCGTAGATACAGTCCACCGGACAGACCGCGATGCAGGGGGCGTCCGAGCAGTGCATGCAGGCGACGGACAGGGAGCGCTCGCCGGGTACCCCGTCATTGATGGTCACCACCCGGCGGCGGTTGATGCCCCAGGGGACCTCGTTGACGTTCTTGCAGGCGGTCACACAGCCGTTGCACTCGATGCAGCGCTCGGCGTCGCAAAAGAATTTCATTCGTGCCATTGACTTGTCTCCAGCTAATCCCGGGGCACCGGCATGTATCGGGCGGCCCGCGCAGGGGCCGCCGAGGACCGCATCAGGCCGGATAGATCTTGCACAGCGAGCACTTGGTTTCCTGCATGGCGGTCACCGAGTCGTAGCCGTAGGTGAACGCCGTATTGCACGCCTCGCCGAGCACGATGGGGTCGGCACCCTCGGGGTACTTGGCACGCAGGTCCTTGCCCTCGAAATGTCCGCCGAAGTGGAAGGGCGTGAACACCACCCCGGGCGCCACACGCTCCGTCACCTGGGCCATGACCTTGATCCGGGCGCCCTCCGGGCTTTCCAGCCACATGTCCTTGCCGTCGCGCACCCCGGCGTTGTTGGCGTCCCGCGGGTTGACCTCGGCGTACATGTGCTGCTGCAGCTCCGCGAGCCAGGGGTTGGAGCGGGTCTCGTCGCCGCCGCCCTCGTATTCGACCAGGCGACCGCTGGTGAAGATCAACGGGAAGTCCCCCGTGTAATCCGTTGCCTGGATGGAGCCGTAGCGGGTCGGCAGCCGATAGAAGCTCTTGCGGTCCTCGTAGGTGGGGTACTTCTCCACCAGGTCGCGGCGGCTGGTGTAGAGGGGCTCGCGGTGGATGGGCACCTGGTCCGGGAAGGTCCACACCACGCAGCGGGCCTTGGCGTTGCCGAAGGGGGCACAGCCGTGCTTGATGGCCACCCGCTGGATGCCGCCGGAGAGGTCGGTCTTCCAGTTCTTGCCCTCCGCGGCCTGCTTCTCGGCGTCGGTGAGGTCGTCCCACCAGCCGAGCTGCTTCAGGATGTCCGCGGTGAACTCCGGGTAGCCCGCATCGATCTCCGACCCCTTGGTCCAGGAGTCCTCCGCGAGCAGGCTGACCCCATTGCGCTCCACACCGAAGCGGGCGCGGAAGGGCAGGCCCACCCTCCGCCACGGCCTATGGAGGTGTCGTAGAGGTTGGGCGTGCCCGGGTGCTTCATCTCCGGCGGTGCCCCAGCAGGGCCAGGGCAGACCGTAGAAGTCGCCGTCCGCCGGACCACCAACGGCCTTGAGGCTGGTGACGTCGAAGGTGTGCCAGTTCTGCTGATGCTGTTTCAGGCGCTCGGGGCTCTGCCCCGTATAGCCGATGGTCCACATGCCGCGGTTGTATTCGCGAACGATGTCCTCGATGAGCGGCTCGTCGTTCACGACCTGTACGTTCTTGCACAGCTCGTCGGCGAAGCCGAGCTTCTTCGCGAACTGGTACATGATGGTGTGGTCGGGCCGCGACTCGAACAGGGGCTCGATGACCTTGTCGCGCCACTGGATGGAGCGGTTGGAGGCGGTGACGGATCCGGTGGTCTCGAACTGGGTGCAGGCGGGCAGCAGATAGACCCCGTCGGTGCGGTCGTTCATGACCGCCGAGCACGGTCGGATAGGGGTCGACGATGACCATCATGTCCAGCTTTTCCATGGCCTTCTTCATCTCCGTGCCACGGGTCTGGCTGTTGGGTGCGTGGCCCCAGAAGACCATGGCGCGCACATTGTCCTTCTGCGCGATGTTGGCCTTGTCTTCCAGTACACCGTCGATCCAGCGGGAGACCGGGATGCCCTTTGCGTTCATCGGCGGCAGGGGCTTGTCCCCTTCCGTCTCGTAGCTGCCCTGGTCCGTGATCTCGGCCTGGTCGAAGCGGCCCTTCAGCCATTCGTAGTCGACTCCCCACACCTTGGCCCAGTGCTTCCAGGAGCCCTCCGCCAGTCCGTAATAGCCGGGCAGGTCATGCGAGAGGACGCCGAAGTCCGTCGCGCCCTGCACGTTGTCGTGGCCGCGGAAGATGTTGGTGCCGCCGCCGGACACGCCCATGTTGCCCAGCGCCAACTGGAAGATGCAGTAGGCGCGGGTGTTGTTGTTGCCGATGGTGTGCTGGGTACCGCCCATGCACCAGATGAAGGTGCCTGGACGGTTGTCGGCCATGAGCTTGGCCGCCCGGTAGACCTGCTCCTCGGGCACGCCCGTGACACGCTCGACCTCGTCGGGCGTCCATTTGGCGACCTCCGCCTTCACATCGTCCATGCCATAGACGCGCTGGCGGATGAACTCCTTGTCCTCCCAGCCGTTCTGGAAGATGTGCCAGAGCATGCCGTAGACCAGCGGCACGTCGGTGCCGGGGCGCAGGCGGACAAAGTGGTCGGCGTGCGCGGCGGTACGGGTGAAGCGCGGGTCGATGACGATCAGGGGCGCGTTGTTGCGCTCCTTGCCACGGAACACATGCTGCAGCGAAACGGGATGGGCCTCGGCGGGGTTGCCGCCGATGATCAGTATCGCCTTGGAGTTGTGGATATCGTTGTACGAGTTCGTCATCGCCCCGTAGCCCCAGGTATTGGCGACTCCGGCGACGGTGGTCGAATGGCAGATGCGTGCCTGGTGGTCCACGTTGTTGGTGCCCCACAGGGCCGCGAACTTGCGGAACAGGTAGGCCTGCTCGTTACTGTGCTTGGCGGAGCCGAGCCAGTATACGGAGTCCGGTCCGGACTGCTCACGGATGGCGAGCATCTTGTCGCCGACTTCGTTGAGGGCTTCATCCCAGGTGATGCGCTTCCATTTCCCGCCGACCAGTTTCATCGGGTACTTGAGCCGCCGCTCCCCATGGCCGTGCTCCCGCACCGCGGCACCCTTGGCGCAGTGCCCGCCCAGGTTGAAGGGGTGATCGAAGGCGGGCTCCTGACCCGTCCAGACGCCGTTGCGTACCTCGGCGTAGATGCCGCAGCCCACGGAGCAGTGGGTGCAGATGGTCCGCGCGGTCTTCACCTCATCGCCGCCGCCAGGGGCGGGATCGGCGGCACGCACCTTGCGCACCATGCCAGGTGACAGGCCAACGGCCAGCGCCGCTCCACCGGTGACCAGGCTGGTCTTGCGCAGGAAATCGCGGCGGCTCACGGCCAACCCGGTTACAGGTGCTGCGGAACCGGTGTCGCGATGGGTGGTGGCGGATTTCTTCACGAGCTTCATGGGATTCTCCTGACCGCGGTCGGCGGACGGCGCCTGCTCAGATCCGGGTTCAGATCCGGGCGGTCCGGTAATAATCGAGGACGTGCTGGCTGGCCTGGTAGCCCTTCTGAGCGGGCTCGCCCTGGGCAGACTCTTCTGGGGCTGCCGCGACTGCGCCGGGAAGTAGGGCCTGCGGCGGCCGCTCCGGCACCCATCACGGCACTAGCCTTCAGAAAGTCGCGCCGGGCCTCGGGATCGGTCTTCTCGTGCTTCATGGCATTACCCTTCGTCGGTATACGCTGTTCGTCGGTGTACGCTGGTCGTCCCTGTCGTCGGTATAGGTCTCGTCAAGATCCTCGTGATTCGCGCCGTGGTGGGGCGCTAGCCTTCCATCTCCAGGTAGCGGCCTTCGATCTCGAAGAAGGCAGCGCCCAGGCGTCCTACGGCTCCGTAGAGCGGCGCCCCCGGCACGCCATCCAGGTCGCGGCAGAAGCGGGCGATCCAGGGCTCCGAGGTGGGCCCGGTAAAAATCGCGCTGGCGCTCCACCGGACATCTCGGGATCGAGCGCGAGCTGAGCCATCACCTCGCAGAGCGCGGCCACGTGGTCCTCGGGCTCGTGCACGCCCGGCTCCCGCTCGAAACCCAAAGCCGCGAGGTCCCGGCGAAGCGCCCCAAGGGGCTGCTCCATGAGGAAACCCGTCTGGTACCAGGACCCGTAGGGCACCAGCTCACCGCGGCCCAAGCCGATGAAGAGGCGGTGATACTCGTCGTCGACCTCGGCGGCCGTGACTTGCGCGCCGGCCAGCCGCAGTCCGTCCCACGCGAGGGCAAAGGCATCGCGCCCAGCGGGGGCATCGAGCCGATTGACCCGGTCCAGCAGGGCCTCATCGGGCACGTCCCGCAAGAGGGCAGCCAGCAATCCGTAGAGCCCCGCACGGGCCCTGTCTTCGGCGGACACCGACGTTGCCTCCGGCGGGGGCTCAAACTGGGCGCGATCGGTGACTTGCGCAGCACGCGAATTCAATGGGTCTTGGGCCATGGGTTCGTTTAGTCCTGAAATGGCAGCAAGGAAAGGGCCAGATCTGGTGGGAAAGAATGGAACGAAAGCGATGGATCCGACCAAGCCCGCTTGGATCTTGAGGCGCATCGCGGGTATCTATCTGCCCCGCTCACAGCTCCTGGGCCAACATCTGGTCCGCGACGCGGCAGTCGCCGCACATCTTCAGTCTGCGCTTGGCCTTTGGATCCTGGTACATCGAATGGCCGGCGAGGCGCAGTTCGATGCGCCCGATGACGGCGGTCGTCGCGAAGGGCTTCCCGCAGCTCACGCAATGGAAGGGGCTGTCCTCCCTCAACACCCGCGGTCGGCCGCGCGCCACCGCGTCGAAGAGGAGCCTTGGCGTGATCCAGATGGCGTCTTCCGGGCAGGAACGGGTGCAGAGTCCGCACTGGACGCAGTTGGCTTCCAGGAACCGCAACTGCGGCACGTCGTGGCCGTCCTGGAGCGCCTTGCCCGGACAGACGGTCACGCAGGCAAGACAGAGGGTGCAGGCATTGGTATCCACCGTGGCGGTCCCGAAGGGCGCACCTGCGGTGAGCTCCGCCAGCGGTCGGGCGCTGGTTGCCTGGGCATACAGGTGGTCGACGGCGGCGAAGAAGGTCTGTCGCTTGCCGCCGACGGCGGCGAATTGGGCAGGGACAAGGGCAGGCATGACAGCGTCGGCCGGGCTGGGACCCTCTCCCAGCCAGCTCACCGAGCCCTTGGGATACCCGAGTCCCGAGAGGATGGCCTGGGCGAATTCGAGCTGCTGGTCCAACTCCCGCCTTGCGCTTGACGGGATCCGCGGCGTATCGAGCAGCCGTACCGCCCGCGCACCGTAGGCCAGTGCCGAGAACCAGGCATCCAGGCCGAGGCTCGCAACCTCTTCCACGGCCAGCGTGAGTACGTGGCCCGCCTCGGCGGCAAGTGCGGCCGATGCCTCGGCGCCGGCCTCCGTGTCGTGGACGACGAGCACGGCGCCCTCGCCACCGGCCGCCCGATATGCGGCCAGCAGCCGGCGCACCCGCTCCAGCAGGTCACCCACCGGCGGGTAGCCGTAGGTGATGGCCCCGGTCGGGCAGGCGGTGGCGCAGGCACCGCCCCCCTGGCACAGGTTGGTCTCAACCCGGACCCGCTCCCCCAGGCTGGTGATGGCCTCGGCGGGACAGGCATCGATGCAGCGCCGGCAAGCAGTCGTGCCCTTCATGCCGTGAGCACAGATGCTTGGGTCGTACTCGAAAAAGCGGGGCTTCTCGAACTCGCCGACAAGGTCCCGGAGCCCGTCAAGCGCCCCGTCCTGGGGCTGGGTCTCGGGCCCCGGGGCGGCGTACCCCGGGGGTGGCAGCTCGACACCGACGAACGGAGGATCGCAGAGATCGAGGACCAGGTCGAACCTTTCCTCACCGGCTCCCTGACCCGGCAGTTTCAGGCGAAAGTCGCCAAGCCAGCCACCGATCGCGACACTTGCTCCCGGCTCGCCCGCCAAGTGGTGAGGTCTCGCGACCGCCCCCGTGCCCCCCGCCAGCAGCAGGACAGCCGGGCGCAGGGGTGAGGCGGCCTCGGCCAGCCGGGCGATCGGCTCGGGGTCGGGGCCGACGATCAGGAGCCGTCCGGAGGAGTGGTAGCGGACCAGGCCCGTGACTCCGACCCGATCGGCGGCAACCTTCGCCAAGGCCGTTTCCCGGGCGGCCCGGTTACGCAGGTCGGCCAGATCGGCCAGGGCTGTGCTCATGCTTGATCTCCTGGTCGCTCGACGGGGACGCGCTGCTCCGCCGAAGCATCGATCTGGGCATCGGTCGAAGCATCGGGCAGAGCCGCGACGGCCGAATCAGACTCCGCCAGCCCCGCGGGCGCATCTGCCCCCTGCGAATCCGTCACAGGCGTCGCGGTTGGCACACCGGCATCGAGGCCGCCCGGTACCCGACCGGCCTCGTCCGCCCTGCGCCTTGCCAAGCGCTGGGCCGCTACATCGAGCTGATGTCGCATATCCGCCGTGACCAGGTCCCCCATCGCCTCGAAGCGGGTGTAGTCCTCCGCGAAGTCGTCCAGGCCGTCGGTCACATTGAGGTGCGGGCTATGGAAGAACTGGGCCAGCGCCTGGCGGCGTAGGGACGCCGTGACGCCCCGGGAGAGGAAGCCCGAGTAGTCGGAGAAACCGTCGAGTGAATCAAGCGGGGGCATGTCGGCGTCGGTCAGCGCTGGCGCTGGCGCGGCGCGGGCGTCGGATCGGCAGCCGCCACAGGTGCCTCTGCGCCCGTTGCGGTCGCCACTTCGGGCGCCCCCTCGGCGCGCCCATCCGGCCCATGGCGAGGCGGATCAGCGGCCAGGGCAACGCCCTGCCGCGCGGCCTGCTTGCGCTCGGACCAGCGGGACAGGAAGCCCCCATCGCGCCCGACGTCGTCCGTCGAGGTCATCGCTGGACCTCCTTCTTCCAGTCCTGGCGCTCGCGCTTGCGCCTTTTCTCGGGGATATAGTGGGTCAGCACGAAGGCCTCCGCGGCACGATAGAGCTGGGGCGGCAACGGCACGCTGTAGACGGTCTCACCGCCCTCCTGGTAGGCCTGCCCGGCGTCGAAGCTCACCGTGACGAGCACCGGGCGCGGCATGCCGTCCTCCCGGGGGCGAGTCACCACGTAGCAGGCGGGCGCTTCGACCGTGAGGTTGTGGTAGTAGCTCTCGGCCTCGTCCGGAAAGAGCTCGACGCATAGCGCCGTCCAGAGGTATTGGGCGGCATCCGGGCCTTCCACCATTAGCCGCGGCTTCGCAGGCCCGGGGCCGGGAAAGTCCCCGACGGTGACTCCCAGCGCACGCCAGTTTTCGGTGATCCAGCGGTTTCCGCTGACCCGGCGGCGCTCCATGATCACGCAGACGGGGAATCTGGTTGCTGGCGCCTCGATCCGCTCAGTCATCGCGCCCTCCCTATTCAGATGCGTCAGATTAGCTGCTCAGACGGATTGAAGGCGCAAGTTGCATACCAGTAGGCGCACCTGGGCGCCCGGGACGGCAACGGCGGGGCATCCCGGAAAATCCGAACCAATCCTGACAACCGGGGTCATGGGACAAATTGTCCCGAAAAGGGGGAAAGACTGGGCCGATCCGACCCATCGAGCCGCACTTCCGCCGGGGCGCCCGGGCAAGCATTGGCGCAATCGCCCTGAGCTGCACCGGCGCGCCAGGTGCTGGCGGATCGGGGAACGGATCTTGCTGTACCGTTACGAGTGACCTGACGCTGGAGGGACCCCATGACCGCGCTTCCCGCGGATCTTCCCGATCGGCTGGTGGACCGTTTCGGTCGCCGCATCACCTATGTGCGGCTGTCCGTCACCGACCGCTGCGACCTGCGCTGCGTCTACTGCATGTCCGAGGACATCCAGTTCCTGCCCCGCAGCCAGATCCTGACCCTGGAGGAGATCGCACGCCTCGGCCGGTGCTTCAGCGAGCTCGGGGTGACCAAGTTGCGGGTGACGGGCGGTGAGCCCCTGGTGCGGCGCAATGTCCTGTGGCTTTTCGAGCAACTCGGATCCCTGCCCGGCATTCGTGACCTGACCCTCACCACCAACGGCACCCAGCTCGCCCGTTATGCCCGGGACCTGGCGGCGGCGGGCGTGACCCGGATCAACGTCAGTCTCGACACCCTACGACCCGCGCGCTTCCACACCATCACCCGGTTGGGGGAGATCGGGCGCACCCTGGCGGGCATCGACGCCGCCCTGGAGGCGGGCTTCCAGCGGGTCAAGATCAATAGCGTCGTCCTCAAGAACCGCAATCACGACGAGGTCGGCGACCTGGTCGGCTTCGCCCTGGAGCGGGGGATGGACATCAGTTTCATCGAGGAGATGCCCCTGGGAGTCATCGGTGACCACGACCGCGCCGAGGCCTACTACTCGAGCGACCAGATCCGCCGCGACCTGGCCGAGCGCTACGAGCTCATCCCCACCACCGAGACCACGGGCGGCCCCTCCCGTTACTTCCGGCTCCCGGGCAACGACACCAAGGTGGGCTTCATCTCGCCGCATAGCCACAACTTCTGCGGCGACTGCAACCGCGTGCGGGTGACCGCCGAGGGGCGGCTGCTCCTGTGCCTGGGGCAGGAATACTCTGCAGACATGCGGCGCGCCCTGCGCGCCAACCCGGGCGACGACAACGCGGTCAAAGGGGCCATCGTGGCGGCCATGTCCATCAAACCGCGGGGACACGACTTTGACCTCACCGCCAAGCCAGTGATTTTCCGCCACATGAACGCCACCGGAGGCTGAGATGGGCACCCCGGCACCGCGAGACCGCTACCGTCCCCTGCTCTCCGACGCTGGTCTCAAGCCGGCCTATTCGGTGGTGGCAGTGGACGAGTACGGCGAGGCCCGCGAGGGAGACATCGCCGGCGAGCAGCCCCTGACCCTCTACATCGACAAGCGGGAAGTGGTGACGCTGATGACCCTGGGTACCCACCCCGAGCTGATGGTACTGGGCTACCTGCGGGGCCAGCGGCTGGTGCCCTGTCTGGAGTCCGTGCATTCCATTCAGGTGGACTGGGAGACCGAGGCCTGTGCCGTGACCACCTTCGACGGCATCGGCGACCTGGAGGAGAAGCTCAGACACCGCACCGTCACCACGGGCTGCGGGCAGGGGACCGTATTCGGGCGGCTCAGCGAGCAGATCGAACGGCTGCGCCTGCCGCCGGTGCGGCTGCGCCAGTCCCAGATCTATGCCCTGCTGGAGCGGCTGAACAGCTACAACGAGGTCTACCGCCGGGCGGGGGCGGTGCACGGCTGCGCTCTCTGCTCGTGGGCAGGGGGCGGACCAAACGGGATCGAGCTCTTCGTCGAGGACGTGGGCCGCCACAATGCGGCCGACGCCATCGCCGGCTACATGTGGCTCAACGCGGTGGAGGGTGCCGGACAAGGTCTTCTACACCACGCGGCAGGCTCACCTCGGAGATGGTGATCAAGGTGGCCCAGATGGGTATACCGGTGCTGCTCTCGCGTTCCGGGTATCACCCACAAGGGTCTGGAATTCGCCCAGAAAGTGGGGGTGACCCTGATCGCCCGCGCCAAGGGGCAGCATTTCCTGATCTACAACGGGGCCGAGCGGGTTCTGTTCGATGCGATTCCCAGTTTCCAGAACAATGCCCGGACCAAGGGTGGCCGAGGGCGGGGCAGGGACGAGGACTAGTGGAAGGGGCGGGTTGGGCGGAGGGGACCTGCTCACGGGCGGTGCTCGACCTTTTCGAGGGGCACGGCGCAGCGTAGGAGCAACGGGGCCGGGCTGTCCCTGGCGTCCATCTTCAACCGCGGCCGAATTCATGTCGGAGCAAGATTTGACCACCATGCCCGCCCTCGTCGCAGAACTTCCGCGCTTCCTGGATGTCCGCCAGGTGGCGCAGTACCTCAACCTCAACGAGAAAAAGGTCTATGCCCTGGTCTCGGAGGGACGCATCCCCGGCACCAAGGTAACGGGCAAGTGGATGTTTCCGCGGGACCTCATCGACCGCTGGATGATGGAGTCGAGCCACGGGGGGCTGCTGTCGGACCGCCTGATCATGGCAGGCAGCGACGACCCGCTGCTGCATCGTGTGGTTCAGAACCTGACCCGCGACGCCGCAGCCCGCGCCCTGGTGAGCTACAGCCCCACCGGCACCCGGCTCGGCCTGGAACTGCTGCAGGCCCACCGGGCCGACGCCTGTCCCATGCACTGGGGTCCGAGCGAGGAGAGCCACCTGCGACACCCGGCCCTGCTCGGTCAATACGGCGGCCACCGGCGCTGGGTGCTGGTCCGCGCCTTTCGTCGGGAACAGGGGGTGATGTTGCGCCCGGAACTCGGGAAGGAGGGGGCGGACCTGGGGAGGCTCCTGCGCCGCCCCCTGCGCTGGGCCTTGCGCCAGCAAGGGGCCGGCGCAAGGCGGTTCTTCGACGAGGCCCTGACTCGGCACGGAGTCGAGGTTCGGGCACTGAGTGCCACCGTCACCGCGCTCTCGGAACGGGACGCCGCTGCCTCCATCCCACTGGGTCTTGCCGATGCCGCACCTGGCGCCCGCGCCGCCGCGTCGGAGATGGGCCTCGGCTTCGTTTCGACCGGCTGGGAGTCCTTCGACTTGGCCCTGGAGCGCGGCATCTACTTCCGCAAGCTCTTCCAAGACCTGATGGCCCGCCTGAAGGACCCGGAGACCGCCCAATTGGCCAAGCTGCTTGGGGGCTATGATCTGGCCGAGACAGGCCGGCTGGTCTGGGGGCAGGACTAGATAAGGACCTCGTCGGCCTTTTATCGCAGCCGGTCTGCGGCGGATGGGATATCAGTTCTCGGCGCTGGTAGCGCTCCCCGCCCAAGCCTTGAGTTTGCGCTCAAGGGTCTTACGCGAAACGCCTAGGTGTCGTGAGGCCTCGGACTTGTTGCCATCCGCAATCTGCAGAACCCGCAAGATGTGGGCACGTTCCACAGCCGCGAGTGACAGGTCCGGCTCGCCGTCCGGCGTGGCGGTCTCGCCAGCCCGCGGCTCGCTGATACAGTGGCCCGGACGTCGGCCAAGGAGCAGGCAGCGCTCGATCACGTTACGCAGCTCCCGCACGTTGCCGGGCCAGTCGTAGCGGCGCAGCTGGTCCAAGTCCCAACCGTCCCAGTCGGGGGCCGGTACGCCGAGCTCGGCCGAGAGCCGACTGAGGAAGTGTCGCGCCAGGAGCACCACATCCTCTCGCCGCTCGCGCAGGGGGGGCAGGCGCACTGCCACCACGTTGAGCCGGTAGAACAGGTCTTCGCGAAAACGTCCCGCCGTTACCTCCGAAGAAAGGGTCCGATTGGTGGCCGCAATGATGCGCACATCGACCGGCACCTGCTCATTGCCGCCGACGGGCCGGACCGTCCGCTCCTCCAGCACTCGCAGCAGCTTGGCCTGCAAGCCCAGGGGCAGCTCGGCGATCTCGTCGAGGAACAGGGTTCCGTCCTGGGCAAAGCCGAACAGGCCCTCCCGGGCCTGATGGGCGCCGGTGAAGGCGCCCTTGACGTGGCCGAAGAGCTCGCTCTCGAGGAGGTCCGCCGAGACCGCCCCGCAGTTGATGGCGACAAAGCCGCCGCGGCGTCCGCTGCGCGTGTGGATGGCGCGGGCCGCCAGCTCCTTGCCGGTCCCGGATTCTCCCTCGATGAGCACCGTGGATGGCATGGGCGCAACGCGCTGAATGATGGCGCATACGTCATGCATGGAAGCGCAGTTCCCCACCAGGCCTCCCAAGGCCTGATGCTGCTCGACCTCACGATGCAGAAGGAAATTCTCGCGTTGGATGCTGCGCCGTTCGGCACCGCGTTGGGCGGCGGCGAGGAGCTGCTCGATACGGAAGGGCTTGAGGATGAAATCGCAGGCCCCGGCCCGCAGCGCCGCGATGGCGCTGTGGAGGTCAGCGTCGGCGGCCACGAAGATCACCTCGAGACTGCTGCCCTGGTCACGCAGGCTCTCTACCCAGGCGAGCCCGCCCGTGCCGGAGGGCCCGATGTCTGCGATGAGCAGGTCGAAGTGACAGCGGTGCAGCAGGTCCTCCGCCTCGGATCGGTCCGCGGCACCCTCCACCAGGGCGAAGTGACGTGAGAGCCCGCGCTGCATGAAGCTCCGCATCGTGGGCTCGGCGTCCAGACAGCAGCACCGAGGCACCCGCCGCTCGATTGAGGGCGCGCACCGCTGAACAGCCCAGGATCGGGCGAAGCGTCGGGCGCCGGAGCGGCCCGCAGAGGATCGAAACCCATCTCCAACATCTCCCGTGGTGTCGCCGTCACGATGGCGGCCATTTCTATTGTCATTCGATGCACCCTAGTGTGACGCGCGGCGGGGCCGCTTCGTTCCGTTTTCCCCTAGTCGACGATGCGGCATCACGCGAAACACTATAACCGTTTGTCCGAAGACCGGTAGGTCAGTCGGGACATTTTGTCCCGGATCGCGGAGTCGACCGGGTCAAACTGCCGCAGAAAATGGACAGCGCCGGGCGCGGCCGTGAGACTCGGAACCGGGGGCGCTGGGGTCAGGCATACACGCCAATGTCGCCGTGGCACCCGTCTTGCTGGGTTCAAGCCCGACGGCCCGGTAGCCCCGGTGCGCGTTCGGAACCAGAGCGAGGAGACAGGCACCTTGAGCGATCAGTTCGATCAGGCCGCCCCGGCCGGATGCCGTCACGGGGGTCATCCTGGCGGCGGGCAGGCGCGCCGCATGGGCGGGCAGGACAAGGGCTTGGTGCCGTTTCGCGGCCGGCCCCTGGTGGAGTGGGTGATCGCGGCCCTGGCGACCGCAGGTCGGCGGCCCTGACCATCAACGCGAACCGCAACCGGGAGGCCTACGAGGCATTCGGCTATCCCGTCATCGCGGACCGGATCGACGGGTTCCAGGGCCCGCTCGCAGGGCTTCGCCAGCGCCATGGCGGCGGCCTAGCACACCCTGGATCGTGACCGTGCCCTGCGACGGGCCCTTCCTGGCGCCGGACCTGGTGGAGCGGCTGTGCGCGGCCCTGGCGCGCGACGGCGCCGAGATCGCCGTGGCCACCGACGGCAAGCGCATGCAGCCGGTCTACGCCCTGCTCCCGGTGGCCCTCGCGCCCAGCCTTCACGCCTTCCTCGCCGCCGGCGAGCGCAAGATCGACCTCTGGTATGCCCGTCACCGGGTGGCGCTGGCGGACCTCGAGCGACCGGCCCGAGAGCTTCGCCAATATCAACTCCGAGGCGGATGTCAGCCCTCCTGCAACGGGAGGTCACGCCTTGAGCATCCGCTGCCCCGTCCCCCTGCTCGGCGTCTGTGCCTACAGCGGCACCGGCAAGACCACGCTGCTCGGCAGGCTCATCCCCCTGCTCAAGGCCGAAGGGCTTGCGTCTGGCCCTGCTCAAGCACGCCCACCACAGCTTCGACATCGACCACCCGGGCAAGGACAGCTACGAGCTGCGCAAGGCCGGCGCCGACCAGGTGCTGGTCGCATCGCGCCACCGCATGGCCCTGATCAAGGAGTGCAGGGGGCCGTCGCGGGAGCCCCGCCTGTCCGACCTTCTGCCCTGCGTGGACACGCGCGACCTGGACCTGGTGCTGGTGGAGGGCTTTAAGCACGAGGCCATCCCCAAGATCGAGCTTTACCGTCCGTCCCTGGGTCGTCCCCTGATCCACGCGACGGACTCCAATGTGATCGCCGTCGCGAGCGACGAGCCCTTCTGTCTGGAACGCGGACCTGCCGCTGCTCGACCTCAACCGCCCGGAGGAGATCTTGCGGTTCGTGCTCGCCTGGCTCCGCGGAGCAGACCGCGCTGGCCGCGACGGGCTGAGGGCCGATCCGGTGCCGGTTTGATTCCCGCAGCCTCGCGACGCGGAGATCGGTGGTCTGGACCCCTGAGAGGGGCGTCGCATGCTTCCGCCTCTCGCCGCCTTGAACAACGATCGCTCCGCGCCCCGGTGGGACTGTTACTGGGCCACCAGCTCGACACGCTGGTTCATGCCCCGGCCTTCGTCGGCGGTGTTGGGTGCGATGGGGGCAAGACCGGCGATTCCTTGGGGGCTCAGGCGCGTCGGGGCGATGCCGGCGTCCCGGATGAGCGCGGAAACCACCGCCTCCGCCCTGCTCCGGGAGAGTTCGAGGTTGTGCGCTAGGTTCCCCTGGTTGTCGGTATGGCCGACGACATGGAGCGCCAGGTCGGGATTCTCCCTCAGGAGCTTCGCGATCTCCTCCAGCTGATCCTGGGATTCCGGCTTGATCTCAGCCTGGTCCGGATCGAAGTAGACCCCATAGACCGGGACATGGCCGTCCAAGGCGATACCCTGGGCCAACTCACCGGCCTTCAGCAGCATCAGGTGTTGCTCCGTTCCCTGGCTGACGACCTCCTCGACGAAGGCCGCGACCCGTTTGCCCGACTCAGGGGCAGTCGGATTGTCCTGGTGGGCCGCAAGAACAAAGATGTAGGAGCTGCCGCCGGTCGCCGCCCCTTTGGCCACCAGGATGCGGGGCTCCCGTACCGTGCCCTGGGCGAAGGCGCCAGCCGCCGCTAGCGGGGCCTCCAAGCGCTTGTCGTAAGCCTGGTCAGAGTAGATGACATCGACTCCGACCCCACAGCCGTGGAATCCAGCGCACTCGAACAGAATCTCAAAGCCGAGGTCGACCAGGGCCTTACGGTAGCCGCTCATCAGCTCCTGGGGGCTGTGTCCCGGCGGGATGACATAGAGGACGCGCGTGCGCCGGCCCTCCAAGCGAACGGAACTCTCCCAGAAGCTGACGTCAGGGTCCCCATTCCAGGCGGCAAGCGGCAGGATCGCTTCGTCGGCTTCGCTCGCAATGCAACCGAGGATGCGCGCGCCGTCGAATCGCGGTAGGGCAGGGGGGTCGGCGCAACCGGGCGGATCGGTCTCCGGGTTGGCCGCGCGGGTGCCGCCAGCCCAGGCCAGGGCGAGCCAGACGCTGGCAAGGGCCAGCGCAACGAGGAGGCGTCCGAAGGGTCTCAAAGCTGGCACTGCGTGGCTCCGGTCGGGGATGGCTTAGGGGCTGGCACATACGGTTCGCCCCCAGATGGCAGAGCACGCCCCTGATGCCAAGGGGGCTGAGGCACAGGGCCGCCGACCAGGGTCGGCCGCGGCTGGCCGGGGCTGGGGCGAACGGCTGGGCACATGGCTGCACACTGCTTCGGGTGCGCTCTGGCGAGCGGCCGCATTATCCCCGAAATAAGGGTGCGGCCAGGGACAATCGCTGGTCCAGGTGCGGCGGCGATTGCGGGCGTGGGCTCAGGTCCGCGGGCCGGGCCTGTGCTGCGCCGTCACCTCCCGATAGAAATCGAGCATGCGGGCGGCTAGGGCTGGGGCCGACCACTCCCTGGCATATTCACGGGCCTCTTCGCTGAGGCGGCGGCGCAGTTCCGGGTCTCCGAGGAGGCGGATGACCTGGGCGGCGAAGTGGCCTCGTCGTCCTCCGCGATCAGGCAGCCGCGGCCCCCGGCCGAGGACCTCGCGGGTCCCCATGACCGCCGTGGACACCACCGGCACCCCCAGGGCCATCGACTCCAGCAGCACCAGACCCTGGGTCTCGGTGCGCGAGGCGAAGACGAAGGCGTCCCCCGCGCAATAGCAGTCCTCCAGCGGCTCCGTCGCGGACGCAGGTAACCGAGGAAGAGCGACTTCTCCTGCAGACCGAGGCGTTCGGCTCAGGGACTCCAGGATCCGCCGCGCCGGCCCCTCGCCCGCGATGACCAGGAGCAACGTTGGGAATCAGCTACCGACCCGCGCCAGCACTCGGAGGAGGAAGTCGATGTTCTTCTCGTACGCGAGGCGCCCGACGTGGACCAGTACCGGGCGTTCCTCCGGGATGCCGTGCCGCGCCGGAAGCGCTCGCCGTCGCCGCAGCCGAACTGTTCCAGCTCGATTCCGGTGGGAATGACTCGGGCCGGGACCTTGACCCCATAGGCGTCGAGGACCTCCAGCATCGCCCGGGAGGGGACGACGAGGGCATCGACGTCGTTGCACTGGGCGGCGCGAAAAGCGGCGCGCCGCCAGGCGCAGCCAGGCCGAGGGGATCACGGGGACGTACTTGTCCAGGTACTGTTCGAAGAAGGTATGATAAGTCTCCACCACGGGTATCCCGAGCCGCCGCGCCAGGGCCGTCCCCGTATAGTGGGCCACGAAGGGCGTATGGATGTGCACCAGGTCGAAGGTCTGGGCCGCCAGACGGGCGCGATGGGCCCTCAGCCGACCGGGGCGCAGGATGCGGTCCTCCGGGTCCAGCGGGAGGTAAAGCGAGGGAATGCGCAGGACCTCGAAGGACTCCGGGGCCGAGCGGCCGTAGTCCGGGGCGATCAGCGTGACCTCTTGACCCGCGGCGACCAACTCCCGGGCGAAGGTCTGAATGGACGTGGAGACCCCGTTGACACGAGGGAAGTAGACGTCCGAAATCATCAAGACACGCATGGCCTGGCTTTACCTGGGCGAATGGGGGGTAACTCGCGGCAGCATAGCGCGGGCGGCGTGACGAGCAAACCCAGGATCTAGCCTATGAACAAGCACACCCTGTCCGGGGCGACCACCGCGCGGCTGGCCGCTGCGACCGGCACTGCGGGCCGCCTCTGTCCTGCTCTTGGCCCTCACGGTGACGGCTGTCGAGGCATCCCCGCCCCTGTGGGGCCTAGGGGTGAAGGGGTGCGAGTCCTTCCTCGCCACCGCCAAGGGCTGGGACCAGGGGGTGGATAGCGACATTGCCGACTACAGCCGCTATCAGGACTGGCTGTCGGGGTTCGTGTCCGCGCTGAACCTGGCCACCGGGGACGATGTCCTGCGCGGGGCCGGGATCGATGGTGCCATGCGCCAGGTTCGGGCCTACTGCGGAGCCCACCGGGAAGCGGATTTCTTCAATGCGACCATGGGCTTCGTGCGGAGCCTGAGCAGCCTGAGGTAGCTGCGGCAGGGCTCCTGCTGTCACCGAAACGTCACATTGGTGTCATATGATCTCAACCCTTCACGGGGAGAATGTCCGGGCCGACTATCCCCGCCCAAACTGAGTTGAGGTTGACTATGCGCAAGACCTTCGTTGCCGCCGCCGTCGTCCTGACGGCCTCTTTCTCCGCGCAGGCCCTGGCCCGCGACGCCATCTCCATCGTCGGCTCGTCCACCGTCTTCCCGTTCTCCACCGCCGTGGCCGAGAACTTCGGCCGCTCCGGCAAGTTCAAGACCCCCAAGGTCGAGTCCACCGGCACCGGCGGCGGCATGAAGCTGTTCTGCGCCGGCGTCGGCGTCGACAACCCGGACATCACCAACGCCTCGCGCGCGCATCAAGGCGTCCGAGTTCGAGGCCTGCCAGAGAACGGCGTCAAGGAGATCGTCGAGGTCAAGATCGGCTACGACGGCATCGTCCTCGCCAACTCCAAGGCGGCCCCGCAGTTCGACCTGACCCTCAAGGACATCTTCCTGGCCCTGGCCAAGGAGGTGCCGGACCCCAGACGGCAAACTGATCGCCAACCCCTACAAGACCTGGAAGGACATCAACCCGGCCCTGCCGGACACCGAGAAGATCGAGGTGCTCGGCCCGCCGCCCACCTCCGGCACCCGCGACGCCTTCGTCGAGCTGGCCATGGAGGGCGGCTGCAAGACCTTCCCGAGCATCGACGGCCCTGAAGAAGACCGACGAGAAGATGCACAAGGCCGTCTGCCACGGCATCCGCGAGGACGGCGCCTACATCGAGGCCGGCGAGAACGACAACCTGATCGTCCAGAAGCTGGACGCCAACCCGAAGGCCCTCGGTATCTTCGGCTTCAGCTTCCTCGATCAGAACGCCGACAAGATCCAGGGCTCGAAGGTCGACGGCGTGGCCCCGACCTTCGACAACATCGCCGCCGGCAAGTACCCGGTCTCGCGCTCCCTGTTCTTCTACGTCAAGAAGGCGCACGTCGGGATCATCCCCGGCATCGACGAGTACGTCGCCGAGTTCACCAACGACAAGGCCTGGGGCGACGACGGCTACCTGGCCGACAAGGGCCTGATCCCCCTGCCCGAGGCCGAGCGCGCCAAGGTTGCCGCCGCGGCCAAGGCCCTGACCCCCATGGCCAAGCCGAATAGCCGCGTCCGGTCAGAGGCCTGTCTGCCGCCCGCGCCGGCGGCCCCTGTGGGTCGCCGGCGTTCGAAGTTCCAACGGGACCCACCCATGCCAAGCTGGATACCGCTGCTCGCGCTGCTCGGGGTCCTGGCCCTGGCCTACCAGCTCGGGCGCAAGCGGGCCGTGGCCGCGGTCGGCGGCCCGACCGCATCAGCAACCTGCATTCGCTGCCCGGCTACTATGGGCTCTCACGGCCCTCTGGGCCGGCCTGCCGGCCGTCCTGATCCTCGCCCTCTGGTCCGGGCTTCAGGACCACGTGGTCGCCGCCCTGGTCAAGGCGGAGCTCCCGGCCAGCCTGACCGAGGGGCTGTCCGAGGGCCGCCTCGGGCTCCTGGTCAACGACGTCAAGAACCTGGCCACGGGCAACATCGTCAGCGGCGAGCCTGTCCCCGGAGATCCAGGCGGCGGCCGACCACTATGCCCAGCCTGCAACGGATTGCCGGGTTCGCCCTCTGGGGCCTGGTCTTCGCCCTGGCCGGCGGCGGTCATGGCCCTGGCCCTCAAGCGCATCGGTCCGCAGCTTCGCGCCCGCAACGGGGTCGAGGGGACCCTGATGGTCATGCTGATCGTCTGCTCCTCCATCGCCATCCTGACCACCCTCGGCATCGTCCTGTCGGTGCTGTTCGAGTCCCTGCGCTTCTTCCAGCAGGTGCCCTGGACGGACTTCCTCTTCGGCACCGAGCTGGAGCCCCCAGACGGCCCTTCGCGCCGATCAGGTCGGCTCGACCGGGTGCCTTCGGGGCCGTGCCCCTGTTCGCCGGCACCCTGCTGATCTCGCTCATCGCCATGCTGGTGGCGGTGCCCATCGGCCTGATGTCGGCCATCTACCTGTCGGAGTACGCCCCGCGCAACCTGCGCGCCGTGGCCAAGCCGATGCTGGAGATCCTGGCCGGCATCCCGACCGTGGTCTACGGCTTCTTCGCCGCCCTGACCGTCGCCCCGGCCATCCGCGGCTGGGGCGAGGCCTTGGGCCTGATCGGTGGCCTCCGAGAGCGCCCTGGCCGCCGGGCTGGTCATGGGCATCATGATCATCCCCTTCGTCTCGTCGCTCTCCGACGACGTCATCAACGCCGTGCCCCAGGCCATGCGCGACGGCTCCTACGCCCTGGGCGCGACCCAGTCCGAGACGATCAAGCGGGTGATCCTGCCGGCCGCCCTGCCGGGCATCGTCGGCGGCATCCTGCTGGCCGTCTCCCGGGCCATCGGCGAGACCATGATCGTGGTCATGGCCGCCGGCCTGGCCGCCAACCTGACCGCCAATCCGCTGGAGGCGGTGACCACGGTGACGGTGCAGATCGTCACCCTGCTGATCGGCGACCAGGAGTTCGACAGCGCCAAGACCCTGGCCGCCTTCGCCCTGGGCCTGATGCTGTTCGTGGTGACCCTGGTGCTCAACGTCATCGCCCTGCAGGTCGTGCGCAAGTATCGGGAGCAGTATGAATAGTCCAGCGGCCGCGACTCCGACCCCAGGCCGCCGACGCCGGGCGATGCCCGATCGGCGGGTCATCGATCACGTCAACGCGAGCCTGAAGCGGCGCTATGCCGCGGAGCGGCGCTTCCGCGCCCTGGGCATGGCCGCCATGGCCCTGGGTCTGCTGTTCGTGGCGGTCCTGTTCGTCGACATCGTCGGCAAGGGCTACACCGCTTTCGAGCAGACCTATATCCAGCTCCCGATCGCCTTCGACCCGGAGGTCATCGACCCCGACGGCAGCCGCGACCCGCATACCCTGGCCGACGCCGACTACAGGCCCTGATCGATAACGCCCTCCTGGCCCGGTTTCCCGAGGTCACCGAGCGCAGCGACCAGTGCGCGCTGTCCGCCATGGTCAGCCGTCGGGGCCCCGTATCAGTTGCAGCGGATGGTGCTCGCCGATCCGGACCTGATCGGCAAGACCCAGGACGTTTGGCTCCTGGCCGACGACGAAGTGGACATGTTCGTCAAGGGACGGGTCGATCGCGACCTGCCGGAGGAGAACCGCCGGGTGGACGACCGCACCCTGGGCTGGCTGGATGCCCTCGGCCGCCAAGGGACAGCTCGAGAAGCGCTTCAACACCAGCTTCTTCACCACCGGCGATTCCCGCGAGCCGGAGCTGGCCGGCATCGCCGGGGCCCTCGTCGGGCTCTTCTACACCCTGCTGCTGACCCTGGCGTTCTCCTTCCCCATCGGCGTCGGGTGCCGCCCTCTATCTGGAGGAGTTCGCGCCCAAGAACCGCTGGACCGATCTGATCGAGGTCAACATCAACAACCTGGCCGCGGTGCCGTCCATCGTCTTCGGCCTGCTCGGCCTGGCGGTGTTCCTCAACGTCTTCGGGGTGCCGCGCTCCACGCCCCTGGTCGGCGGCCTGGTGCTGACCCTGATGACCCTGCCGACCATCATCATCGCCAGCCGCGCGGCCCTGAAGTCGGTGCCGCCGTCGATCCGCGAGGCGGCCCTCGGCGTCGGCGCCTCGCCGCTGCAGGCCCAGTTCCACCACGTCCTGCCGCTGGCCATGCCGGGGATGCTCACCGGCACCATCATCGGCATGGCCCGGCGCCTTGGGCGAGACGGCGCCACTGCTCATGATCGGCATGATCGCCTTCATCGTCGACATTCCGCACGGATTCACCGATCCGTCCACGGTGCTGCCGGTGCAGATCTATCTGTGGGCGGACAGCCCGGAGCGCGCCTTCGTCGAACGACCTCGGCGGCCATCATGGTGCTGCTCGCTTTCCTGATGCTAATGAACCTGACGCGGTCATGCTGCGCCGTCGTTTCGAACGTCGCTGGTAGGACCGGCGCCATGAATATGCCAAACGGAGAGCCGCACGACCCCAATCACGGCCAAGCGCGAACCCCGACGAGGAAGCACATGAACAGCACTGCCGACGCCCTGACGGGCAACACCGGCGCCATGTCCGCCGCCGACCTGTCCAGCCATACCGAGTTGGGCGGGACCGTCGGCACCGTGACGGTCGAAAACGCGCGCATGCGTTGCAGCAAGGTCGATGTCTTTTACGGCGACAAGCAGGCCATCAAGAACGTGAGCCTGGACATCGGCAACAACGAGGTGATCTCGATGATCGGCCCTTCGGGCTGCGGCAAGTCCACCTTCCTGCGTTGCCTCAACCGCATGAACGACACCATCCGTCGGCCCGGGTGAGCGGCTCCATCCTGCTCGACGGCCAGGAGATCCTCGACAAGGGCATCGACGTGGTGCCGTTGCGGGCCCAGGTCGGCATGGTCTTTCAGAAGCCGAACCCCTTCCCCAAGTCCATCTACGAGAACGTCGCCTACGGCCCGCGCATCCACGGGATCACCAACAGCAAGCCAGAGCTGGACGATCTGTGGAGACGCAGCCTGACCCACGCGGGACTCTGGAAGGAGGTCAAGGACCGCTTGGCCGAGCCCGGGACCGGGCTGTCCGGCGGCCAGCAGCAGCGCTTGTGCATCGCCCGCACCATCGCCGTCTCGCCCGAGGTGATCCTGATGGACGAGCCCTGCTCGGCGCTGGACCCGATCGCCACCGCCGTCATCGAGGAGCTGATCGACGAGCTGCGCGAGAACTACACCATCGCCATCGTCACCCACTCGATGCAGCAGGCGGCGCGCGTCTCGCAGCGCACTGCCTACTTCCACCTGGGCGACCTGGTCGAGGTCGGCGAGACCGACCAGATCTTCACCAACCCCCAGCACAAGCTGACGGAAGACTACATCACCGGCCGCTTCGGTTGATGGGACCGCACACCTAGGACTTGTCTCCACCTTGTCCCGACACTGGGGGCTTCGCCCCCGAGCGGGGCCTTGCACAGGTGCCGTGGAACGGCTTCTCTCCGGGCATTTGCGGCCCTATCACCTCCTTCGAGCGAGTTCGACTCCATGAGTACTGAGCCGACTAAAGGCCACACCGTCCGCGCCTACGACAGCGAGTTGGTCCAGTTGCGGGGCCTCGTCCTCGAGATGGGGGAGCGGGTCATCGAGCAGGTCACGGACGCCGTGGCCGCGATGGTCGAGGGCGATCCCGAGCCCGCGCGCGTTGTCATCGAGCGGGAGCGCAAGATCGACTACCTCGAGCTCGACGTGGACGAGAACATCTTCAGCACCATCGCCAAGCGCCAGCCGGCGGCGGTGGATCTGCGCCTGGTGCTCGCCTTGTCCAAGGCGGTAGGCAACCTGGAGCGGGCCGGGGACAAGGCCGAGGACATCGCGGAGTGCGCCCTGCGCATCCAGGGCCGCGAGGCGCGGCTGGAGCCCAGTATCTTTCACCACGTCAGACGCCTCGGCAATCAATCCTGCTGCATGATGGAGCGGGCCATGGGTGCCCTCGCACGCACGGACGTCGACCAGGCCCTGGACGTCTTCGCCGACGACAGCAAGCTCTCCGACGAGGTAGCCGCGGCCATGCGGCACTTGATGTCGTTCGTCGTCGAGGACCCCTCCCTGCTTTCGCAGGTCATTGACCTGCTCTTTGCCATCAAGGCCTTGGAGCGCATCGGCAATCACGCGGGCAACATCGCCGAGCAGGTCATCTTTGTGGCTAAGGGGCGAGACGTGCGTTACCAGAGCCGCGAGAACGTCATCGCCGCCCTGCGCAGGCGGGAGGGGTAGGGGCCCTGGTTCGGCGCCGAGCGTCGGCGGACAGAAGGCTCGTTCAGGGTAGAGAGAGCGCCCTAGGGTCCGGGGCCTTTGCCGTTGGATTCCGCGTATCGAGGTCGCCTTGGTGGCCGTGCAGGCCCACCGGCTGGGCATCCTCTCCCCCCTCATCCTGGGCTGGCTGCCCGGCGGTCGTCAATTCCAGCCCCTGCGGCAGCCGGGATACCGCCAGCCGGCGCGAGACCGGGCGGCGCTTCACCTGGTGGCCGCTCATACGTTCCAGCACGCCGTTGAGGAACTGCACGGTCTCCACGATGTAGGGCCCCTTGTTGAGCATGACGCACTCCGCGCGCACCGCGAGGGCGGCATCGGATACCTCGGCGCGGGACGGCACACCGCGCTTGGCCATGCTTTCCAGTACCTGGGTGGCCCAGATCACCGGGGTGTGGGCGGCCTCGCATAGCCACAGGATCTCCTCCTGCACCTCGGCCAGGCGCTCGAAGCCTACCTCCACTGCCAGGTCGCCCCGTGCCACCATCACCCCCACTGGGGGATGGCGCAGGCTGGCCAGCAGGATCATCGGCAGGTTCTCGAAGCCCTGGCGGGTCTCGATCTTCAGCACCGTACCCAGGTGACCGGCGCCCAGGGCTCGCATTTCGTCCTGCAGGGCCAGCACGTCTCCGGGGGTGCGCACGAACGACAGGCCCACCATCTCCACCAGGGGCGCCATGACCCGCAGGTCGGCCAGGTCCTTGGCCGTCAGGGCAGGGATATCCATTACTGTGCCCGGTAGGTTGATGCCCTTCTCGGCCTTGAGCTTACTGCCCTGGGGGGCGGCGTGGGTGATCTCCACGCGGATCACCCCGTCCGCGTTGGCCAGGATCTTGCCGCCAATCTTGCCGTCGTCGAACCAGATGGGGTGGCCTGGGCGGGCGGCGTCAAACACTGCATCGAGGGTGCAGGGGATGCGGGCGTGGGTCTTTGCCCGACCCTCGGCATCCAGCACAGCGGGTGCGCCCGGCGCATCGCCGCGGGTCAGCAGCAGGGTGTCGCCCGGCCTCAGGACGACGGGCTGGAAGACCTCCGGCAGCGGGCCGATGCTGCCCTGGGCAACGCGTTCGCCGTTGCGGTAGAGACGGCACTGGGCCCCGTCGGCGAGGTAGACGTTTCGGTCAGCATGGGCAAGCCGTGACGCGCCGAACCCTTCCTGCACGATGAGGCGGCGTCGTGAACCCAGGGCATCGTCCAGTTCCAGATGGTCCCCGACCCGGGCTGCCGTCAGTAGGGCCCCATCTATGGGCAGGACGCTGTCCACGTCCACCTGGGGCTGCTCAGGCTGGCTGCAGGCAGTGAGCCAGACGCGGGCCGGCGTGGTCACCCGGCCCCAAAGGTCTCGCCGGGCCTTGATCTTGGTGACTCGGCCCAGGGCCTGGATGGCGCCGGTGCGCAGCTTGGGACCCGCCAGATCGGCATAGACGCGGCAGGTACGGCCCGTGGCCCGCTCTGCCGCCCGCAGGTGGCCAATCATGGCCTTCCAGGCGTCGGCGTCGTCGTGGGCGCAGTTGATGCGCATGATGTCCATGCCGGCCACCAACAGGTCACGCACTAGGTCGGGGTCGGCAGCGGCCTCGCTGGGCATGGTGACCATGATGCGCGTGCCGCGCCGACCGCCGCCTGCTCCCAATAGGGAGTGGGCGTGCTCGTTCAGGTACATGCCGCCGGTTTTGATGTTCACGGAACTGTGCGAACCCTGACCGCTGTGAGGCAGACCGGCCAGGGCGCGCAGGGCGTCTAGCACCGCGTCGATGCTGCTGCGGACATGGGCCTCGACCCGGCCCAGCCGGCTCAACCCCAGCAGCGCCAGATTCTGCTGGAGGTCGCGCAGGTCGCTCTGGCGCAGGGCCAGGTAGTGGATAAGGTTGCGGGCGCTGTCCTGGTGCCTGGGTTGGATCTGCTGCAACTCCGCCTGGTGCGCGTCGGCTAGGTCCAGGACCTGCTGGCGCAGGGCCTCCAGGGCGGGAATGAGGCGATCGGTGATGTATTCGGCAGGTAGGTGCATGAGTTCTGGATCCGGGCGGCGGTCTGACGACCTTCGCAATGGACAAGGGGCGAAAGCTTAGCGCCGGGGTGTTACGGATTCATGTCGATTGACCGAGCCGGCGGGCGTCGTAACGGTCTGCGGAAGGTCCCTGCGCGGCCACCACAGCGCGCAATCGGGCCTCGACCCCGTCAATGATGCCAGACCAGTCTAGGGTCTCCGCGGTGCGGCGGGCCTCGGCACCCAGCCGGCGCAACCGATCGCTGTCCCGGATGGCGGCCAGGGTTGCGGCGATGAAGGCATCTCGGTCGCCCGCGGTCACGGTGATCCCATTTTCGCCGTTGCGGATCAGACGGTGGGCGGCGGCGTAGTCGAAGGCGACCACCGCCAGCGCGCTGGCCATGGCCTCGGGGACCACATTGCCGTATGTCTCGGTGAGGCTGGGGAAGACAAACAAATCGCCGCTGGCATAGTGTTCGGCCAGCTCCAGGCCGACCTTGGCCCCGGCGAAGACGACCTCCGGGTGGGCCTGGGCCATGCGGGGCAGGGCGGGGCCATCCCCCACCAGGACGCAGCGCACGCCCGGGCGGGCCGTCCGCGCCGCGGCGCAGGCGGCCAGCACCAGGTCGATGTTCTTCTCCGGTGCCAGGCGCCCCACGCAGATCAGCGCCGCTTCCCCGGGCCTACAGCCCCAGGCCGCGCGGAGGTCGGCGCGCCGGCGCATGGGGGAAAAGTGGTCGGTGTCCACGCCGCGGGCGAAGACCTCGACCTTGGCGAAGCCGCGCGCAATCAAGTGCTGCTGCAACTCCTCGGTGGGGACCAGGGTGGTGTCCGAGCGGTTGTGGAAGCGCCGCAACGAGGCCTCGATGGACCGGGTGAGGAACCCCAGGCCGTAGTGGCGGCTGTACTGGTCGAATTGGGTATGAAACCCGGTGACCGCCGGGACCTCCAGTGCCTCCGCGGCGCGCAGGGCGGCGCGGCCCAGGGGCCCCTGGGTGGCAATGTATGCGACGTCCGGACGGACGCGCCGCCACAGCGTCCACAGACGCCAGAACACCGGGAGCCCGAGGCGCAGCCCGCGGTAGCCCGGAATCGGCAGCCCCGGGACCAGGATCTCCCCATCGGGGTCTGGGTCCCCCGGTCGCGGGTCCGCCACCTGGCGGGGGCGCACCAGCCGGACCCGATGGCCGCGCCCGGCAAGCCCCGCCACGAGCTGGTGCATGGTGTTGGCCACCCCGTTGATCTCGGGTGGGTAGGTCTCGGTGACCACGGCCACCCTCAGGGGCTGCATCGTCTCGGTTGGGTTCAAGGGGCGGTCCGCTTCGCAACGAAAGTACTGAGCGTAGCCGGATCTTTGTTACGGTTGCTACCGCCACCGGTTCGCAGGGGCGGTCGTGCGGAACGCTCTGAGGTTTCGCGGCCGGGCTGAGTCCGCCTGGGATTAGCTCGGCGCACTCCGATGATTGGCGTCGAACACGGTCGCGCCTGCAGACCCGACATACAACCATCATGCCGCCGTCAAGAGCGCGTCATCGCCGTCCTGTATCAATCGGCAGTCTCTCCCCCTGGATATCCAACCGCAGGTGCAAGATGCTCTCGACCGCCATCCTGATCCCCGTCGCCGCCGGGGCGCTGGCCTTCACCGGCCTGAAGCTGGGCAAACAACGCCAGTACCGCCGGTTGCGGGCGTGCCAGGATGCCCTGGTCGCCCGGCACCTCCCCACCCTGGGCCTGCCCGAAGCACTGCCTCAAGCGTTGCCTGACTTCGATCGCCGCATCGCGGTGGTCCCGCGGCCGGTGCCCGACGTCGCCCTCGATACCCTGCGGGAGGCCGCGCTACGCCGTCGCCGTGCGGAGCGCAGCTTCGTCCCGACCCACAAGCAGGGCGGGACCATTGCCTACGAAAACCTCCACGAGGCTGCCCCAGAAGTCGTCGCCTTCTATCAGTCGGAGTACCTCCGCCGCCTGTGCTCGGCAGTGATCGGCGCGCCGGTGGTGCCCACGCCGCTGCACGACCAAAGCTCCTGCTCACTGCTGGTCTACGAGCGGCCGCGGGATCACATCGGCTGGCACTACGACTACAACTTCTACAACGGCCGGCACTTCACGGTCCTGCTGCCGCTGGTCAACCGCCACCTGCGGGAGGACCGGTTGTCGTCCGCGGAGCTGAAGGTGCGTCAGGGTGACGGGGAGCAGGTTGTACCGACACCTCCCAACACCCTCGTCGTCTTCGAGGGGGCAAGGGTTCTGCACAAGGTGACCCGGCTGGGGGAGGACGAGTTGCGCGTGATCCTGAGCATGACCTTTTGCACCGATCCGCGCGCCTCGCTCTGGAAGGCGGCCCTGCGGCGGGTCAAGGACACCGCCTACTACGGCGTCAGAGCACTGTGGACCTGAGCCTGCCCGTGGGCTCCGGCCGAGGCGACAGGGACCTGCCGGCCGGGGCCCTGCTCCCGCCGCTGGTCTGGTGCGCCATGGACTGGCGGGCGGCGATGGGCAGCGGCCGCCGCACTTGTGCTATGGTTTCCTCCCCGCCGGGTGCTCGGACAGTCAACTCGGACTGACGGGCCTTCCCCCATTCGATCAGCTCCAGGCGCCCGTCCTGGTGTTCGACAATGGCGGTGCAACTGTCGACCCAATCCCCGCAGTTGACGTAGCGGATGCCATCGATGTCCTTCATGGCAGCCGCGTGTATGTGGCCGCAGACGACGCCGTCCACCCCAAGCTGGCGCGCGGAGTGCACCACCGCATCCTCGAAGTCGTAGATGAAGCTCACCGCCGTCTTGACCTTGCGTTTGGCGTAGCCGGCCAGGGACCAGTACCCGGCCATGCGCAGGCGGCGCCGCACCCAGGCGGTGACCACGTTCAGGCGCACCAGGAACGCGTAGGCCTGGTCGCCCAGTACCGCCAGCCAGCGGTGGTAGCGGGTGACCTGGTCGAACTCGTCGCCGTGCACCAACAGGTAGCGGCGTCCGTCCGCGGTGTCGTGGATGACCTCCTGGGCCAGGTGGATGTCGCCGAAGCTGCTGCCGACATACTCACGCAGGGCCTCGTCGTGATTTCCCGGGATCAGGATCACGCGGGACCCGTGACGGGCGCGCTTGAGGAGCTTCTGGACCACGGTGTTCTGGGCACTGGACCAGTGGATGCCGCGGCTCATGGCCCAGAAGTCGACGATGTCCCCGACCAGGTAGAGGGTCTCGGATTCGTACTCCCGCAGGAAGTCCAAAAGGCTTCGGCCTGGCAGGCGCGGGTACCAAGGTGAATGTCGGAGAGGAAGATGGTGCGGACGTTCGGCACTCTGTCACCCCGCGGCGGTCTCGGGCAGACGCCCGGTGAAGACGTAGTAGGGCACACGCGCCCCAGGCAGATAGGGGACCGGGCCCTCTCCCTCCAGCAGGCGATGATCCGGCAGACATCGGCGCAGGGTTGGCAGGTGGTCAGGGTTGGGGTGGACCCCGTCGTGACCGAACCAGCGCGGCCAGAGCCACCGGGTCAGGGCGCCGTGTCGGGCCAACCCCGGTGCGGGATCGGGTTCCGAGACATAGAAGTCAACGACCCCCAGGGTCCCGCCTGGTCTGAGCATGGCAAGGGCATTGTCCAGGGCCCCCCGCCAGTTGGGGATCATGGTCAGGGAGTAGGAGAAATAGACCAGGTCCACCGGCTGGGCCGGTCTGTAGGTCACCGCATCGGCCTCGATGACCTGTACCCTGGCCAGGTCGCGCGCCCGGGCCGCGTGCCTGGTCCAACAGGGCTGGGCAAAGATCCACCAACGCGAAGGAGGCAAGGTCCTGGAGCCGTGGCCCGAGGAGGTCCAGATTGCGACCAGTCCCGCCCCCTAGCTCCACCACCCGTGCCCCCGGGGGCGGGTGCCACCCAGTCCATCAGCTCACGGCGGCCGTGGAGCAGTCCCTCGCGGAAGGCGTCGTAGCGGATCGCCTGGGGGGCGTAGAAGGCTTGCAGTCGCTCGGCGTGGCTCCCGGTCCGGGGTTGGCCGCGAACCAGGCTGGCCAGGACCTGCACGTCTCCCCAGCTCATGCCGGCACTGCGACGTCGGCGATGTGGAAGCCGGCGTAGGTGTGCACCCGATCCAGCGCGCTGCAGCGCGTCCGCCAGGGCCCGGTGGTAGACCAGGCGCTCGCGCAGCGGCGCTCGGTCCGGCCCAAGGGCGATCAGGTCCAGGTAGGCCGGGTCGGCATGGGCGCTGCGGAAGATGACCCGGGCCCCTGGGGTGGCGTGGGCCAGGATCTCCTCCCATTCCTCGAGTCAGGGCCTCCGGGTAGTAGGAGGACATCCAGTCCATGTGGTCGAGCAGGACGAAGCGAGAAAGGGCTCGTCGCTCTGCTGGAGGAACTCGGTCAGGGTCGAGGTGTGCGGAACGATGCGGTCTGCCAGGCCCGCCTTGAGAGCGGCGAAGTTGTCGCGCTTGAGGTATTCGGGGCAGCAGTCCGCGGAGTAGCGTCCGTGGATGTAGACAGACCAGAAGTAGTTGGTCCACACCGGGAGGTCGCGGAAGACGTACCCGATGGCGTCACGGATGAATCCGGCCACGCCCTGGTGGTGCTGGGCCTGGACCTGGCGGCGCTGGGCGTAGGGGACACCGAGCATGCTCATGGTGAGCTGGCGCGACAAGGTCCAGTTCAGGCCGGGGCCCCACAGCAGTGGCTCGACCCGTCCCTCGTAGATCGCCCGTTGGTCGTTCAGGGCCCGTGCCTGGAACAGCTCGGCGACTCCCTCGGCGAGGCGCGGGCGTACCCGCAGGTAGGCGCGGAAGGCCCGCGCCACGGTACCTGCCAGACCCTGGAAATAGAATCCACCCTTGTCTTGGGCGAACCAGTGCTGGCGCTCGTCCCAGAAGCCTCGCGCGAAGGGCGACAGATCCCGGCGCAGGGCTTCCGCATAGATGTCGCGAAATTCCGGATGCGCCCCGGTACCGAAGAGTGCAAAGAAGTCGTCGAATCCCAGGTGCCGGATCCCCGCGAGCTTCAGCTCCAGCAGGGCCGTCTGGCGGGGATTCGCGTCCACCGCATGGATGCGCCGCGGCCCGGCGATGGCGTAGTCCAGGACGTTGCACCCGGCGCTGGTGATGACCAGCAGGGTGTCGGCTGGTCCGAGTTCGAGGGCCAGGCGGTCCACCGCCGGGTCCTCCCAGCAGGTGTTGTAGACCAGGGAACGGGCGTAGATTGCATTGAAGACCGACTGGTCGATGCGGTCGCGCAGGGTCAGGGATTGCAAAGGGATCTCCGGGTTAGGAGTGACTCCGGCAGGCTGTGCAGGCCAGGGTCAGGCGTCGGCCACACGTTCGAGGAAGTGCCTGGAGTAGGTCGGGTTGAGGTCGTTGACGTGGAGCAGCATGAGCACATCCGCCACCGAAAAATCCGGGTCGCGGCAGGGCTCCCCGCACGCCTTGGCCCCAAGTCGGATGTAGGCCTTGATGAGGGCGGGGAGCGGTGCGTCCAGGACGTCGTTCGACACCTGGCTGGTCAGGAGAGGTGTACGTGGGGTGACCCGGACCTGCCGATCCGACATGGCCTGGCGCCGGATGCGGTTCATCATCGCCGCGGCCTGGACGTCCATGTCGCCCAAGGGGAATGCTGGCGCATCCGAACAGGTAGTCGACGCCGAGCAGGTAGATGAACCCTGCGAGCCCCGACCACAGGACTGCGATGGCCGAACCTTGCCGGTACTGCGGGGCGATACAGGTGCGGCCGACCTCGATCAGTTTCCCGGGCAGGCTATGGATGTCTCCCAGGTCGAACTCGCCCTCGGAGTAGAAGCCTCCGATGCGCCGGGCCTGGTGGTCTGTAAGGAGCCGCGTGCAGCCGACGACCCGTCCGGTTCTCGCCTCCCGCACCAGCAGGTGCTGGCAGTAGGTGTCGAACTCGTCGATGTCCAATCCGCGTACCGCTGGCTGGAGCTTGGCGCCCAACTCCTCGCCGAAGACCTGGTAGCGCAGGGCCTGCGCCTCGCGCACCTCGTCCTGGTTCGACGCCAGCTCAACGAATAACCGGTCCCCGCGCTTGACGGGCAATACCGGGGCAATGGCTCCCATAGGGCACCTTCGGAAACTGTTTCAGCTTCCCGGTACGATATCCGGAGCAGGTTGCAGCTTCGTGAGAGCCAGGTGACGGCGGTGTTAAGGCTGCGCTGGCGGTAGCGCGTTTCCCCCGTCGAGGCCGGAGGTGCCCTTGATCGGCGGGAGCCGATCAGCCATGCTCGCCTAACCTCGCAGGGTGGCCTTGCCGCCCCGGCCACGTTACTTGTCCCAGGACCGCCCCTTGTTCAAGATCGTCTCCTTCAACATCAACGGCATCCGTGCTCGTCCCCATCAACTGGAGGCGATCAAGGCCCGCCACGATCCGGACATTCTCGGGATCCAGGAGTGCAAAGTCGCAGACGACGCGTTTCCCCGGGAGGCCGTGGAGGCTCTGGGCCTGGTCCCGGAATTTTTCGGCCAGAAAGGACACTACGGGGTCGCCCTGCTGAGTCGGAACGCGCCCCTGGCTGTAACCCGGGGGCTACCCGCAGACCCGCCGGATGCCCAGCGCCGGCTCATCACCGGGCGCTATGCCCTCCCGGGCGGGGGCGGGGTAACCGTGATCAACGGCTATTTCCCACAGGGGGAGGGGCGTAAGCACCCCGTCAAATTCCCCGCCAAGGAGCGGTTTTATGCCGACCTGAACGCTTGGCTGAGATCGAGCTTCTCCCCCGACGAAAACCTGGTTCTGGTGGGCGACATGAACGTCGCACCGCTGGACCTCGACATCGGTATCGGCGCGGATAACGCCAAGCGGTGGCTTCGCGAGGGCAAATGCAGCTTCCTGCCGGAGGAGCGGAGCTGGCTGCAGAACCTGGCCGATTGGGGGCTCTACGACGCCTATCGTGAGGTCTATCCCCTGGTTGACGACCGCTTTTCCTGGTTCGACTACCGCAGCCGTGGGTTCGAGCGTGAGCCCCGACATGGGCTGCGCATTGATCTGATGCTGATCACCGCCCCCCTGCGGGAGCGCCTGCGCGATGTCGGCATCGACTACGAGATCCGAGCGTTGGAGAAGCCGTCGGACCACTGCCCGGTGTGGGCAAGCTTCGATCTCTGATCCCAGGTTGGTTGGTCGAGCGCGGGGGTGACGGCATCGGATTATGGCAGCCGGCCTGGGACCGTCGGTGTCACCCGCCTGCTTGCCTCCGACATCGACGCGCCGCCCCGGGGCCGGATCGATGGAAGGGCGACTGCCAACCGAGCTACGCCGTTTCCTCGTGCTCCTCGGTCTCCACCGTCTTCGCCATGCGCTTGGCGAAGTAGTAAATGCGCTTGAGCTTCTCGATGATGTCGATCTCGATGGCGTAGGCGGGAATGCGCTTGGGCTCTGCTGCCACCAATCGCTGGGCCTCGTGGGCGGCCGCGGAGTCGGCGATGCGGGAGATCTCCTGCTTCATGGCCGTCACGCCGCGGGCGGCCAGCTCGTCCTTTTGCGACACGGCCTGCACAGCCGACGAGACGGACTTGGTCACGGCTTTGTGGAAGCCGGCGAGGACCTCGCGGGTCGGTTGGCTGATCGACACGCCCTGGTCGATACGCTCGCGACCGAGTACCACCAGGTTCGTCTCGATCACATCGCCGATATTCTCCAGGTCGTTCACCGCCTCCATCAGGCCCATCAGCTCCTGGGTTTGGTGCTCGGTCAGGGACAGGCGGCTGATCTTGCCCAGATAGGCGATGATCTGGCCGTGGAGGGTGTCCACGTCGTCGTCCATGCGCTCGATGTCGCGTAGCGTCTCCTTGCTGCCCATGAGGATGGCCGGGAGGATGCGCGACATCATCTCCTGCACCCGCTCGCCCATGTGCTGGACCTCGAACCGGACCCGATCCAGGGCCAGGGAGGGTGTCGCCAGGAGCTCTTCGTCCAGATACTTGGCCCGCACGACCAGCGGTTCTTCGCCCAGGGGCAGATCCGGTACCAGCCATTCCACCAGGCGCGCGAACTGCCCGGTGAACCAGATGAAGATGACGGTATTGGCAACGTTGAACAGGGTGTGCGCATTGGCGATTTGGCGGGGAACCTCGGCGGCACGGCGGGCACCGCCGGAGAGCTCCGGATGGGCCGGGGAGAGCCATTCCACCACCGCGGCGAGTTGGTCGATGAGGCCGACAAAGAGCAGGACCCCCGCCACGTTGAAGAGGACATGCACCAGGGCCGCCCGCACCGCCTCCCGAGGTTTGCCAATGGCCGCCAGGAGCGCGGTGGCGCAGGTTCCGATATTGGCGCCGAAGGCCAGGGCGATGCCGGTGGGCAGGTTCAACAGGCCCTGGCTGGCCAGTACGATGACGATACCGGTGGTGGCCGCGGAGGACTGGATCAGGGCCGTGAAGACGGTCCCCACCAGTATGCCGATGATGGGCGCCTCCAAATGGGCCATGAGGTCCAGGAAGGGTTGATAGGTCCGCAACGGGGCCATGGCCTCGCTCATGATCCCCATGCCGAGAAAGATGAGCCCAAGCCCCATCAGCATGCCGCCGTATTGGCGAATCCGTTCGATGCGCGACAGGAAGAGCATGGCGAAGCCGCAGCCAATGAACAGCAGCGCCGCCTCCGAGACCTTGAAGGCGATCAACTGGGCAGTCACGGTCGAGCCGATGTTGGCCCCCATGATGACCCCGATGGATTGGGCCAGAGACATGAGGCCGGCGCTGATGAAGCCGACGAGCAGCACGGTGGTGACCGAGGACGAGTTGATGATGGCAGTGACCAGGGCCCCGGTCGCTGCCCCCATGAAGCGGTTGGTGGTGAGGGTGCCCAGGATGTCGCGCATGCGCTCGCCGGCGACGGCCTTGAGGGCATCCGCCATCAGGTCCATCCCGTAGAGGAACAGGGCCAGGCCGCCAAACAGGCTCATCCCCATCGTCCACCCGTGCAGACCCTCGCCGCCCGGAGAGACGGCGGCTGCTTGGCCGGTCGCGGCCAGGACTGCGCCGCCGGCCCCGACTCCGCCCAGCGCTAGAAACAGGCCCAGACGCCAGCGACGGCCGTCGCGGTTGAGGGCTGCTGGAATGGCGGTCCCGCGACGTGCCGCAAAAGTCGCGCGCAGCGCACTCCAGCTGTGTCGCCCCCTCTGGGGGAGGGAGTGGGAGAAACGGCGATGTCGGGGACGCCGTTCGGATTCCGTGGGTGGTGTCGACGCCATGAGCATTAGCGGGCCGACTTGACGACCGTGACGGGGATATGGGCCAGGTGGACCACCCGCTCCGCGACGGAGCCGATCAGCAGGTGCTTCAGTCCCGTGGTCCCCTTACTACCGAGCACGATGAGACCGGCCTTCTCCTGCTCTGCCACCTCCAGGATGCGGCTGCTAGGGAGCCCCTTCACCAGCATGGACCGGATGTCCTCCAGACCTTCGAGGTGAGCATGGCGGGCCACCACATCCTTCAGAAACTCCGCGAGCATGTCCGCCGCCCCGTCCTCGATGCGATGGACCTGCTTCTTCTTCAAGGCGCGGCTGTAGTAGCCGGGCATAGTCCCTGGGTCGTGCACGACGTGCAGGACCTGGACCGGCTGGTGGAGGCACTTCGCCAGGTGCACCGCATAGAGAAGCGCCGCCTCCGAGTGAGACGAGAAATCCACCGGCACCAGGATGGGCCTAACCTCGGGTTTATCTGGCATCGTTTACCCTATTGGCGACACTGACTCGGAGAATTCCCAAGCCAGCGATTATGTCATTATTGTTACCGTCTTGAGACAAGGTCCGGTTGCGACGTCACAGGCGCATCCCGCGGCCGGTCGCCACGAATTGGTTGAGCACCGCAACCAGGGGTTCGGTGGGATAGAGAAGGGGCAGCAACTGCTTGCCTACCCGGGTGACGAGTCCGGCCCAGTGGGGGTGGGCACCCAGCAGGACATGATGGTTGTCGATCCCTTCGGCATCCATCCACAGGGTCCCGTCGTTCGACAATGGGGTGTGCCCCACCAGGATCGGGGCATCGGCATCCAGCCCCAGGCGCCGACGAAAGCGCGCCACATCGCCGCGGCTATACCCGTTGGGTGAGTGCGGACGCCGAACACGGCCATGGGTCAACTGGTGCTGCAGCCGTGGGTGTTGTTGGATGTCGACCAGCGCCGCCCGCGACGCCTTGCCGGTCGGCGGACCGGCGTGGCAGGCCGCGTAGTGGTGGGACAGGGCCACGTAGGGCAGCAACCCGTAGAACTCGGCCATGGCCTTCTTGTATTTGGGGCCGCGCCGGTCGTGCAGTGCCCGCTCCCATACAAGCCCCTGGGGCACCCCCGCCTTGCTGATCTCCTCCGAAAAGCTGTCGTGATTGCCCCGCAGATAGAAGACCCGCTCCGGGAAACGCAGCTTGAGCCTGAAGATCAGATCCATCATCAACATGGAGGAATCCATGGCGTCTTCCTGCCCGGGTTCGTCTGGATGAACCGCATCTCCCAGCAAGATCAGTAGAGCGCTGCCCTCCTCCAGGGCCTCCAGGAACCCGTTCTGGGTAAGGATCACGAGCAGATTGTCGATTTGGGCATGCAGGTCGCCGACGAAGACCGGGGTCGGCCGGTCAGGCAAGGCGAGGATTCCGCCTGGCGCGCCGCGGCTGTCCGGCATGCGGTAGGGTTCCTTGCCCATGAGGGCGATGACGCGTTCGATGAGGCCCAGTGCATCGTCCTTTGACGGCGCAACGATACCGCCGCCCAGGATCTCGGCGATGCGCGCCAGCTTGCCCTGGCGCCAGTGGACCAACCGCTCGATCTGGTCCTTGGCGGTCAGGGGGGCCAGGCAGGCACCGCGCTCGCTGGACCTGTTGTGCAGGGCCAGCCCCTTGCCCGACAGCTTGAGGCTCAGGTGGCGGTCGTCGACCAGCTTGGGGTAATTGAGCAGCCGCCGCTGCTCGCGGTCCTCGCGGCCCAGGGTGAGGGAGTCACCCCGGGAAAGGCGGATGAATCCGCTGATATCGGAAAAGTATTGCGCCGGATCGAAGATCAAGTAGTCCCCGTCTGGGCGCATCTTGCCGTTACGACGCGCTATCAGCTCCGGATACATCTGCAGGCAGTAGCCATCCTCTGCGCCCAGGCGCAACTGCACCGGCAGCACAGGCATGGGGATGCGGACCTTGGTATCCCCCAGGCGCAGTGACTCCTTCAGGTCCACGTCGTTGCAGCTCTCCATGTCTTCGAGAAGGCTACGAAAGCGCTTGAGAAAGCCCTTTGGCGTGCTGGTAGGGTTAGCCATGGATGTGCTCGTCCGGGGCGTCGAGGATACGGGCCGGTGGGGAAGATACCGCGGTACGGACGTAGACGATCATCCCCTGGCGGTGCAAGTGGAGGGCAACGAGGGAATAGATGTCCACCTGCCGGCGTACCTGGTCGGGCCCAAGAAGCCGGTCGATGGGATGAGTGCCCATGGTGGCGCGCTCCCGGTAGCGACGCACCAGGGTCTCCGTAGGCGGGAGGAGGAACTCGAAGGCGAAGCGGCCCCGCCAGTTGACCGAGAAGAAGTGTCGGGCAATAGGCGGGACCAGAATGCGCGAAAGGTCCAGCTTCAGCGTTCGCCAATCGGCCAGCCAATCCTCGTGGAACAGGGGCAGCGCCTTGGGGCGGCCCACGAACGGCAACCCCAGGTGCACCTCTCGCGGGCGCAGGGCGAGATTGCGGGCCCGCCACCAGCCCTTCAAAGACAGATCGATATAGCCCTCCTCTGGCCAGCCCCCAATGCGTCGCACCAGGGTCGACTTGCCGGCCCCCGGGGGGCCGGTGACGATGATCTGGTTGAACCGCATGGCCCGGTCGAAGGGCACACCGCGGATGTCCTGCAGCTTGGCGGGCGGCTCCAGTCTGAGCGTCGGCGTCATACAGGCATCTTCTTGGATCCCGTCCGTGGCCGTTGCCTCAGCTGAAGATCGCCCGGAACAGGAAGAAGAACAGGGCCGCGAGAATCGCCCCTGCCGGCAGGGTCACCAGCCAGGACACCACGATATTGCCGATGACCCGCAGGTCCAGGGCGCCAATCCCGCGTGCCAGGCCTACCCCCATGACCGCACCGACGGCGATGTGGGTCGTAGACACCGGCAGCCCCGTCTTGGACGCCAGGACCACGGTGGACGCGGCCGCGAGGGTGGCACAGAAGCCGCGGGAGGGGGTCAGCTCGGTGATGCGGGTGCCGATGGTCTGCATCACCCGGTAGCCCATGGTGGACAAGCCAACCACGATGCCTACCCCACCGAGCACCAGGATCCACAGGGGCAGAGCCGCCGTCTGGACCACCTCGCCGCCGCTCTTGATGGTGGCCACCACCGCGGCCATGGGTCCAATGCCGTTGGCCACGTCGTTGGACCCGTGGGCGAAGGCCATGGCGCAGGCGGTAAAGATCATCATGGGGGTGAAGACCTTCTCGACGCTGGCGTAGTGGAAGCTGCGGTCCGCCGCCTCGTCGATCTTGACCCGATCGATGAGGATCTTGCCGATCAGCGCCACGACCGCGCCGAAGACGACCGCGGCCAGGAAACTTTGGGTGCCGGTCAGGTGCAGGTCGAGATGCTTGAGCCCCTTGAACAGAGTCACCAGGCTGACGATCCAGCCCACCAGGAAGACATAGGCAGGTCCCCAGCGCTTGGCCATGCGGAAGGGATTGTCGGCGTTGAGGATCAGGGAGCGGATGCTCCACATCAGCAGCATCGCGATGACCCCGCCGATCAAGGGGGATACCACCCAGCTCGCTGCGATCTGGCCAATCTTGCCCCAGTGGACCGCATCCATGCCGATGCCGGCCACGGCAAAGCCGACGATGGCCCCGACGATGGAGTGGGTGGTGGAGACCGGCCAACCGCGCGCGGAGGCGATCATCAGCCAGATCCCGGCGGCGAGAAGGGAGGCCAGCATGCCGTAGACCAAGAGCTCCGGCTGGCCTGCGATGGCGTCGGAGTCGATGATGCCTTTGCGGATCGTGGAGGTGACGGTGCCGCCGGCGATGAAGGCCCCGGCGAACTCGAAGATGGCCGCGACCAGGATCGCCTGCTTGACGGTGATGGCCCCCGAGCCGACCGAGGTGCCCATGGCGTTTGCCACATCATTCGCGCCGATGCCCCAGGTCATGTAGAGACCGAAGACCACGGCGAGGATCAGGAAGACTGTCCCCCATTCGGCGATGATTTCCATAAATACCCCAATTAATAGTTAGTTATGGCAGTTTGATTGAGCCGGCTCCGCGCTCCAGCGGCGCGACGGCTTCTGTATTCTGTCGGTTTGACGGCTATCGGGCGACCAATAGCAGCACGCGGTTGCCCACCCGCTCCGCGTCGTCCGCGAGATTGCCGATCCAATGGATCAGGCGGTCCCAGAACATCACCGAGACCGGGCTCATGCGCTCCTCGTGGGCGAACAAGGCAGTGACCAGGGCCATGCCCAGGGAGTCCGTCTCGTCCTCGAGGTGGCCCAACGCCTGCACCATCTGCTCCACCCGCGCCGCCTCGGGTCCGCGGAAACCGGTCTCTACCAGTTCGTCGAGCTCGTTGATGATCGTGACCGACTGGTTGCAGGTCTCGACACAGCGCTGTACCAGGGTCCGCAGGTCCGCCTGCATGTCGTCCGGGACAGTCATGGTGCGGGTCACCAGGAGGCCGGCGATGTCCTGGGCGGTGTCCGCGATGGCATCCTGCATGTCCAGTACCTCCAGCAGATCCCGGCGGTCCACCGGCATGAACAGGCCCCTGGGCAAGTGGATGCGGATATCCTGCTTGATCGCATCGGCGGCCTTCTCCCGCTCGAAGATGCGCTCCTTGGCATGCGCGACGCCGGCCTGGTCACCGGTGATCAGGGCCTCGAACAGGGGCGGGACCTCGGCGACGCACTCGGCGACGACGGCCATGTGCTCTTGCATGGGTTTGAACGGGGATCGCCCAAAGAGGGCGGCGATGGGATTAGTCGATTTCATCTGGAGACTCCTCCTAATAAGATGGCGTGGGCCGCCTCTGGGCAGTCTTGCCGGGGGATGCGGATGGGTCGGCGCCAACGGTGCGATTGTCACGCAATTGCAATCTTAGCGCTCTACCTTTTGTTTTGGTTACTGGCTCGCCAGGGCAAAGGCCCCGTGGGGCCGAGGTTACCATCGCCCCGGCAGTGCTCTGGTGCCAGGGCAGAGTTCGCGCTGACGGCAAGAGCACCCTATCGTGTGATCAATGGGAGAGGAATCTTGATCCAATTAGCGACCCGCTTACGCATCGGCGAAAAAATTGCCCTGGGCCTCGGGATTCTCGGTCTGATGTTCCTGGGTGTCATCTGGCATGACCGAACCATTCTCCAAGGGGTGCTCGCGGATTCCGCGCGCTTGCAGTCGGTCTACGGCGCCCGGCAGTCCTACGCCTTCCAGATCGAACGCCGTCTGGCCGCAATGCGGGGCGCCGAGCAAGAATTCCTCGCCCTGCGCAACCCGGGACAGGCCGCCGAATTGGTTCAGCAGGCGGAGAGGCTGGACGCGGAGGCTGCGGGTCTGGCCGGGCTTGACCCGGATTCGGCACGCGCTGCGGACGAGATTCGTACCCTTGCCCGCGACTATCGGGCACGGTTCGAAGCCATTGCCGACGCATGGCGCGTCAGGGGGCTGGACCACGACTCCGGGCTGCAAGGTGCGTTTCGCGACAGTGCCCACGAGCTCGAGTCCCTGGCGGGCGGCCATAGCCTCGATGTACCCGGCCTCGAGCTCCAGACCCTGCAACTTCGGCGGCGGGAAAAGGACTACCTGCTGCGGGGCGACTCCACCTATGTCGAGATGGTGGATGCGATCGCCTCGGACCTCGCAGCACGTATCGCATCCTCAGCCCTGGAGACCCCAGTCAAGGCCCAGCTTTCAGGTCTCGTCGATACCTACACTCGGGACTTCCATGCCCTGGTGGATCAGGACCGGCGCATCGCCGCGTCTGACCGCCGAGATGGATGCCGCGGCGTCGCGCATTACCCCATTGGTGGCGGCAAACCTGGAGCAGGCCCAGAAACAGCTGGCCGCCATGTCCGAACGGCTCGCACTGGATTCGGCTAAGCGCGCGCGCCGCGGATTCGTCGTGGCGCTGGGTACCGCTGCCCTGGGTGCCCTCTTCGCTCTGCTGCTGACGGTGCGCATCGTGCGCCCGGTGCGGCAAATGGCCGGACTCCTGGACCGTCTGACCCACGAGAGCCCGGAGCGAGCGCATCGCCGTGGACCCGGACGGCCGCGACGAGATCAACTCACATGGCCATCGCCCTGAATACCCTGGCGGATGATCGCGCCCGCTTCGTCCACTGGTGGCGGGCCTCCATGCAGGAGGCCGCAGCCCTGCGGGAGCTGCGCTCCGCGACCGACCCGGACGCGCTCCGCGACGCGGAGGACGAGCTGGACCAGGCCAGTCGCGCCAAAGCCGCCCTGCTCGCCGAGGCGCGGGACCACATTGCCGAGCAAGCACGGCGGGTGACGGCTGTAGCCGACCTCCTGGAGCGTCGCAGCGAGCTCGCGGACGCGGCCGCGCTGCGCGAAGCGGCAGCGGATATCGTCGATCACCTCGACCTGTTCGACGTTGAAGGCCCCGGCTCCGCCGGGAGCGCCTGACGAAGCGCCTGACCGAACATTGACGGTTGGCGGGACTACCCCTTGCGCCCCCGCCTGCGTGAGCCCAATTCCCCAGCCTCGGGGCACGACCCGTCCCATGTTCGAGGTGCTGCCGCACCGATCGACAGCGATTCCGCCGAGCCCCTTGCCGCGCTCCGCATCGGCTGCGCGGTTCTGTGGTTACTGAAAATAGGGGCCGACAGACCCCCTGGAAGGATGGCGGCAGAGACGGAATTTTGTTACGTTTCCGTGACAATCGGTAAAGCCAGCCACCTTCGCCGCCGGCCAGACAACAACGCAGGGAGATTCGGACCGCTTTGGACTACACGTTCTGGATCGAGCTGGTGTTGTTCATCGTGCTGCTTGGGTTCTCGGCCTTCTTCTCGAGCTCCGAGACGTCGCTGTTTTCACTCAACCAGCATCCAATTGGAAATGATGCAGGCGCAGGGCAATCCCCGCGTGCGCCTGATCCAGCGCCTGCTGAGCGAGCCACGGCGCCTGATCGTTACCATCCTCATCGGCAACGAGTTCGTGAATGTTGCCGCATCGGTGCTCTCCGCGGCCATGGTCATCGAGGTGCTCGGCGCGGAGCATAAGTTCTTCAATCTGTTCATCATGGTGCCCGTCCTGCTGATCGTTGGCGAGATTACGCCCAAGACCCTGGCGATTCGGAACAATGTGGCCTTCGCCACGTTCGAGAGCGGGCCCATCGACGCCTTTGCCCGATTCATCACGCCCCTGCGCTGGGTGATTCGGGTGATCGCCGACTTGGTTCACGACATTGATCGTTGGTCGCGAGCGCTCACCCGGCAATATCGTGACCGAGGACATGGTTCGTACCCTCGCTCACGAAGCGGTCGGCGAAGGAACGCTCGACCATATTGAGGCCCAATTCATCGATCACATCTTCGACTTTGGAAGCAAAGCGGTCGAAGACGTCATGACGCCCCGAGCAGACGTTACCTTCGTGTCGGTGGACGCGTCCGCTGCGGAGATTCTGGAGACCTTCAAGCAGGATCGACAGTCCCGTATGCCGGTGTACCGGGAACATCGGGACAACATCGTCGGGATTCTGCACGCGCGCGACCTTCTCGCGATCGATCTCTCTGGGCTCCAGCCAGGATCGGCACCCCCTGCCGAGCGTTCTGAGAAAGCCCTACTTCGTCCCGGAATCCAAGTCTGCAGCCGACCTTTTCGATACCTTTCGTGAAACCAACGGTCACTGGCGCTGGTGGTCGACGAGTACGGCGGCGTCACCGGGACTCGTCACCATGGCGGACCTGCTGGAGTGCATCTTCGGCGAGATCCCAAGTCCATCTGACGAGGCGGAAGAGTCATGGGTACGCCAACTCGCTGAGCACCGCTTCGCGCTGCCGGGGTCGACGGCCATCGAGGATTTCAACTCCAGGTTCGCGGCCAGTCCGACGGTCGGGGAGATTCGCACCCTCGGAGGGCTGGTTTTGCACCACTTCGGGGAGGTGCCCGCCGAAGGACAGGCCATCGACGTCGAATCGTTCCACTTTATCGCCGCCCGCGTCGAGAGCAACCGTATCTCTGAGGTCATCGTCGAGACGCTCGCCGCGACGGGACGCGGGCGAGCGGACCAGCGCCACAGTCTCCGACGAGACCGATGGACCCGGCGGGAAAGCGGACCTCGTCCCATCGCCCAACGGCGACGACCCGAAGGCGCGACTGATGGATATTGCGGTCACCCTGTTGATTGTTGTGGTCTGCCTTTTGCTGGAGGGATTCTTTTCGGGCTCTGAAATCGGTGTGATCAGCGCCGATCAGATCAAACTCCGTCACAAAGCGGCCAAGGGGTCGAAGGGCGCCAAGTTCGGCGATCACGATGCTCCAGAAGCCGGAGTGGCTGTTGTCGACGACCTGGTCGGAACGAATATTTCGGTCGTCACCAACACCACGATGGTAACGGCGTTGATGATCCATGTCTTCGGAGAGCAGGGCAGTTGGCTCGCCGTGGTGCTTGCTGCTCCATTGATCTGGGTGTTCGGCGAGATCGTTCCCAAGAGTGTCTTTCAACAAAGGGCGGACGCGATTACGCCCTATGTGATCTTTGCGCTCCGATTCTTCTCATACTTGTTCTATCCCATCCTGCTTGTATTCGGCGCGATCACAAGGCTTCTCGCCAAGATCTTGGGTGACGTGGATCGAAACCCCTTCACCCTGCGGGAAGAGATCATGACCATGCTGCAGATGCCGGCAGCCAGGAACGGCGACATTCAGCCAGTCGAGCAGAAGATGATTCAGCGCATGTTCAGTTTCACAGAGACCCGCGTCCAGGACGCGATGCGGCCCCTGATCGACGTCACCGCCATTGAAAAGCACGCAACCTGCGCCGAGGCGCGGCGCCTGGCTGCGGCGAGCTCGCATGTGCGCCTTCCCGTCTACGCGGGGCGGATCGACCGCGTCATCGGCATGCTGCACGTGCTGGACCTGCTCGGAGAGGACGACGATCGCCCAATCGGCGCGTTCATCCGCGACGCGTCCTATGTGCCTGCGACGAAGAGCATTAGTGACCTGCTCTACCAGATGCGGCGCGGCGGCGAGGTGGTTGCCGTCGTGGTCGATGAGTTTGGTGGTGCCGAGGGCATCGTGACGGTGGAGGATATCGTCGAAGAGGTGGTCGAGGACCTGCAGGACGAATACGACGTGGAGGAGCAGGACGAAGGCCTATTCGACAAACTCGACGAGCGCGACTACATCACGAGCGGCCGAACCGGGCTCAGCCAGCTCGCCGACGGGTTTGGGATTTCGCTCCCCGGCGGTCACTACACGACCATCGCGGGATTCATTCTTCACAAGGCCGGCAGCATTCCGCCCCAGGGCACTACGATCGAGGAGGGCCGGGTCAGGCTGACAGTCCATCGCCGTACGGCCCAGATGATCCAAGAGGTTCGCATACGGTGGTCGGAGGGGGAAATCGGTGGGTCGGCGCGCGGAGGAGAACCAGGCTGCTGATCGTCCGGGAAATCCCGCGCGCCGGTTCTTGGGTTTGCCTCCACCGGGTTGGGTACTCGATGGATGCCCGGGTGGAATTGTCAATGCGGTCTGCGGCCGACCCGGCTCTAATGTCGCCCGATGCGGTCTCCCGTCGGTGGCCGCTGACGTCCGAACCCTATCCTCAATAAGAGACACACCATGACCCAGAACGTCGGCGGGATTGACCGCATCCTTCGCATCCTGGCCGGCTTGGCCATCATCGCCTGGGGCGTCTATGCCCACAATTGGCTCGGGGCCATCGGTCTGGTGCCTCTGGTGACGGGGCTGCTGAGTTGGTGTCCCGTCTATCTGCCGTTAGGTCTGAGCTCTCGTAAGGGCGCGTGATCACCTCGAACCTTGCACTGGGCTGCGTGGCCGTGTCGGCCTCCAGTGGGGCCCGGGTCGCGCAGGGACCCCCCTGCGCCGGCGTCAGGATGGCGGGCTTGCCCGCTCACCGGACGTGGCGTGCCAAATCGTCTCTTTCCCCGGCGCCCAGCGCGGTCGTACCCTCGGCGCCCCGGTAGACCCAGGTCAGCAGAGCGTCCTGGACCGCGTGGGCCGACCAGGTGTTGAGGGCCTTGCCGTCCATCAGTGCGACCACGACCCAGCGATCTCCCTGACGGTCCAGCACGTAACCTGCGATCCCGCTCGCCCCCCGCACAGTCCCAGTCTTGATGTGTGCATGACCCTTGACGGGGCTGCCGCGCAGGCGCTTGCGCATGGTCCCGTCCACCCCGACCACGGATAGAGACGCCAGGTATTCTGGCATGGTTGGACGGTGGTACATGAAGTCCAGGAGCTGCCCGAGGCTTTGTGCGGAGATCGCCGCGTCGCGCGACAGCCCGGAACCGTTGTCGAGTGTCAGCTCAGGGAATTCGAGACCCGCCTCGGCCAGCCAATCCCGCACCGCCGTCTGCCCTTTGTCCGGGGTCCCTGGGGGCCCAAGGCGCTTGGCGCCGAGGGTCAGCAGCAAGGTCCGAGTCATGAGGTTATTACTCGGCTTGTTGATGTCGCGCACCAACTCGCCCAGCGGTCGCGAGCGGACCTCGTGCAGGAGGGTGGCGCCTTGCGGCGCGGCGCCGACACGCACCTGCCCTTCGAGCTTTCCGCCTAGATCGCGCCAGAGGGCCTCAACGGCCCCGGCGGCGTGGTGCAGCGGGTCAAGGACCAAGAGCTCCGCCTGATCCTCTTTGCACTGGGCCGCAAAGGCCCCGGACAGGCGGACCACGTCGCGTCCGTCCTCCCGAAAGACGGTAACCGTCGGACTGTGGTGCTTGCGCTGGCAAGGTCCCTGGACCAGCTTGAGCTCGTTGCGCAGCTCGATATTGGCCAGCGGGGGGTCCGTGTGGACCAGGATTGACCGATCCGGCGCTAGCGCCATCTGGATTTCGGTCAGCTGCTGGTTGACGCTGAGCCCCTGGGGAATGGCGTTGTAAGCGGCGGTGGGCTTGCCGTCGAAGTCCCCGCGCTCCTGCTCGGGAGGGTCGAAGTAGCTCGGGTCGAGGACGATGTCCCCGGCCACAGTCTCGACTCCGCGGCGGCGCAGGTCGTCCAACAGGCCCCACAGATCCTTGGTCGACAGCTCGGGGTTTCCGTAGCCTTTGATGACGAGGTCCCCGGAGAGGCGCCCCTTGTTCAGGGTGCCGGTGGCATAGGCTTCGGTCCTGAAGGTAAAGGTCGGGCCCAGGGTGTCCAGCGCGGCCGCCGTGGTCAGCAGCTTGATGACCGAGGCCGGCAGTCGCGGTGTGGTCGCATTGAGGGCCAGGCGCGGTGTTGACTCCCCCACCTTGAGGACATAGAGACTGGCGTCGGCCTCTGAAAGTTTGTTCTCGCGCATCTCGCCGACGATGGGGGCGGGCAGCGGCCCCGCCCCGGCCGGTCCCGACAGCCCTAGGGCGGTGACAAGGAGTGCGAGCAGCCGCCGCAATTGGAATCGGGCGCCGCCCACGCCGAGGTTCAGCCGAGGCCACGATCAAGCCTCCAGGACAGGCGGGTCATGACCAGGGTCGCCAGAAACAACCAGAGGGGGCCTAGCAGCCACAGTACTGTAGGGATCGCGACATAGTACGAACGCATCCCGATGCTGTAATGGCGCGCGCCGCGGTTGATGGTGGTCCCCACCAACGCCGGGGTGATTTCGCATTCGGGGCTTTCAGGGACATTGATCAGGAATGCAGCATGGTTGTAGAACCGCACTGCCAGCATGAACTGGATGAAGGCGAACAGGAAAACGCCCGTGACCACTAGGGCCTTGAAGATGGCCAGGGCATGATCCGTGACGCCAATCGGGTTGAAGGCTGCCACCAATTCGTTGAGGCCGTGGGATGTCAGGGCGAAGTTCAAGAAGCCTAGACCGAGGATAATGGCGGTCGAGGCGAGGAACGTGGCCGCCATGGTCCAGTTGCGCATGGTCTGCACGGCCAGGATGTCGGTCTTGTCGCGCATGATGTGCGCAACCCAGAGCTTGCGGGCATGAGCGTTGAGCCCGATGGAAGTCGTCTTGGGCGCGCGGCGCAGCTTGGCAAAGTGCAGGGCGTGATAGCCGAACAAGATGCCGAAGGCGCTGCCGGCTAGCGCCACCTCGGCCAGGACGGGTTGGGAAATTGCCATCTGTTCTGCAGAACCTGGGGCGCGTAGCACCCTTTCAGTCATGGGTATTGGAGCCGCACAGACTCAACGTCAGCCCGGCGGCCAAGGCGTCGGATACGGCTTCCCGAAGGGCGCAGAGTCTACCCGATTTCCGCCGGCCGTGGCCCTGCGTCAGCCTGCGCAGCGACCTGCTCCGCGTGTGGGCGCGAGTACCGGCTGGCCTAGCAGGCAGCTTGGCATGGCACCGAGTCGCGTCGACGCCCCCCGCCGGAGCGGCGTGACGGGGGAACGATTCTGGTGTCCTGGACAGCGACGGAAGGGTGGCCTTGTCGCTGCGTTAGGGGTAGATGCCAATCTCCGGTCGATCCCCTCTAACATGGGGGTCGAAGGTTACCACCGTTTCGAGGGTCTCCGGCTGAAGGGTGATGTGGTCGATGTCGAACCGGGCTGCCAAGAGGTGCCTGAGGCGCGTCAGGACCTCGCCCCAGTCATCCATGCGGCGTAGCACTACATGGGCAGACAGGGCCGTGGTCTCTGCCGACAGGGACCAGATGTGCAGGTCGTGCACCGAGCGGACTCCCTCGACCTCGGCCATGGCCCGCCCGACCGTGGCGAGATCCAACTCGGCCGGAACCCCGTCCAGGAGGGCGTGGAGGGCGTCCCGGAGGAGGCGCAGACTGGAAACCAGGATTAGCAGGGCGATGGCCAGCGAAAGTAACGGGTCTACCAGGGTCCAGCCGGTGTGCAAGATCACCATTCCGGACACCAGGGCCGCCACAGAACCGAGCAGATCCCCGAGGACGTGTATCAGGGCCCCGCGGACGTTGATGTTAGGCCGCCCGCCTATGAGGAGCCAGGCCGCGCCCAGATTGACCCCGAGGCCGATGAGGGCGACCAGGGTGACCAGTCCCCCGTGCACTGGGGTCGGATTCAGGAAACGCCCGACGGCCGCAGCCGTGATAGCGGCGACCACGACCACCATCAGCAGGGCGTTGAACAGGGCTGCCAGGGTCTCCGCACGCCCGAGCCCATAGGAGTGACGGTAGGATGGCGGTCGTTTGGCGAGCCAGGCAGCGACTGCCGCCAGGCCCAGGGAAGCGCTATCGGTGAGCATGTGTCCCGCGTCGCTCAACAGGGCCAAGGACCCCGCCGCCCATCCCGATATCGCCTCCACAGCCGAATAGCCAAGGGTCAGGGTAAGCGCGAGGGCTAAAGCCCGACTGGAGCCGCCTCGCTCATGATGCGGGTGTTCGTCCGCGCGATGGTGGTCGTGCATTGGCCCTCCAGAGTCCGGTGGTTTCGCCCGGCGGTGCCATGGTGCCCAAGCCGGCGGGTCACGGGCAATGCCTTTCCGCCGTCAGCACCGGTCTACCGGTCGAACACTTGAGTCCTTGGGCAACGCCACCTGGGCAAAGCCGCAAGATTTGGTCCGAGGGCGGACGCGTCCCCGCTCGCGGGGCAGGATGCCCCAACCCCCTGTCGTACCAGGAGTGCTTGGAAGAGGGTGCGACCAGGCCCTGGGGCGTCTCCAGCCAGCCTTGTATATCAGTACATCGGAATATTACGAAACAATTGATCGCGGTCAAACCGATGTCGCCGGCCCTGTCTTAATCTTTGTCCGACACTCGGTGCAGAGGGTGCCGTGTGGTCTCCAATGTAGATCCCTGTGAGGAGGAAACATGCACAAGTCCAGTCGTTTATTGCTTGCTGCTGTCGTGGCGGGTGCCACCATGCTTACTTCGCTGTCTGCTCAGGCCTTCTGGGGGCCCTTTAGCTTCATGAATTGGGGCGGTTGGGGCGGCCCCTGGTCCGGGTACGGCTGGGGCTATCCCGGCTATGGCTGGGGCTATCCAGGATACGGCTATGGTTATGGCTACCCGGGATACGGCTATGGTTATGGCTATCCCTACGGTGGCTGGGGCGCTCCCTATGCCTATGGTTGGGGTGTCCCCTACGCATACCCGACGACCGTGGCTGCCGCGCCGGCTGCACCGGCGACCAGTTCCGCCAAGTAGCACCCCGAATCCCCCGCGCCGCCCGGCGCGGGGGCCCGTCCGATCCCTCGTCCGTTCTCCCCCATCCCCACCACGCCCTGCTTCCCCGCGTCCTTGCGTCGGAGTCCGCCTTTGTTGTGAAATCTGAGCGGCCTCGGGGCCCTCTGGGAGGGACCGGCGGGTAGCGACACTATCCTGACCTTTTTTGTCACTGACGCCGACGGCTTCTTCCTCATTCCTCGCACAGGTCTCTGTGGTCCTCGCTGTTTCGATGGGCGGCACAGCCCAAGTCGGGGGCCAGCGCCGCATACTAGACGGAAGCCCAGCATGACCACCGTCGTCGTCGCCGAAAAACCAAGCGTAGCCCGCGACCTTGCCCGGGTCCTGGGTGCGACACAACGCGGCGAGGGCTGCCTCGAGGGTCGGGGCTATCGGGTCACTTGGGCGGTTGGCCATCTAGTCCACTTCGCGGAGCCGGATGACTACGGCGCGGCCTGGAAGGGGCGCTGGTCCCTGGCGCAACTGCCCATGATCCCGGTGGACTGGCGCCTCAAGACCGCCCCGAGTACGGTTAAGCAGTTTCGCATCGTGCAGAAGCTGATCAACGCTGCAGACTGCACCGATGTCGTCTGTGCCACAGACGCCGGACGCGAGGGCGAGAACATTTTTCGCCTCATCTACGAGCATGCCGGCTGCCGCAAGCCGGTGCGCCGCCTGTGGGTGTCGAGCCTCACGGACGAGGCCATTCGCGATGGCTTTAGTCGCTTGCGGCCGGGGTCCGCCTACGACGATCTCGGGCGGGCCGCCCGGGCCCGCGCCCAAGCCGACTGGCTGGTTGGGATGAATCTGACCCGCGCCTACACGGTGCGCAACCGGGTCCTGTGCACCATCGGGCGGGTGCAGACCCCGACCCTGGCCATGATCGTGGCCCGCGACGCCCTCATTGAGGGGTTTGTCAAGGCGTTCTTCTACGAGCTGGTCGCCCGCCTCGCCGAAGGCTTCTCGGCCCGCTACAGCCGCGACGGGGAGACCCGCATCGACGACAGGGCTCAGGCGGAGCGTCTGCAGGCCAGGCTGAAGCCGCACCCGACCGGCACCGTCACCGCCGTGGAAAAGCGCGTGGCTCACAACCGACCACCGCCCTTTTACGACCTCACCACGCTGCAACGCGATGCCAACCGCCGCTTCGGGCTCACTGCGGCCCAGGTGCTGGAGCACGCCCAGGCTCTCTACGAGACCCACAAGCTGATCTCCTATCCGCGCACTGAGAGCCGCCATATCTCCGATGACATGCTCCCGCAACTCCCCGGCATCCTGAGCAGGCTTGATCATCCGCTGGCGGCTGAGGCGCTGGCCCGGCTGCACGGCGGCCACCGCCTGGGCAAGGCCTATGTGGACAGTACCAAGCTCACCGACCACCACGCCATTATCCCCACGGGTAAGCCAGACCCGCAGGGCCTGAGCGGACCGGTCCGGCGCGTTTACGAGCTTGTGGTGGGCCGGTTCGTCGGGGTATTCCTCGCCGATCAGGTGGTCGAGGAGACGCTGATCACCCTGGACATCGGCGGCGAGACCTTTGTCGCCCGCGGGTCCCGGGTGTTGGAAGAGGGCTGGAAACGGGTCGAGCCCGGGCGCGGGGCAGGACCGACGGACGGCGATGGGGAGGGTAAGGATGGCCCTGCATCCCCCCTCCCGCCCCTGACCCTGGGGCAAAGGGTGCATGTGGAGGCGTTGGAGGTGGTGGAGAAGGAGACCCAGCCGCCGCGCCCCTTTACCGATGCCACCCTCCTCTCCGCCATGAAGGGGGCCGGGCGCGAGATCGAGGACGAGGCACTGGCGCGGGCCATGAAGGGGTGCGGGCTCGGCACCCCGGCCACGCGGGCCGAGATGATCGAGAAGCTGATTCGCACTGGCTATGTGGAGCGCGACCGCAAGCAGTTGCGTGCCACCGCCAAGGGACGCGCTCTGATCGCCCTGGTCGCCGAACCCCTTCGTAGCCCCGAACTCACCGCTGCATGGGAACAACGGCTCAAGGAGGTGGAGGAGGGCGCACACGCTGCGGAGGCCTTCTACCGGGACATCGTCGCCTTCGTCTGCGACCTGGTCCCCCAGGTCGCGGCTGGCCCGGCCATGACCGCAGAGCAAATCGCCGCGGCTCGGCCGGCGGCCCAGGGGCATCGCGGCAGGGGAGCGAGGGCGACGCAGCGGGATGGGCCCCAGGTCAGGTCCGCTGAGCTCGGGGGATGCCCGATCTGCCGTCAGGGGGAAATCCTGGAGACGGCCCGCGCCTTTGGGTGCAGCCGCTATCGCGAGGGCTGCACCTTCGTGGTCTGGAAGGATCTCGCCGGGGTGTCCCTGACCAAAGGGCAGGTCGCGCGTCTGCTGCGCCTGGGGATCACAGAGCGCATCGATGGCTTCCGCGCCAAGTCCGGGCGAATCTTTGGTGCGCGGGTTCGGCTGGGGGAGGGGGGTAAGGTCGAGTTCGATTTCTCCGATGCCCCAAATTCTCCAGAGGCGCCCGGCGGCGGAGCGGTAACAGAGGGGCCGGTGGGCATCAGACGGGCAAGGCCGGCTGCAGCCCCCGATCCATCCCCACAGTCGGGCGGAGGACCCGGAGTCCTATCACCACTCGCCTGTCCCAGGTGCGGCCGGGGCCAGATCATCGAGGGCCGGCGCGGCTTCGGCTGCGATCGATACCGGGAGGGGTGCAGCTTCGTGGTGTGGAAGGAGATCGGAGGAAGGCACCTGACCCAGGCTCAGCTCCGTGACTTGATCCAAAAAGGTCGGACGCGTGTCATCAAGGGGCTCCTGGGCGAGGCTGGGGATCGCTTCGCTGCGCGCCTCCGGTTGGACGGGGACTGGCAGGTGGTGGTGGAGCGGCTGGCCGACAAGGGGTAATCCGGGCGCGGGGCCTTGGGGGCGGCAGACCCAACCTGGGGCTGGCGGCGAGGGTCGGGTATGATCGGCGCGCCGCCCACCCCGTCTTACCCCCTGGAGTACCCATGATGCGACGCTTGTTCCTGCTCGTGCTGCTTTGCGGCATGGCCCTGCCCGCCCTAGGGCGCGACGTCGCCCACCCGCGCATCGGCCTGGTCCTGAGCGGTGGCGGGGCCCGCGGCGCGGCTCATGTGGGCGTGCTCAAGGTCCTGGAGGAGCTGCGCATCCCCATCGCGGCCATTGCCGGGACCAGCATGGGGGCCCTGGTGGGTGGCACCTATGCCAGCGGGTTGAGCCCGGAGGAGATGGAGCAACGCCTGACGACGGCGAATTGGGATTTCCTCTTCGTCGACGAGCCGCCCCGGGAGGATTGGCCTATCCGGCGGAAGGATCAGGGATTGCGCCCGACCTGGGACTTCAGCCTCGGGGTCAACAGCAAGGGGCTGCAACTGCCGAAAGGGGCACTGGCCGGGCAAAAGGTCGAGCTGTTCTTCGCTGACTTGGTCAAGGGGGCGGACGGGGTGCGGAACTTCGACGACCTGCCGATCCCCTTCCGGGCGGTGGCCACGGACCTGGAGAACGGCGGTATGCGGGTCTTCGACTCCGGCCCCCTGCCGGAGGTGATGCGGGCGAGCATGTCGGTCCCGGGGCTCTTCTCCCCCGTGGAAATCGACGACCACCTCTATGTGGACGGCGGGCTGGTACGCAATCTGCCGGTGGACGTGGCGCGCAAGATGGGGGTGGACCTGGTCATTGCCGTCAATCTCGGCAGCGGCTACCTGCCGCGTGACCAGCTCGGCTCGGTGGTCGGGGTCCTGGGGCAAATGATCGCGATCCTGACCGAGCAGAACGTGCAGCGCTCCCTGAAGGAGCTACGCAAGGGCCGCGACATCCTCATCGTGCCGGATCTGGGGGACATCACCGCCGGCGACTTCAACCGTGCTGCCGACGCGATCAAGACCGGCGAGGTCGCGGCCCGCGCCGCGACTGCGCAGCTCAAGCGATTGAGCCTGAGCCCGGAGGCCTATGCCGCCTGGCGCGCCGGCCGTCCGGCCCCGGCCACGGATGCCACACCCATCGCCGTCGTGGAGGTCCAGGGGCTCAAGCGGGTGAATCCGGCGGTCTTTGCCTCCCTGATCGCACACCAGGAGGGGCGTCCCCTGGACCGCCACCGCCTCGAGGCCGACATTCAGGACATCTACGGCACCGGCGACTACCAGGGTATCAATTACCGCATCCAGCAGCGAGACGGCAAGGAGGTCGTGGTGGTAACGGCCACGGAGAAGAGCCATGGTCCCGGTTACCTCAGCTTCGGCCTGAACTTCTCCTCGGACTTCAAGGGCGACAATTTCTCGGGGATCCGAGGGACCTATCGCCGCACCTGGATCAACAGCCTGGGGGCTGAGTGGCTCGCCACGGCTCAGATCGGCAACGTTCTGGACATCTACACCGAATTCTACCAGCCCCTGCAAGTCGATCGCGCCTGGTTCGTGGCGTCCTACGCCGGCATCGGGCAGGACCCCCTCAGTGTTTACCAGGATGGGGACAGAATCGCGCGCTATGACCTCACCCGGGCAGCCGCCGGGATCGATTTGGGGGCGACTCTGGGCAACGACGCTGAAATGCGGGTCGGGGTCAGGGGCGGTTACGCCAACATGACGCTGGATACGGGCGACCCCAGCCTCCCCCAGGGACAGGACAACGAGTCCGGGTTGCGCGCCGCCTTGCGCTACGACACCCTCGATAGTGCCTTCGTACCCCGCCAGGGCAGCCGTCTGACCCTGGATCTGTTCTCGCCCCAGCCGGCGCTGGGGGCCGCGTACAGCTACAACCGTTTGGAGGCCAACTGGACTGGGGCCTGGAGCCGTGGGAACCATACCCTGGTTGGACGCGCACGCCTCGGCGGCGCCTTCGGGGGCGATCTGCCTTACTACGACGAGTTTGCCGTGGGTGGGCTCTTCGATTTGCCCGGCTACGCGACCGGGGAGCTGCGCGGTGGTCAGCTCGCCTACGGCGGTCTCGCCTACTACCATCGCCTGATGTCCCTCAAGCCCCCGATCGGTCGCGGGGTCTATGCCGGCATCAGCCTGGAGGGGGCCGACGTGCAGGACTCCTTCCAAGGCCTGACGGAGCCAGGGACACGCTTCGGCAGCAGCGTTTTCCTCGGCGCCGACACCTGGCTTGGCCCGATCTACCTCGGCCTGGGCATCAACGGCGACGGCGACGGCGCCGCCTATATCCAGCTCGGCAAGCCCTGAGGTGGTGCTCCGGTTGGACCTGCGGCTTACCAGTGCTCCCCGAAGGGGCGCAGATCCAGCTCGAAGGTCCAAGCCGACCTTTGCTGTTGGGTGATTAAGTAGACCGTCTCGGCAATGTCTGCCGGCTGGGCGAAGAAGTCGTCCGGCCGATCGGGCAGCATGGCCCGGGAGGCCGGCATGTCCACCACCGCGTCGATGACGACGTGGGCGACGTGGATGCCCTCGGGCCCGAGCTGCCTGGCGAGGGATTGCGCCAGGCTGCGCTGGGCGGCCTTGGCCGAGGCGAAGGCGACGAAGCCTGCGGCCCCCTTGAGGGAGGCCGTCGCCCCAATGATGACCATGCTGCCGCTGCCGGCCTGGCGCATGTCCGGGATAACCTGCCGGGCGGCCAGCAGGCAGCCCAGAGCGCTGACCCGCCAGGCGTGTTCGAAGGCTTCCGCGGTGGTCCGGTCGATGTCGCCGAAGTCGCGGGTCGAGGCGTTGTAGATGAGGACCTGAGTCGGGCCCAATTCGGTGCGGATGCGCCCGAATGTGATCTCGACTTGGGCCGCATCGGCAGTGTCGCAGGCGTAGCCTTGGGCGCCGGGGATCTCCGTGGTCAGATCCGCTAACCTGGCCGGGTCCCGCGCCAGCAGGGCGACTTGGTAACCGGCACGGGCAAATCGGCGGGCGAAGGCGGCCCCGTTGCCGGGGCCCGCCCCGACGATCACGCACAGCGGTTGGGTCATGGGTTGTCCTCCTGAGTATCGGGGCGGGTCACACTAGACTGCCACCCGGACCAGGGTTGCGGCTAGAAGGCCCAAAGCATCCGCAGTGGCAAGGGAGACGATATAGCCGCGCTTGCCGCCGTTGATATAGATTCGAGGTAGTTCCGCGATTGTCGCCTCACAATAGACCGGCATCGGTCTCCGCGTGCCAAAGGGGGAAGTCCCGCCGATCAGATAGCCGGTGTGGCGCTCCGCAGTCTTGGGGTCGCAGGGGCGAACCTGCTTGACCCCCAGCAGCCGGGCCAGGTCCTTGGTGGAGACCTGGCAGTCACCGTGCATGAGGACGATCATCGGATGGCCGGCCTCGTCTTCCATGATCAAGGTCTTGATGACCAGATGGTCGTCGACCCCGAGTGCGTGGGCGACCTGGGCTGTGCCGCCGCCGTCCACGTAGGGGTAGGGGTGACCCTGAAAGGGAATGCCCGCAGCGCGCAGGGCCCGCGCGGCCTGGGTGACGGGTTCTCGGGCTGTGCTCATGGGCCTTCGGGTCACGGTCGGCGGTGATGAGGCGGCGTTAGCCCAGGCGGCGAAAGACCAATATCCGATTGTTGCAGGGCATGGGGCAGTCCTCGTCAAGGGTCATGCCGTGGGTCTCTGCCAGGGCCACCAGAGCGTCGCGGTCCTTGATCCCGCTAGCGGGGTCGCGGGCCTTGAGCCATTGGTCGAAGCGGGCGTTGCTGTCGCTGCTGAAACAGCCTCCATAGTTGAACGGACCATAGAGCGCGAACGGCGCTCCCGGCGTCAGGACCTGGGGCAGCCCGGCGAACAGCGCCGCCACCGCCGCGTCTCCCATGATGTGCACCGTGTTGGCGCTGAAGGCCGCGTCATAGCCTCCGACCGGCCCATCCGGGGATCGCTCCGGGTCCATAGGGACCTCGGAGATGTTCGGAATGCGGGCCCGATTCTGGACAAGCGCCCTCGACGGCCATTCCAGACGCGGCTCTACCTCCTCCGTGCCTGGAGTCCCCGGCATGTCCGCCATCCCTGGCGGCCAGGAGCGGGTTACGTCGAGCTCCAGGGGCGGGGGTAGGTTTGGCAATCCCGCCTCGGCGAGCCAAAGCCGGATGCCGGGTAAGTTCTCGGGAACATCGCTGGTCTGCCAGGTCAGGTGGGGGAAGCGCGCGGCGAAGGCGACAGCATGCTGACCCGTGCCGCTCCCGATCTCCAGCAGGCGGTCGGCGTCTACAAGGAGCGGTGCCAGCACCTTCATGATGGGTCCCTTGTTCTCCTCGCAGGCCTGGGAAAATGGCTTGTGTTCCGTATGCATAGGGATCTGCCCTGGTTGGCCGGACCGCGGATGGGCGGATCGCTGGTCACCGGATGATGCGGGTTCGCGCCGGGGATTTCACGTCGCAACGCGCCAAGCCCTGGCGGCCGCGCAACAACGGCACCCGGCACACGCGGGCCAGCGGTGGGCCGTCACAATCCGCTATCATCCAAGGTCAGAGCCTTCTCGCGTCCGTCCGCACAGCAAAGCATGTTGCGATTCAGTCTGGTCAGCCTGATCAAGTTCCTCGTGGGCATCGTGCTCTTACAGGGGGTCACGGTGCTTCTGGTGCTCACCGCCCTCAAGACCGAACTGCCCCAGACTTGGCCTCTGTTCGCCGCGCTTGGCGGTACCGTCGGCGTCCTGGTGGCCCTGTGGTTCACTTCCATCGCGGACGGTGCCCGACACCAGTCCCTCGCCCGAGCCAAGGAGCTCTTTTCTCGCGAGCGCGAGAAGATCCGGGTACGCGCCGAGCAGGACAAGGCCAAGGAGGTCAAGAGCACCCAGAAGGCGGCGGCCAGGTCCCAGCGGGTTGCGGGCCTGTCCATGAGCCCCAAGACCGGGATCGCTATCGGCGGGGCCGTGGGGGTGGGGGTGGCCATGCTGCTGGCCCAGTTCGTCACCCTGGGTCTGCTCACTCTGACCACGGCGGGGGGCGTCGTCCTTGGCTACGGGGCGCGCATGCGCCAGGAGCGCTATGGGGGGAACCTCCTGGGCACCAGCAGCAATCTGCTTGGCGGAGGTGAGCCGCGCGAGGTCAAGGTCATCGAGGCGGAGACCGCCACCCTCGCCATCGAAGGGCGGCGTAAGCGGTCGAAGGCCGGTGGAGGCTCGCCGGAGGCGGCCTGAGGCGCGCTTTCACGCGGCGGAAACAGCTCTCTGGCAGAGTAGCCGGCAAGGGGTCAGCCCCCAAACGGCCGACTGGGCCGCGATATGCACCCTAACCACCGGGGAAATCACTATGACGTACACGCCGCGCCACGCGCCTGGAACCTTCTGCTGGGTCGATCTCGCCACCACCGACCCAGGGGCCGCTAAGGGCTTCTACACCGCCGTCTTCGGCTGGACTGCGGCGGACGTGCCGACGGATCTTGGCCCCCCCTACACAATGTTTTCCCAGGACGCCAACCGCGTCTGCGGTGCCTACCCCATGAGCCCGGGGCAGGAGGGGCACCCTTACTGGCTGAGTTATGTGTGTGTCGCCGATCTGGACGCCACGGTCGCGGTGGCCCAGTCCCTGGGGGCCCAGCTCGCGATGCCGTCCATGGATGTCATGGAGGAAGGGCGGCTAGCAGTGATTCAGGACCCGACCGGGGCTCACATCGGGCTCTGGCAGCCGAAGCGGCACCAGGGGGCGGCCCTGTGGAACGTCCCCGGGGGCCCCTGCTGGAACGAGCTGCAAACTCACGACCTGGATGCCGCAGCCGCCTTCTATCGGGGTCTGTTTGGTTGGCAGATCAAGGCATTCGAGGGCTTCATGGACGGGGCCTATAAGATCTTCTCCCTGGACGGGCGCGACGTTGGGGGCATGCTGTCCATCGGTGAGGACTGGGGCCCCGTCCCGCCCGACTGGTGTATCTACTTCGGGGTACGGGACTGCGATGCGGCCGTTGCGAAGACGGAATGGCTCGGCGGCAGGGTCCTGGCCCCCGCCATGGACGTGGCGCGGGTGGGTCGGTTTGCGCACCTGCAAGACCCCCAGGGGGCGGTCTTCGCCGTGATTGCCCACCCCCAGTCTGATTAGGCCCACTGCGGGCCCCTAGGGCCAGCCCGGGCGGGGACAACGGCGGCGATGACCGAGGACACGACCGGTCCAGCGGGCCGTCTTCGCGATCGGATCTACTGTGCTCCCTCAACAATCCATGGGATCGGATGTTTTGCTCGTGTGGCCTTCGCAGCCGGGGACTTCATCGGGACCTACGAAGGCCGCTCGGCCAGACGGGATGGTCCCTATGTCCTGTGGGTCCTGGAGCCAGACAAGCCACCGACGGGGCGCAGCGGGCGCAATCTCCTGCGTTGGTTGAATCACCAGGTCGTCGGTAATGCCCGCTTCGATGGTTTCGATCTCTACGCCGGGCGAGCGATTGCCCCAGGGGAAGAGATCACCTTCGACTACACCGGAGGCGACGGTAAGTGATTGCCTGGAGGGCGATTGGCAGGGAGCTGTCCGCCAAGACCCGTCGCCGACCCTCTCAGGGCAACGGCCGTAACCCCCGTAACGCGGACCCTGGGTATCCTGGCCTGATCGAGACCCAGCGAGAGGCGCGTCTGATCTGATCCGCCCCATGCCCCTTGATGAGCAAAGGGTGGCCGGTTGGCTAAACTGGACCCGCGTGCGATGCGGCGACATAGGCAAAAGGCATGACCTGTCCTGGAAGCCGCTCGATGTTACGCTATCTCGACAACCCGGCGGCCAGCGGAAGGCTCTTGCGCGCCAACGATGATCTGCTGGGCGGCGAAGCGGAACCCCCGGACTGATGGCGCGGGCTCCGCCCTGTCACACCAGCACCGCGCCCTTTCGGCGGAGGCCTGTGATGTTCAGTAGACTCGCAAGCGTTGCTGTCTTCGCGCTGGCCATCGTGGCCCTGCCAGCTTTTGCCGGACTGCACAAATGCGTTCACTCGGATGGCAAGATCAGCTACCAGCAAACCGAGTGCCCCGAAGCGGCGGACGCGGCCGAGATTGAGCCGGCGCCCATCCCAGCCGCAACGCAAGAGATTGATCCCAAGCATTGGTCGGTCAGGAGCCAGGCGGCCAGGATGGAAAAGGAGCGCGCACCTCCTTCGGAGAAGCCGGCGAAGAAAGCCAACCTAATTCCCCGCCCGCAACGTACTGACATCATGAACGCCATCGTCGGCCACGAAATGATCCGCGGAATGAACGCAGAGGAGGTGCGCGAGGCCCTCGGCCCGCCGAACTCCACCCACAAGATCAGGGGAGACGACCTGTCCTGGGACTATAGCGGCACAGACTCTAAAGGCCGCTACCGCAGGATGAAGCTCCGGTTTCGCGATGGACTCCTCGACACCTGGACCCAGTCCGGCACCTCCGCCAACGAGACCCTTGAGACGGACCGCGGCCGATGGATGAAATGACCGGCCCGCTTCGCTAACGTTCGAAATCGGCACCTCAGGCGAGATATCCCAGGGCCGCAACATCGAAGGGGGTCGGGATCATTCCCAGGCGCTCGAAACCGTTGTCCCCGGCACAGGTGTTCCCCTCCAGCAGCATGGCGATCTGATCGCGGGTTATGGGGAACCAGGGGAAGCGGTCCAGTGCGGCGGCTACGGTCTGGACGGCAATGGCGGGGGCCGGGAGCATGAGCTTGGTCTTGCCGCGGGCAGCGGCGATGGTGGTGAGGATGTCCTTCCAGCTCAGTGCCCAGGGACCGCACAGATCGTAGGTCTGGCCGACGGTTTCGGGGTGCGTCAGGGCATGGCAGAAGGCGGCGGCGACGTCGGCCACCGCGACTGGGGCGAGCTCGAAGGCCCCAGCGTTGAAGGGCAATAGCCCCGTGTAAAACAGGGGGGCGGGCAGCGGGCTGTCGATGATGTCGCGCTGGAGCTGGGTGCAGAACTCCATCTGTCCGCGGGGATCACCGAAGATCACCGAGGGGCGGAAGATGGTCCAGTCGAGCCCTGACGCCTTCAGTGCCTCCTCAGCCTGGAACTTGGTGCGCTGGTAGGGCGTCCCATCCGGCTTGACGCCATTGGCGCTCATCAGCAGGAAGCGACGGACGCCGGCGGCACGGGCGGCGGTAATTGTGCGCTCGGCGCCCCGGAGCTGCAGTCCGTCGAAGGTTACCCCGCGGGCCGGGTCCTCGCGCAGGATGCCGACTAGGTACACCGCGGCATCGCTGCCCGCGACACATTCCTCCACAGCCACCGGGTCGTCCACCGACCCAGCGACAGTCTCGCAAGCATCGAGCCAGCCAGGTCTCGGCTTCTCGCCTGGTCGAACGAGTAGGCGCGGCCGGTGCCCGGCGGCAATCAGTTGCTCGACCAGGTGAGTGCCCACGAAGCCGGTTGCGCCAATCAGGCTGACCTTCACTTAGTTTGATCCTCCGCGCGAATCGGGACGAGGTTCGTCGGTGCTGGGGTACCCCGGGCTGCGGGGTCGGAACGGACCCAGGGGTTGACGGGCGCCGACCCCTGGACTGCTCTCAGCCCTCGTCAATGCCCTCGGTGACGGGGTTGTTGATCAGGGCATGCACGCGGCTGTCGGTGCAGTAGGACTCTAGGACTTCGTCGGCAATTTGGTTGGCCATGATGCTCTCCGAGAGGGTGGTCGTTACTTGGGCTGTATAACCAAGTTGTTTTCTTGGTTAGCCTCTAGATAGGTCAAGACGAATCTTTGTCAAGCTTATGTGCCAATAAATTGTTCTGCGTGTCGTCCCTTGTCTTGGCTGTAGCGGGTCGGGATCCCGCGGGGAGTTGCGGTATGAGTTTCGATATGTGGGTCGGACTGGCCGTTGAGCTATGCTCGAATCTGGTGTATCAGCGGGGACTGATAGAGGTTGGAAGGCTGCGCCGCGCTTGTGCTGCTCCCCTGGGCCGATGGGGCTCCTGCGCGACGTCTGTCGCGCCTAGTCACCCGGCGGATCCCGCGGGGGCGCCACCACCCGATCTGCTTGGGGGAGCGGCCAAGATCTGGCTCTGGCAATGCCGGGGGTGCATCGAACAGCAGGCTCTGCCGGTCCTACTCATCCCGGGCACAACCGGTGAAACCTCGACCTGGCGCGTCTGCCGGGGCTGCCGATCCAGGTCGCGGACCATTGCTACGGCTGCACCGCCGGACCGGGATCCAGCTGCTCGGGCGCGCTGGCGGGTTGAGCCATGGTTGCCCAGGCGCAAGGTGATCGCCGCCCATGGGCTCCTCGACCCACAATGGAGGTACGCCTGCTCGTCTTCGGGCGTGCTCCGGTGGCTGGCCAGGTCAAGACCCGCTTGATCCCCGCCCTGGGTGCGGAGGGCGCGGCCCGCCTGCATCGGCAGCTGACGGAGGACATCGTCGAACGGCTCTGTGCCTCGGGGCTGGTGGCGGTGGAGCTCTGGGTCACGCCCGATCCCAGTCACCCCTGTTTCGCGCGGTTGGCGGCCCGTTGTGTACTCGACGTCTATGTCCAACAGGGCGAGGATCTGGGTACGCGCCTGGCGCACGCCGCCCGTTCGGCCCTGACCCGCGCCGATGCCGTCATCCTGATCGGCACCGACTGCCCCGATCTCTCGCCGAACTATCTCGGCGCCGCCATCGCGCGGCTGGAGCATGAGGACGCCGTCCTGGGGCCAGCGCTGGATGGCGGCTATGTCCTGTTAGGTATGCGGCGCACGGCCGACGCCCTCTTCGAGCGGGTACCCTGGGGCAGCGACCGGGTCGCCGAGATTACGGGGCTGCGGCTCGACGCACTGGGTTGGCGCTGGTCCCGTCTCCAGCCGCTGCGCGATATCGATCATCCCGACGATCTGGCCTATCTACCCGCCGGGCTTGCCCCGAACTCCCTGGCTTAGGCAAGCACCCTCGGAGCCGTCCATGACCAGCATCCAGGTCCCCTTGTTCCTCTCCCTCGCTCTGCTCACCGGCCTTGCCGCGCATGGCAGGGAGATGATCGTCGGTCCATTCTCGTCCGCCACCCCCGGCGGGGCCCTTCCGTCCGGCTGGCGAGTTGCCAAGCTGCCGGGCGTGATGGCCACCCGATTCACGCTGGTGGAATTGGATGGCGTCACGGCGATGCAGATGGACGCCAGCAGCGCAGGCGCCAGCCTCTTCCGGCCGATCCGCATCGACCCGAACCAGAGCCCCATGCTGAACTGGCGCTGGCGGATCCAAAACCTGATCCAAGGCGCCGATCTGCGCCGCAAACAGGGGGACGACCTGCCGGCTCGGCTCTATGTCATGTTTGACTATCCGCTGGAGCGACTGCCACTGATCGAGCGCGCCAAGATCGCGCTTGCCCGTTCCCTGGCCGGCGACGCAGTGCCCGCGGCGGCACTGTGCTACGTCTGGGACGGCACGCTGCCCGTCGGCACCGCGCTGTGGAATGCCTATAGCGACCGGGTACGGGTCATCGTGGTGGAGAGCGGCGCCGCCCGACGCGACCAGTGGGTGAGCGAGCAACGGGACGTAGCCGCCGACTTCCGTGCCGCATTTGGCGAGGACCCGCCGCCCATCTCTGGGATCGCCATCGCCGCCGATACCGATCAGACCGGCGAGACCGTGCGCGCCTGGTTTGGGGATATCCGGTTCTCTTTGCGTTAAAGGTGACACACGGCCGCATCTTGCGGCAGGGTCGGATCCTGGCAAGAGCACACAAGTCCTTGGGCCGGCCTCGAATGATCCATTTGATCGGCGGGCGCCGAGCTGGGATCATTTCCCCACGGGACGTGCAACTTTCTTTCCCAGCCAGGAGCAGTATCATGGCCAAATCGCCCAGCAAACGCCGGGGCATCACCCTAGGCGCCCGCGCCGACAGCGCAGCCTCGCTCGACCTCTTGAGCGTCCGCCCAGCGGCTTCCGTTTCCCGCTCGCCTGACCAGACGCCCTCCGCTGTTGAATCCGCAGGCGGCGACCCGGGTGCCAGCCCTGAGACGATGCCGGATCACCTCGTCCAACTTCGCCGCATGAACGCCGACCTGGACAGTAGCTGGTGGCGCCAGGCCGAGCAGTTGCAGAAACAGTTCGAGCAACTGGAGCAGCAGCGGGACCAGATCGCGCTGCAGACCCTCCAGCTGCAAGCCCTCGGGCAGGCCCGGCAGAGATCGGGCCGGCTTCGCGTCCTGTTGACCCTCCTGATCCTGGCAGGGATGGGTGCATTGGGCTTCCATACCTGGCCGCGGGTCCAAGACTTGGCGGGTGACTTGAACCGCGTGGCCACGGGCGCGGGCCAGCTCGCCCCGCAGTTGCAGGCCGTGCGCGAGCAGGTGACCTCGTTGACGTCGCTGACCTCGGATCTGGGACAGATGGGCAGCACCGTGGCGGCCCTGCGGGAAGATGTGTCCGGTGTGCGCTCGGACGTAGGATCTCTGCGCCGGACCGTCGATACCTTGCGTGACGACAAGGGCGCGGTGCAGGCCGGCGCCACGCGCACCGCGGCCCATACCTTGCCCCGCAACGCGACGACCATGGTCAACCCCTATCGGGGCATGCGGCCCGGGATGCCCTGGTAGCGAACACCCTGGGCGGACTTGTATGTCCGCCAGAGCAAACCCGGAAAGCGCAGGAGTCGCGTTCCCCCGGCGGTCGACGGAGCCTCTGTCTGATAGGCTGAGAGGGCGACGACCATACCGCGGGGTCGCTGACCGCGCGGCAACTGGCTGACCATCTGGGCACCCTGGGTCTCCCACGGGGCCTGCGTCGTCGCCGTTAGCATGGCAGACCGGCACCCAGCTCGCCGCTACGGGGCGTCCGCACCCTATACCGCGGCGGGGCGTTACCCAAATAGTTGCCGCCGCTGACAACTGGCGAAACTGGCGCTCAGTTTCGCCCGACACCAGCGGGTAAGCCGCTCGCCTTGAGCGGCTGCACGGTCCTGTTTGCGGTCGGCGCCATCTCTGAGTGTAACGGGGTGAATGCGACCCCAACCCACGACCGGTAGGCACAGGCGCGGGTCGTCGTCCTCGCGCAAGGTCGTATAGATCCCGTCGGCCCACCGGTAAACGTACTGCTTGTCCGCCAGGGAGCGGGCCGTCCAGCCGCGGTCGTCCTCGGCCCGTTGCGCCTTCAAGCGACCCAGAACGCCCGCTGAGAGCCCCTGAGCCTGCTCCGGTGCCTCGCCGAGGCTCACCTATCGGCCGGGTGGTCGAGATCCTCGGCGGGACCGCGCGGCCCCACCCCGACGTGCCCAGCGACCCGGCCCCGGTGGCGATCTTCGAGGACCTCGGGGCCGACGCCCTCGTCTTTGATCTCAACTTCTGGGTGGAGGTTCGCGCCGGCGTCGAGGCCCGTGCGGTGGCGAGCGAGCTGCGCCACCTGATCGCGTCAGCCCTCTCCTACGCCGGCATCGTCATTGCCTTCCCGCAGTGCGACCTGCACATCGACGCCGCGCGGCCTCTCCCGGTCCAGCTCATACCACCGGCGGGGGCTGGCGACCCGCCCGCCAGCTGAAGGAACAGGGTTCCGAACAGCTCCTCGCTGGCCCTCGCGCCCGATCGCGTATCCTGTCGGCCGTTGCGCCACCCCCTATCCACTGGAATTAGCCGAGGCCCCATGCGACGGTACCTGTTCGCCCTCCTTGCAACTGCACTTGCGGCCCTTTCCCTGGGCGCTCCAGCGACCACATCGGCAGCCGCCGGCGGCGCTCGCCCGCACCACCCGCGCATCGGCCTGGTCTTGAGTGGCGGCGGGGCACGGGGCGCGGCCCATATCGGCGTGCTCAAGGTCCTGGAGGAGCTGCGCATCCCCGTCGACGTGGTGGTAGGTACCAGCATGGGGTCCCTGGTGGGAGGGGCCTATGCGGCTGGACTGACGCCGGAGGTGCTGGAGCAGCGGGTCACTCAGGTGAACTGGGATGTCCTCTTCAATGACGACCCTCCGCGCAAGGACTGGCCCGCCCTACGCAAGGAGGCGTCCGAGTACCCAACCTTCGACTTCAGGATCGGGGTCAACAAGGGTCACTTCAGTCTCCCCCCAGGGGCCATCTATGGCCAGCAAGTCCAGTTGTTCTTCAATGATCTGGTCAAGGGTGCGGAGACGGTCCAACGTTTCGACGATCTTCCGATCCCGTTTCGGGCCGTGGCCACCAACCTTGAGAATGGCCAGATGGCGGTGTTCGATCATGGACCTCTGCCGGCGGCCATGCGCGCCAGTATGTCGGTGCCTGGGGTCTTCGCCCCCATGCAGTGGGACGATCATATCTACGTCGACGGGGGCCTGGTCCGTAACCTGCCCATCGATGTCGCCCGGTCTCTGGGCGTGGACGTGATCATCGCGGTCAACCTGGGGTCCGGTCTGCTTCCCCGCGACCAGCTCGGCAACATCATCGGCGTCACCGGCCAGATGGTCGCGATCCTGACCGAGCAAAACGTCCAGGTCTCGCTCAAACAGATCGATCCGAAGCGCGACGTGCTGATCCTCCCGGACCTGGGCGATATCACCTCCAGCGACTTCGCCAGAGCCCCTGAGGCCATTGCGACCGGCGTGGTGGCGGCCCGGAAGGCTGCGCCTGAGCTCGCCCGCTACAGCGTCAGCCAGGCGGAGTACGCCGCCTGGCAGCGCGGGCGCTTCGGTCCAGGCCACCCGGCGCGGCAGGTGGGCGAGGTGCAGATCGAAGGCCTCAAGCGGGTGAACCCTAAGGTCTTCGACCGGTTGGTAAAGGCCCAACAGGACAAGCCGCTGGACCGCGCTCGGTTGGTCGAGAACATCCAGTTGACCTACGCCCAGAACGACTACGAACGGATCAGCTACCAGTTTCAGCCCCGGTCGAATGGCAGTGACGCGCTCATCGTCAACGCGCTTGAGAAGGCCTGGGGCCCCGGCTATCTGGGTATCGGGCTGCATCTAATGACCGATAACAAGGGCGACAACATCTTCGGCCTGCGCGGCACCTACGATCAGCACTGGATCAACCAGCTCGGGGCCGAGTTCGGTGCCGAGGTGACCCTGGGCAATGCACCGAGTCTGCGCGCCGAGTTCTTCCAGCCCCTGAACCTCGACCGGGCGGGTTTCGTCGCCCCTTATCTGGACTTGAGCCTCAGCCCGGACAGCGTCTTCCTCGACGAGCAGCGGGTGGCGCGCTACGACGTGTTGCGCGAGCGCCTGGGTGTGGATTTCGGTACGACGCTGGGTGGGACCGAGCTTCGCATCGGCCCCTATCTGGGCCAGACCGAAGTGACCCTGGACACCGGCTCGCCGCAGCTCCCGGAGGGACACATCAACGACACCGGGTTGCGCGTTCAGCTTCGCTACGACACCCTCGACAGCGTCGCTGTTCCGCGCTCCGGGACCCGCGTCTTCGTGGAGGCACGCAACCCGCTCGAAGCCCTGGGGGCGGACGTCCAGTACACTCGGTCCTTCCTGAGCGCTGATACCGCCTACAGCTTCGGGCCCAATACCCTTGCTCTGCGGCTCAAGGGAGGGAGTAGCTTCGGCGACCAGATGCCCTACTACGACCAGTACGGCCTGGGCGGCTTCCTCAATCTCTCCGGCTACGCCTACGAGCAGTTCCGCGGCAATGACATGGCGTTCGCTGGCCTGGCCTATTACCGCCAGATCGCCGCACTACCCCCGCCCATTGGGCGCGGTCTCTACCTGGGCGCCTCCCTGGAGGCCGGTTGGCTATCGGAGGGCGTGGTGCGTAATCCCACCACTGGTCAGGATGTGGTCCTGAGTCCCGAGAAAACAGGCCTCGGCGCGAGCGTCTTCTTCGGCTCGGACACCTGGATTGGCCCCGCCTTCCTGGGGCTCGGGGTGTCTGGATCGGGCGAGACCGCTATTTATGTGGTGATCGGGCGACCCTGAGACGCCAGCGCAGTACCGTGCGACTCAGCATCCGAACACCAAGAAAAAGGCCCCGGGGTTGCCCCCGGGGCCTAGACCCTATGCACTGAGACTGCCACAGGGCGGTCGTACGTTGGTGGCCTGTGCTGTGGCCGCCGCTCGGCCCTAATCCGTAGCGGGTGACGCTGCCGTCGCGCCTGATGCCTGGTAGGCGCCATCCACGCGATCACGCAGCTCCTTGCCAGGCTTGAAATGGGGGACGTACTTGCCCGCGAGGGACACGGCATCGCCCGTCTTGGGGTTGCGCCCCACCCGTGGGGGGCGGTAATGCAGAGAGAAGCTCCCAAAGCCGCGGATCTCGATGCGCTCGCCACCGGCCAGCGAGTTGCCCATATTCTCGAGGATGTACCGTACGGCGAGCTCTACGTCCTTGTAGGCGAGATGCGCTTGCTGCGAGGCTAGAACGTCGATCAGCTCGGACTTGGTCATGGGGCTAGCTCCCTTGGAAAGGGGTATGGCGTGGCCCGTACGGATGGGCCACGCGGTGCGGAGGTCAGTCCTTCTGCTCTTCCATCTGGCCCTTGAGAATGTCGCCCAGGGTCGCCGTCCCGGCGTGGGCGCCGCTCGCGTAGCCCTTGATCGTGGCGGCCTCCTCTTCCATGTCCTTGGCCTTGATGGACAGAGAAATGGTGCGGTTCTTGCGGTCGACGCCGAGGAACTTGGCAGAGATCTCCTCGCCTAGCTTCAGGACGGTGCGGGCGTCTTCGACGCGGTCGCGGGAGATCTCTGAGGCACGCAGATAGCCTTCGACCCCGTCGCCCAAGGCGATGGTCGCCCCCTTGGCGTCGAGATCGACGACGCTGCCCTGCACTACGCTGCCCTTCTCGTGCATGGCGACGAAGGAGGAGAAGGGGTCGCGGTCGAGCTGCTTGACGCCCAGGGAGATGCGCTCGCGCTCCGGATCCACGGACAGGACCACGGTCTCCAACTCGTCACCCTTCTTGTAGCGGCGCAGGGCCTGTTCACCGGCCTCGTCCCAGGAGATGTCCGAAAGGTGCACCAGGCCGTCGATGCCGCCATCGAGCCCGATGAAGATCCCGAAGTCGGTGATGGACTTGATCTTGCCGCTGACCAGGTCGCCCTTCTTGTGGGTGACGCCGAACTCGTCCCAGGGGTTCATCTGGCACTGCTTCATGCCCAGGGAGATGCGGCGGCGCTCCTCGTCGATGTCGAGGACCATGACCTCGACCTCGTCGCTGAGGTTGACCAGCTTGCTCGGGTGGATGTTCTTGTTGGTCCAGTCCATCTCGGAGACGTGGACCAGGCCCTCGACCCCTTCCTCGATCTCCACGAAACAGCCGTAGTCGGCGATGTTGGTGACCTTGCCGAAGACCCGCGCATTCTCGGGGTAGCGGCGGGAGATGGCGACCCAGGGGTCCTCGCCCATCTGCTTCAGACCGAGGGAGACGCGCTGGCGCTCGCGGTCGAACTTGAGGACCTTGACCTGGACCTCCTGGCCGATCTCAACGACCTCCGACGGGTGCTTGACGCGACGCCAGGCCATGTCGGTGATGTGCAGCAGGCCGTCGATGCCGCCCAGATCCAGGAAGGCGCCGTAGTCGGTCAGATTCTTGACCACGCCCATGACCTCCATGCCCTCTTCCAGGTTCTTCAGCAGGGCGTCGCGCTCGGCGCTGTATTCCTCCTCGACCACGGCACGGCGCGACACGACGACGTTGTTGCGCTTACGGTCGAGCTTGATGACCTTGAACTCCTGCTCCTTGCCTTCCAGGTGGGTGGTGTCGCGCACCGGGCGCACGTCCACCAGGGAGCCGGGGAGGAAGGCACGCACGGTATCGAGCTCGACCGTGAAGCCGCCCTTGACCTTGCCGTTGATCATGCCCTTGACGGTATCGCCCGCCTCGAAGGCCTTCTCCAGGTAGTCCCAGGCAGCGAAGCGCTTGGCCTTTTCGCGCGACAGCCGGGTGACGCCGAAGCCGTCCTCTACGGCGTCGAGAGCCACCGCAACGGTATCGCCGACGGCGACCTCGATCTGGCCGTCGAGGCCGATGAACTGGCTCCTGGGGATGACGCCCTCGGACTTGAGGCCGGCGTCGACGACGACGGAGTCCGCGGTGATGGCGACCACGGTACCGTTGACGATGGTGCCCGGCTGTAGCTGGGTGTTGGTCAGACTCTGCTCAAAGAGATCGGCAAAACTTTCGGTCATGGGGTTATCTGGTTACCTGACGCGGCGGGGACTTCGGCCCTTGCGGGACAAAGGGTTGATTGATGGATTGGCCCGCGGACCACCCGCGGACCCCCGATTGGGCCACACCGACCCCGGCTCGGAGCATGGGTGGGTGGGGCCGAGGCTAACTGACCTCGCCTGGGGCGCCGCGTTTTACCGCCGCCAGGACCAGGTCGCATACCTCTCGAATGCTGAGTGCCGTGGTATCCAGCTCGAACGATCCCTCGGCTGGCCGCAACGGGGCCACAGCACGTTGACTGTCGCGCTCGTCGCGCGCCTGTATCTCCGTCAGCAAGTCGGCAAGGCTAGCATCCATTCCTTTGCCTTTCAACTGTTTATACCGGCGCAGGGCACGCTCTTCGGCAGTCGCGGTGAGGAAGACCTTCACCGATGCGTCCGGGAAGACCACTGTCCCCATATCGCGCCCGTCCGCGACCAGCCCCGGCGGGCGGGCGGCCGTGCGCTGCCAGTCGAGCAGGGCCGTGCGCACCGGGGCGTGGACGGCGACCCGAGAGGCCGCCATGCCCGCGGTCTCGCTGCGGATGGCCTCGGAGACGTCATCGCCCGCCAGGAGGACGCGCGTCCCTTCAAAGGTCAGGGGAAGGTCGGACGCGATTCTCGCCAGTGCCTCGCCGTCGTCCAGGTCTACGCCGGCGCGCTGGGCGGCGAGCCCCAGGACCCGGTAGATAGCCCCGCTGTCCAGGATGTGCCAGCCCAGGCGCTCCGCCACTAGCGCAGCGACGGTTCCCTTGCCGGTTCCCGAGGGACCGTCGATGGTGACGACCGGGGCCGCGGTCATGGGCGGTGCTCTTCGATGGCGAGCCCCGCACCGCGGGCCAGGGCGGCGAATCCGGGGAAGGAGGTATTGACGTTGGCGCAGTCGCGTATCGCGATGGGTCCCAGGGAACGCAGCGCGGCGACCGCGAAGGACATGGCGATGCGGTGGTCCCCGTGACTGTCCACTTCGCTTGCGGCGCGCTTCGCGCCGAGCATGGCGCCAGTACCGGCACCGCGGACGCGGATCCCGTCGGGCTTGGGCTCGACCTCAATCCCAAGCAGCGCCAGGCCATCTGCCATGACCTGGATGCGGTCGCTCTCCTTGACCCGTAGTTCGTCGGCGCCCGTGAGCACCGTCTCCCCTTCGGCACAGGCGGCGGCGATGAACAGGGCCGGAAACTCGTCGATGGCCAGCGGCACCTGGTCCTCGGGGATGTGAATGCCGCGAAGGGGTGCGGAACGCACGCGTAGGTCCGCCACGGGTTCACCGCCGGCCTCGCGCCAGTTGCCGACCTGGATGTCGGCCCCCATGGCACGCAGAATGTTCACGATGCCGGTGCGCGTGGGGTTCATGCCGACGTTGGTCAGGGTCAGGTCCGATCCCTCGGCGATACTGGCCCCGACCAGAAAGAAGGCGGCGGATGAGATGTCTCCGGGGATGTCCAGGGCCATGCCGGTCAGGCGCCCGCCGCCCGTCAGGCAGGTCCGGCCCCGGGCCGTACGGACCGGGTAACCGAAAGCCTTCAGCATGTGCTCCGTGTGGTCCCTGGCGGGGGCCGGTTCGGCGACGCAGGTCTCGCCCTCAGCGTAGAGTCCAGCGAGTAGCAGGCTCGACTTCACCTGGGCGCTTGCCACCGGCATCGCGTAGTGGATGCCCTTGAGCTGCGGGGTCGGGCGAATGTGAAGTGGGGCCGTGCCGCTTGAGGTGGTTTCGATCACGGCGCCCATGCGCGCGAGTGGGTCAGTCACCCGGCGCATGGGGCGGCGGCTGAGGGAGGCGTCGCCAATCAGGGTCACCGGAAACCGCTGGCCCGCCAGCAGCCCGCAGAGCAGGCGCATAGAGGTACCGGAATTCCCCATGTCAAGGGGGCCGTCGGGTTCGCGCAGACCGTGCAGCCCGACGCCGCGCACTAACACCCGTCCATTGTCCGGCCCCTCGATGGCCACCCCCATGCGGCGGAACGCGGCCAAGGTGGCCAAGGCGTCCTCGCCCTCCAGAAAGCCGCTGATGGATGTTTCGCCCTCGGCCAGGGCCCCGAGCATGATGGAACGGTGGGAAATGGACTTATCCCCGGGGACTTGCAGGGAGCCGCGTAGGCAGCCGCCGGGCTGGACGGAGAAGCGTAGATCCGGTGCGCCGCCCAAGGGGGCCTCCGAGGGGGTTAGGTCAGGCTTGACGAGCCGCGCAGTCTAGCGGGAGGCCGAAGTGGGGTAAACCACAAATTGGCGAGGAGGCACGGTCTCGTCATCCGGCTGGAGGGGGCCCCGCAATCGGATGGACTGTGGGTGAACGACCTTAGGGTGGGGTGGCTGCGAGGGCATTCAGTCGGCGTTCGCGCTCGGGTATCGGCAGCCGGGTGAGCGCCCGGACCTGGCCATAGAACCGCGTCAGGTCGCCTTGGTTCTGCGCAAGGAGGGCGTCGAAGGCCGGGACGTGCCGGGTATAGGTGGCGACCGAGGCGATCTGGGCGTTGTTGAGCGGGCCTGCGAACCACCTCGAGTACCGGTTATCTGGACCCCATTGCGCCTGAAGTCGGGCGTAAGCGGCGCGGAGGTCATCGGTGACGCGGTGCTTGGCGGCCCGCCTTGACACCTTGTCTCCGGGGCCGGAGTAGACCTCGGCGAGGTTGGCGCGGGCAGCGAGCACTAACGCAGTGAACTGGTCCTCCTGCGCCCGCGCGTCTTCCAGGGCAGTCAGGGCCCCGGCGGAGCCATGGACCAGGGCCCATCGGCGCGCCCCTTCGCGCTCCACTGCGGTGGCGAAGGATTCGTTGAAGGTGGTGTCGCCCGGGACATAGACCACCTGGTGTGCCAGCTCGTGGAAGATGAGGCGGGCGAGATCGATGTCCGGATAGGCGATGATCGTGCTCGGGACAGGGTCGTCGAACCAGCCGAGGGTCGAATAGGCAGGGACGCCGCCGACGTAGGTGTCGTAACCCTCTTCGGACAGTTCGCGGGCCAGGGCTCGGGCCGGAGCCTCGGCGAAATAGCCGCGGTAGGTCACGCATCCCGCCACCGGAAAGCACCACTCCTTCGCGGCGAGGGAGAGCTCCGGTGCGGCGAAGACGTTCCAGACCAGGAAGGGCCGTTGGACGTCGGCAAAGCTCCGGTAGCTGCCGTTGTCCGGCAGCCGCAGTTCGCGGCTGGCGAAGGCTCGGATCTCAACGACCTGCCGGAGTCGGGCCTTGAGCGGATCGCCTGTGCTCGGATCGGCTAGCCAGCCTTCGATGGGGCGCGATCTCTGCCATAGGTCGAGCTGACCGCCGGCCGCTTGCCAGTAGTAGGACAGGTCCGCGCAGCCGATGAGGGTGAGGAAAGCCAGGCGCCGCGGCGGCCAGGCGCGATAGGGCGTGCCTGACGCAGCGGGATGGACGGCGTCGGACCGGGTCGTCGGCGTCATCACACGCGATCGACGCCTTCTGTTGGGCGCTCTGGTCCCTGGGCCTCCCGCGATACCGATGCCCCGCAAGCTGGCTGGACGGGGAGGGCGAGGGCGATGCGCAATCCCGGCGCGGTTATCGGCCATATCGATGCGCGCCCCGTGGAGCTGGGCCACGGCTTGCACCAGGCTGAGCCCAAGGCCGCTGCCCGGGGTGGAACGGCTGGCATCGCCGCGGAAGAAGCGCTCGAAGACCCGTTCGTGCAGCTCGGCCGGGATGCCGGGACCGGCGTCCGACACCGCGACCCTGGCGGTCTGGCCGTCGCATTCGGCAGAGAGGCCGATCCTGCCCCCGGGCGGGGTGTACTTGACGGCGTTGTCTACCAGATTGGCCAGGGCCTGGAAGAGCAGATCGCGATCCCCCTGGACCCAAAGCGGGCCCAGCGGCGGATACCCCGAGGGCCTGACCGCGCTCGGTGGCCAAGGGCTCGTAGAGCTCGGCGATGTCGCGAACCACGAGGGCCAGATCCACCGGCGCCAGGTCTGTCTGCAGGCCGCTGGCCTCGATGCGGGAAATACGCAGCAAGGCGTTGAAGGTGGCCAGCAACTCGTCGGCGTCGGCCACCGCCGCTTCGAGCGCCGCCTGCGTGGCCGGGTCTCCCTCCTCGCGCAGCCCCTCCAGCTTGGTGCGCAGCCGCGTCAGCGGGGTGCGGAGATCATGGGCGATGCTGTCCGAGACCTGCCGGACCCGATTCATCAGGTCCTCGATGCGGTCCAGCATCCGATTGAGGTTCTCGGCGAGCTGATCGAAGTCGTCGCCGGATCCGTCCACGGGCATGCGGCGGCTGAGGTCACCGTCCATGATGTCGCGGCTGGTGCGCGTGATGGCCTCGATTCGCCGCAGCACCCCGGCGCTCATCAGCCAGCCGCCGAGCACTGCCAGGGCGCCCGCCAGGGCTAACCCCCAGGCGAGGGAGCCGCGGATCAGACCCAGGGTCGCCTCCAGATCGCGGACGTCCCGCCCCACCAGGAGATGCAGATCGCCCCGCAGGAGAAAGGTCTTGGCCCGCGCCGCGTGGGTCTCTCTCTCCCTCGGCACCACGGTCGCGCAGGTCGAATCGGATCCAGCCCTCGGCGTCGGGCGCAGCCTCCGGCCAGCGATCGAGGTTGCCCACCACGGGGGTCAGGTCGTCCTTCGCCAGCAGATAGACCCCGACCCCGGCGGTGCTGCGGTCGACCCGCAGGGCGATGGCCGTGGCGAGGCTGACCAGACCACCGGTGCGATACTGCTCGGCCAGCCCCTGGACCTCGGCCTCGATGGTCTGGTCCAGCTGGCGCGCCATGTAGCCGGCGGTAGACCAGTGCAGAAAGCCGAGCAGGGCCACCATGGACGTCCCCATCAGGGCCATGTACAGCAGGGCGACGCGAAAGCTGGAACTCCTGAGGGTACGGGTGAGGCGCATAGGACGATCAGCCCTTCAGGACGTAGCCCGCCCCCCGGATCGTGTGCAGGAGAGGGCGGCTCGAAGCCCTTGTCGATCTTTCCGCGCAGCCGGCTGATGTGGACGTCGATGACGTTGGTCTGGGGGTCGAAGTGGTAGTCCCAGACGTGTTCCAGCAGCATGGTGCGGGTGACCACCTGGCCGGCGTGACGCATTAGGTACTCCAAGAGACTGAACTCCCGGGGCTGCAGCGCGATGGGTAGGCCCGCGCGGCGTACCTCCCGGGTGAGGATGTCCAGCTCCAGGTCGGCTACCTGGAGTCGGGTCGCTGGGGCGTCCCCGGCTCGGCGGCGGATCAGGGCCTCCAGACGGGCGTGCAGCTCGGAGAAGGCAAAGGGCTTGACCACGTAGTCATCGCCCCCGGCCCGCAGCCCTGCCACCCGATCCTCCACGTCACCCAGGGCACTGAGGATGAGGACCGGAGCGGTATCGCCGGAAGCCCGCAGGGTGCGCAGAATTGTCAGACCATCGACCTTCGGAAGCATACGGTCGAGGATCAGGACGTCGTAGTTGCCGCCGGCCGCCAGGAAGAGCCCCTCGCGCCCGTCGCCCGCATGATCCGCGACCGTGCCCACCTCGCGCAGGGCCTTGAGCAGGAAGGCGGAGAGTTGGGGGTCGTCTTCGACGAGCAGGACACGCATGGGCTTTAGGTGAAGCGGCCGGGGTGTGGTTGGCGCCATGCTGCCAAAGCGCACGCTCCTTGGCCAGGCCGGCGCCGCGTCTTGATCGCGTTCGGCGCAGGCCCCATGATCCGGGCGCCGAGAGCCCAGCCGACCGCGGTGCCGGTTGGGGCGCCCAGACAACATCCAACCCAGACCCTATCCAACCGAAACCAACTCCATAATGAGGAACCGAGCATGAGCAACTTGGTAGTCATTGCCTTCCAAGACGAGCAGATGGCCTTCGAGATGCGCGCGGCCCTGGCCAAGATGCAGAAGGAGTACCTGATCGAGATGGAAGACGTGGTCGTGGTCACCAAGGGTGATGACGGCAAGGTCAAGCTGCACCAGGCCCAGAGCCTGACCGCCCTGGGGGCCGCGAGCGGTGGCTTCTGGGGTCTGCTGATCGGGATGATCTTCCTCAATCCGCTGCTCGGCGCTGCCGTGGGCGCCGGGGCTGGCGCCCTGTCCGGTGCGCTGACGGACGTGGGGATCGACGACAAGTTTATGCAGCAGTTGGGGGAGAGCTTCCAGAATGGCTGCTCGGCCATCTTCATCCTGGTCCGCAAGGCCACGGCAGACAAGGTTCTGGAGGGCCTCGCCGCCTTCCACGGTAAAGGCAAGGTGATCCAGACCTCGCTGACCAAGGATGAGGAGAATGAGCTGCGCGCAATCATCGAGGGCGCCTCCTGACTGTGGGGCTAGGCCGTCCCCGGGGTCATGCTCCCGGGACGGCCTGCCTTGAAATACCCCCCGTCTTGCTATAGGTTCCCCCCACCAGACCCTGCTGGGGGTGCCCGACGGTTGTCGGGCTGAGAGAGTCCCCTCGAACCTGATCCGGATCACGCCGGCGGAGGGAAGCGCGGTCGAGCCGGTGCCCCTGTCCCCCGATTTCCCATTGGCCCCGCTCGTGCCCGCCCCTCGCGCCCAGCCCCACAGCTACGCCGAGGCCACTAAATGAGCGCCATTCCCGCCGACTTCGTCCGCCGCACGGATCAGCTCTCCGACGCGGTCACCCAGCCCTTCCCGCAGTCCCACAAGGTCTATGTCCAGGGGTCGCGGCCGGACATCCGGGTCCCGATGCGCGAGGTGACCCTGACCCCGACCCACACCAGCCGTGGGGTCGAGGAAAACCCGCCGGTCTATGTCTACGACACCTCCGGGCCCTACACCGACCCCGCCGCTACGCATCGACCTCATGGCCGGGCTGGCGGACATCCGCACCCCCTGGATCGAGGCCCGCGGCGATACGCAAACCCTGGCCGGTCCCAGTTCCGCCTTCGGGCACCGCCGCCAGTCCGACCCGGACCTGGCGCACCTCCGCTTCGAGCACCTCCGCACCCCGCGCCGCGCCCAGTCGGGGCGCAACGTCTCCCAAATGCACTATGCGCGGCAGGGCATCATCACGCCGGAGATGGAGTACGTCGCCATCCGGGAGAACATGCGGCTGGACGAGCTGCGCGCCGATCCGCGCTACGCCAAGGTGCTGCGCCAGCACCGCGGCCAGTCCTTCGGCGCCAGCCTGCCGGACGACCATCACGCCCGAATTCGTGCGCGACGAGGTGGCGCGGGGGAGGGCGATCATTCCCGCCAACATCAACCACCCGGAGCTGGAGCCCATGATCATCGGGCGCAACTTCCGGGTGAAGATCAACACCAACATCGGCAACTCCGCGGTGACCTCCAGCATCGAGGAGGAGGTCGAGAAGATGGTCTGGTCCGCCCGCTGGGGCGGCGACACCCTGATGGACCTGTCCACCGGCAAGAACATCCACGAGACCCGCGAGTGGATCCTGCGCAACGCGCCGATGCCCATCGGTACCGTGCCCATCTACCAGGCCCTGGAGAAGGTCAACGGCAAGCCCGAGGAGCTGACCTGGGAGCTGTTCCGCGACACCCTCATCGAGCAGGCCGAGCAGGGGGTGGACTACTTCACCATCCACGCCGGCGTCCTGCTGCGCTATGTGCCGCTGACCGCCGACCGGGTCACCGGCATCGTCTCCCGCGGCGGCTCGATCCTGGCCAAGTGGTGCCTGGCCCATCATCAGGAGAACTTCCTCTACACCCACTTCGCGGACATCTGCGAGATCATGAAGGCCTATGACGTCTCCTTCAGCCTGGGCGATGGCCTGCGCCCGGGGTCCATCGCCGATGCCAACGACGACGCACAATTCGCCGAGCTGGAGACCCTGGGCGAGCTGACCAAGATCGCCTGGGAGCACGACGTCCAGGTCATGATCGAGGGCCCCGGCCATGTGCCCTCTGCACATGGTCCAGGAGAACGTGACCAAGGAGCTGGAGGACTGCTTCGAGGCGCCCTTCTACACCCTCGGGCCCCTGATCACCGACATCGCCCCCGCCTACGACCACATCACCTCGGGCATCGGCGCGGCCAATATCGGCTGGTACGGCACCGCCATGCTCTGCTACGTCACGCCCAAGGAGCACCTGGGCCTGCCCAACAAGCAGGACGTGCGCGACGGCATCGTCACCTACAAGATCGCCGCCCACGGCGCGGACCTCGCCAAGGGCCTGCCCGGTGCCCAGGTGCGCGACAACGCCCTGTCCAAGGCCCGTTTCGAGTTCCGCTGGGAGGACCAGTTCAACCTGTCGCTGGACCCCGAGCGGGCGCGCGAATTCCACGACCAGACCATGCCCCACGAGTCCCACAAGGTCGCCCACTTCTGCTCCATGTGCGGGCCGCATTTCTGCTCCATGAAGATCACCCAGGACGTGCGCGACTATGCCGAGGCCCACCGCCTGGGCAAGGTCGAGGATGCCCTCGCCGAGGGCATGAAGGAGAAGGCCGAGGAGTTCCTCGAGGAGGGGGCGGAGATCTATCGGGAGGTCTGACCGCTCGGTCCTTGCTGGGCTACTTCTGACCGCGTCACGTTGTCTCCATTGCGGCCTGGCGCTGGTCGAAGGCAGATACCTAGGGCGCCGTGAGCGACGAATCGGGTTTTCTGCGATCGACGGGGTTCCTGTGCCACCGAAAGCCCAGCGGCCCTTGAGCGCTGGCACTTGCCTGACGGCTGGTAACCCCCAGCTCAGTGGCCGTCCTTGTACGAGGCGAGGCGGGCGTTAGCCCCGGAATGCCCGCTATACTTCGGGCGTGCCCTCACCCCGTACCCTGGAGCCCCATGCGTCGCCTCGCCACCACCCGCCGTTATTGGCTGCCGCAGCTCGTCCTGCTTGGTCTCCTGGCCCTGGCCGGGACTCTGCCGTTCTGGCTGACCGATCTGGACCTGCGGGTCTCCGGGCAGTTCTTTCACCCGGCGGCGGACGACCCTTGGTACCAGGCCCAGGCGCCGCTGTGGACCTTCTTTTACCAGTTGGCCCCTCTGCTCTCGGCCCTGGTGATGATCGGCAGCCTGATGGTCCTCGTCATCGGGGGATACAGCGCTCGGTTCAGCCGGCTGCGCCTCTACGCGGTCTTTATCATCGCCACCTCGGTGTTGGGCCCCGGACTCCTGGTCAACGAGGTCTTCAAAGAGCACTGGGGCCGACCGCGGCCGCATCAGCTCGCGATGTTTTCGAGGGGACCAAGGACGTATCTCCCGCCGCTGGTACCCGGGGAGTCTGGGAACGGCAAGTCCTTTCCCAGCGGGCATAGCTCGGTGGGCTATGCCCTGGTGGTCTTCACCCTCATCTGGCTGCGGAAGCGGCCCTGGCTCGCGGCGGCGTCCCTGGCGGTGGCACTGGTCGTGGGCAGCTTGCTGGGCGCCGGGCGCATCGTGGCGGGGGACCACTTTCTCTCGGACGTGATCTGGTCCGGGGTGATCGTCTATGCCGTGGCCCTGGGGCTCTACTATTTCGTCTTGCGCATCCCGCAGCGTGAGGATGCCTGGGCGCTGGAGGCGCCGACGCAGCCCGCGCCCCCTCGATACCCCAGGCTGGCCCTGGCCGGGTACCTGCTGCTCGGTGGCGGGATGCTGGCGGCGGTTCTGCTGGCCACCCCGGTGAGCCAGACCGAGTTCGAGAAGATCCGTCCGGTTGAGTGGTCGCCGACCCCGCGAATCGTGCGGCTGACCGCCGACGCAGCGGACGTGGTCGTGCACCGCATCGCGGACGCTGGGGCGGTGACTGCCGAGGTGCGGCTTCGCGTGCGGGGCTTCGGGCTCCCGGGCAGCCGGGTGGAGCGATCTCGGGAGACGTCCGAGGGTGTGCTGGACTACCGCGTCCGGCATGAGGGGGTGTTCACCGAAAAGGACACTCAGATTCTGATCGGGGTGGTGCCTGGGTTCTGGGAACGGTTGAAGGTGCGCACCGGCAAGGGGGACATCCAGGTAGAGGCCGGCCCGGATATGGCTGGGGCGCTGGACCTGGAGACTGCGGACGGTCAGGTGCTGAGGCCCTTACCCTGAGGTTCTTCCGGGCCGCCTCCCAAGCGGACTTGGGCCAGGCCTGTGCAGCCTGCGAGGGGTTGATCCATGCATGACGACTTGAGGAAGAAAGCCCCATCGGCGGAGGTCACCCTGTCCGTCGTCATTCCCGTCTTCAACCGGGAGGCGGCGTTGATCGGGCTTTTCGATCGCCTCTACCCGGTTCTGGACGGGCTGGGCCAGACTTATGAAGTGGTCTTCGTGGACGACGGCGGCGGCGAGCGCTGCGCGACCCTGCTGCGCCAACAGCACAAGCTGCGGACCGACACCACCCGCGTTGTGTATCTGCGCGGCCATGTGGGCCAGGATGCCGCCATCACGGCTGGTCTTGCCGCCTGTGTCGGGCGGCGCATCGTCACCCTGGACCCGGAGCTGGAATGCCCGCCGGAGGAGATCTTGCACCTCCTCAGCGCAATGGACCGCGGCCACGATACAGTCGGCGCGGTCCGCCGCTTGCGCCAGGACGCGAAGTGGCGTGAGATCGCCTCCGGGCTTGCCAACAGGCTGCGGGAGCGGATCACCGGGATCCGCATGGACGACCCGGGTTGCACGCTGCGGGCCTACGATCGGGAGATCGTTGATGCGGTCTTGGCCTCCGGCGGGACTCAGGGGTCCGTCCCGTCCCTGGCCTATCGTTATGCTGCCAATCCCACGGAGATTCGAGTCGAGCGCGAGGCCGACGCAGCGGCGGAGACCAACGTCCCCTTTCTACAGCTGTTGGACCTCAACTTCGATCTCATAAGGGGAGCATCAGTGGCTCCGCTTCGGATCTTCCCCCTGGTGGGGTTCGGGATCTCCATCGTCTCCTTTGGTATCGCCATTTGCCTGGTCCTGCGCTGGATGATCGCCGGGCCCGAGGGCGAGGCGCTCTTGGGTCTGTTCGGGCTCCTGTTCTTTTTGGCGGGGGTCATCCTGTTCGGGATCGGGCTCCTCGGCGCCTACCTTGGTCAGGTCATCGAACAGGCGCGCGGGCGGCTTCCGTACCTCGTCCGGGAGGAACTGATCCCGCATCCAGCTGCTCGCAGACCCAAGTCATGAACGGCGAAGTCCTCCGGGAGGGTATCGCCATCGACGGTGTGGGTTCCGACCCTGCGGGTGTCGTTGCTGCACGGTCCCGCTCGCTGGGGACCTAGCCTGCCCATGCGCGTTGCCCTCAAGGTCGATGTGGACACACTGCACGGTACCCTGGAGGGGGTCCCAAGACTGCTGCGTCTGTTCGATACCTACCAGGTCCGCGCCACCTTCCTCTTCAGCCTCGGCCCGGACCACTCCGGCCGGGTCCTGCGCCGGGTCCTCCGCCCCGGATTCCTGAGGGAGGGCCGGCGCACCTCCGCGATCAGGCCCTATGACCTGAAGACCCTGCTCTATGGGACGCTGCTCCCGGGCCCGGACATCGGGCGGCGGGGCAGGGCGGTGATGCGCTCCTGTGCCGAGGCTGGTCACGAGGTCGGCATTCGCGCCTACGACCGGGTCAGGTGGCAGGACCACGCCGCCTACGGGGATGCAGACTGGACACAGCGGGAGTTGCACAGGGCGGCAACGGCCTTCGACGGCGTCTTCGGACGGAGGGCGGGGGTGCACGGGGCCGCGGGGTGGCAGATCAATCCCCACGCACTGGCCTTAGAGGACCAGATGGGTTTCATCTACGCCAGCGACACCCGCGGAAGGTCTGCCTTCTTCCCCGTCCTGCAGGGGGTACGTTCCACTTGCCCACAGATCCCCACGAGCCTGCCAACCTTGGACGAGCTCATCGGCCGCGATGGCGTCACCGAGGATAACGCCCACGAGTACCTCTATGCCGAGAGCCAGTACGTCGTTCCCCAGGGCCACGTCTATACCCTCCACGCCGAGATCGAGGGGTTGCGCCTGCTCCCGGTGATGGAGAAGCTGCTGGTCATGTGGCGGGCCGCCTCCGGCGGGGTCCAACCCCTTGGGGATGTCTACAGGTCCCTCGACCTCGACCGGCTGCCCCACCACCTGATCGGGTGGGCGCAGGTCCCCGGGCGATCCCAGTACCTGGCGATACAGGGACAGCAAGTGCCGAGGTGACCAAGGGCGGGTTGTCGGGCAGGGCAGGACAGGGTGCCCGGGCCTGGCCGCTTCGAGATTGCGCATCGAAAGCCGTTTTTGACCTGGCGGATCGCATGCGTATAATGCGCGGTTTCCCCGATTCCGGGGACGTCCTCCTTGCCTCACCGTCCACGCTCACGCTGCGCGGGAGGCTGTCTTAAACCGAAAGGGGAATCCATGCGTCACTACGAAGTCATCTTTCTGGTTCATCCGAGCCAAAGCGAGCAGGTTCCTGCGATGGTCGAACGCTATCGCAGCAACATCGAGAAGCGCGGTGGGTTGATTCATCGCTTCGAGGATTGGGGTCGGCGGCAGCTCGCCTATCCCATCAACAAGGTCCACAAGGCCCACTACGTGCTCATGAATATCGAGTGCGATGGGGAGGCTCTGGAGGAGCTTGAGAGTGCCTTCCGATACAACGACGCGGTCCTGCGCAACCTCATCATCCGCCGCGACGCGGCCGTCACAGAGCCTTCCCCGCTGCTCAAGGGCGGCGATGAGCGCGAGCTCGGCGAGGGTGGCGAGGGCGACGACCGCCGCGAGCGTCGGCGCGACCGAGAGGATCGCGATGATCGCGAGGACCGTCCGCGTCGCAGCCGCGACGACAGAGACGATTAGTCCTGCATCCCGCGCATCCCAATTCAGTTTCGGAGGACTTCCATGTCACGTTTCTTCCGTCGTAAACGCTTTTGCCGTTTCTCTGCCGAAGGCATCGTCGAGATCGACTACAAGGATCTCAACCTGCTCAAGGCCTATGTCAGCGAGTCGGGCAAGATCGTCCCGAGCCGCATCACCGGGACCTCAGCACGGTATCAACGGCAGTTGGCCGATGCCGTCAAGCGCGCGCGCTACCTCGCGCTGTTGCCCTACACCGACGGCCACTGACGGCTCTCGGTCGCATTCCGACCGTTCCGGAATCCAGGCTGACCGGGTAGGGGGCTGACTCGATGCGCTCCCTGGCCAGTTTCGCCTTGCGTGGTCGCTCCCAGGCGGCCCTGGTGGCTGCAGTGAGTGCGATGTTGTCCCTGATCCTGCCCCTGGTGGCGGTGGTCAGCTCTGCAGTGGTGGCCCTGGTTACGCTGCGGCAGGGGGCCCGGGAGGGGCTCCTGGTGGCCGGGATCGCGGCACTGGGCAGCGGGGTTCTGGCTTGGCTGGCCCTGGGCACGCCCTGGCCGGGCTTGGGTTTCCTGATGGTCTTTTGGGCGCCCTTGTGGGCTCTGGCCGCGGTCCTGCGGGTCAGCCGCAACCTCGCCCTGGCCGTGCAGGTTGCTGCCCTCGGCGGGCTTGTGATCCTGCTTGGGCTGCACTTGGCGACGGACGACCCCGCCGCCTATTGGGTCGGGATACTGGAACCCTTGCGGGCGAGCCTGGTCGAGGGCGGAGTGTTCACGGAGCCTCCGAGCCGAGCATTGATGGAGGGGCTGTCGAAATGGATGACGGGGGCCTTCGCCGCAAGCCTCTATGTGCAGTTCCTGCTGGCGTTGCTCCTGGGACGTTGGTGGCAGGCGGTGCTTTACAACCCTGGCGGCTTTGGTGCCGAGTTTCGGGGGCTGCGCCTCTCCCCTGCGCTCGGCGTACGCGGCCATCGCCCTGATCGGGCTGCGTCTGTGGCGGCCGGAGGCGATCTGGGGCTACGAGCTCCTGGCACTGATCCTGCCGCTGCTCTTGATGCAGGGGTTGGCAGTGGTCCACGGAATCCGGCAGATCTCGGGTGCAGGGGTTGGCTGGTTGGCCGCGGTCTACGTGCTGCTTGTGGTGGCCATGCCCTATGCCGAGGTACTGGTCGCGGGCTCTGGGGCTGGTGGATCTGCGGCTGGATGTGCGCGGCCGAGTCGCGCGGCGAGCGACGAGCGGGCAATGAGCGAATCGTTCCTAGTCGTTTATGTCAGTTGAGTGGGGGTAACCCAATGGAAGTCATCCTGTTGAAGAAGGTCCAGAACCTCGGGGCCCTGGGCGAGAAGGTCTCGGTGCGCCCCGGCTATGGCCGCAACTACCTGATCCCGGGAGGTTATGCCGCCCCGGCTACGGAGTCCAACCTGAAAGCCTTCGAGGAGCGGCGTGCTGAGCTGGAGCGCGAGGCGGAGCAGGCCGTCGCCCGCGCCGAGGAGCACAAGGTGCGTCTGGAGGGGGTGTCCGTCAGCATCGCACGCAAGAGCGGCGACGAGGGGCGTCTGTTCGGATCGGTCGGGACGGGTGACATCGCTTCCGCGGCCCGCGAGGCCGGGATCGAGATCGAGAAGCATCAGGTGCGCCTCCCCAGCTGGCCCCCTACGCACCGTGGGCGAGTATGAGGTGGCGATCCAGCTGCACGCGGACGTGCAGGGCACCCTCAAGGTCGAGATCGTCCCCGAGCCCTAAGCCCAAGTCCTGACCTGCGGCCCCGGCGCCGCCCACCGCGGACGGTACCGGGCCAGTCCCGCCAGTATTCCTCTTAAATTCGCGCCATCCGGCTCCCGGGGAGGCGCGCGTGACGCGTCATGCCTGACGCGGGTCGATCCTGCGCCCCAACCACGGTAGCGCCCTGCAATCTCGCTCGCCCTTGCGGCATCGCCTCGCGACCCTGACAATTCCGCCCCAGCGTTCTTGCCTATGCCCGCCGGGGGCTGCCCCGTGCCACGCTGGTTGAGCCCAAGGGCGACCTTGAATCCGTTGGCCGCCGATGCCCCCTGTCACCTACCCTGGCCGCCGAGGGGATATGAACGAACCGCCCCACGCCATGACCGACCCGGCTTACGAGCCAGGTCCGAGACGCAGATTTCGCGGCGGACTTCCCGCCGGACCTGGGTCCACCCAGGTCAGGGTACGACGCGGATGCGCCTGCGCATCCCGCCGCACAGCGTCCAGGCCGAGCAGTCGCTGCTCGGCGCCCTCATGCAGGGCGGCAACACCTGGGAGCGGGTGGCCGATCAGGTCAAGGAGGGGGACTTCTACCGGCGCGAGCACCGCACCATCTTTGCCGCCATCAAGTCGCTGGCCGAGGGCGACGAGCCCTGCGACCTGGTCACGGTGACCGAGACCCTGGAGCGCCGCGAGGAGCTCGAGGACGCTGGCGGTCTGCCCTATGTCGGGCGTCTGGTGCAGGGGACGTCCTCCGTGGCCAACATCGAGGCCTACGCGCGGATCGTCCGCTACCACTCGGTGCTGCGCCAGCTCATCGCGGCCGGGACGGACATCGCGGACCTTGCCTACAACCCCAAGGATCGGAAGCCCCCCGAGCTGTTGGACGAGGCCGAGCGCAAGGTCTTCGCGATCGCCGAGCAGCTCACCCGCGGCGGCGGCTTCGCCCCTATCAAGTCCCTGCTGGTCAAGGCCGTCGAACGCATCGACAGACTCTACAACAGCAACGAGGCGATCACCGGGCTGCCCACCGGCTTCGACGACCTGGACGAGCGGACCTCCGGGCTTGCAGAACGCGGACCTGATCATCGTGGCCGGGCGCCCCTCCATGGGCAAGACCTCCTTCGCCATGAACATCGCCGAGAACGTGGCCATCGAGACCCAGAGGCCGGTGGCGGTGTTCAGCATGGAGATGCCAGGCGACTCGCTGGCCATGCGCATGATGTCGTCCCTGGGACGTATCGATCAGCACCGGGTACGCACCGGCAAGCTGGAAGACGACGAATGGCCGCGGCTGACCTCCGCGGTCAATATGCTCTCCAAGACCAAGATCTTTATCGACGACACGCCGGCGCTCAGTCCCACTGAGGTGCGCGCCCGGGCGCGCCGGCTCAAGCGCGAGCATGGGGACCTGGCGCTGATCGTGCTGGACTACCTCCAGCTCATGCAGGCGCCCGGACCAGCGCGAGAACCGGGTGGCGGAGATCTCCGCCATTTCCCGCTCACTCAAGGCCCTGGCCAAGGAGCTGGACATCCCGGTGATCGCCCTGTCCCAGCTCAACCGCAGCCTGGAGCAGCGGCCCAACAAGCGTCCGGTGATGTCGGACCTGCGTGAATCGGGTGCCATCGAACAGGACGCCGACCTCATCGTCTTCATCTACCGCGACGAGGTCTATCACGAGGACAGCAAGGACAAGGGTGTGGCGGAGATCATCATCGCCAAGCAGCGCAATGGCCCCATCGGGACGGTGCGCCTGACCTTCCTCGGCAAGTACACCAAGTTCGAGAATTTCGTGGACAACTACTACGGCGACCCCGGCCAATGATCGCCGCAGCCATGCAGCCCCGGCGTGCGCACGGGCCCGTGTGCCCGCATCGACCCGGCCGCCCTGGTCCACAACCTGCGGGGTCGCACGCCGCTGTCGCCCCGCGCAGCCGCATCTGGGCCGTGATCAAGGCCGACGCCTATGGCCAGGGCATGGTGGCCGGCGCGCGCGCCCTGACCAGGGGCGGCGACGGACTGGCGGTCGCCCGGGTCGGCGAGGCGGTCGCACTGCGCGAGGCGGGCATCGACCGGCCCTGCTGGTTCTGGAGGGGGCGGGCTCCTGGGAGGAGATGACCCGTGGCGGCGCGCCAGGGCGTTGCAGCTCGCCGTCCACCAGGGAGGGTCAGATCCGCTGGGTCGAGGCTGCGCTAGGCGCTCGACGCGGACAAGCGCCCGCTGGGCGTTTGGCTCAAGGTGGACACCGGCATGCATCGCCTGGGCCTGACGCCGGCGTGGTGCCGCGGGTGCTCGATCGGCTGGGCGCCTGCCCCGGCGTCCAGGTCCTGGGACTCATGACCCATCTGGCCAATGCCGATACCCCGGACGACCCCCTCTCCGAAGATCCAGTGCCGCCGCCTCCAGGACCTGGCCGCCGAGCGCGGGCTAGCCCTGTCCATCGGCAACTCCGCCGGTATCCTTGCGGTAGCCGGCCTCCCGCACCGACTGGGTGCGGCCCGGGATCATGCTCTACGGGTGCCTCGCCGCTTGCCGGGCACAGCGCCGCGGAGCTGGGCCTGCGAGCCGGTCATGACCCTCGGCACCCAACTGATCGCTGTCCAGCAGCTGCGGCGCGGGGACGCCATCGGCTATGGCGGGACTTGGCGCTGCCCGGAGGACATGCCGGTGGGCATCGCCGCCGTGGGTTATGGCGACGGCTATCCGCGCCATGCCCCCAGCGGCACCCCGGTGCTGGTGCGCGGGGTGCGCTGCCCACTGGTGGGGCGGGTCTCCATGGACATGATCAGCCTGGATCTGCGCCCGCTGCCGGATGCCCAGCCTCGGCGACCCGGTGACCCTGTGGGGCGAGGGGCTGCCGGCGGACGAGATCGCGACCCAGGCCGGGACCATCGCCTACGAGCTGTTTCTGCCGGGTCACTCCGCGGGTGCCGCGGGACCAGGTTTCGGCGTGAGCGGGCCTACCTCCGCCGGGCGGACCGGCAAGGGGGCCAGCAAGGCGCCGTGTGGCCTATGTCTGCAATGCCTGTGGCGGCGCGCCTGCCCAAGTGGGCCGGCCAGTGCCCGGACTGCGGGGCCTGGAACACCGTCGCCGAGGTCCCGGACCGCCCGCCGGGCGAGCCGCGCCGCGGCGGCTATGCGGGCGTGGCCGGTGCGGCGCAGATCCAGTCCCTGTCGGCGGTGGTCCCGGAGGCGGTGGCCCGCATCGGGACCGGGGTCGCGGAGCTGGACCGGGTCCTGGGCGGTGGCCTGGTCCCGGGCTCCGTGGTCCTGCTGGGCGGTGACCCCGGGATCGGCAAGTCCACCCTGTTGCTCCAGGCCTGCGCAGCCCTCGGGGCCGCGGACCCGGTCCTCTACGTCACCGGAGAGGAGTCCCCGCAACAGGTGAGCCTCCGGGCCAGGCGCCTGGGCCTGACGGGCGAGGGCATCCGCCTCCTGGCGGAGACTTGCGTGGAGCGCGTCCTCGAGGCAGTGGAGGTCGAATCCCCGCGGGTCATGGTCGTGGACTCCATCCAGACCCTCTTTGCCGAGCTCCTGCCCGTCGGCGCCGGGGTCGGTCTCCCAGGTGCGCGAGACGGCCGCGCAGTTGGTGCGGTACGCCAAACAGGCGGACACGGCGGTCTTCCTGGTCGGCCACGTCACCAAGGACGGGGCGTCTGGCCGGGCCGCGGGTCCTGGAGCACATGGTCGACACGGTCCTCTACTTCGAGGGGGAGGCTGGCGGGCCCTTCCGCCTGGTGCGGGCCATCAAGAACCGCTTCGGCGCGGTCAACGAGCTGGGTGTCTTCGCGATGACGGACAAGGGGTTGCGGGAGGTCAAGAATCCGTCCGCCATCTTCCTGTCGCGCCACGAAGCGCCGGTCCCAGGGAGCGTGGTCATGGTGACCCGTGAGGGGACCCGGCCCCTCCTGGTCGAGGTCCAGGCTCTCGTGGACGAGAGCCCGCTCGCCAACCCGCGGCGGGTGACCCTGGGGTTGGATGCCAACCGGCTCGTCCATGCTGCTCGCGGTGCTGCACCGTCACGGCGGTATTGCGATGTTCGACCGCGACGTCTTCGTCAACGTGGTGGGCGGCGTGCGTATCACCGAGACGGCGGCGGACCTGGCGGTCCTGTCTGCCGTACTGTCCAGCTTCCGCGACCGGCCACTCCCGGTGGACCTCGTGGTTTTCGGCGAGGTCGGGCTGTCCGGGGAGATCCGCCCTGTACCCAACGGGCCGGACCGACTCCGCGAGGCGGCCAAGCACGGGCTGCGCCGCGCCATCGTCCCGGCGGGCAATGTCCCCAAGGGTGGGGTCGAGGGGCTCGACATCCTCCCGGTCCGCGGGCTGCGGGAGGCCCTGGACGCCCTGTGAATCGGGGCGTGTCCGGTGGGCCGTCGTGGTGCTGTGCTGTTCCCCAGGCGCCTGAGTAGTGCACCGGCCGTCCTGTCTCGGTCGCTGCGTCGGGCGAGTCGTCCCACTTCGGTCCGAGCGCCCAACACCAGCGCGGTGTCCTACCCAATAGCGAAGGGCCGCGGGGCTGGGTACTATAGCCGAACCCGAGTCCAAGCCCTTGCGAATCCTAGCCCGAATGGATGCCGATACCCTTCGCCTCATCCTGATCGTCGTCGGTACCGCCCTGGTACTGGCCCTCTACCTCTGGGAGCGCAGCCGCGCCGAAGACTTGGATGACGACGAACTCCCGCTGCCCGGGGGCGACAAGCACGATCCAAGCTTCGAACACTTCGACGCCGAGACCGAGTCCGCCGAGGGTGACCTGGCTGCGGTGGTGACCGAGCTCAAGGGTCAGAGACAGGCAGCGGCGATGGCGAGCCTCCAGGCCGCCTCGCGACGCGCCGCTGGGGTGCCGGAGGCGGCCGTGCACCTGGTCGCGGACGCCTCACTGGAGCCCGAGCCGGACGAGCCTGGTGGGTCTAACACCCTGATACTTCAGCTTGGTATTCGCGCTCGGGGAGAGGAGATGCGGGGCCCGGACATCCTCGATGTGGCGGCGCGCTGCGGATTACGCCCAGGCGAGTTGGGCGCGTTCCACCATAAGGTCTTGGTCAAGGAAAGCCGCAAAGCGGCAGCAGCCGGGACCCCTTGGGGGGATGAGGAGGGCGATGAGGATGCAGACGATGAGGGCGATGAGGCACGCACGGTCTTCAGCATGGTCAGCATGGTCAAGCCGGGGGAGTTCCCCTTCGATGCCATGGACGATTTTCAGACCAAGGGGCTGCTACTGTTCGCCTTGCTGCACCGCGGTCCGGATAACCTCCAGGTTCTTGGACGACATGATCGCTGCGGCCCGGCGTCTGGCTGACGAATTCGACGCCGAGGTCCTGGACGAGCGACGCAAGCCGCTGACGCCCATCATGGTGGACGTGCTTCGGGCACGGGTGCTGGAGTTCAATCGCAACCCGATGCTCGTGCGGCGATGAGTGGGCTCTCGGTCCTAGGCGCCTCCCAGTCCGACGGGCGGTGAGCCGGCGATGCGGGCGGAGGAGCTCCGTTCGCTCATCCGCTACCACAACTACCGTTACTACGTCCTTGACGCACCGGAGATACCGGATACCGACTACGACCGGATGGTACGGGATCTCCAGGCCCTGGAGTCGGCTCATCCGGAACTGGTGACGCTGGATTCCCCGACCCAGCGGGTCGGGGCTGCACCGCGGCCGGAGTTCGGCCAGGTCCGCCACCGGCTGCCGATGATCTCTCTGGACAACGCCATGGACGATGGTGCCTTGGCCGAATTCCATCGCCGGGTGACTGAATTCCTCAAGGGCGGTCTGCAGGTGGTGTACACCGCAGAGCCCAAGCTCGACGGATTGGCGGTGAGCATCCGCTACGAGGGAGGGAGCCTCGCACAGGCCGCGACCCGCGGTGATGGAACCACCGGGGAAGATATCACCCAGAACGTCCGCACCATTCAGAGTGTCCCGTTGCGTCTGCTTGGCGAGGACTGGCCGGCGGTCATGGAGGTTCGGGGCGAGGTCTACATGACCCACGCGGGTTTCGAGCGGCTGAACGCCGAGACCCGACGCCGTGGGGACGAGCCCTTCGCCAATCCGCGCAACGCTGCCGCAGGGAGCCTCCGGCAGCTCGACCCGCGCATTACGGCGTCCCGGCCCCTGTCCTTCTGCTGCTACGGCTGGGGCGAAACCTCGGCCCCGCCGGGCGAAAGCCAGTACGCGATGATTCAGCGCATCGCGGCCTGGGGGGTGCCGGTTTCACGGGAGCTTCGACAGGTCACTGGGCTGGAGGCCTGCCGGGCCTATTTCGATGAGCTGGGGCGACGCCGCGACACTCTGGGCTACGATATCGACGGCGTTGTCTTCAAGGTGGACCGCGTCGCCGATCAGGTCGCCCTGGGGGCCACGGCCCACCACCCCCGCTGGGCTGTGGCCCGCAAGTTCCCGCCCCAGGAAGCCCTTACTGTGGTCGAGGCGGTGGAGTTTCAGGTGGGACGTACCGGGGCCGTAACCCCAGTTGCGCGCCTTAGACCCGTTCAGGTCGGAGGGGTGACCGTCTCCAACGCGACCCTGCACAATCTCGGGGAAGTGCGGCGCAAAGACGTGCGTGTTGGGGATACGGTCTATGTCCGCCGGGCGGGCGATGTGATCCCGGAGGTGGTGCGTATCTTGCCTGAGCGCCGCCCGCCCGGGAGTGCCGCGGTGGAGCTGCCTCGCCACTGCCCTGTGTGCGGGTCCGATGTGGTGAGGGGGGAGGGCGAGGCCGTAGCGCGCTGCTCAGGCGGGCTCTACTGCCCCGCCCAGCGCAAGGAGGCAATCCGCCATTTCGCTTCCCGCCGTGCCCTCGACATCGAGGGCCTTGGCGACAAGTTAGTCGATCAGCTCGTCGAGCGCGGCCTGATCCATGATCCAGCGGACCTGTTCGCCCTGGATGAGGGGACTCTGGCTGGCCTGGAGCGGATGGGCGGCAAGTCCGCCAGGAACCTGCACGCCGCCCTGGACAAGGCCAAGTTGACGACCTTCGCCCGTTTCATCTTTGCCTTGGGTATCCGCGAAGTCGGTGAGGCGACCGCTCTGGCCTTGGCGCGGCGTTTTGCGGGGCTAGATGAGCTTATGGCCGTACGTGAGTCAGACTTTGTTAGGGAGGTCGGCGTCAAGGGGATCGGGCCCGCCACCGCGGTGGCGATCCATGCCTATTTGACGGCCAATCCGGACTTGGAGTTACCTGACGGCCTGGCCATGGGGCTGGTCGATGCCGGGATACGAGGCCTTGGGCGGTCCGGGGCCGAGCGGTTGGCGGAGGTCTTCGGCTCCCTGGACGCCCTGCGCGCCGCGGACCCGCAGTCGATTCCCTACCGCAAGGAATCGCTGGTGGAAGGGGTTGGGCCAGTGGTGGCCGGACACATCGTCAGCTTCTTCCGACAGCCGCACAATCTGGAGGTCATCGAGAAGCTGCGCGCAGCAGGGGTGAGGTGGGCTTCGCAGAAGCCAGGCGCGACAGATGCGACGGCCGTGGCCAAGGGCGCCAGGGTGGATGGAAAGACCTTCGTCATCACCGGGACCCTAGGCCGTCCGCGGGACGTCATCAAGGCAGAGCTGCTGGCCCTCGGGGCCAAGGTAACCGGCAGCGTCTCCGGAAACACGGATTACCTGCTGGCAGGAGCGGATCCCGGCTCCAAACTGACCAAGGCCAGGGAGCTTGGGGTGGAGGTATTGGACGAGCGGGGGCTTTCGGACCTCATCGGGCCCTGACAGTGGATTCGGCGGGCCTTTCTGTCCTGTCCGTGGTGTAATCAACCTCTGCGCCCCCATTTCCCGTCGACCCGATTAGGTCGGGCCGCCTCCCGGACGGTTTTGGAACCGAAATGCCATCTGTCCGGATACCCTGCATTTGAGTAGGCTTGGATATGCGGAAGATCACGGGGCGGAAGTCGCCGTGTGCGCCGCCCGGGCCATACACCATCAACATGGACCAATGTCATGTCAGACCTCTCCGTCGAGCAACGTATCCTCATCGCCATGCGCAAGACGCTGGGCGCCGTCATCCGGGACGTCACCCCGCCCGCCGGGATGCGTCACCCCTTCTCCGAGGAGACCATGGAGGATGTGCGTCAGTGCCTCGCCTTGATCTCCGCCCGGGAGAGGGAACTGGCCGACGCTCAGGGTCGCGGCCAGGAGCGCCCCCACTACAGCGACGAGCCGCAGAGGGCGCAGGTCGTGCCGATCGCCGGCATTGGCAAGGGCGGACGGCGTGGTAAGGAGTGACGTAATGCGGCGCAATTGCACGCTGGCCCCGACTCGGGTAGGTGCCGTCGGCACCACCCTCTTGGCACTGGGATTGGCACTGACTCTCGCTGCCCCGGTCCAAGCGTTCCAGTGGCCGTCGCGCGCGCCCAAACCCGAGGCGCCGCAATGGGGTTACGCGGGGGAGAACGACCCCGAGCACTGGGGCGATGTGGCGGCAGAGTTCGGGACCTGCAAGGAAGGTCAGGCCCAGTCGCCGATCGACATCCGTTATGGGCGGCGCATGGACTACCAGCCTCTGTCCTTCCAGTACCGCAGCGACACTCTGGCGGTCAGTAATGACGGCCATACCATCCGCGTGGAGTCCGCTCCTGGCAGTTTCCTGATCGCCGATGGCCATGAGTATGCGCTCCAGGAATTCCATTTCCATGCCCCAAGTGAGCACCGGATTCGGGGTGTCCCGGCGGACATGGAGCTGCATCTGGTGCACCGCGATGGTCAGGGCAATGTTGCCGTGGTTGCCGTCCTATTGCGCGCCGGACGCCGCACCAACAGTACCTTCACGCGCATCGCGGACGCCATGCCGCGGGTGCCTGGGGAAAGCTTCTACGGCCGCCAGGTGGCCATCAATCCGCTCTTTCTCCTGCCGCCGGAGCGGAGCTATTTCTCCTATCCTGGGTCCTTGACGACACCGCCTTGCACCGAGGGCGTGGACTGGTTCGTCATGGCCGAGCCGGTGGAGGTGGACGCGGGACTGGTCGCGCGCTTCCGTCAGGTCATGGGGGCCAACGCGCGCCCCGTGCAGCTGGATAATGCCAGGCCCATCCTGAGGTATTCACGGCGCTAGCCGCGAGGCGGTTTTTCCGCCCCGCATGCTTAGAGTGGCGAAGTGCAGGCCCCCCGAGAGCAGGGTAGCGGTATGAAAAGGGAGTATTCGGCCACGGCGGCGCTCGCTCTCGCCTCTAGCGCGCGACGGTAACCGCCTGAACCGCTTCTTGCCCCAAGGTCATACACCAGAATTGACCATAGGTCCTCCTCGGTCGCGAACGCTTTAACTTGTTGATCGTACCATTGGTGGTCGATCAACAACCGTGGGCTCGTACTATCGCTGACGACCAAGTCGCCGCCAATGAGGACTCCGTATTGCGCGTAGAGGCCACCCAAGACCTGCCCGTCCCTGAAATGGCGCCTTGGCCGGCAGCAGGCATTTTCTGGAAACCTCGGAGTCCCGCTCGGCGATGTTCTTGTCGCGGGTCATGACCCGAACCAAGCGCGAGATGTTACGAATTCTGAGCAATTTGCTCTGGTGTTTCTATACCCGTCTCATACGAGATTTCGGTTGATGACTGCGTGGTAGTCCGCTGAAGTTCCGACTAAACTACTGGCCATGACGACCGACCGCCTGGACAAACGCGAACTTGCCGAACTGCGGTTGGCTCACCGGCAGGTCAGAGACGTGCGCGAGGCCTACCGGATCAATGCAGTGATCCTGCTGGGTCGGGGACGGACGGCGCCCGATGTGGCGGATGCCTTGCTGCTTGACCCGGAGACGGTGCGCGACTACTTCAAACGTTACAAGGCTGGTGGCGTCGAAGAACTGCTGCGCATGAGCTATGTCGGTAGCGAGGCCCTGCTGGACCCGCCCCAGATGGCGGGACTCGATGCGCATCTGCGCACCCACTTGTACCTCATGGCCGAGGCGGTGGCTCGATGGGTCGAGCAGCGCTGGGGTGTGCGCTACAGCCTGAGTGGCATGACGAGGGTGCTCCACCGCCTTTGCTACGCGTACAAGAAGGCCAAGGTCACCCCGGGCAAGGCTGATCCAGAGCGCCAGAAGGCATTCCTTGCAGATTACGAGAAGCTCAAGGAAAACAAGGGCGAAGGCGATCCGATCTATTTTATGGACGCCACCCACCCGCAGCACAATCCAGTGATCGGCTGTGGCTGGATCAAACGCGGTAAGGACTTCCCGATCAAGAGCGACACCGGGCGCCGCCGCCTGAACGTCAACGGCGCGATCAATGCCCAGAGCATGAGCGCCGCGATTCGCTTCGACGAGACCATCGATGCGACCTCGGCCATTGCGCTGCTCCAGCAACTCGAACAGGCCAATCCCACGGCAGCCTGTATTATCGTGATCTGCGACAATGCACGTTATTACCGCTCTCGGGCGGTGAAGGCGTACTTGGAGGGATCCAGGGTTCATCTGGAGTTCTTGCCGCCGTACTCGCCGAACCTCAACCTGATTGAGCGCTTCTGGAAGTTCTTCAAACGCCAAGTCCTATACAACCGATACTACGAAACATTCGATCAGTACAAAGACGCCTGCCGAAAATTCTTCGCCGACCTTGGCGCCCATGTGCCACGCCTGCGAACACTACTTGCGGAAAGCTTCGAAGTCATCCGCAATTGATTTGCGGAAATTCCGTATCCATTACGTATATAAAACTTCAGATCCTAGACTCTCCGACCGCATACCGCCAATTCAAGAACCTGGGGTTAGAAGTGCGGACGAAGCTCTCCGAGCATTCACCCTTCTAACCAAATCGTCAAATTCGTCTTCGGTGATTTCACGCTTACGCCGAAACGCAATAATTTTTGTATCGTCATCCAGTACGAAGACTTGGGGCAGTCGCTCGAAGGCGACGCCAATGCCCTCATTACCCAACAAATCGGCGGCTGCCACAATCACCCTATACTGCCGACCGGCCATGTGAGCCTGCGGCGGCGACCCGACTAGCGCAATCTCGCACTCTTTCATTGACGGCCATGGCGACCCGCTAACGGAATCCACTTCGCCGAGCTGGATCATTCGGCCGTCAAATGCATGCCGTCCCACCGCTGGCGCGATTTGCCACAATTCTTCCACGATCGCTGTATTGACCTTAAAGCTCGACGCTAATACACAGAGCCGGTTCGAACTCACCTCTGGTGAGGTTAGCCATTCCCCTAGTTCCACCAACCCTGCCTTCCCGACTTGGTGCCTTGTCATCCAAGACCGATAGCCTGGTGTTAAGACGCCGACGATGCCCCCGTATCCGATACCCCCGTAGTTGACGTTGAGTGGCGCCGAAACCGACAATCCCAAAAAACAAAAAAAGCCAATGAGCGCAAAAACCTTGTTGCGCCGGAACAGGGCCAGAGCCGCACCCACCGCACCGGCACCCAACAGCGGCATCAATAGGTAATAATGATGAAGCCCAGGGCTACTCACCTGAAGGAATAGGAAAACAGACACCGCAGTGCACCCGCACAGTAAGAGGAGCAGCCGCCGATTGCCTGCGCGCAACAAACGGATTACAACTACCGCAAGTACGATCGTGGGAACCAACACACCCAGCGCTTGCACCGCGAGCTTGAGAGTCGCTGTCGGCGAGAGCCTATAGGCCGAATACAACTGCAAATAATCATGGGCCTGCATATTCCCGACCCAATCAAACAAGACCGATGCGGTTAGACAAAGAACACCCATTGCAATCAGGCATGCGCTTGATACCGCTGCGGTCAGGACTCCCAAGCGGTGCCGTTTCGCACGCCATACGTCGTACGCAACAAATGCCGCAACAGTCAACGCAATGCCAACCGCGGCAAACGCATACCAACGGCGAAAGAGAAACATCGCGCAGAACAAGGTCGCAAGCCCAAGACTCGCGCGTATCAATCGAGGATCTGGGGGCCATACATTTGCCCGCATCCCCTGACCCGCAATCAATGTTGAAACCCTCACAGCAAGAATGCTGGCACCACCCGTGAGAACGACGCCACCAATGTCCGGCCTGTTGACCAGAACCCCTCCCAGAAAGACCGGTACTCCAAGGTAAGGAACAGTTCACTAACAACCTACACAGGCAACCTAATGTGAGACCTTATGAAAGCCAGTCAGGCTGTTGAAATTACGTGATCTGGATGTGATCATCGCGGCTTCAGCAGATGTCATCGGTGTCACCATGAGCGAATTTCCAGGCTACGGTCAAGAGCACGAAGAAACGATGCGGTTGTACTTCCGATCACTGCCGGAAGACCATCGGCGCCGCTACGCAGGTATCGAAGCGCTGAAGATCGGTCTCGGTGGTATCGCCTATATCGCACGGGTCCTGGGCATGAGTCGGCGAACGATCTACGCGGGGATTCGGGAACTGGAGGCGATGGGCGAGGACGGCGGCGGGCCGCCGCGCCGCCCCAGCGGCGACGCCAAGCGCGTTCGCCGACCCGGAGGCGGGCGGCCGAAGGCCGTCCAGCGCCAGGCGGGTTTGGAGGACGCCTTCGAGGACATCCTTGAGGCGCACAGCGCCGGCAGCCCAACGGATCCGGAGCATTCGCTGGACCGGTCCCTCAAGCCGATGCAGTTGGCCGACGAGCTGGTCGAGTGCGGCTACGAGATAAGCCGCAACACCGCAAGCGCAAGCTTTTGGAGCAGGCCGGCTATCGCCGCCGCTCGCTGCGTAAGGAGCTACTCATCACCGGGCAGGTAGACGCGCAGGAGCGCGACCAACAATTCCGCCACATCGACGCCCTGCGGCGCCAGGCATGCGTATTCCACGCCAAGGTGGACACCGATTCCACGCCAAGCTGGACACTGTATTCCACGCCAAGCTGGACACCGATTCCACGGCAAGCTGGACAGTGATTCCACGGCAAGGTGGACACCGATTCCAGGGCAAGCTGGACACCTGAAGTAGCGAAACGAGGCGCGGGATAACCGTGACACCCTGGGGTTTTGGCCCTGGAGGTGTCTGTGGCATACACGAGGTTATCCATGCGCAAGATCGAAGAAGTCCTGCGGCTGCACCATGAGTGCGGCCGCTCCAATCGGGCGATTGCCCAGGCCGTGCGGGCCTCGCCGACGACAGTCGGTGACTACCTGCGCCGGGCCCGACTGGCCGAGCTCCCCTGGCCGTTACCAGAGGGCATGAGCGAGGCGGCTCTGGAGGCGGCGCTGTTCCCGCCGTTGCCGGCCTCCAAGGTGAGCCGCCCGGAGCCTGACTGGGCGGCGGTGCATCGCCAGGTGGGCCGTTCTGGGGTCACCCTGGACCTGCTCTGGCAGGAGTACCGGGAATGTCACCCTGACGGCTACCAGTACAGCGGCTTTTGCGAGCACTACCGGGCCTTTGCCCGGGCCCTACCGGTCACCCTGCGCCAGAGCCATGCCCCTGGGGAGCGGTTGTTCGTCGACTACAGCGGCCAGACGGTCACGATCATCGACATGGCCACCGGGGAGGAACGTCAGGCCCAGATCTTCGTGGCCGTGCTCGGGGCCTCCAGTTACACCTATGTCGAGGCCACCTGGACCCAAGGACTGGGTGACTGGATCGGCGCGCATGTGCGCTGCCTGGAGTATCTGGGCGGGGCGCCCGAGCTGGTGGTCCCGGACAACCTCAAGAGCGGGGTCACCCACCCGTGCTACTACGACCCCGACCTCAACCCCAGCTACCAGGAGTTCGCCGGCCACTATGGCATGGCGGTGCTGCCGGCACGGGTGCGTAAACCCCGGGACAAGTCTCACGCTTCATACTGCACTCCTTCTGGTTGGTGCGGGGTAGGTTTGGCGTAACGCCCAGATTTCCATTTGAATTTGACCGGCGCTTCGTCGCTCGGCGGGGCGTACAGGTAGCGCGGCTTGTCGTCGTAGGCGACGGCCTGCAGCCAGCCCTTGTAACGCCAATCCTTGACCGTGGAAACAGCAATTCCAAGCTTGGTCGGCGATCTCTTCGGCAGTTCAAATAGCCCGACTCGCGCAGCCGCTCGTAGCGGCTCTTCAACCCGTAGGCAAGGCGGATGTTGCGGATCATCAACCGATGCAAGTCACCCCCGTCGCAGGAGCGCATGCCACGCTCGTTGAGGATCGCGGCGATCGCTTTGTCGGTGTGCTGATCGATCAGGCGATCGACTTCGGCGACCAACTTGGTGCTGTGGCGCCGCAACTCCCCGATCGGCAGCGGCCGCGGCAAGCGGATCGTCTGCGTGGCCCCACCGCGGAAACGCACGTGGGTGACGATCTCCTTGCCCTTGTGCAGGGTGACATCCTCGATCAACAGGCGCAGCATGCGCTTGCGTTCGCGCTCCGGGGTGGCCGGGTCATGCCATAACGCCGGGAAGTCATTGGCCAGGGCCATGATCTGCGCACGTTGCTCTTCATCGACGAGCAAACGCTCTGCCGCGCGTTGGCGCTCGTAGTCTTCTTGGGCCTCGGCCACCGCGCGCAGCTTCTCATTCCACTCCGCCTCCAATGAATCGGCGACCAGGCGGTTTTCAGGCTCGACCCGCATATAACGGCGCCGTGCCAGATCGGCCTCGTACTGGGCCCGCTCGACCGCCTTGTGGCGCAGCCGGTCGGCTTCTTCGAAGCGGGCCTGCAGCTCCTGGTGTACGGCCAGTGTCACCTCCAGTGTCAGGGGGGTGAGCGTCTCCACCACCAGCTCGCCGATCGCCCGATCAATGCCCGCACCGGGAACCGACTGGCAAATCGGCTTCGCCTGTTCGATGCCTTCGCGCTGGCAGGTGTAATAGGGCAAGGTCTTGCCATTGCGGTGGTCGTAACGCACGGTCATGCGGTTTCCGCACTGGCCGCAGATCACCAGGCCTTGCAGCAATGCCGGGCCCTCGCGCGGTGGGCTGCGGCGCCGTTCCTCGCCGTGTGCGGCCGAGTTCTGGCGCAGCCGCTCCAGATTGCCCTCGAATTCTTCCCAACTGATGTAGCCGGGATGGGCATCGCGCACCAGCGCGATCCATTCCTCGCGCGGCAGCTTCTTGTAGCGCAACTCACCGTGCTTGCGCTGGCGGCTGCGTCCGTAGCAGAAGGCGCCGGCGTAACGCGGATGGTGGAGCAGCCACAGGGCCCGATGGTGCGCCAGCTCACCCCAGATCACCTCGCCCTTGCGCGGGCCGTGGCCGATGCGTCGTGGAAAGCGCAGTTTCTGCTCCCGGAACGCCTTGACCGTGGCCGTGGCCGAACCGACGCGCCGGAAGGTCTCGAAGAACAACCGCACCGCCCCCTGCACTTGGCTGTCGGGATCGAGCACCACACGCTCGGCACCGTCGTAGACGAAGCCGATCGGAAGCCGGCAGCGCAGCTCCCCGCGGCGCGCCTTGTTCATCATCCCGCCGATCAGCCGCGCCCGCAGCAGGTGGAGCTCTGCTTCCGACATGGTCCCCTTCAACCCCAACAAGAGCCTGTCGTTGAAGTGGGCCGGATCGTAGATCCCGTCTTCATCCAGGATCAGCGTGTCGGCCAGGGCGCAGATCTCGAGCAGGCGATGCCAGTCGGCGTTGTTGCGCGCCAGGCGCGAGACCTCCAAGCCCATCACGATCCCGGCCCGGCCCATGCCGACATCGCTCACCAGGCGCTGAAAGCCTTCGCGATCCACGCTCGAGGCCCCCGACTGACCGAGGTCGGTATCGACCACGACGATCTGCTCGCGGCTCCATCCCAGGGCGAGCGCCCGCTGCTTGAGCGCGTATTGGCGCTCCGTACTCTCGGTGTTCTCGAGCACCTGGCGCAACGAGGACTGGCGGATATACAAATAGGCCTGGCGTTTGAGGTGTCTGGCCTGAACCTTACCCTGGGGATCGGTGCTCATGCCTGCAGCGCTCCGTTGTGAATCGATCGCGACAGACTCGTTGCCATGGCGACCATCACGTTGATGATGTCCTCGTGCAATGGTGAAGGCACGCGTGCCGTGTCGAGCGGTGCAGGAGGGGGGCGACGAGGTCTCGAGCGCCGGCGGGCAGGTGCGGGTCCACGCGAGCATCCCGTGACGCAGGAGGACATTCAGGCCGAGCTCGCCAGCGAGAGCGGGAGCGCGCCTCAAGGCAGCAGCCGCGTAGTCGCTCGTAGGTGCTCACCGTCGCCTCCGCTGGGACGTGTCTCGGCGGATTTCATCGGCGTTTTTTTTCCGCCCGCTGCAGGGCGCGCTCGATACTGCGCGGGTGCACCTGCACACCGAAGTGCGCTGTCGACCTGCGCGGCAAGCTCCGGGGGCGTCAGCGAGGCATCTCGTGCGCAGAGGCTGCGAACAAACGCCACGACCTCCTCGGTGAGCTTGTGTCCACCGTGGGGGCCGCGTTTCTTCGGGAACAATCCCGCCAATCCCTCGCGTTGCCAAGCCGCACGCGCCTCGTAGAACGAGGGACGTGACAGGCCAAAGGCCGCGGCCGCCGCACTGACCGAATAGCCGTCCGTTTCCACGCGGCGCAACATCTCATATTTGACCTGAAGCAGGTCACGCGGGTCGAAGAAGTCGAGTTGCTCGAACAGCTCGTCGGTGACGGCCTCCGCGCGGTGGTGAAGCACCCCCTGCTCGCGCAAGCTCTGCTGTTTGGGATCGGGACGCGGCGGTTTGGCCATCGGTGAGTCTCGCCTGTAAAGTGTTAGGATAATTATGTCTTACATCGACCACTTTGTCAAGCAAATTTTCTGGCATGGCACGCTGATCATGCAGTGATTATATCGCCAATAACGGACGAAACCCATAATAGTCTCGAAGAGACTAGGCATATTTTACCTTACACATACGACAAAATTTACCTGACATTCTTATCCCCCTCGCCGGCGTTGCCCCGGTCACGAAGACGCGCCACCAACGCGGCCAAATCCAGTAGGTCCGCGGGCCGGAAATGCGCACGTCCGCCCGCCAGGGTGACAAAAGGGTCAGGCGGACTGGCGTCGGTCCAGCTTGCCGGCAGCGCCTTGAGCGCACCTTGCTCGTCGTAGAAGAACACCCGGTACTCGCCCCAGGTTTGGCGTACCGTCAGCAGTTCGTAGCGACGCCCGTACAGCGGGTGAAAGGGATGGGTGATTTCGACAAGCTGCCCTTCACGAACATCACGGGCTGTAGTCGATAGCTCTCGGTAAGGGACGTGTCGAGGCGGGCGTGAAATACGTCAAAAGGGCCTTCCTGCCCCTGCGTCAGTTTCGCGACCTGACCGATGCCAATGCCCAACTGCGGGACTGGGTCCTGGGCGAGGCCGGCAACCGCATCCACGGCACCACCCGCGAGCAACCCTTGGCCCAGTTCGAAGCGGTGGAGAAGGCGCTGATGCGCCCCTTGCCCGATGTGCCCCCGGAGCTGGCGGTGTGGGCCAAGGTCAAGGTCCACCGCGATGCCCATGTCCAGTTCAGACGACCTGACTTCGACGAATTTACGCTGAGCCCAGTTTCAGCACCAGGCGCAGATTCGTGCGAGGGAAGAGCGTCTCCGTCGCGTTGAGCTCCTGGCAGAGTTTCTCGATGACTTGGTCGGTCGCGGCGTTGGCCGAGTGGTGCAAGCGGACGGTCAAGGTCCCCGCCGCGGGGTCTGGCAGCAGGTCGGCTTCGGTGGTGTAGAGGGCGCAGAGCAGCCGGCGCGCCTCGTCGGGTCGCGTGAGGTGCTCGCGCAGGCTGTTAGCCATCGCCGTTTCGGCGCGATAGGCGATCATCTTGATGGTATCGACGAGGTGTTTGCTTTGGGTGCTGAGCTGGCGAAAGCGTGCCTCCTCGGGCAGCTCCTCGATGGCGATGTGATGGGGTGTCTCCTTGCGCTTGGCCTTGAGCGTGTCGAGGTCGCGTTGCAGCGCTTCGATCTCCTCTTGCAATGAGGCTTTGCGCCGCAGGAACGGCTCGACGTGCTTGGGCTCGATGGGCTCGTCCAGGGTGATGGCGGCAAAGTGGGCCAGGCGGCGATTGAGCTTGCCGGTGGTGGAGCGGACCTGCCCGTCGAGGTGACGGTAGTCGGGGTTGACCACCTGTAGGGGCTCGGAAATGGCCTCGGTACGATAGTCGGCCAAGCGATCCAGGCTGTAGTGCTGGCGGGCATACTTGAAGAAGTTTTCCTGCGACCAGCGGGCGAACATGGCCGCGGCTAAGGGGGCCGCTTCGCTGCGATAGTCGGTGCATAGGATGGCGGTTTGATGGCCGCGCGCGCTGCGCTTGCGCACCTCGCGGACCCACAGGCCGTTACTCAGGCGGGTGCCCCGTTCGGCCAAGTCCATGGTGACGACCTCGCCGCTGGCCAGACGCACCCGAGTGGGGGCGAATTCCTCCGCCGACCAATCCGCGCCGGGGAATTTGTGGTAGGTCAGGCAGGCGATCCGCTGGGCCTTCATGCGCCGGAGAAACTCCGGCGAGTAGCCTTCGCGGTCGAACACCAGGGTGAAACGATGGCGCAGGGGATCGGCCGAGTCGCACGGCACTTGTGCCGGGACGCATTCATCGAGCCGCGGTACGATTTCACCCTCGATGACCTGGATCAGTCCCGGGTCGACCGCTTGGTTGACGACGAAGAAGGGCTGGCCGTCCATGGCGTTGACCCAGTAGTCGGTGGTGGCCCGCAGACACAGGCGCTGGCGGGCGACGTAGTGGCGCGGCAGTTGGGTCTGGCTGCCGTGGTAGACGCGGACATGGCCGTCGATGTAGAGCACCCCGGCCTGCTCGGGCACGGCGGCCATCCAGCGCTCGCACAGGGCCGCGCTCCACTGCGCGGGTTGCTCGTCGCGGGCCAACAGGTGGATCTTGGCGCGCAGGGTGCGCACTTCCGGGACGCGATCGAGCCCCAGGAGGTTGCCCCACTCGCCCGGGGCGCAGTAGCGCAGCGACTCGATCGATTCCAACCGCGCCAGGGCCATGAAGGCGAGCAGCAGCAACAAACTGTCGAGGCCATAGTAGCCCTTGGGCAACGTCAGATGACGCTCGACGTCGTCCAGCAGCCCCACCGCCAGCAAGGCCGGCAGCGCACACAGCAGACCACCATTGGGCACGTCCAGCGCCGGGACAAACCAGGGGGCCACCGCAGCGAGTTCACCGACGCTGGCGGCCAGACGCCCCTCGACATCCGCCGCGGCCACGCCCATCGGGGCGGCACGGTCGGCGGCGCTGCGCTCGCTCTTGGTCGTCAGCGCGACGACTGCGTGTTTTTTTACCGGCTTGTGCAGACGCCCAGCGCGCACCGCTTTGGACAAGGTGTCGGGCTTGACCCCCAAGCGCTCGGCGACCGCCGCGGTCTCCAAGCCGTCGTCGAGCAACTGCTGGGCCTCGACCAACACCGCGGGTGTCAACACCGCTGGCCCGCGACCCTTGCGCGGCACATAGAACCCTCTTGGCCCCTCCTCCCGATAGCGCTTGACCGCACGCTTGAGGCTGATCTTCGCCACTCCGAAGGCCTGGGCGATTTCGGCCTGCTTGGCATTGCCGTTGACGCAGAACTGGGCGGTGATCATGCGAAACGAGGCGAGGTCCGTTTCATCGTGGACGAACACCGGCATGCTGCCGTTGAAGTAGACGACGCGCCCGTCCTCTTTGCGGAACGCCAACAGGGGGGTGATGTGCGTGACCCCCTCGGGAAAGAACGGCAGTTGCATCTGTGGCATCGGCAGGGACTCCGGCGCGACTAACAGGGCGGGGCGTGGTCCCGCCCAGGCGCGAAACCGGGGTCATTTTAGAATCCGGGCCTGGTCCAGGCCAGGCTCGTCCCACCCGCTTGAGCGCGTCCGCTTCTTCCTGAAAGAAAAGAATATTTCAGACCGCGCCGAGAAAGGCGCTAACGGGCGAGATCAGGACGTCTGCAGTTCGAGCAGGCCTACTACTCGGTCCCTTTTCGCTTGATGAGCCAGCACCTGTGGCTGAAGGCCACGCCAGCGACGGTGCGCCTGTACCGCGATCACGAGCTGATCGCCACCCATCCGCGCCAGCGCCGCCCCGGTGCCCGCTCCACGGTCGATGACCACATGCCGCCAAATGCCCTGGCCTGGGCCATGCGCGACCCGCAGTGGTGCCTCAAGCAGGCCGCGGCCGTCGGGCTGCAGTGCAAGGCGCTCATCGAGCGGCTGTTCGCCGACCGCGTGCTCGATAACCTACGGGCCGCCCAAGGGGTGATTCGCTTGAAGGACAAGTACGGCGCCGCTCGTCTGGAGGCGGCCTGTGAACGGGCGCTCGGCTTTCGACAACCCCCGTTACCGTAGCGTCAAGACCATCTTGGAGAAGGGGCTCGATCAGCAGCCCGATCCGGCCGCGGCCTTCGACACCCTGGCCGCGAGCTACACCGGTGCCGCGCGCTTCCTGCGCGATACCAAAAAGCTCCTCTCCCACTGAACACTCTTCACAGGAACACGACTATGAATCCCATGCCCGAGCTCGCCCCCATGCTCAAGCAACTGCGCCTGTCCGGCATCCTCGACTCCCTGGAGGTGCGCAACCGCCAGGCCATCGAGCAGAAGCTCGCCTACACCGACTTCCTCGCCCTGCTGATCCAGGACGAGGTCGCTCGACGCGAGCAGAAGAAGCTCAATCTGCGCCTGCGCCGCGCCAACTTCCGCTCCCAGAAGACCCTCGAGCAGTTCGACTTCGGCTTCAATCCCACCATCAACCGCGCCCTGATCCAGGAGCTGGCCACCGGGCGCTTCATCGCCGAGCCAGTCTCGGTGCTCATCGCCGGACCCTGCGGCACCGGCAAGAGCCATCTGGCCCAGGCCCTGGGCCACATCGGCGTGCGCCAGGGCCACGATGTGCTCTTCACCACCCAGACCCAGCTGCTCGGATCGCTGCAACGCCGCACGCGCCACCGGGACCTTCGAGCGGCGCTTCCAGGCGCTGGCCCGGGTCCCCCTGTTGATCATCGATGACTTCGGGCTCGAAGCCCCTGCGCCCGCCCCAGGACGAGGACTTCCACGATCTGATCGCCGAGCGCTACGAGCAGCGCGCCACCATCGTGACCAGCAACCTGGATTTCGCCGAATGGGGCGATGCTTTCCCCAACCGCCTGCTCGGCGCCGCCACCCTCGACCGGCTGCGCCACGGCGCCTACCGGGTCGTCCTCGACGGGGAGAGCTATCGCACGTCCCAGACCCCTTCCGGAAGCCCCAAAATCGCCCCTTGCAAAAGGCCCTAAAAACGCGAAATCATAGGCCCTGTTCGAGACCCCTCAGAGCCACTTCCAAGTGGCTCCATTAACCCGATCACGGGTGGCTCCATTAGGGCGGTCGGTGACACCGACCTCAAAGAATGGGCTAGACTCACTAGTATTCGGAAATGCTGGACCTGATCGGCTGTAACTGGCTGTCGAACAGTCAAAAAAACCGCGATTTATGCCTGTTACCGACTTGAACACGCGTCGCCCTTGGCGCCAACCTCGCGCGCGGATTTCGCGGGCAGAGGGCAGCGGGGCATGTATACAGGCAAACTCATCTTCGCCCAGGTGCTGGATCATCTTCCCCAGCATACCTTCCGCCGTTGTGTCGAACGCTACGGCGGCAACCAACAAGATCAAGCGCTTCACCTGCCACGACCAGTTCCTGTGCATGGCCTTTGCCCAGCTGACCTACCGCGAGAGCCTGCGCGACATCGAGGCCTGTCTGCGCGCGCAGCGGAACAAGCTCTACCACATGGGCATCCGCGGCAGCGGTCTCGCGCAGCACGCTGGCCGATGCCAACGAGCGGCGCGACTGGCGCATCTACGCCGACTTCGCCCAAGCGCTGATCCGGATTGCACGCCAGCTCTATGTCGACGAGGACTTCGGCGTCGATCTCGACAACACCGTCTACGCACTCGATGCCACGACCATCGATCTGTGCCTGTCGCTCTTTCCCTGGGCGCCGTTCCGCCGCACCAAGGCGGCGGTGAAGCTGCATACCCTGCTCGACCTGCGCGGCAACATCCCGACCTTCATCCACATCTCCGACGGCAAGCTCCACGACGTCAACGTCCTCGGATCTGCTGATTCCCGAGCCCGGTGCCTTCTACATCATGGACCGCGGCTACCTGGATTTCGCCCGGCTCTACCGCTTCATGCAGGCTCGGCGCCTTCTTCGTCACCCGCGCCAAGCGCAACTTCCAAGTTTCGCCGCCTCTACTCTCAGCCCGGTCGACAAGAGCACCGGGGTGCGATGCGACCAGACCAGTCGTGCTGACCGGCGTACTACTCGGCCGCAGCACTATCCCGAGAAGCTGCGGCGCATCAAGTACTACGACGCCGACCACCGACAAGACCTTCGTCTTCCTGACCAACAACTTCTCCCTGCCGGCGCTGACCATCGCCGATCTGTATCGCTGCCGCTGGCAGGTGGAGCTGTTCTTCAAATGGATCAAGCAGCACCTGCGCATCAAGGCGTTCTTCGGCACCTCCGAGAACGCGGTCAAGACCCAGATCTGGATCGCCGTCTCCGTCTACGTGCTCGTGGCCATCATCAAGAAGCGGCTGAATATCGATGCCAGCCTCTACACAATCCTACAGATTTTGAGCCTCACCGTGTTCGAGCGAATCTCGTTAAATCAGATACTTACCGATATCCGAATACAATTCAAGAGACCTCGATCCGATTAACCAATTGAATTTATTCGACTAATATTCCGGACACTAGTGGGCTAGACTCCATCCTCAACGCCCCGCCGCGCCGCCTTCGGCCACCGCTAAAATTTAAACGTTACCGTGAAAGCCCCCAGAGCCCGGAGACAGCCGTTCCCCTTCCGCCGGGGCGGACGGTGGGTCGGGAGGCGACGAGAGACTAAGCCGTTACCGGCGTCTTTGTCGGCCAGTACCCGAATTGCTTGAGCGCCCGGATCCAGCGCGGTGCATTCTTGGAGACGGCCGCGGCGTGGTAATCGATCCCCGAATCTCGATAGGGCTCGCGGCGAGTGAGCATCACGTAGATGGTCCGGATCATCTTGTGCGCCAACGCGACGATGGCCTTCTTGTGCGACTTGCGCATCACCAGGCTTTGGTACTTGGACGCGAACGTGCTCTTGGTTCGCGCGCCGCGTTGGCCGCTTCGCACAGGAGGTAGCGCACGATGCTGTTGCCGTTGCGCGTTTTCCCGCTCTTGCGCTTGCCGGCGCTCTCGTGGTTGCCCGGACTCAGGGCGGCCCAGGAGGCCAGGCGCTCGGCCGAGCCGAAGCGGCCCATGTCGTCGCCGATCTCGATGAGGATCATGGCCGCGGCGATCTCGTCGATGCCGGGGATGGTCTGCAGCAGCTCCCAGGCCCAGCGTAGGGCTGCATGGCGCCAGCAGGTAGGCGTCGATCTCGGCGAGCTGCGCCTCGAGCTGGCGGATATGTCCTTGAGGCTCTGCAGCACGAACAGGTGGTGCGCTGAGAGTCGCCTTCCAGGCGCGCAGCAGGTCTTCGCGCTTGTTGCTGCAGCCGCCCTGCCAGGCCGAGCAGGCTGCACTGGGCTCCTCGCCCTCGATCAGGGCCGCGACCATCGCCCGGGCCGACACGCCGTTGATGTCGCTGACCACGCCGCCGAGCTTGATGCCGCCGTCGTCGAGGATCTTGTGCAGCCGGTTGATCTCGCGCGCCATGCCAGCTGAGCTTTGGCGGTAGCGCGAGACCAGGCGCAGTTCGCGCAGGTCCTTCGGCGGGATGAAGCTGCCGCGCACCAGGCCGAAGCGGCCCAGCACGGCCAGCCACTCGCTGTCGGCCATGTCGGTCTTGCGCCCGGGCACGTGCTTGATGTGTGGGCGTTGACCACCCAGGCCGCGATGCCGGCGTTCTCCAGGTGGGCGTACACGCTCTTCCAGTAGATGCCGGTGCTCTCCATGACCACCAGCTCCACGCGGAGCTCGGCCAGCCACGCGGCCAGCGCCCGCAGTCGCGCTGGAAGCCGCCGAACTCGCGGGTCTGCTGCTCGAGCCGTCGGCCTGCTCGATGAGGACGGTGACCACATGCAGCATGCGGTGCACGTCGATGCCGGCCACGCGCCGGTACAGGGTCTTCATGTCGGCTCTCCCACGGCTACACTTGCACTGGGGAGCGGCGCGGACATCCGACCGGTGTTGCCTTGGGCTCAACATCAGCCCGGGCCTCTTTACCGTTCGTCCTGCCGGCGGCGCCGGCGGTACACTCGGGGGTACGGACCGGTCGTGACGGGTCCGGTTAGGCCTCGGGGTCCAACCACCATTCGTTTATCGACCTCTCGTCCGCGCCGCCCCCTCCAAGCACAGCGTGGACCAAACCGAGGCGGCTTTCATGTTCGGGGGCGAACCACCGTTCATGGTGGTTAGGCCAAAATGGAGGCTTCAATGAAGATCATGGTCTTACCTCTCCTCATGATGCTCCCCCTCGGGGCAGCAGCATCCGAGTTGCAAAAGAGTGTTCCGGCCAGGTTCCAAGGCGAGTGGAACGTTGATTTGCGTGCCTGTGGCACGGCAGACAATGAGTCTGCACTGGTCATTACCGCCAATCGTATTAAGTTCTGGGAGAGTTCTGGGCACATTAAAGCTGTCGTAACTCAAGGCGAGTTTGATATGGCCCTCATCACCGAACTATCTGGTGAGGGCGAGACGAGGCTTTCCGTTGCGCACTTCCAGCTGAGTGGTGACCACCACAACCTCACAGATGTTACCAACGGCGACGGGCTCACGAGACAGCGCTGCCCTGCCAAGGGGCAAAAGAAGCAGCCATAGTGGTTGCGGCATAGACCCAGGTAAAGCGGGAAGGCGAAAGGATGCCTACCCGTTGGCGTACAAGATTAAGCGCGCCCCAACCGTGGTGAGCGAAACCAGGTATCGTTCCAGACGCGTCCGCTTTAGCTCGATCGTCGGCCGATATTCAACGGTGAACGGGACCTATTCCTAACCAGTCCCCTTTCATAACGGAGAATTTATGCGCTTTAACGTCCCTGCTCTATCAGTCACGGCCGGCTTAATCTGGGGCAGCGCAATCCTGATGGTTGCCACCGCGCACTCGATTTGGCCGAGCTACGGCGGTGCCTTCCTTGACCTCATGGCCTCCATCTACTCTGGATATCACCCTGGCCCTGGGATTGGGTCGATCGTTGTAGGGACACTTTACGGTTTGGTGGATGGAGCCATTGGTGGCGCCGTCTTCGGCTGGCTGTACAATCTCCTATCGCGCAAGTTTCCGAGTCGGGAAGGCTAACGCGGGGAAAGTGCCTGATCTCGGACACAGTACCTGGGTGGACGCCACTCTTTAACTGCTCGTCACGCCGGACACCGCTACCACATTGGGGTTGTTGGCTGGGCGTGCGTGTGCGCTAGGCGTGACCGTTGACCGTGGGTGACCGCATGCTGGGGCTACGTTTCAACGAGGGCCAGCAACCGGCTAGGAGCTGCCGGACCGTTCACCTTGGCGTCTGACCGCAAAAGGGCGCTAAGCCGCCGGTCAACTGCGGGGAAGTCGTGTGACCCTAGCCCACTTTTCGGCTGGGCACTGTCGAGCCTCGCCGCATTTGCGGACTCCTTAGTAACCTCCAATCGCCGCCTAATGCATTGTCTAGGTGCACTATTTCGGCGACCGATAACCCAACGTGCGCATGCGTTAGGCGGCCAGCGCGGAACCTATGGCGGCACTTCCTAACCAAACCTGCCGCATATGCCGGCGCGACGGAACCGCGTCACTCCGCTTCATCCCATTGATCTGGCGCGCATTTAAGCAATCCGTGGGCTCTTTTCCCTCTCGGCTTAGGCGGCCAAGGCACGGCATTAGTGGTTTAGGCGGCCAAATGGCAACCTAAACCACTAAACAAGACGCGCCGCGTCGCCGCTAACCCGTTGACCGAACGATGTTTCTATGCTTCACTCTCGCGGAAAGGCCGGTTTAGGCGGACCGTTCGTCCGACCAATACCGGGCGATGCCAGGGTCAGTGGGTTGCGCACAACGGATAAACGCTTAGTAGTTAGGTGCAAAAAATATCCCTAATCGATTGAGTACTAGAAATGGATGATTATGAGAAATACGAGAACGATTGTAAAAAGATAAGAAAATCCAATAAACAGCTATTAAATGAGTTTGAGCTTTCTTTGAAATCATCTGGTTTATCGGAAAACACGATAAACAATCATGTCTCAAATATCGATTTCTATGTAAACGAATACCTGTTATACGAAGATGCAATTGAAGCAAAAGATGGTGTTGGTGCTGTAGGTATGTTTCTCGGGTATTGGTTTATAAAAAAGGCAATGTGGGCAAGCCAATCTAGCATCAAAGGCAATGCAACAAGTCTCAAAAAGTTTTACGCCTTTCTGTATGATAAGGGTTTATAGAAAAAGAAGACTTGGATGAATTTGAAAGAAACAATAAAAGAAGATATGCCAGAATGGTTGGCAACTCTGGATCGTTATGATGATCCATCAGTTGAAGATGTTTGGAAATGGTGAACGAAGAGCACCTAACCATGCGCTACAGTGGATGCTCGCTATCGCTCGCCCAACTGAGCCCAGCCGTTGGGCAAAAATAGAGTGAGCAACACGATGGATGACGATGGCGTCAAAGCGGCGTTCGAATTGATCCAGGAAGAAATCGGCAGCCTCTCTCGCGAGTTGCTCGACGATACCGTTCGCCTCGTCGAAGCTGGAGAGGCTGATAAAGTTGCGAAGCTGATGCAAACTCGCAAGCAACTTGAGGATTTCCAGCTTCGAGTAAAGAAGCTAGAGGACAACTGGGTTGCGGCTTTCGATCCCGGTACCAGAAGCAGGACGACCTACGAACCGGCCCCGCCGGATGTTCCCGAATCCCAGAGCCTCGTGCTCACCATGGAGTATCAGTCAGCCAGCGCGCGAGCAGAACTGAACGGGAAGAAAGTAACGCTACTTGCGAGCTCCAAGATTCGCAAGCAGACATTTGGTTCCATGCCAGAAGACATTTTGAAGCTAAAGAACCAAGCCATTAAAAAGGGACACCTGAAGGACTCCAATAAGCCGTTGCTCTTTGAGTTAACAATTCCGCTTGAATTTTCTAGCCCCTCGGCTACTGCCGCGTTTGTTGCCGGATGCTCCGTAAACGGCAGAAAAGAATGGCATGTCGAGGGTACCGGAGTTTCCCTGAGAACTTGGCAGCAGAATCATTAGCCCACTGTTGGGCGACACGATAACTTCCGCCTGGAGGCACGACGCATCACATGAATTTCGAGTGGGATAGCAGCAAAGCCGCAAAGAATGAAACGAAGCACAACGTTTCGTTTGCTGAAGCTATTGCGCTGTTTCAGGACTCCTTATCGATGACCTATCCTGACGTGGACCACTCGGAGGAAGAGGATCGCTTCTTGATAATTGGGGCAACGAAATCCGGCAAGGTTTTGGTAGTTTCTCACGTCTTCCGTGACGACACCATCCGAATCATCAGTGCCCGAACAGCGACAGCAAGAGAGCGTGCATTCTATGAACAGCAATCACACCACTAGCGAAGCCGACGACATGCGCGAAGAATATGATTTCGCTAACATGAAGGGAGGCGTTCGGGGAAAATATGTCAAGGCATTCGAGGGTAAAGCCACCACAGTGCTCCTCGACTCCGACGTCGCGGAGATTTTCCCCGATTCCGCATCAGTCAATGAAGCGCTTCGAACTCTGGCACGGGTTCTCCGCCGCAGAGAAGAAGGCGCCCAACAATAGCACCAACCCCGACCGCGTGCTGGCTGGCCGTCGCTTCGCTCCGCCCAGCCAGCACGCGGCGGGCTATGCTGAACGTGTACGAGGTTCCAAGACCTCTATCTTGCGAGGTGAAAGTCCTTGCTCCACCAATTGTCCTTTCAGGTGGATAGGCTGGGGGCGGGTCGCTGCAGTAATGCAGCGGCTGAACTTGCCCCGACAATGTGCCGAGAAGGCTCGATGAAGAGCAGAGCCAAGGTGAGGAATGAGGCACCGGCGAATGGCGAAAGCCGCCGGCAACAGATTTCCCCGCACCTACCGTTCTGCCGATTCCCGAGTCGTATTCAGCCAGGGGTGCTAGCCAAACCCGCAGACCGTAGCATAAAGCGAATGGTGCAGCCTCGTGAAATAACGCCGGACAGAGATTGCTGAAAGAGTCCGGTTGAGGGATAAACCCATCGAGAGATGGGCTACACGCCGACCCTCTACGTTTATGGGGAAGGCCAGTGCCGACAGGGGATGGAAAGGGCATGCGAACCT
>CAVPXP010000010.1:0-171645 GCA_963709645.1 uncultured Gammaproteobacteria bacterium
GACCTGACTATTCCCCATATCTCCCGTCCCCGACGCCGCGTTGGGCATCCATGGCGAGGGCGAAGTCGGCGGCTCGCTGTAGTCCTGTCCAGAGGGTTTGAGGGCCAGGGAAGCCGTCGGACTTGCGGTTGAGGAAGCCGCCGAGGCCGGCGATCATGCGCACCATGCAATCGAGCGTGGGCGCAGTGTCGGGGGGCGGCTTGCGCTGGGTGACGATATAGACCGCCTGCCACTCGGCGTGCTCGAACACCACGTCGCACGGCATCTCGGGGCATGCGCGTCCGAGCATGGTGAGGAACAGCACCCGCCAGGCCACGATCATGTAGAAGGCGAGCGCCGGTTCCAGGCGCTGGAGTCGCTCCAGTTGCAGCTTTTCGATGCGGCAGCCGCTCTTGAGGATTCTGAAATAGACCTCGATTTGCCACCTGCAAAGGTACCATTGCAGCTTCTCCAGGGCCTGCTCGGGGGTATCGACGGGCAGGTTGGTCAGCAACAGCCATTCGACGGGCTCCTCGCCGGCGGGCGGATGGGGCTCGGTGGCCAGGATGGCGGTGATCTCGCACGTCGGGGAGGGTGCGGTCGGGGCGGTGGGGGGCCGGGAGGGTGACCCGCACGGTGCGGATCTGTTGGTGGACCGTGCGGGCCTTGCAGCCGTGGCTGGCGGGTCGCTCGAAGGTGGTCTCGGTCAGCACCGCCGCATCGATCAGGTGCTGGCGCAGGGTCTTGCCCTTGGCCAGCACCCGGTCGTGTTGGCCGCGCACCAGCCAGTCGGCGGCCGATTCGGGGCAGGGGGCCTCGACGAACAGGTCGTAGATGTCGGCCTCGCGGTCAGCCACATAGGTCAGGCGGGTGTTGGGCAGTTGCTCGGCCAGTTCGTCGACCTGCCGGTAGCCGTCCACCCAACGCACGCTTTCCTTCTCTTCCAGGGGACGGTTGGGGATCCTTGTCTTGCCCGAGGCTGCCGGGCTCGCGCACCCAGCGGTGAACACCGAGCAGCCCCAGGCAGAGCCGCTCGGGGGTCAGCGCCAGCGTCGGATGCAGGTACAGTCCCTGGCGGGTCTCCAGGTTGAGCGGCCCCAACCCCTGCATGGAGGGTCTGCCGGTGTAGTCGATCTCGCTGGTGTCCTCGATACACAGCACCCGCGGGTGCGCGCCCATGCGCTCCACGGTGCAGGCGATGTGCGGGGCGAGTACCGCCTCGGCGGTGACCGCGTCATGGTCGAAGAGGCGATAGGCGGCGCGGGTCTCGCTCCAGCCGCCGCAGGCGGCGGGAACGCTCACCGTCGGTTTGTCGCCGAGTTTGGCCAACACCCGGCGCGCCCGCCGGTTGAGCCGCTGATCGCCCAGATCGATGCCCGCCAATTCCTCTGCCAGGGCGCTCATGCGGCCACCCCCAAGGCGCGGCGGAAGTCCGCCGCCAGCGGGTAGACGTAGACCGCCTTGCGCGCCAACTCCGCCCGGTGATGGCGGTCGCACTTGCCCCGCCCCGCCGTCTCGCCGAGATAGCGCCAGTTGGCCGCTCGGTAACAGGTGCCTCGGTGCCGCGGCGTCTCCACAAAGGTTTCCAGCAGCACCGGGCGCTCGCCATAGCGCACGGCGAAGTCCTCACCGACCCGCGCCGCGGCGAGCGCCAGGACCTTGGAGGCCAGGTTCTTCACCTGAACCCAGGGCAGGATGAGGAAGCGGGCGTTGTTGAGCACGCGCCCCAGATGGGCCTCGCGCTCGGGGCGCTCCCAGCCGATCCAGCGGTCGCGCGCGGCCACCTTCCAGGCCGCCGCCCCGAAGCCGAGCGCGCCCAAGACCCCCTGATCCCACACGATCAGGTAGCGCAGTTGCGCACCGGGTAAGGGCGTGTAGCCCAGGTAGTGCCAGCGCTCGATCAGCCCGTTCCACAGCCGCGAGGCGGAGCGATCCGCGACCGCCTCCAAGTGCAGACCGCCCAGTTGCCCGACCGATCCCGCCACCGGCTGCTCTGCCGGCCAGGTATCGGGTTGCTTGACCAGTCCCCGCGCGTTGCCGTTGCCGTTGCGCGCGGGCGGCAGCGCAATCAGGCCCGCACGATGCAGCCGCAGCAGACCCTACCCGGCAACTCATCAGCTTCGGGCGGCCCAGACTGTCATACCACCCCAGCGCAGCGCACACCCGCCGCGCCACCTCGGCGCGCAACGGCGGGTCGGCTTCGTCGATCGCCCGCCGGATCGCCTCCAGGTCCGCCGCGCTCAGCGCCCGCCCGCACAGCTTGCCAACATTTGCCTCGCTCATCCGCTCTTGCCCCATCGGTCGTGATGGGGGCGGATTTCACCAGCTTTGCCGCGCTGTGTCCAGCCCCGGCCGTCTCGGCTGGCCGGCAGAGATGTGGTAAATAGTCAGGTGGGGGGCGGGTACATCAAGATGGCCCCCGTGGGGCCTACTGGGTTCGACAGAGGCCCCTAGGGGGCCATCGGGCGAACCTGCCACGTGTATCAAGTGTTAAGCGGTGAGGCCGAGCGTGAGTTGCTCTTCACGCCTCTCTCGTTCATCTTGATTCCGGATGTAGTTGCGGATTACGCCTTCATCCAAACCCACGGTGCTCACGCAGTAGCCCCGTGCCCAGAAATGAAAACCCGTGAAGTTCCGCTTTCTGTTCAGATAGTCGCGGTGACTCCGGATCGCAGATTTGCCCTTCAGCCGGCCAATGGCGTTCGCTACACTGAACTTCGGCGGAACACTCAAGCACAGATGCACGTGATCGGACATCGCATGCCCTTCTACCAGCTCGATACCCTGTTGCTGACAGATCTCCTTCAGTATCTTGCCGATCTCTCGTCTCAGCGTACCGAATATTGCTTTATGCCGATATTTCGGTACGATCACCACGTGGTATCGACAGTACCACTTCGCGTGAGACTGGTTTTCCCATTCTCTCATCTTGGTTTCTCCTCTCGTGACCGTGGCAGGTCCACAAGGGGAGAAACCATCTCTCGTCGCTCGCCTCAACCCCGTAACGGCAGAGCCTCTTCGAGTCTCACCGCCAGAGGCGGTGGCTTACCTATTGCGAGTTAATTTAACGCCCTTCCCGCGAATTCACCTGTCTTTTCACAGTCCTCCACAGTAAAACGCCCGCGAAACGGAATAGCGCACCCTGGTCCCACCCAGTTTCTTAGAAGAGCTCTTCTGCGACGCGGCGATCGGAATCGGGATCAAGTCTTCCTCGTGTAGCTCCCCCACTTTTCGACAGTGAGCAAACGCACTCTTCCACATTCTGCTTTCGGCAACACCTATCGCGTAGTCCTTGTCAAAGGATTCCTCCGTCTCTGTGGCTTCCTCGCATGCGATAGCGCCTTCACTGTACCGGTCGCTGTAATCACATCCCCGCGCGTAAGAGACAGGGGCGCAGCATGTAAAACCGACCAGTACGAATACTCTTATACCTCTCATCACTGTCTCCTCTGTTGCCATGTGCCGATTTCCGGCAGGTCTCATTAGCCGATGCGCAACCCTGAGCGGGAGCAGGGTCGCTCAAAGGAAGCTCCGGACCCGTAGCGGTTCCGTAGAATGCCACCCGGCCGGCTCCCTGAACTGCGGCCGGGCAGGACAAAAATCCCTTTCAACCGCGATGCACGGTTCTGCCGTACAAGAGTGCATATCTTTCCGGACCTGGATCCGCAGCCTGCACATGAGTCAGCACACGCCCTTCTCCGACACGGAGTGTCTCATCTATGTGCAAGTCGGGGGACTTTGAGATCGAATCGACGCGTCGATCGCCGACCCGGTCCCACCCTGATGGCTCCACACGAATCCCAGCGTCAGCCGGTCGCGATGCCTGGTCGCGGAGCCTACGCACCGCGGCGCAGAACGAAGACTTCATAGCCGCACACATCCGAATAGCGGCCCATGAGCGACATCTCCTGCTCGGTCATATCGGCGATGGCCTGGGCATCCCGGTCGTGGCCATAGGACCGGCGGAAGGCCGGGAGGCGCTGCTTCAGCGGTTCGTAGTACCGCGTCCATGCCTCCGCCGGCAGGTGGTAGTTCCCCACACCTGTCCAGCCGGCAGAGCGCGCAACGGCAAGATGCTCGTCGACGCTGCGCATGGCGGGGTAATGGCGGCCCCAGAAGTCCCTGATCTCCGCGGGCGGGTCCGGCCGGAACCAGGACAGCTCGGACAGGACAAGGTAACCCCCTAGCTTGGCTAAAGGCCGCCACTTCGCCAGTGCGTGTTCGAACCCCATGATGTAGACGGCACCCTCGCTCCAGATCAGGTCGAAGCGGCCGTCCGGAAACGGAAGGTCGTTCATGTCGGCGACAAGGGTCTGGATGCGCTGGTCGAGTCCCTTCTCGGCGACCCTCTCTTCAAGCTGGGCCAGGAAAGGGCCGATCAGGTCCGTCGCGGTGATGCGGCCTGCGGTGGCGGACGGCCAGCACCAGGGTCTGGGCCCCGGTCCCGCAGCCGACATCGAGAATCTCCGGCGCCGCAGGCAGGTCCTCGCACAGGGCCAGGGCGTTGCGGGTGCACTCCGCGCTTCCCGGTCCCAAGCGGGAGAGTCCCTGATGCAGTGCGACCAACAACTCGGTCTGTCTGTCCATCGCCATCGCCCGCGGTCTGTCGCTCTCTTAAGGATCCTCTGATCATCAGCCTCTCTGGCCAGATCACCGTTTGTTGCGTCCCTGGGAGAGGCACTCCCGACACCGCAGCGCAGCGACCCGGTGTCCGGACCTCGTCCGCGCTCCGGCTGTGCCCTCAGCTTTGGCGGATGACGCCGGCCACGATCCCGAGGATCTGCAGCTCCTCGTGGCGCAGGTAGATGGGCTCCATCGCCGGATTGGCCGGCTGCAGCCGAATCCCGTCCGCCTCGACGTAGAAGCGCTTCAGTGTCACCCGCTCGCCGTTGATCATGGCGACCACCGATTCGCCGTTCTCCGCGGTCTCGCGCTTCTCCACGATGATGATGTCGCCGTCCTGGATGTGATCGTCGATCATCGAGTGCCCCCGCACCCGCAGCGCATAGCTGTTCTTGCGCACCATGTGCCGCGGCACGGTGACGGTCTCCCGCTCCTCCGGGATGTCGACCGGCTGCCCGGCGGTGACATAGCCGAGCAGCGGGATCTCGACGCCGGACTCGGCGGCCAGGTCCAGCGGTTCCAGCGCCGGGTTCCAGGTCGTGTGCCGGCGTTTGGGCAGGAGGTAGGCGACGGTCTGCATGGTCGGGCTCCTGTGGCGGTTGTCCACAATATCGCGCCGAGCGCGCGTTCTCTGTTTGTTCTCCAGAAGACTAGCATACAATAGGAGAACCAACAGGAAACAGCGACGACCATGCGACTGACCCGACGCCAACAAGCAGATTCTGGATTTCCTGCGCGAGCAGCGCCGGGCAGCTTCGAGCACCCGCCAACGCTGGACGAGCTCTGCGCGATGCTCGGGCTGCGCTCGCGTGGCTCGCTGCACAAGCACGTGCAGGCCCTGATTCAGGCCGGCTTCGTCGAGCCGATGGCTGGGCAGCATCGGGGCATCCGCCTGATCGCGGACGAGCCCGCAGACGACGGCATCCCGTTTCTCGGGAAGATCGCCGCCGGCCGGCCGATCGAGGCCCTGCCGCAGCCCGAGCAGATCCAGGTACCGCCCCACCTGCGCACCGACAAGCCCTGCTACGTCTTACAGGTCGTCGGGGACTCGATGTGCGAGGCGGGGATCCTGGACGGGGACTACGTCGTGATCGAGCAGCGCGACCACGCCCGAAATGGGGAGATCGTCGTGGCGCTGGTCCGCGGAGAGGAGGTCACACTGAAACGGATCCTGCAGGAGCCGGGGCGCACGATTCTCTACCCGGAGAACAGCGCCATGGAAGCGATGGAGTTCCATCCGGACGAGGTGCAGATCCAGGGGGTGCTGGTGGGACAGATGCGTTCCTATCGGTCACCGTAGGGGCCTGAAATCATGCCCGCTGGCGAAGTTCGGCCATCGACCAGAGGAAGGTCGGAACAGCCTGCATCGTGACTGGACCATGTTTGCCCCGACTGGGGAATCGACGTAGCAAGGCGCTGATCGGACAGCCGATCCCTTGTGGCCAGGCAACAAGCCAACCGTGACCCATCTGGACGCCGTCGCCGCTGAATGCGGCGTTATCCCTGTTGGGACCGCTTTGGGTTTGATAGCAGTCAGTCCGAGACCAACCGCGACTGACAGCTCTGGGTCGATTGCGCCCGGCCGTGGTCAATGCCTGCCGTGCCCGTCAGCAGCGTAACCCGGACGGTGACGCGGTCTCGCTGGACAGGTGAAGAAGAAGGCTGGCACCCCGAGCTGTCAATCCGGTGTCTGGTGAGGTAGCTCTTTTCCCCAGAACAGCAATTCCCGCCGAAAATAATTCGGCTTATAAAACAGCAGCTTGTCTCGGATTCAAAAAAAGCGTTTCGTAAACTTTCAGTGCTGAATCAGTATACTGGCACGCACACTTGAAGTTGCGAGGCAGGTACTGATGAGCGCTCCGTTTTCACGCAAACACCTCAGTGCCGCAGGGCTGCTGAGCGAGGCGCGGCGGTTGTTTGCCAGGATCCCCGAGCAGTCCGGTTGCGATATTGCGCTGGTCGATCATCTGATGTCGGGCCTGGCGTTGTTCGGGCTGAAGTATCCTTCGCTGCTGCAATTCGAGAACGACCGCCGGGAAGAGGCGACGCGCGCCAATCTCAAGGCGCTCTACGGGATCGAGCGTGCGCCGAGCGACACCCGCTTTCGCGAACGGCTCGATGAACTTGACCCGCACCACCTGCGCCCGCTGTACAAGGCACTGTTGGCACAGCTACAGCGCGGCAAGGGGCTGGAGGGATTCGCCTACCTCGATGGGCATTACCTGCTCTCGCTCGACGGCACGGGGTATTTCTCTTCCTCAACGATCCATTGCCCGCAGTGCGGGGAGAAGCACCACCGCAACGGCACGATCACCTACTATCACCAGATGCTCGGGGCGGTGCTGGTACACCCCGATCACAGCGAGGTGTTCCCGCTGGCGCCCGAGCCCATCCTCAAGCAAGACGGTGCGCGCAAGAACGACTGCGAACGCAACGCCGCCAAGCGCTTGCTGACGGACCTGCGCCGAGAACATCCGCATCTGAAGTTGATCGTCGTCGAAGACGGGCTTGCCTCCAATGCCCCGCACATCCGTCAGCTCCAGGCGCTGGATCTGCGCTTTATCCTCGGCGCCAAGCAGAGCGACCACACGCTCTTGTTCGATTGGGTGGCGGCCACGCCGGAAACCGCCGAGGCCACGTTCACCGACGAGAAGGGATTCCGCCACCGTTTCCGCTATCTCAACGGTGCGCCGCTCAACGACGCCAACTTCGACCTCGAGGTCAATTTCCTCGAGTACTGGGAGCACGCCCCCGACGGCACGGTGACGCACTTCTCCTGGGTCACGGATATCCCCATCCATGACAACAACCTCATGACCTTAATGCGAGGAGCCCGCGCACGCTGGAAAATCGAGAACGAAACCTTCAATACCCTCAAAAACCAAGGCTACCACTTCGAGCACAACTTCGGTCACGGCAACAACCACCTCAGCACCGTGCTCATGCACCTCATGATGCTGGCGTTTCTGATCGATCAGATCCAACAACATGGCTGCCGGCTGTTCCAGGCCGCCTTAACGGCGGCGCAGGGCAAGACCCGCTTGTGGCGAAAGCTGCGCAGTCGTTTCGACCTCTGCCTGATCCCCGATTGGGAGACGCTCTACCGCTCCATTATCCAACCGCCACTGCTCCCCTTGCCGCACGACACCTCCTAGCCGATGGCCGTGAACGCATGTGCTTGAAGCGAGTTTTGAGGGTCACCGACAACCAGCCAGTGCAACAGCGCCGCTTCGCGGCGAGCGTCTCGCTATGCCTGTCCGCGATCGACGGGCGTCCGCGCCGGCCTCGATCTACCTCGGGCGCACACGGCGGGAATTGCGGAGAGTAAGCCGGGGCCTTGCCGCCGTTTAGGCAGATGTTTGTTTTCTCTGTTTGCCGCCTGGTTTCCCGGCGGTGCCACAATATCTCTGCCATGCGACGGTTCGGCCTCCGGCTCCTCGCAGAACCGGACTTGGAGTGTTACACCATCCGGCTCCCAGCCTGAGTCTTCCACCAAGGGACGGGGTAGAGGTCGTGGACAATGCGTGCCGTGGGCAACCATCGGCAGGATGTACGCGGAGAACTGCTTCCAGTTCAGCGAGCGCTTCTGACTACGCCGGTTCAGCCACTTGAACAGCAGACCCGTTGGGCGAAGTAGCACGTAGCTCGACACCCCGCGGCTGTTGCCGCTGACGCCGTAGTACTGAATATGGCCTTGCAGATGCCGCACCAGAAACGCCACCATGGCGTTGCCTCCCTCGGTACGCAGCGCCCGAAGGCGCGCGTTGAGGGCCGTGAGCTTCTTACGCAGGCGCTTGCCGTCGGTCTTGCGACCGACAACGAACCGCCCGCGCCGACTACGGCCCACGTAGTGGGTGAAGCCGAGAAAGCTGAAGGTGCGTGGTCCCTGGCGTTGGGCGCGGTCGCGTCCAAGCATGGCGCTGCCGAATTCCAACAGCGCCGTCTTGCTCGGCTCGATCTCCAGATCGAACGCCGCCAGTCGCTCGCCCATCTCGGTGAGAAAGGCCCGAGCGTCGGCCTCGTGCTCGAAGCAGGCCACATAGTCATCGGCGTAGCGAATCAGGAACGCCTTGCCCGCACAGTCCCGCGCAAAACGCTTCTCGAACCAGAGGTCGAGCACGTAGTGCAGGTAGATGTTACTGAGCACGGGTGAGACCAAACCGCCTTGCGGCGTCCCTTCGACGCTGGCTGTAAACACGCCGTCTTCCAGGATGCCCGCCTTCAGGAACCGCTGGATGATCCGCAAGAGGTTCGGATCGCCGATACGGTGTTCGAGAAAGCGCAGCAAGTGGGCATGGGAGACGTGATCGAAGAAGCCTTTGATGTCAGCCTCGACCACCCATTGCGTCCGTTCGTTGGTGATGACCTCGGCCACGCGGCGCAGCGCATCATGCGCACTGCGACCGGGGCGAAAGCCATAGGAGCAGTCCCGAAACTCCGGCTCCCAGATGGCCTGCAGAATGCTGGCTTAGGCGGTCCTGCACCAGGCGATCCTCGAAGCTCGGGACACCCAGTGGCCGCATGCGGCCATCGCCTTTCGGGATGTAGGTCCGTCGCGCCGGCTGCGGCCGGTAGCCCAGGCGGCGTATCCGTGCCGAGAGATCCTCCAGGCGTGCCTCCACGCCTTCGGCATAGTCCTCTTTCCTTACCCCATCGACGCCGGGCGCCTTGCGTCCATCTTGGCGTCCGAAGCTCTCGCGCAATCCCTCAGGGATCGAACAGCAATCCCATCAGGGACGTGAACCGCGTGTGCAGCTCCTCGCGCGCCTTCAGTGTGAAACGCTCGAGTTTCGTTGTCACGGACAGAGTCCTCTCAGTGTAGGGCCGTGTTTCTCTCCCACGTTGTCTCAGACCGCCACCCCTTTGCTCCAGCCCGCATTACCGGGCGTCACAGCTCGTATGGGTGGCTCCGACTTCCGCACACCTCCGCCTGCGTCCTCGCTGTTACACTTGTTCGCAGGTGCCCGCCTCCAGCGGACCGATGCGCGGATCTCCCTGGTTACCACGTGCTCTCAATGTCAGGCTCGACACGGCCTCGGACCCCGGGGAGTATTCGTGTCACTGACCTTAAGCGCGACACGAATTGTTGCCTGCCGGAGGGACAAACCCGTCGGCACTCTCCAACGGAATTTTTCGGGGCTCAACACCTTCAAGGTCGGCACCACCCGTTACCTTTGCACCTCGCCTGCTTTCGTGCCTACGCATCGACGCGGCTGTTACCAGTCGCGCCGCAAGGCTCGATACTGGGCTCGCGGCTCACGATTACCCAGGCGGGACTCTCACCCGCTAGAACACGCGGCCTTGCCAGGCCGCACTGTCCCCGGAATACGCCGTTGGCCGGCCCCGGCTGCCTCGTGAGATACTTTTGCGCCCTGTACAGCCCGCCGAGCCCGCCATGAGCGACATCCGCGACATCCTGGTCACCAGCGCCCTGCCCTACGCCAACGGACCCATCCACATCGGGCACCTGGTGGAATACATCCAGACGGACATCTGGGCGCGCTTCCAGCGGATGCGCGGGCACCATTGCTGGTACGTCTGCGCCGACGACGCCCACGGGACCCCCATCATGCTGCGGGCCCGCCAGGACGGGATCTCGCCGGAGGACCTAATCGCCCGGGTCGCCGAGGAGCACAAGGCCGACTTCGCCGAATTCCGCATCGCCTTCGACAATTACCACTCGACCCACTCCCCGGAGAACCGCCACTACGCGACCCTGATCTACCAGCGCAACCGAGAGGGCGGGCACATCGCCAACCGCACCATCACCCAGGCGTACGACCCGGTGGAGCACATGTTCCTGCCGGACCGATTCATCAAGGGCGAGTGCCCCAAGTGCGGGGCCCCGGACCAGTACGGCGACAACTGCGAGTCCTGCGGGGCGAGCTACTCCCCCAGCGAGCTCAAGAACCCGCGCTCGGCGGTGTCCGGGGCCGTGCCGGAGGAGCGCGAGTCGGAGCACTTCTTCTTCAAGCTCGGGGACTTCGAGGACATGCTCAAGGGCTGGACCCGCGGCGGTGGACTGCAGCGCGAGGTCGCCAACAAGCTCGGGGAGTGGTTCGCGGCGGGGCTCCAGGAGTGGGACATCTCCCGCGACGCGCCCTATTTCGGTTTCGAGATCCCAGACGCCCCGGGTAAGTTCTTCTACGTCTGGCTCGACGCCCCCATCGGCTACATGGCGAGCTTCCAGAACCTGTGCGACAGCCCAAAGGGCAAGCGGCAGGACTCGACTTCGACACCTTCTGGGCGCCGCACTCCAAGGCCGAGCTGTACCACTTCATCGGCAAGGACATCATCTACTTCCACGCCCTGTTCTGGCCGGCCATGCTCCAGGGGGCGGGATTCCGGACGCCAAGCGCCGTCCTCGCCCACGGCTTCCTGACCGTCGACGGGCAGAAGATGTCCAAGTCCCGCGGGACCTTCATCAAGGCCCGCACCTACCTGGACCATCTGGACCCGGAGTACCTGCGCTACTACTTCGCCGCCAAGCTCGGGCCCAATGTCGAGGACATCGACCTCAACCTGGGGGACTTTACGGCCAGGGTGAATGCCGATCTGGTGGGCAAGCTGGTGAATATCGCCAGCCGCACCGCCTCCTTCATCAGCAAGCGTTTCAACGGGCGCCTGGCCGAGAGCCTACCGGACTCGCCCCTCCTCGGCGAGCTGGTAGCCGCCGGCGACTCCATCGCCGAGGCCTACGAGCGGCGCGAGCTCAGCCGGGCCATGCGCGAGATCATGGCGCTGGCGGACCGCGCCAACCAGTACATCGACGAGCAGGCCCCCTGGGTCATGGCCAAACAGCCTGGGCGCGAGGCCGAGCTGCATCGGGTCTGCACCCTGGGGCTCAACCTCTACCGGGTGCTGATCGGCTACCTGCGCCCGGTCCTGCCGCGCACCGCCGAGGCCAGCGAGGCCTTCCTGCGCATCCCGCCTCTGACCTGGGCAGAGCTGGCGAGCCCCTTGCTCGACCATGAGATCGCCCCCTTCAAGCCCCTGCTGACCCGCGTCGAGCCCAAGCAGATCGAGGCCATGATCGAGGCCAGCAAGGCGGATCTGGTCGCGGCCGGGGCCAAGCCGCCGGCCTTGGAGGACAACTCCCATGAGACCGCCACGGAGGGTCACCTGGTGCGCGACCCCATTGCCGACACCGTCGACTACGGCGACTTTGCCAAGGTGGATCTACGGGTGGCCCGCATCGCCGCGGCAGAGTCCGTGGAGGGGGCGGACAAGCTCCTGCGCCTGACGCTGGACCTGGGCGGCGAGACCCGCAGTGTCTTTGCCGGGATCCGTTCCGCCTATGACCCCCAGGCCCTGGTCGGACGGCTGACGGTCATGGTGGCGAACCTCGCCCCGCGCAAGATGCGCTTCGGTGTCTCCGAGGGCATGGTCCTGGCCGCCGGGCCCGGCGGACGGGACATCTTCCTCCTGAGCCCAGACGCGGGGGCCGAGCCAGGGATGAAGGTCAAGTAAGGGCAACGCGGGTCGCACCGGGCGTCTCCTGTATCCGCTTTGCGGTCACTGCTGGTCCTGAGCTAGAACAACTCGAACCGAGCCGTTTCTGGTGCCGCTCTAAAGCCTCGCCGAGCGACTGCAGTGTGCCAATAGCCGTCAGTCGCGTCTTGGGACTCGGCCACCCGGATATGGGCAGGTCAACACCCGTTCCGACCGTTGACGCGGCTAGACCCGCCAGGCAGCCCGCAAGTCGAGGGGAGGGCCCACAGGTCGACGCGATGCGTTACGGTTGCCCGGCTCAGCTTCCGAGTCCGTGCGCCGCTAAGCTATCCGTCAGGCCCCGCGGCATGACGCCCCAGCACACTCGATCGAGGCCCGATCCGATCCATTCTTGCCTAAATCTGCCCACGCGCAGCGCCGTCCGGTGTCCGCGCACGCGTTGCCGATCATCATCATCGCAGCTACCATCGCTGCGTTGCCCTGTCCGGGACGGTTGCATTTCCAAATCGCTACCGGAAGTCATTGACTCATTGTGTTCCCGCGTTCTGGCGAGCACCAGCAAAACAGGTACGTATCGATGGGATACCGTTGGCCAACATCTCTGGCAGACATAGCCTTTCCCGATGGGAGCACACACCGTCGGGAAAAGCTGGCTGACGCCGCCCGCCATCCCAGTTCTGATGCTGGTGCCGAGGGTGCTCAGACACCTGTTGATGCTGATCGCGACATCGATCCTTACGCTTATGAACTCGCCCGTGTCGGTCACGCTCCTGGGCGAGCCACTCCGTACCCGCTCTGCGAGTGGCTGAAGGGCACGCCACCGGCGCCCGCCGGCCACACACTGGCGCCCTGACGAGCGGCCCGGCGTAGCCCAGTCCTCCTCGTGTGCCGGTCACGCTGGGTAGTAGCCCCCCATCTCCCGCTCAGGTCGGGAGCCGGCGCCGTCCAGGCCGGACCAGCTACGGCGCGCCGCCTCGAACCGGTCCCTCCCACCCCCTTGTGTTTGTTGCTGGTCTTGCTATCGGCCCCGGCGGGGCCCGCGCTCGGGGCCGTGACGGGCAACGCACTGGTCAGGTTCACCACGGACTACGTCTACCGCGCTTATTCCAAGAGCGACGGGCGCCCGACCGTTCAGGCAAACGCGGATGTGATGCATGCGAGCGGCGCATTCCTGGGGACCTGGCTGTCCGGAGTGGACCTCGGGGGGGCGCGCCTGGAGGCCAACCCCTATCTGGGTGCGCGCGTCCAATTGGCGGATGCGTGGCGACTGGAGACCCTGATTGCCGGTTACCTCTACGACGCCCCCGTTTTCGGTGAGGATGCCGATTACGCCGAGTGGGTGCTTGATCTCGGTTACCGGGATCTCGGCTCGGCCCGCTTTAGCGTCGCCCCCGACGCCTATGGGCTCGGACACCCGGTCCTCGACTATCGCCTCGGTGTCCGCCATCCACTGTCGGATACCATCGAGATCTCCACAGGGATCGGGTACGAGGCGGCCCAGGACGTCTTGGGCTACGACACCATCTATTGGAATCTCGGTCTAACCTGGTTCGCCTGGCGCCATGTCACCCTCGACCTGCGCTACTACGACACGCGCGAGACCAACGCGGGGGTGCACGACGAGACGGCCGAAGAGGGTCTGTCTGGGGTCCTGATCGACAACACGTTGGTCTTCTCGATCGCTTACGGCTTTTGACCTGCCGTCGAAGCCCTGACTTTCGGACCTGCTTGGCTACCCTGGGCGAGTGAGAGACTTTTTCTGCCCACCCCCTGAACCTTTTCGCGCCTCGCCCGGATCAATGGTTAAAGGGAACGCCCGATCGGGCGCGCCACTGACCCGAGGTCCCGGACGACAGCCGTGAGAGCATATGTAGCCGTGATTGCACACGCCGATATCCCTGAGCGCGCGACCCGGCCACGACCGATGAGGATTGGGAGCTCATCCGCCGGGTGGGCCTCGGCGACCAGGGGGCGTTCGAGCGACTGTACAAACAGTATTACGGGTATCTGTACCGGTTCGTCTACCGGGTGACCCGGCGTCCCGAGTTTGTCGACGACGTCATCAACGAGGTGATGTTCGTCGTATGGGAAAAGGCGGCTGGCGTGGTCCCCCGGGCAAAGGCCTCAACCTGGATTCTGGGAATCGCCAACAACAAGGCGCTGCAGGCCGTCTCCCGCGGCCGACCGCCGGGCAACGGTGCTTATGTTGGGGAGGAGGAGGCCGAACAGATCTCGGACGATGAGCTCGCGGTGCGGCAACTGGAGACCGACAACCTGTTGTTCACGGCGCTTTGCTCGCTTGCTCCTGAACAGCGCTCGGTCTTGGAGCTGGTCTATTACCACGGACTCCACTATAGCGAGATCGCCGAGGTCATGGATTGTCCGGAGAACACGGTCAAGACCCGCATGTTCCACGCCCGGCGCAGGTTGCGCGCACTGTGGCCGAGCCTGATGGGCCACGACGTGCCAGATATCCTATGACTTGCCGGTCTGAGGCCATTGTGATGAACATCAACAAGACTCCGCGAAGCTCTGCCCACGAGGATGTGTGGACACTCCTGCCCTGGTACGCAAACGGCACATTGCGCGCCGAAGAGCGCACGCGCGTGGAGGGACATCTGAGGGACTGTATCCTCTGCCGCCGCGAGCTGGCGATGGAGCGCAGGACACTAGAAGCATTCCACGCTGAGGTCGAGGTTCCCCACGCCGCGCGAGATGGGTTCGAGCGACTGCGCGAGCGCATCCGCCAGCAGGCACCTGCGCCACGCCGGACTCCGATGCCGGACACGGGCTTGCTCCAGCGCTTGCTCGGGTGGCTCGGCGATAGCCAGCCCAGGGTCGTCTGGTGGACGGCCTTAGCGGCGGTACCGGTGCTCGCGCTGGTCCTCGTCTTGCCGCTGGCGCGTGCGCCAGATGGGACTCCAGATCCGTATCGCGATGGCTTTCACACGCTTTCGAATACCGTCGGCGATGCGGCGCCGGGCGACGAGATCAATTTGGTCTTTGCCCCGGGCACCGGCGCCGGGACGATTGAAGACCTGCTTGGCAGCACGGGGGCCGAGATCGTTGGTGGGCCCAACTCGGCGGGGGCCTACCGGGTTCGGGTGGTCAGCGGAGAGGCATCCGGAGGTGGCCTGACGACGGCACTCGAGCGGCTGCGCGGGCGCCCCGAGGTGGTTTTCGCCGAGGCTGCACAACCCATGGCCGCGCCTGCTCCGGAAAAGAACCGCCCGTGATCACCTACTGCGCACGCGCGTTCGCACTCTTACTGGCACTCGCCGCCTCCGCGTGCACTGGACCCGGGATGCAGTCAGGCCAGCCGGTGGGGCATGCTGGGACGGGCGTCGCCGACTGGCAGCGCGAGATCCTCGTGACCTTCACCGACCGTGGTATTGAACGAACCCCCGCCGGTGGCCCTGGGGACTATCACCGGCACAGTGCCGACTATCAGTCGACCGCCTGGAGCCAGGCCGTGTCGGCCGATATCGCCCGGGACTATGCGCTGCAAACGGTCGCCGAGTGGCCGATCCGTACCCTCGGCGTGCACTGCGTCGTCTTCGAGGTGCGCGACGAGCGTCCACTGGACGAGGTGATTGGACGCCTGACCCAGGACCGGCGGATCGGGGCCGTGCAGCGCATGAACAGTTTCCGCGTGCTGGGCGCGCGTGACCCCTACAGCAGGCTGCAGACCTCACTGGACCGGATGCAGGTCGAGGCCGTGCATCCCTGGACTACGGGCAAAGGTGTCAGCGTCGCCGTCATCGACACCGGTGTCGATTTCGGGCATCCGGACCTCGCCGGGCAGGTGAGCGAACGGGCGGACCTCACAGGTAACACGGGTGCCTTTGGCGACGATATCCACGGTACCGCGGTGGCTGGAGTCATCGCCGCCCTATCGGGTAACGGCCAGGGAATCGTGGGCGTTGCACCGGGGGCGAAGATCATCGCCCTGCGCGCCTGCTGGCCGGTGCGCCCGGGTGAGGTCGGAGCTGTCTGCAACAGCCTCACGCTTGCCAAGGCGCTCGACGAGGCGATCCGGCTTAAGCCGCGGGTCTTGAACCTGAGTCTCACGGGACCCCCAGACCCACTGGTTGAGGCACTGGTGCGGGCGGCGCTGGAGGCCAACGTCATCGTGGTGGCGGCCGAGCCCGAGGTGCCCCAAGAGACGGGCTTCGCCGGCCGCGTCGCCGGCGTCATTCGGGTCCGTTCGGTGGCTGATGGCGGCAAGCAGGCGCAACACGCGCCTGTCGGAGCGGCAATCGCCGCGCCGGGCCACGAGGTGCTGACCACCTTCCCGCACGGGACCTACAACTTCATCTCCGGCAGCTCTTTCGCAGCTGCCAATGTCTCCGGCATCGTCGCGCTTCTCTTGGAGCTGCCGGCCCGGCCTGTCCGCCGGTCAGGCAGAGGAGTTGCTCAGTGAGGTCGCGCACACCTCCCCCACCGCCAGCGCCGCACGCCTAACGAGCGGCGTCAACGCCTGTATGGCCATCCGGCATCTGCGCCCGGCAACCCCCTGTGTGGAGCCTGCTCAGGGAGCCTACACGGAAGAGGTCCTCCCGCGGCGGGCTGCACTCGCCACTCGGTAGGGGAACGCTGACGAAAAGCGTTCCCCGAGCGCTCCAGGAGTCACGCCCCATGGAACGTGAGCTGAGCAAATTCATGGATGGCTTTGCTCAGCACCTTGCCGGGCGTCCTGCCGCGCCGGTCGATCCGTCCTTGACCTGAGCGCTTTATTTCGTCCCCGCGAACCTTTTTGGCGCCAGCGCGGATATATCGATGAAGCGCCACAAAGTGAAGACCTGTAAAACCAGCCATCTTGAAGAGAGGAGATCGGCATGAAAGTGCAGCCCAACAACACGGCCGGCCGTCGCGGGAGCGGGCACGTCTGAAGGACGACGGAGACCCTTTGTTGTCCGCGCGTCGCGGCGTCGCGGTCTGAACGTGAACCACTAGAATAAACCGTAGGAAACCATCATGTACCACACCCCAAAATCCCTTTGCGCGGTAATCCTCTTCGGCGTCCTGTCCATCACGCTATCCGCGGGGGCGGTCGCGGCGCCGGTGGAATGCTCCGTCATTGCCGAATACGCGCGCTTGACACAGAGCGGCGACGTGTTGGATTCGCACACCTACGAGCAGATCTTTGAGGTGGAGCCCGGCCTCGATTACTTCGATGATTTTTCTACCGCCACGAGAACCAGAGAGTTTTTGGCGTCAGCCAAGCAACGCGGGCTGAAGACCATGGTGACGATCGCCTACTTCAATGACGTTGGTACGTTCGAGTCGATTGACTTCGGTACTCAGCTCACGCTGCGAGGGAAACAGCTGCGTGAGACCATGTCGGGACACCACACCTTCTCGACGTCTCGGGCACCACTGTCGGGGCATTTTCAGGTCGATTACAGCCTGACGTGCCATCGCTGAAGTCCAGCCCATCCCATACTCTGCAAAGCCCCGGGTGTCACGGGGTACGCGTCTACCGACACAGGAGAACCACGCTATGTTCCGCTACAAAACGGCCCTGATGTGTGCCATGTCGGCCATATTGCTCGCGGCGGCAGGTCGAGTGTTGGCCGTTCAGGAGCCAACTTTCTATGCTATTGAGTTTGTCGCCGCGGCAGCCACAGGCATTGCCATGAATGACAATGGTGATGTGGTCGGCACTTGGTATAAGGATACGGGTTGCGGTTCCACCTGCCTTCCGCCCCTGAAAACGGTGGTATGGCGGCGCGATGGTCTCCGCACCGTACTACGCCGTCTGCCTGGTCTGTCGCCCATTACCGTGACGGGAATCAACGACAGCGGCTGGATCTCCGGATTCGCCGGGTACGACTACAGCAACGCACATGCTGTCGTCTGGAAACCCGGGACCAGTGGCTACCAACCGATCGACTTGGGAATTCTGCCAGATACGACTAAGTCGACGGCGGTTGGCCTCGACAATGCTGGACGGGTCGTTGGATACTCGAATACGCGGTTCTTCCCGCCGACCGGCGCGCCGTTCGTATGGGAGGACCCCACGGGCATGATCGATCTGACGACCCTGGGGGCGCCGAATGATTCGCCGCTGGCGATCAGCTCGAGCGGGGTCATTGCGACATCGGGCTACTGGTACAGCCTCGATGCGCCGGCGGTTGCCGATATGATCGAACCGCCGCCAGTGGGCTTCTTGGGCCCCGGAGGCTTTCCCACCGCAATCAACGATAGCGGCGATCAGGTCCGGTTTCTCGCTTCGACTGGTTCGGGGTTCCATCCCTACCTCTTTCGCTATAGCAGTGACGGCACCTGGCTGCAGATCTGGCCGCTGCTCGCGAGTAGCCTGAAGCCGTATGGGGTCGGATCGATCAACAACGACGGTGACATCACGGCGACCGTGACGGGTGTTGGACTGATTGCCTATGGCCCGGATGGTTCGGCCCAAGCGCTCGCCAACAAACTCTCACCGGCCTATGGAGGCGGCTCCGTGACGGTCGGAGGGCCGATCAACAACGCCGGCGAGATCTTGTCGCGGGTGATCATCGGTGCCAGCCCACGCCTCGTCAGGTTGGTTCCCGCCGAGCCCTGCATGGCGTCCTGTGTGCGCGTCAACAGCATACAGATGCAAGGGCAGGCTAGTGGGGGCCAATGCGTCGCGACGGCGTATAACAAGGTGAACGCCACGGTGACTGTAACCGATGAGTTGGGCAGGGCCCTGCGCGGCGTCAGGGTCAGCGGGCGATTCCTTGACGACTACTGGACCGACAAGCGGATGTCAAGACGAACGGATCGCAACGGAACGGCCAGTTTTAGCTACCAGGGGCCGGCGTGCGTCGGTACGGTGGCCTTCTTGATCGACAATGCCACGAAGACTGGTCGGGTACTTGATCGCACCACCGGGACGCTGGCCGCTTCCGTGATTCCGAGGTAGCAGCCTGCGCGTGCCGCGCCGCTTCGCCGTGGAATTATGTAGGACTCGCACGTTTACAGAAATTGGTCGGTTCGCGTCGATTAGGCTCAAGGAGTGAGCCACCACCTAGGCCATCCTGGCGTCGATCTTGACGCGTCCGGAGGCCGCCAAGCCCCAGCATTTCCTGCTGACGGCCGCGGCTCGCCGGCAACGGCGCCGAGACAGCAAGGAAGATCTCCAGGACCAGGCGTTGGCGTTTTCCCTGACGGAATCGTCGACTGCTTGCGCCACGAGCTTTTGCCCGGATGGCTTCCAGCTTGTCGTGCCGCGCCAACAGATTGATCACCCCATCCAGGTGGCCCGCTTCCGCTTCCAGCTCCTCCAGCTCCCGACGACACGCTGCGATCCGGCCGGTTAACTCCGCCCGCTGGGCGACCAGACCGGTGGCCACAGCGGATTCGGCGATGGCGAAGGGCTTTGCGCCGTTCTTCTTGCCGGGGATTCTGCGAGCTGGGTCGCCTCGAATGCATGTGCGCTTCCTACATGATTCCGGGTCACAGCGTGCGTATGGGCAACAACGGGAGCCAAGGGGTTCCGAGTAGCTCGAAGGGTGCAATAGAACGGCGTATTGCGCCGTATGGGATGCGCCTCACCCGGCCCAATACAAGGGCCGCAAGCGCTAGAGCGGTGTCATTCATGACCGACGTCCGGCTGAGCGTAGCGTCAAAAGCGCAGGCTGGCTTGGAGAAGTAATGCCGGCGTGATAGTTAGATCGCACTCAGTGGCCACCGCATCGGCGTGAGCCCTGCTCGCTCCGTCTTGGCCTTGGACGTTTTCTTTGATCGCCGGTGAACCTTTTGGGCGTCAGCGCGGATATATCGATGAAGCGCCACTGAGCGCGGACTTGTAACACTAGCAATTTGACGAGAGGAGATCAGCATGAAAGTGCATACCAACATCAAGGCCGGCCGTCGCGGCTGCGGCAAGGACGACGGACCCGGGCACCGCTAGGGCGCCGCTTTGCCCCCGCACACACGAAGGCCCCCTTGCGTCTGCTGGAGAAAACTCGGACGTTCGGGGGCAATGGAAGAGGACCTCCGCCACGCCGCCAAGTCGTGTGCATTGGTCGAAACAATTGCAACTCAATTTCTCGGAGATCGACATGAATACACGCCTTCGCTATCTGACTGTGCTCTCGACCGTCGCGACCCTCGGATTGGTGAGCCTAGACGTCAGCGCGGCAAGCATTCGATTGCGGTGCGAAGAATCCGCGACCCGGGCCAAGATCTCGGTCGACGGTTCCGACCTGATTCCTGGCAACTACCGAGCCCGCATCATTTCGGGCACGCGCTCCAAGAATGCCCCCTTTACTCCGACAGTCGGCGACGAGGTTGGCTTCGACTTCGATAGCAACACTGACGCTGGCGCCGTACGGATCGGCGTGAACTTCATCCAAAACGAGAGGGTTACCGCCAAGATCATCAACGAGTTCGGCTTCGTCGTCGCTTCCGACACAGAGCTGTGCAAGCAGAAATAGGGTCCACTATTGGCGCCGGACGCGCTGCGTAGGGCGCCACGTCAGGACGCGCTGGGCTCGGGCTACCCAGACTTACCGAGAGTGCCCACGCGGAATACGCCCCCGACGAGACGAGCCTGACCGCCGCCGAGCGGACGCAGCCTAAGGAAACGCTGAATAATCGGGCTCAAATCGAAGGAAAGAGAAAGGGACAAACCATCTTTCTCCGACTGAACAACCAACTCTTCCTGGCGGCCATCCAGCGTTGTTTTCTTCGGTCTGCCGGGTGAGCCTTTCCGCGTGGAATTATGTAGGACTCGCACGCTTACAGAAATTGGTCGGTTAGCGTCGACCGGGCTCAAGGAGTGAGCCACCATCTGGGGCATTCCGGGGTCGATCGTAACGCGTCCGGAGGCCCCAGAGGGAATGGGGTCACAGAGGGAATGGGCTCAGGTCCCGCACGGTAGCATATGAAGATGCGATGTTGGATCAGCCACGGTCGCACGCCTTGCATCGATCTAGTCCAACCGACACATCCTTTATCCCGGCTCCCGATTTAGTGCGCAGACCTACGAAGCGGCAGAAGACGGGGCGAGACCACGGGGACAGGCGAAAGCACGAGGACAGGTCTTTCCTTTTGCCTACATCGCTGCGCGGAACAGGCCCGATCACCGATCCTTTCGGCCGTGGCGCGACAACATGAGGGACCGCTACGGGATTCGTCCATTTCGATGCCCGAATGTCATTCCGCCGTCGTGCCTCGAACGAAACTGGCCGAACCGGACCCGCCTACCCCCGCCAGGAGAGACCGCTTACGCCGCATTGCTGTCGCTCGCCCTGACTGAGCCACTGTCTGCAAGGGGTCGACGCTCTCAAGCCCAGTGTCGGCACAGACCGGAATCAGCGGGGTACGGACGGTGGCGCGGCCCGGCTGGGTCTCGGGTGAAGCAAAAGGCTCGCGCCCCGAGGTTTCAGCGTGGTCTCCGGTGAGCCACACTGGCGCCCGTCAAGCTCTTTGGTTGGCTCCTTATCCTGCCTTTCTGGTGATTCTTTTCGAACCATTGCGGGTAGCGATTTTCCTCAGAGTAGGCAGCTAAGAAGCGTCTCCCCGTTCGCCAGCTCCCTGTCCGTGGCAGCGGCGCCGTCCATTCTCAGCCCAGCCCGGAGAGCCAGCGGATGGCGTCGCGGTTGGTCCAGGAGGTCGCCTGGGCCGCGGCGCGGACGGCGGGGAGCCAGCGGTACTCCAGGTGCTCGGCGGGGTTGAGCCGGATCAGGCGGCGGCTGGGGAGGCAGCAGGGCAAACCAGTGCTCTCGGTTGAAGCGGGCGCCGGGGGCATAGCGGGCCCGCCAGGCCGGGACGATCGGGAAGAGCCGTGACTGGCGCATGTCGCTGAGATAGGCCGCCCCAAGGAGCCCGGTCTCCTCGCGCAGCTCACGCAGTGCCGCGGACCTGGGCCCCTCGCCGGGGCGAAGACTCCCAGTCACTCCCTGCCAGAAGTTGGCCGGATTCGCGCGGCGCAGCATGAGAAAGTCCCCCGCCTGGGTAAAGGGGACCACCAGAACGGACTCAGGGCGCTTGAAAGGCCTGGGCTCGGCCGGTGCCTCGCCGGATCCGGACCCGCACCGGACCCGCCAGGTCCCCCGTGACCGGTTCCGTCGGCGCGGCGCCAGGCGGGCTTGGACATCAGCCCGCCTCGGGACGGGTGCGCAACCTGAGCGCCAGCTCCTTGAGCTGGGCCTCGTCGACCTCCGAGGGGGCGGCGGTCAGCGGGCATGCGGCGGACTGGGTCTTGGGGAAGGCCATGACGTCGCGGATGGACTCGGCCCCGGCCATGAGCATGACCAGACGGTCGAGCCCGAAGGCGATGCCGCCGTGGGGCGGGGCGCCAAATTTCAGGGCCTGGAGCAGGAAACCGAAGCGCTCCTCGGCCTGCTCGTCGGAGATATTGAGCAGTCGGAAGATGCGGCTTTGCAGGTCGGAGCGGTGGATACGGATGGAGCCCCCGCCGATCTCCCGACCGTTGAGTACCATATCGTAAGCGCGGGAAGTACAGGCTCCAGGGTCGGCCTCCAAGAGGGGGATGTCCGCCTCCTTGGGGCCTGTGAAGGGGTGGTGGATGGCCGTCCAGCGCCCGGACTGCCCAGGCTGATCGTCGCGCTCGAACATGGGGAAGTCCACCACCCAGAGGGCATGCCAGCCCTCGGCCATGAGCCCGCGGTCCTGGCCCAGGCGCACCCGCAGGGCCCCAAGGGCCTCGTTGACCACCTTGGCCTTGTCGGCGCCGAAGAAGACCAGGTCCCCGTCCGCCGCCCCGGTGCGGGCCATGATCGCGTCCACGGCGGCATCCGGCAGGAACTTGAGGATGGGCGACTGGAGTCCATCGCGTCCCTTGGCGGCCCACTCGTTGACCTTGATGTAGGCGAGTCCCTTGGCCCCATAAATTCCGACGAACCTGGTGTATTCGTCGATCTCCTTGCGTGTCAGCTCGCCCCCCGCGGGGAGGCGCAGGGCCGCGACGCGGCCATCCGGGTCCTTTGCAGGGCCGGAAAAGACCTTGAAATCCACGTCCTGCATCAGATCGCCCAGGTCCACCAGCTCCAGAGGACAGCGCAGGTCCGGGCGGTCCGAGCCGTAGCGCCGCACGGCCTCGGCATAGGTCATGCGCGGCAAGGGGTCCGGCAGCTCCTCCCCGCGCACCTCGCGGAACAGGGTGCGGATCATCTCTTCCATGAGGCCCATCAGGGCGTCCTCGTCCATGAACGAGACCTCGATGTCGAGCTGGGTGAACTCCGGCTGGCGGTCGGCACGCAGGTCCTCGTCGCGGAAGCAGCGCGCCACCTGGTAGTAGCGGTCCATGCCCGACATCATCAGCAGCTGCTTGAAGAGCTGCGGGGACTGCGGCAGGGCGAAGAAGTGCCCCGGGTGGGTGCGGCTGGGGACCAGGTAGTCCCGCGCCCCCTCCGGAGTGGACTTGGTCAGGATCGGGGTCTCGATGTCCAGGAAGCCGTGAGCGTCCAGGAAGCGGCGCAGGGTCTGGGTCACCCGGCTGCGCAGGCGCAGGCGCTCCTGCATCTCGGGGCGGCGCAGATCGATGTACCGGTAACGCAGCCGCAGCTCCTCGGAGGCATCCTGGTGGTGCTCGTCGAGCTGGAAGGGCGGGGTCTCGGCGCTGTTGAGGACCGTCAGCCCCTTGCCCAAGCACCTCGATCATGACCGGTCGGACGCTCGCGGTTCTCCGTGCCCGGAGGACGGGGGCGAACCCGGCCGCTCACCGCGAGGACGTACTCGCTGCGCGTCGACTCGGCGAGCTGGAAGACCTCCGGGGTGTCCGGGTCGAAGACCACCTGCACCAGGCCGTCGCGGTCGCGCAGATCGATGAAGATGACGCCCCCGTGGTCGCGGCGTTTCTGCACCCAACCGCAGAGGGTGACTTCCTGCCCGATGTGGCCCTCGTCGAGTGCCCCGCAATAGTGACTGCGCATGCGATCGAATCCCGTATCCAGTGATGATCGAGCCCCGACCCGCTTCAGGTGGGACCGCGGGCCGCAGCCGGTGAAAAACCGCCTGCAAAAGAGGCGAAACGATACTGGTCGGGCCAGTCAGGTGCAAGCGCTAACAAGGTCCGGCGGGCCGCCGTCGGTGGTCTTGGCCCCTTCGGCACGCGGACCTTGCCCCGGCTCAGGACCCCGCAGCCGTGCTCGGCTTGTCCGCCTTCTTGGGGGTCTCGGCCTTCTTCTCCCCGCCCGAGGGCTTGGTGCCGTCCGCAGCCGCCGCGGGCTTTTTCTCACCCCCGGCATCGTGCAGGTTCTTCTTCTTGCCACCCTTGAAGTCCGTCTCGTACCAGCCGCCCCCCTTGAGGCGAAAGCCGGCTGCTGAGATCAGCTTCTTGAGGCTGGACTTGCCGCAGGCGGGACAGTCCGTCAGGGGGGCGTCGCTGAGCTTCTGCAAGGCCTCCAGCTTGTGGCCGCAGTCCTCGCAGCGATACTCATAGAAGGGCATGGTGATACCTCGGAGAGATGACGATTGGTTAACGAACGAACAATGGGGGAATACGGCAATAAATCAAACCCTGGCGCCGCGAAGGCCACAGCGGTTCAATAGCAACTCCAGAATCGGGAGGATCGAGATGGACAACCGCGGGCGTTCAGTCCTGATCACCGGCTGCTCCAGCGGCATCGGCTATGCCTGCGCCCTGGGGCTCGCGCAGCGCGGGTACCAGGTCATCGCCTCAGCACGCCGGCCGGAGGACGTGGCCCGCCTGACCGCCGAGGGCCTGACCGCCGTGCGTCTGGACCTGGACGACCCCGTCAGCATCGCCGAAGGACTGGACCAGGCCCTCGCCCACACCGGCGGACGCCTCGACGCCCTGTTCAACAACGGGGCCTACGGCCAGCCGGGGGCCGTGGAGGACCTGACCCGCGACTGCCTGCGCGCCCAGATCGAGACCAACCTGCTCGGTTGGCACGACCTCACCTGTCGCGTCATCCCGCTGATGCGCCGCCAGGGCGAGGGGCGCATCGTCCACAACAGCTCGGTCCTCGGCCTGGTGGCCCTGCCCTTTCGCGGGGCCTATGTGGCCAGCAAGTTCGCCCTGGAGGGGCTGACCGACACCCTCCGCCTGGAGCTGACCGGAACCGGCATTCACGTCAGCCTCATCGAGCCTGGCCCCGTCGCCAGCCGCTTCCGCGACAACGCCCACCGCAAATGGCAGGAGTGGATCGACGCCGAGCACAGCCCCCACCGGGCCACCTACCTGGCCATGGAAAAGCGACTCAAGAAGGAGGGCCCCGCGGCTCCGTTCACCCTGCCCCCGGAGGCGGTCCTCAAACGCCTGATCCATGCCCTGGAGAGCCCGCGTCCCAAACCGCGCTACTACGTCACCACCCCGACCTATATCCTGGCCGGGTTGCGACGGGTCCTGAGCACTAGCGGCCTGGATTGGGTGCTGCGGCGGGTGTCCGGCGGAGGGACGCGGTAGGTTGGAGCCCTGCGCCGCCGAATTACAGTGGCAGACCAGCGAAAACCAGGCCCGGCCCAACGACAATGGCGACCTCCCACTCCCGTAACCCCGGGCATCCCATGAACATTGACACCTCCCAGGCGCGCGCTCCGGGCCTCCTGCGACGGCTGGCCGCGATGCTTTACGACGCCGCGCTCCTGTTCGGCATCCTGCTCCTGGCCGCCGGGCTGGTGATCGTCCCTTACATGACCCTGATCGGGGGAGATTTCCCCAGCACCGCCTGGTGGTTCCGCGCCTGGCTCCTCCTGGTCGTCGGCGGCTTCTTCATCTACTTCTGGACCCATGGGGGCCAGACCCTGGGGATGAAGGCATGGCGTCTGCGGCTCATACGCACCGACGGGAGCGAGCCGCGGCTCACCGACGCCCTGTTGCGCCTGGCCTGTGCCGCCGCCGCCCTGGCCCCGGCGGGGCTGGGTCTGCTGTGGGTCCTGATCGACCAGGACGGGCTCGCCTGGCACGACCGCTGGTCTCGCACGCGCCTGGTCCTGGTGGCCAGACACTGACCAGGGCGGAGCGGCGATGCCGCCCTAACCCACCCGCCTCAGCACCAAAAGGGCCGCCGCCAGGAAGAGCAGGGGCGGCGTGAAAGCGGCCACCACCGGACTCAGGCCGTAGAGCAGGGAAAGGTAGGAAAAGGTCCGGCTGACAAGGTAGAACACGATCCCTGCCAGGATACCGATGAAGATGCGCACTCCGGTCCCGCTCGTGCGCGACGAACCCAGCAACAGGGGGATGGAGACGAAGATCATGGCCAGGATCAGGAAGGGCTGGACAATCTTGCTCCAGAAGGCAACCTCGTAAGACCCGGCGTCCTGGTCGTTGGCCCTCATATAGCGGATGTAACGCTGCAGCCCCCAGATCGGCAGCATCTGCGGCTGCACAACCACGACCTCCAGCAGGCTCGGGCTGATGCGCGAGGCCCAATCCTCCTGCGGCATCCTCTCCACCTCGACGCCCTCCGGGGAGATCCGGCTGCGGGCGACGTCCTCCAGGACCCAGCCCTTGCCGACGTAACGGGCGCGGGCGGCGTGGGTCACCAGGGTCAGGTGCCGCTCGTCGTCGAGCTCGTAGATGGATATGTCGCGCAGGTCGGCCCCGGGGAGGATTTCCCCGATGTTGACGAAGCTACGGCCATCCCGTGCCCAAAAGCCGTAGGGGGTGGCCAGGGTGACCTGGCCCGACAGGGCCTCGGACTTCATGCGCAGGCCCTCCTGGTCAGCGACGGGCGCCAGCCCCTCGCCCACCGCCACCGCCACCGCCGCCAGCAAGAGCCCGCCGAGCATGGAGGCCCCAACGATGCGGGCGATGGAGATCCCGGCGGCGCGCATGGCCACCAGCTCGGAACTGCTCGCCAGGGAGCCCAAGCCAACCAGGGCGCCGATCAGGGTGGCGATGGGGAAAAGCTGGTAGGCGAAACGCGGCAGGGCCAGCATGACGTAGAGCAGGGCATCCGTCAGCCGGTAGCCCTCGTTCTTCACGATGTCCAACTCGTCCGCCAGCATGAAGAACGCGATCAGAGGCAGCAGGACGGCCAGGGTGACGAGAGAACCCCCGATGACGGCGCCAGCCAGGTAGCGGTCGATGATCTTCACATCAGGCCCCCGTGGGATGTCCCTGTGACCTGCCCGGCTTCGGGGGCCAACCTTCAATGCTCAGCAAAGGGACTGCCCGCCCGGATCGCGATGGATCCATGACAACCTCTCAGCCGAAAGTGCAGCGCCACTTTGGAATCCTGTAGACTCGCGGGTCGCGTATGTTACACCGGCACGGCCACTGCGAGCAGGGCCGCAGCGCCATCACGAGAGGAGGCAGACCGATGGAATTCAAGATTAAGAGCGGCGACCTGGCGCGGCAAAAGACCCCCTGCCTGATCCTCGGGGTGTTCGAGAGGCGCAAGCTCTCGGGGCCTGCCGAGGCCATCGACAAGGCGAGCTCCGGTCGCCTCGCGGAGGTCTTGAGCACGGGCGACATGGACGGCGACAAGGGCCGGACGCTGATGCTCTACGGTGTCTCCGGTATCGAGGCCGACCGCATCCTTCTGGTCGGCTGCGGCAAGCGCAAGGAGCTGACCCGCGCCGTCTACAACCAGGCGATGGCGGCCGCCATGACGGTGCTCAATCAAACCCGCACCGGAGAGGCCCTGTGCGCCCTGCCGGAGCTGGCCCCGGAAGACATGGACGCCTACCAGGCCGTACGTGATCTGGTGGCCACGGCCGCGGATCAAAGCTACCGCTACACCGCCACCAAGTCCGAAAAGCACCCCATCAAGCACCCGCTCAAGCGCCTGACGCTGTGGGTGTCCAAGAAGCACGACCTGGGGGCGGCGGAGCGCGCCGTGCGCCACGGGGCCGCCGTCGCGGCGGGCGTGGCGCTGGCCAAGGAACTGGGCGACCTGCCGGGCAACATCTGTACCCCGAGCTACCTCGCCGAGCGCGCTCAGGACCTGGCCGCGAACGACCCAAGGCTGCGCGTCGAGGTGCTGGAGGAGCACGACATGCAGGAGCTGGGCATGGATGCCCTCCTCTCGGTGTCCAAAGGCAGCCGACAGCCCGCCAAGCTCATCGTTATGCACTACGACGGCGCGAAGAAGGGCCACAAGCCGGTGGTTCTGGTGGGCAAGGGCCTAACATTCGATGCTGGCGGGATCTCGCTCAAGTCCGCCGCCGAAATGGATGAGATGAAGTACGACATGTGCGGCGGGGCCAGTGTCATCGGGGCCATGCACGCCGCCGTCTCCCTGGAGCTGCCGATCAATCTGGTCGGGGTGGTCCCGGCATCGGAGAACCTCCCGGACGGTGAAGCGAACAAGCCGGGGGACATCGTCACCAGCCTATCCGGGCAGACCATCGAGATCCTCAACACGGACGCCGAGGGGCGCCTGATCCTGTGCGACGCACTGACCTACAGCGAGCGCTTCGAGCCCGCCGTGGTGATCGACCTGGCCACCCTCACCGGCGCCTGCGTCGTCGCCTTGGGCAAACACCCAGCCGGCCTCTTCACCGCCGACGACAAGCTGGCCGCGGAGGTCCTGGCCGCCGGTGACTACTCCGGCGACCGCGCCTGGCGCCTGCCGCTCTGGGAGGACTACCAGTCTCAGCTCGACAGCAATTTCGCCGACATGGCCAACATCGGCGGACGTGACGGCGGGGCCATCACCGCCGCCTGCTTTCTGTCGCGCTACACCAAGAAGTACCCCTGGGCCCACCTCGACATCGCCGGCATCGCTTGGCGCAGCGGCAAGGAGAAGGGCGCGACTGGGCGCCCCGTGGCCCTATTGACCCAGTTCCTGTTGGGCCGGAGCGGCGAGGCGACGCACTGAGCGACAGCTCATCGCTGACGGCTGACGATTGAGCGCTTCCTCCGCATGACCCGCATCGACTTCTACACCCTGGCGGAGGACAGCGCGGGGGACCGCCTCCTGTTGACCTGCCGCCTGGTCCAGCGCGCCCTTGGCGAGGGCCTGCGCGCCTATATCGAGGCCCCGGACGACCAAACGGCCAGGTCCCTGGACCGCCTCTTGTGGACCTTCCGCGAGGACAGCTTCCTGCCTCACGGCCTCGTGGGCGAGACTGACCCGGAGCTAACCCCCATCCTCATCGGCCGGAGGAACGAGCGCCCTCCCACCCAGAGTGGCCAGCTGCTGATCAACTTGGGCTACGAGGTACCCGACGCCCTGGACCGATACGAACGGCTCATCGAGCCCATCGACCAGGACCCCGCCGTGCGGGCCGCCGGTCGGCGGCGCTACGCCCACTACAAGGGGCTCGGCCACCCCCTGAGCCACCACGTAATCCGGCTCTAGCCCCATGCCGGCCGCCCGTGCCGCAATCCTGCCAAACCCCAGCCACCCTGGCACCATGAGGCCCCGGCAGCGTCTATAGTCCAATGAGTCTCAAACGAACCCAGGAGGACACGCAGATGCAAGCCACCGCCACCCCCGTCAGTTCACCCGGCCACTTGGAGCTGGAGTTTGACCCCGACGGCTTTCTCATCGAGCCCGCGCACTGGAACGAGCAGGTCGCCCGGCGCATCGCCGAGGTCGATGGCATCGGCCCGCTCGTACCGGACCACTGGGCCATCATCCATTACATGCGCGAGCACCACTTCACTTACGGCTCCCTCCCCCCCACGTCCCAGGCCTGCCGCTCCCACGGCATGGACAAACACGCGGTTCAGCGCCTCTTCGGCGGCTGCCGTGCGGCCTGGCGCATTGCCGGGCTTCCCAATCCCGGTGATGAGGCCCTCAGCTACATGAGCTGAGGCGGCCGCCTCAGGCGGGCCTCGACCTGGTCGCCGCCAGGTACTGGCCGTGTAGCAGCGCCGCTCCCCAGGCCAGGGCCGCCAACATGATCAAGCAGCCCAGCGCGAAGCTCGCCCGCGCCAGGGCGTGGTCCAGGCCCAGAAGACCGCTCTCGGTGAGGAGGTACTCCCAATCGTGGAAGCCGTAGGGGGCAGAGTGCCCAAAATTGCCCCCAAGCAAGGGCAGCACCCCGGCGCGGGCATCGTCGATGTAAGGGGCGATGTCCAGGAAATTCTCACCGAACCACCATAGGGCTACCGAGGCCCCGAACGGATCTCGCGTCTGGGTCAGCAGAACGCCAAAGCAGATCGCCGGCATCAGGAGCTGCCCAAGGGTTCCGCCAAGGGACTGCATGAAGGCGCCGAAGGGGCGGAAGAAGATGTGTCCGGCCTCGTGGAAAGGAAGATTGACCAGGTGCAGAAATGACTGTCCGACGGCGTTGTCGGCAATGGTCGATGACATGAGCCAGAACCCCCAGACCAGCAGAACCAGGAAAACCACGGCGCGGGCGGCAACGGTCACCAGGTCCGCCTTGGGCTCAGGCGGCAGGAACAGCGCCCGCAGCCCGCTGTCCGGCTCGCGTCCCGCCGTGCGCCACCTCCCTGCCTCTGGCAAGGATACCGGCGCCGCCTCACCGGGGCGCGGGTGGTATTTGAAATACTTCTCGAAGACGATCCCGCAGCGCGCGCAGATCGCCGCACCCTCCGAGTTTTCGGCGTCGCATTTGGGGCATTGCATGAGCTGACCCTCAAGCCCGGTTCGAACCTCGACCGACAAGCTCTAGCCGCCGGACGGCCCTGCCCAGGGTGGCGGACCCGTCTCCGTGCCCAATGCACCAACTGTGCCGGTCATCCCGACCCAACCACCCTAATCGTCACGTCAACGGACATCAGAATCGTGCATAGCGACCCCGCTCCCGGCGAGGCCCTCCCTCTGCCCGCCGTTGTCGCGAGGCGAGAACGCATAGACCAGCAGGCCGAGCAACATGGTCGCGAATGCCGCCAGCGATTCGCCCGGTTTCAGCAGAACCGCGTAGACGGTCATCAGCAGGCTTGCGGCAAAAAAGATCAGCGGGGGCCACGGGTAGAGCCAGACCCGGTAAGGCCGCGGCAAGTCCGGTTCGCGCCAGCGCAACACCATCACCCCCAGGACGGTGAGCATCCCGCAGAGCTGGAGCGTGAACTGGACATACTGGACGACGCTCTCGAACCGCGCCCAGAGGAAGGTCAGCGCCAAGCCGCTCTGCAGCAGCATAGCCGCCTGCGGGATACCGGCCGGGTTAGACCGAGCCAGCCAGCGGAGGGCCCGCAGATCCTGCCCCATGGTCTGCGCGACCCGAGGGCCGATCCAGACATTGGTGCTGACGAGCGAGATCAAGCCCACGGAGATGATCGCCGCCATCAGGCGGCCGCCGGTGGGGCCGAAAATCCATTCTGCGGCCACAAAGGCCACTTCCGGTTTACCAGCCATCTCCGACATCGGGGCGCACAGCAGGAAGACCGCGTTGACGGTGAGATAGAGCGCGCCCACCAGGATGGTGCCAAAGAGCATCGCCAGCGGCACATTGCGCGGGGCGTCACGCACCTCGTTCATCATGTAGGTTGGGGAGTTCCAGCCATTGTAGGCATACATAACCCAGTACAGCGACAGAATGAACGGGCCTCCCAACATGGCCCCGACATCCGCCGGCCCGGGTGCGAAGGTGATCGGCTGCCACTGGCTGGCCAGGAAGCCCGCCGCGATCAGCAGCACCAGAACGCCCAGCTTCAGGACGGTAAAGACGTTCTGGAAGGCGCTCGCCATTCCCAGCGACCAAAAATGGAACAGAGTTACCGAAACGATCAGCAACGTAGCCACCATGCGCGGGTCGCCGCCCGGCAATACCTTCGAGGAGTACTGCGCGAACGCCAGGGAGCCAACCGCCACCGGGCCGGCGAACCCGACCGTCACGGAAACCCAGCCGGCGACGAATCCGACCGCGGGGTGGTAGATGCGTGAGAGGAAATGGTACTCGCCGCCCGAGCGGGGTATCGCGGCCGCCAACTCGGAATAGCAGAGCGCACCGCACAAGGCGCAGATGCCCCCAATAACCCAGAGTACGAGGATAGCGAACGGCGAGGTGATGCTCTCCACCTGGAAGCCCAGGCTTGTGAAGATCCCAGTGCCGACCATCCCGCCGACCACCAGGGAAGCGGCTGTCCAAACCGATACCCCCTTCTGTTTGCCTTTGGTCGCGCTGCTCATGTCGGGCCCTCGCACCGGAAAGATCCGGCGCGATACTGGTGGAAGGCCGCCTGTTTGGCAACCGCCGTCACCTCGGCCCCGCGCCGGTCCGCGAGCCCCGTTCTGGGAATCTGCGACCAAGGGTTTCGGAGTACAGGGGTGGACTCCCGCCGCGCGCAGACCCGTCCGAACCGCAGCCAAAATCCAGGCCCATATCTTGCCTTCGCCCGGCATCGCCCCGACTGGCCCTTGTGGTAGCATGCCCGGCCTAAGTCAGGCCGACCGTCCAGGCGGGGCCGTTATCAATACACAATACCCGGGGGTTACGCGGTGAGCTGGCGTCTGTATTCGGTTCTTGCGGGTCTGACTGTGGTGACCCTGTTCTCCGGCTGCGCAAGCCAACCCCGCACCAACGCCGTGGATATGGGGGAGCAGGCGGAGAACATTACAGGCCCGTCCACCACCATCGCCGGCGCCCGGGTCGACGAGGTACGGTCCCTGGCCCTGGGTTCGGCCACTTCTCGCGGCTGGACCATCGTCAGCGCCTCCGATCAGAAGATCGTCTTGCGTCGCCCTGTGAGTCCCGATGCCCCGCAGGCCGTCGAGCTCGGGCTCGCCGACAACGGCACACCGCCGAGGGTGGAGGTGACGAGCCTGTTTCGCCAGGCCCCGGGGGGGGTTCAGGTGACCGTCAATGCCCAGCTCGTAGCCAGGGTGCAGGGCCAAGGCAAGGGCGCCGGACAACCAGTCGAGCAGCGTATCGACTACACCGAGTCCTATCGTGACAATTTGCAGCGCTCTTTGGAGTCCCTGCGTTCGAACTGGGCGGCGCACCATCAGCGGGTCGCCCGGGCGCTGCCCCCCATCGCCGCCGCCGGACAAGCTGCCAGCGAGACTGCCGCCGAGCTGAACCGAGACGACACCGCCGCGGGGTCCGGCGTAGCCGCTCCGATGCCATCCCCGTTGTCGCAACAACCAACGCCCACTGCCTGGGGCGAGAGCCCTCAGGACGAGCCCGAACCCGTCCTCCAGGCCGTACCCGCCCGAGTCACCGCGGTGCCAGTCGGTGGAAGCGCAGCCCAAGCGGCGCAGCCAGCCCCCCGCCCGCCGGCCCCGGCTTCCGCCCAGGGGAGGACCGCGGCCCAGCCCAAGTCCCAGGCCGCCCCGCCGGCGAAGGTCCAGCCTGCGACCCCAACCAAAAAAGCCCAGGCTGCCGCATCGGCCCAGCCCAAGACCCCACCGGCCACCAAGCCCGCCGCCAAGCCGAGCGGGGTCTATCCCCACGCCGGTGCGGACCGCAAGCCCTCAGACCCGGCCGCCTGCCGCCGCAGTGTCCGTCTCCAGCGCGGACAACATGCTGACGCTCAATCGCGGACCCAAGGCGGGCAGCCAGGTGAGCAACGCCGAACGCTACGCGGCGCAGCGCGGGTGCAAGGTCCGGTCCGGCCGCACGGACACCTTCAAGAGAGACGGCGCCTCTGAGTACCTCAGGGTCTTTTGCACCGGCGACCCTGCCTTCGTCGTCAAGTGCACCAACGGCGCATGCAGGGCACTGGAATAGGCCCGATGGAACGGCCGATGGGGTCTGCTCGCGCCGCCCCGCCGCGATTCCGATCCGCGGCAGCCTGGCCACCCCTGGTCGGCCTCGCCGTTTTACTCATCGTCGCGGGTCTGGGACCATCCAGTGTCTATGCCGTCTCCGGAGCCAACGCGGCCCCGAGCGCCCTGTTGCTGCACGCCGAGATCCCCCAGGCCCTGGAATTCGCCGCCGAGACGGCGCGGCAACGCGGTTGGAGCACCCTGCACAGCGGTCCCTATGCGCTCACCTTCGAACAAGCCATCGATGCCGACTCGACCGGGGCGCCAGCCCTCTTGCGCATCGATGCATCCTTCGTCGAGTCCCCCGCCGGCGTCACCGTCACGCTGAGGGCTCAGGAGATCCAGTCCTCGGAGAGCGGCACGACCGAAGCGCACGACGTCACACAGCGCTATCGCGAAAACCTGTTGAACGCGCTGGATTCCCTGGCCGCCAAGTGGGGCTTGCGGCCCATCGCCTCCGATACGGCACCGGCAGGTCCGACCGAGGCCGAACCGGCAGCGGGCCCACTGCCAGGGGCCGCCCAACCCAGTGCTCCGGTCCAGGCTGCACCGATCCCGGTGGTTACGCCAGGTCCGACCCTGCGTACCTCCACACCCAGTCCGGCGGTCCAGCCGTACGCTCCCGGAACCCCGGTCGGTACCTGGGCCTATTACGCCGAGCGATATGCCGAGCGACAAGGCTGCAACCTGGGGAATCTGGGAGCGGTGCTGGAAGGGTCTCGCGACGGCGCCGAGCTGCACCGGGTCTACTGCGCAGATGGGCGGCAGATCCTGGTTCGGTGCCGGGCTGAGATCTGCGCCGAGTCACCCTGACGCCGGCGCCGCCCTTCATCGCGGCGCCGCTCGCGACGCTGGTTCAATCCTGATTTTCGGCCCAACCACGGCCTGGATCTGATCCGGGGACAGGGGTCCGCCGATGCGACAATTGAAGTAGGGGGCGAGACACCGCAGCCAAAGCACCGGCGAGGGCCGATCCGGAGTGAGCCGCCAGATGGTCTCGCGAAAGACCGCGTCTGAGCAGCTGAACCCGGCGATGAGAGCCGGGATCCGCGTGATGGGGTCCTTGAGCAGGGCCTGGCTGACACCGGTCACCTGCAGCCGGACCGAGGACACTCGCTGCGGCTTTTCGGAGACGGTCTCTATCTCGAGCTCGCAATAGGGCTCCAGGGTACTCGCCCCGCCCACCTGCCGACCGGCTTGGAAGATCGTGTGCGCGGACCCGGCCGGTATTTCGACCTCGGCCAGCTCCAGCACGAGCCCCGAGTCCGTAGACACTGGGGCGGCGCAGCCGCTGAGCCCAAACAGGACCAGCGCGGCGAGTCGCAGTGCCGGCGGCCAAGCCATGGCGCCTTACTCTCGGGGCGCCGGATCGTCGCGGTTGGCCGAGTGGCTAGTGCGCCCGGCGAGCAAGAGCCCCGCCACGCCGACGGCGGCGAGCAAGACCAAAGATAGCGCGATCAAGATTTCGGGAGAAGGCATGACGACACCTCAAAGACGACCGACGTGCTCGTTAGGCGATTGCCGGAGAATGATGTACCAGATGGCGCCGGATCTACGTCCGCCTTCAAGGAGTACCGGCAGGAGCATCGCTGGGTTATGTGACTGCCGGCGCGACAAAGAAGGCGGGCGCAAAGACAAGCTAGCTGGTGCATGGTTTGACAGAAATCGCCTTAGTTGGCACCAGTCGCCTCCTTTGGCGAGGCCGCTGGACAGCGTGCCGACAGGACCCATGAGGACGGAGTCCAAGGCGGTCTCGGTACTCCCCGGACCCTCTGCCACGGGCGAGCCTGTACGCAGCTACCCTGCGGCTGTACCATCTTAAGCGTGCCCGCAAGCCGGCACCAGTCGTTTGCGGACCTGCCCTCCGGTCGCCGACGCCCCATGACCCTCGCCTCCAAGGGCGCGGCCCACCCTACCCACGGATCCTGCGGAACACGATGCCCGGCCCATACGCAACCCTGCCCGGTCACCGACACCCACTAGGCGCCACGGTGGAAAACGAGGGGGTCAACTTCTCCGTCTATAGCCGCCATGCCACCGGGGCGGAGATCTTTCTCTACGAGGATGCCTGGGCCCTGGAGCCCTTTCAGGTCATCACCCTGGACCCGGAGGTCAATCACACCTTCTTCGCTTGGCATGTGCTCGTGGTGGACCTCGCGCCCGGTACCCACTACTCCTGGCGCATGCAGGGGCCTTACGAGCCGAAGGCGCAAGGCTGGCGTTTCGACCCCAAGGTCGAGCTCATCGATCCCTGGGCGCGGGCGGTGAACAACTGCAAATGGGACCGCTGGGAGCGTCAGCGCGATGGCGTGCGGCCCCACGACTCGCCGCGCGCGGTGGTCCTGGCAGATGATTACGACTGGGAAGGCGACGAGCTCCTCTATATATCCACGGAGCGCATGGTCGTCTACGAGCTGCACGTAGGCGGCTTCACCCGGCACCCATCCTCCGGGGTCGAGCACCCAGGGACCTTCTCTGGGGTGGTCGAGAAGATCCCATATCTGAAGGACCTGGGCATCACCCACGTCGAGCTGATGCCGGTCATGGCCTTCGATGAGCAGGATGTGCCCGAGCGGGTGTGGAAAGCCGGCCTGACCAACTTCTGGGGCTACAGCACCCACAGCTTCTTTTCGCCCCACCCAGGCTACTGCATTGCCCCGCGAGAAGGGCAGCACCGCACTGAGTTCCGAGACATGGTCCGCGCCCTGCATGACGCCGGAATCGGGGTCATCATGGACGTGGTCTTCAACCATACAGCGGAAGGCAGCTTCGACGGTCCGGTCCTGAACTTCAAGGGCTTTGCCAATGAGACCTTCTATTGCCTGGATGCCGTGGACAAGTCCATCCACCTGGACTTCACCGGATGCGGCAACACGGTCAACGCCAATCACCCCCTGGTGACCCGCTTCATCGTCGACTGCCTGGAGTACTGGGTGCGGGAGATGCATGTGGACGGTTTCCGCTTCGATCTGGCCAGCGCCATGGCGCGGGACGAGGCCGGCCTGCCCATGCACAATCCGCCCGTCCTCTGGGCCATCGAGTTGTCCGATGTCCTGGCCCGCACCAAGATCATCGCCGAGGCCTGGGACGCGGCCGGGCTCTATCAGGTCGGCTCCTTTCCCGGCTATCGCTGGATGGAGTGGAACGGCCGCTACCGTGACAGCGTGCGACGCTTCGTGCGCGGCGATCCGGGGATGGTGTCAGAGATGGCCACCCGGCTGTCCGGCAGTAGCGACCTCTATCAGCGCAACCTGCGCCAGCCCATCAACAGCATCAACTTCGTGACCTGCCACGACGGCTTCACGCTCTATGACTTGGTGAGCTACAACCGCAAGCACAACCGTGCCAACCACGAGGGAAACCGGGACGGAACCAGCGACAACCTGAGCTGGAACTGCGGGATCGAAGGCGATACGGACCTACCCGAGGTCCTCGACCTGCGTCGCCGCCAGACCAAGAATTTCATGGCCATCCTGTTGCTCAGCCAGGGCATCCCCATGATTCTGGCGGGGGACGAGGTGCTGCGCGGCCAGCGCGGCAATAACAACGTCTGGTGCCAGGACAATGAGCTCGGGTGGTTCGACTGGTCCCTGGTGGATCGCAACGCCGACGTGCTGCGCTTCGTGCGCGGGCTGATCGCGCTGCGCAAGCGTCACCCCAGCCTGCAGCGACGCCATTTTTTCTCGGGGCGGGTGCGCGAAGGGTCCGCGCTGCCGGACATCGCCTGGCACGGGGTAGAGCTCAATGCCCCCGAATGGCTCGACAAAGAGTGCCGCGACCCTAGCCTTCACGCTGGCCCCCCGCGAGAAGCGGGAACGCCCGCTGCACGTCATGCTCAACATGGGGGTCATCGCCGCCGCCTTCGCCGTCCCGACCTCGGCCAGGTACGGATGGCACCTGGCGGTGGACACCGCCGCGGAGTCCCCGGCCGACCTGTTCGATCCGGAGGAGCAGCCTCCCTTTACCGACGCGCAATGCCGGGTCGCCCCGCGCAGCCTGGTGGTATTGGAGGGGCGCTGAGGCGCGACCGATTCGGGGTCAATGCGGACGCCTTTGACCCGCCCACGGCCTTTGTTTACTGTTGCAGGCGCGAGGCACCGAGCCGGCCCAGAGCCGGTACCCTTGCCACCGCACCGTTCGTTGACCCCCAGGTAGGCTCGATGAAGGTAGGCTCGATGACCGGGACCAACATCCACCATGCCCTGGGTCTGCACATGCACCAGCCCCCGGGCAACCTGCGTCTGCTGATCGAGACCAACCCCTGGGAGGCCGAGCAGATCATCCGCTGCTACGAGCGTGCGGTGCGTTATGCCGACCTCTACCGCGACGTCGCCCGGCTGCATGTCGGATTCTCGGGGATCCTGCTGGAGCAACTCCTCGACCCGGACATCGTCGATCGTTACCGCCATATCGTCGACATCCCTGCCTTTCTGCAACGCTATCGGGAGGCGGAGAACGTCGAGCTGATCGGCATGGGCTATTACCACCCCATCTTCCCGCTCATCCCCAAGGCGGACTGGGAGGACCAACTGTTGCGCGGCCGAGCCATCATGGAGCAGGTGTTCGGGCGGGCCCCGCGCGGCTTCTGGCCACCGGAAATGGCCTTCTCGATGGACCTGGTTCCGATTCTGGTCAGGGTCGGTTATGAGTACGTGGTCGTCGATGGGGTCCATGTGCGCCCAAAGGACGGTGTGCACGACATCTACCGCCCTTACCTGGCCTGCCAGGACGGCGTCTGCATCGCCGTGGTCCCGCGGGACCGTGCCATCTCCAACGGCCAGGAGAGCGGCTTCGGCCCGGACTGGCTGGAGGCCGAGGCCAGCCGACACGTCCACGCCTCCCCGCGGCCGGAGGAGCCGCGCCTAGTGACCACCTGGTCCGACGGCGAGAACGGCGGCTGGTTCCGCCAGACGCACGAGCCGTCCGGCTTTTTCGGACACTTCTTTACCCCGGCCATGGAGCGGGCGCGGCACGGCGCATCCGCGGTGGTCCCGGTCAGCCTCTCCGCCTACCTGGAGCGACACCCGCCAACGACCGAGGCCCAGGTCCAGACCGGGGCCTGGAACGTGGGGTCCACCACGGGCTATGACTTCGGTCAATGGATCGGCTCCGAGTCCCAGCGCCGAGCGGGTGAAGTCGTCAACCAGGCCAGCCGCCGCTATTGGGAGCTGCACCGGCAGGAAGGCCGGCTCGGCGCGGACGCACGCTTGGCCCTGACGGAGGCGCGCGCCCTGATCCTGGAGGCGGAGACGAGCTGCTTCCTGTTCTGGGGCGACGCCTGGATACCCCAGCTTTATGCCCGCACCGAGGCCGCCGGTCGGGCCCTGGACCGCACCGCCGAGGCGCTGCGCCAGTCCAGGCAGCGCTTGATATGGGCGAAGGCGATGCGCGACGCAGCCGAGTCGGAACGAGCGACGGCCCAGACGACCCCACCAATGGCGGATCTGGCCACCATCGCCGCCCAAATCGCGGAGGAATTTCCGCTGGTCTTGGAGCAGACCAGCCTGGTCTTGCTCGACGTGGACCCCGAGCACCTGCACGCCTTCTGGACCCTGGCCCCGGCCGACGTGGCCCGTGCGGGCGCAGCCTTCCCAGTGCGGTGACGGGACGCCCGAGCCGGTGATCCGGCTGCAGCGTCTCCGTGACGACGACGGCGCCGAAGTCCTAACCACGCTCCCCCTGGCTGCCGGTAATCGCGGTGACGCACGCTTCGCCCTGGCCAGCGATGATGCCGTCTACCAGGCCGAGGTCGGCCTGCACGCCGGCGGAGGCGGTTGGATGCTCCTGGCGCGATCCAACCGGGCGCGGCTCCCGCGGCCAGTTGGGGTCCCCATCCCGCGCTGGTCGGGGGAGGAGCCCGAACCGGAAACGGCGCCACCGACACAAAGCGTCGCCCCAGGCGCGGTGCCGGATCTGCCCGATGCCGTTGCACGGCCCCTCGGGACCATCGATACCGGCCAGCCCAAGGGCACGCGGGCCGCCCCTGTGCCGCCCCCGGCCGCGGCGCGGGTACAACCGCCAGCACCTGGTACGCGGCCTGCCCGCTGGGTCCTGGAGACCGCCGTCCAGCGGGATCGCGGCGAGGTACTCACCGCGATGGAGACGGCATCGCCGGTCCGGGCCAGTGAAAAGGGTCCCGAGACGGGGGCGAACGCCCCCACCGACCGGACGCTGAGCGTCGCGCAGCCCCCGCTGGAGCAACCCTGGCGCCCAGCGATCCGCATCGACTGGCCCTGGAAAGACCCTGCTGAGCCTGTACCGGAGAGCCCGGTCCCGGAGGCCTTGGGCACCCAGACGCCGCCCCTCGCGGTTCTCGCAGCAGCCTCGCAGCCAGGGCCAGGGGCTACCGGAACACCGCCGGAGGCCGCACCCCAAGCCCAGAGGGCAGGTCCCGTCTCGAGCTTCGCCCTGGGCCGCGGGCCCGACGCCCCGGTGGTCGAGGCGGAGCTGCTGGTGCACGTCAGCGCCCGCCCCGGAACTCTGGTAGACCTCTACGGGCGCCCTCTGCGGGTCGGCCCCTCGGGACGTTCCACGCTGCGTATCCCAGTGACTGATCTCACATCCCTGGAACGGCTGTTGGGCTCGCCTGCCGATACCGAGGGGCCCACTGGCGGCGACTAGGGGCTGGCGGACGGCCAGGCCCGAGGTGCTTGTCGGGCGCACCCTCGGGTCCTCCATCCGGTGAACGACTGCGGGACTGAGCACCATGCGCGGATACCTGGCTCTGGTGCTCCATGCCCACCTCCCTTTCGTCCGCCACCCGGAGCACCCCCGGTTTCTCGAGGAGCACTGGCTCTACGAGGCCATCACCGACGCCTACCTGCCTTTGCTGGAGGTCCTGTCCGAGCGGACCAAAGGGGGCAATGGACCCTGCCTCACCCTATCGCTCTCCCCGACCCTGGTCGCGATGCTGGGCGACCCCCTGCTCAAGGCCCGTTATCTCGACTACCTGAAGCGGCGCGCCCGCCTGTGCGAGGCCGAGGTCGCGCGACGGCGCGGCGAGCCACGTCTAGCGGCCTTGGCACGGGGTTACGGCGAGCGCCTCGCGGGCCTGACCGGCCTCTACCAGGACGGGCTGGGGGGCGACCTGATCGGCGCCTTCGCGGCTCTGGCCAGGGGCGGTGTGCTCGAACTGATGACCACCACCGCCAGCCACGGGTACCTGCCCCTGCTGCGTACCCAACCCGCCGCGGTGCGCGCCCAGCTCGGCGTGGCCCAGGATGCCTTCCAGGCGGCCTTCGGGTGCAGGAGCGCCGGACTCTGGCTGCCGGAGTGCGGCTACTACGAGGGGCTGGAGGCAGAGATCGCTGCGGCTGGTTTCGAGTACACCATCGTGGACTCCCACGGTCTAACAGGGGCCGTCAAGCCCCCGGCACAGGGTATCCAGGCCCCAATACAGGTCCCTGTGCCCGGTGCGAGCGGGATCGCGGTATTCGGGCGCGATCCCGACTCGGCGGTGGAGGTTTGGTCGCCGGACCGGGGCTACCCAGGCCACCCGGATTATCGGGAGTACCACTGCGACCTGGGCTACACCCTGGATCGAGCCCTTCTGGACGACTTCCTGCCTCCCGGCGTGCCCGCCGCCCCCACCGGGGTCAAGTACCACCGGGTCACAGGCGGGGCGGGCCCCAAGGACCTCTACGAGCCCGCCGCAGGGGCGCGGCGGGCGAGGCGCGACGCGGCCCGCTTCGTCGCTCGACGCCATGCCGCTCTCCGGGGCGCCACCCAAGGCCCGTCGCCGCCCATCCTGGTCTGTGCCTACGACGCTGAGCTCTTTGGCCACTGGTGGTACGAGGGGCCCGCTTTTCTGGCCGCTGTCCTGCGGCAGGTCGACAATCGCGCGGACGCGGAGGCGATCTCTCTGGGCGGCTACCTGGCGCGCCACGGAACCACCCAGGTCGCACAGCCTGCCCAGTCGAGCTGGGGCGAGCATGGGTATAATGCCGCTTGGCTGACCGGCGAGACCGGTTGGATCTATCCCCTGCTGCACCGGGCCGCGGGGGACCTCGCGGACCTTGTCCGCCTGCACCTGCGCGAACGCGAGAACGTCGAGACGCATGAGACGCAGGCCCGCATCCTGCGTCAGGCTGGACGTTCGCTGCTCTTGGCTCAGGCCTCAGACTGGCCCTTCTGTATCGCCCGCGGGACCGCCAGCGACTACGCCCATGCCAGGTTGCGTGACGGTCTAGCGCGTTTCCGGCTGCTCGCCAAAGCGGCGCAGGGCGAACCCCTGGAACCGGGACTGCTGGCGGCCCTCGAGGAGATGGACAAGCTGTTTCCGGAGCTCGACCTGGCGCGGTTCTTATAAACCGGGAAAGAGCCCTTCGCGGTTTGTCGCCGCCACCCAATCGCAACCTGAAAGGACGTCCGCATGTATATCGCAATGGTGAGCGCCGAATGCGCCCCCGTGGCCAAGGCCGGCGGGCTCGGGGACTTCATCCACGGCCTATCGCGCGAGCTGGCCTCGCGCGGTCACCGAGTCGAGATCATCCTCCCAAAGTACGACTCGCTACGCTATGACCTCATCGAGGGCTTGAGCAGGGTCCATGAGGATCTGCAGGTCCCCTATTTCGACGACGTCGTCCCCTGCCAGGTGGACCAGGGCCGGGTGGACGGAGTGGACTGCCTGTTCATCGACCCCCACTCCAGCCACGCCTTCTTCGAGCGCGGCCGCATCTACGGAGAGGGTGACGACGACGCCCGCTTCGCCCTCTTCTGCCGGGCCGTGCTGGAATTTCTGTCCAGGTCCGGCAGGCAACCGGACATCCTCCACTGCCACGACTGGCAGACCGGACTGATACCGGTCCTCCTTTGGGAGGTCTTCGACGGCTTGGGGCAGGGACCCGGGGCGGGCCGCACCCGCACGGTCTACACCCTGCACAACCTGGGCCACCAGGGCTGGGTGGGCGAGGCCGTCCTGCGCCAGGTCGGACTCTCACCGCAGCGCCTCATCACCCCTGACCGGCTCCAGGACTCGGGCAACCCCCGCGGGGTCAACCTGATGAAGGGCGGGATCGTCTTCTCCAACTTCGTCACCACCGTCTCCCCCCGCTATGCATGGGAGGCGCAAAACACCGAGCAAGGGATGGGACTGCAAGGGCTGCTGCGACAGTATGACGGCAAGTTCGCCGGGATCCTGAACGGCATCGACGACGCGGCCTGGAACCCGCTCTCTGACCGCCACCTGGCCCAGCCCTATGGCCCGGAGACCTTGCCGAATAAGGCGCTCAACAAGGCCGAACTGCGCCGCCGTCTCGGGTTACAGGACTCCGCCAAGCCCATCCTGTGCGTGGTCAGCCGACTCGACCGCCAGAAGGGGGTGGACCTGATCCGTCACGGCATCGATCACGCCCTGGACCGTGAGTGCCAGGTCGTCCTGCTCGGCAGCGCCCCGGACCCAGCGGTGGACGAAACCTTCCGGCGGATGCAGGAGCGCCTGGGTCCCAGCTTCGATGCCCACCTGGAACTCGCCTACGACGAAGAGCTGTCCCACCAGATCTACGGCGGTGCGGACATGATCCTGATCCCCAGCGTCTACGAGCCCTGCGGCCTGACCCAGCTTATCGCCATGAAGTACGGGGTGGTCCCCATCGTGCGCCGCGTAGGGGGGCTGGCGGACACCGTGTTCGACGCCAACTACAGTGACCGTCCCTTCACGGAGCGCAACGGCTACACCTTCGACGACCTGACGGTGACGGCCCAGGACCACGCGATGGACCGCGCCATCGGGCTCTGGTACGGGTATCCGGAGTACTTTCGGCAACTGCGGATCAACGGCATGGTCGCCGACCACTCCTGGGGTGTACCTGCGGTGCGCTACCTCGACATCTACCATCACCTGCGCTCCTGACCAGAACCCAAGGCCCGAGCCGGAACAGGCTTCGAGTCGCCATCTTGACCACCGAGACCCTCACCGCCGAGCCCCTGCCCTACCGCCGGAACAGCCCTGCCCTGTTCGCCCCCATCGCCCACCACCCCTGGGCCATGCTGCTGGATAGTGGGGTTGGCGCCAACGCCGACACAGGCGGACTCGGCTTCGGCACCGGACGTTACGACGTGTTGGTCGCAGCGCCGCGGCGGACCCTGGTGACCCATGGTTCTCTGACCGAGGTGCGAGGCCAGGGGACAGCCCGGTTGTCCCAGGAGGACCCCTTTGCCTTGGTACGGCAATGCCTCGGGCCTCGGGTCGCCCTGCCCGCCGACTGGCCCCAAGGGCTCCCCTTTACCGGCGGGGCTTTGGGGTACTTCGGCTACGACCTGGCGCAGCGGCTGGAGCGAGTGCCCACGCCGGGGCCCGATCCTCAACATATCCCAGAGCTGGCCATGGGTATCTATGACCAAGCCCTGGTCGTGGACCATGGCGAGGGTCGCACCTGGCTCGTCGGCCGTCGCAGCGGCTCCCCGGAGACACGCCGTCTGCTGCACCGGCTCGCCCATGGGCACATCCCCTACAGGCCGCGTCCATTCACCGTCACCGGGCCCCTCAGATTCAATATGGACGCGGCTGGTTACGCCGAGCGCTTTGCCAGAATCCAAGCATGGATCCAGGCCGGGGACTGCTATCAGGTCAATCTGGCACGGCGCTTTTCGGTGGCGGCGACCGGTGATCCCTGGGCCGCCTATCTGGAGCTGCGCCGCTTAAGCCCCGCCCCCTTCGCCGCTTACCTCAACACCCCGGACGGGCAGATCCTGTCATCTTCGCCAGAGCGCTTTCTGCGCCTGGCCGCGGATGCAGTGGAGACACGGCCCATCAAGGGAACCCGTCCGCGCGGAACCGACCCCACCACCGATCGGCGGCTGGCGGCCGAGCTCGCCGCCAGCCCGAAAGAACTTGCCGAGAACCTGATGATCGTGGACCTGCTGCGCAACGACCTGGGGCGTACCTGCGCCCCGGGGACCATCCGGGTCCCGAGGCTGTTCGACGTCGAGACCTACCCTTGGGTTCACCATCTGGTCAGCACCGTCACCGGGCACCTCGCCGCCGGGGCCGATGCCCTGGACCTGCTGCGGGGCTGCTTTCCCGGCGGGTCCGTCACCGGGGCCCCGAAGATCCGAGCAATGCAGATCATCGCCGCCCTGGAAGGCGAGCCGCGTGGGGTCTACTGTGGGTCCATCGCCTACCTCGGGTTCGACGGTGGACTCGACAGCAACATTCTGATCCGCACCCTGGTCCAGGCTCGAGGAGAGCTGCGTTTCTGGGCCGGCGGGGGCATCGTCGCCGACTCGGAGTGCGCGGCGGAGTGGCAGGAGATCGCCGTCAAGGCCAGGGCGATGTGCGAGGTGGTGGCGCGCATGCGGTGCGATTCAGTCGGCCCGGGGTGACCGGATGGTTGCGGCCGCTCGTGACCGCTGCCGGCTGACGGCCCGACCTGAGCCAACAGGCAATAGCGCTGCCCGCTTCTCACCCACCGGCGCCGGCTTGGCGCTGTCCGCACCAGGGTAAGTCGGGCTGCGCCCATCCGCCGCTGCTGGTATAAGGCGATTGCCGGAGAATCATGTACCAGATGGCGCCGGATTTACGTCCGCCTTCAAGGAGTACCGGCAGGAGCATAGCTGGGCGATGTGACTGCTGGCGCGACAAAGAAGGCGGGCGCAAAGACAAGGTAGCTGGTGCATGATTTGACAGAAATCGCCAAAATTGCCGGGACCGGCGCTCACCCTGATCGCCACCCTCCCAAGAGCAAAACCCGATGAGCCTGGAAAGAAATGTTTTCGGGGAACCACTTGCCCCCTGTTCCACGGACCCGCTGACCGGCTTCTCCCGCACCGGCTCATGCGAGACCGGGCCCCAGGACCCTGGGTCTCATACGGTCTGTGTCCAGGTGACGGCTGACTTCCTGGAGTTCTCTCAGGCTCAAGGCAACGACCTGAGTACAGCTGTGCCGGAGTTCGACTTCCCAGGCCTGCTCCCCGGCGACCGCTGGTGCCTGTGCGCAGCCCGTTGGCGCGAGGCCCTAGAGGCCGGCCGCACCCCACGCGTGGTCCTGCGAGCCACCCACGAGCGCGCCCTGGAGGTGGTCGCCCTGGCAGACCTAAAGCGGTATGCCGTGGACCTTTCCTAACTTAAAGCGGATTCCGAGCCAAACGAAAATTTCGTCTGATATACAAAAAGAAAACTTCTTAAACAAGGAGCTGGTGTGCTGGCCTTTGAGGGCGCTCATCGGCTAGAATATGGGCCCTTCATCGTCAATGGTCGCAGAGGCTGTTTTCGTAATGGATCCGGGTCCAGCACTTCTTGATCGGTTCGGTTTGAGTCTGGTGGCCACCCTGGCGCTGGGGATGGCGGGCGGCTGCTCGTCCACCACCCCGCAGTATGTTGCCCAGGTGCAGGGCAGTGGGCGGTCGACTAGCCCCTATGCGGACAAGGTCCTCGTCAAGAAGTCCGAGCGCAGGCTCTACCTCCTGAAGGACGGCAGGCCCATCCGCACCTATCGCGTCTCGCTGGGTGTCAACCCCAGGGGCCACAAGGAGCGACAGGGAGACAATCGCACCCCAGAGGGGCTCTACTACCTCAACGGACGCAATCCGGGCAGTCGGTTCTACAAGGCCCTGCATATCTCCTACCCGAACACAAAGGATAGGATGCAGGCCGCTGCGCACGGAGTTTCCGCTGGCGGGCAGATCATGATTCATGGCCAGCCCCCAGCCAGTCGCATTCAGGACCTGCAGGATGTTCTCAGGGGAGCGGACTGGACCGCGGGCTGCATCGCCGTCACCAACGCCGAGATCGAAGAGATCTGGGGTTACACCACCAACGGGACCCCCATCGAGATCCTGCCCTGAGCTTGAGCTTGTGCATGGCCCCTGAGTCGCTTTCGTCACAGCGGGTTGCCTGGTGCGGCCAGGCACCCGGGTCCGGCCGGTGGGCTGCTCCGCTCTAGCTCCGCGCCGGCGCTGACTCTAGCGGCCGTAGCGCGGTCACCGCTGCCCGTCGCACAGGCGCTCCCGCTCGCACAACCCCTGCTCCACGGCGATCACCGCCGCCTCGACCCGTGAGTGCACCGCGAGCTTCCGAAGGATGCCCTTGACGTGAAGCTTGACGGTCCCGTCGGCGATGCCTAGCACGCGGCTGATGGCCTTGTTGCTTCGCCCGGCGGCGAGGTGGCAGAGGATCTCCATCTCCCGCGGCGTCAGATCCGAGAATGCGGGCCGCGCCTGAGCAGCCCGCGTCTCCCCCTGCACCGCCTTGGCCAGAACGCCGGTGAGCTCCCTGGCCACCGCGGTTCCGCCGACTACGATCTGGTCCAGTGCCGCGATCAGTTCGTCCGGCTCCATGTCCTTGAGCAGATAGCCGCACGCCCCGCCCTGAATCGCCTGGATCACATCCGACTCGTCCCCGCTGGTGGTCAGGATGGCCACCCGCAAGCTGGGATCTGCCATGCGCAGGTCGCGCAGGACCGCGAGCCCGCCCTTGCCCGGCATTCGCAGATCCAGCAAGACCACGTCTGGGACTTGCTCCCGCGCCAAGCGCAAGCCAACCTCGCTGTCACCAACGGCGTCGATGACGCCGATGCCGCGTCGCTCCAAGAGCTCCCGGAGTCCGGCGCGAAACAGGGCGTGGTCGTCGATTAACAGGACCCGCAGCCCAGAGGTGGCCTCCGGGCTGCCCCGAGAGTCGTCCCTGTCGTGCTCGGTCATGCGGCCGCCTTGGCGTCAGTGGGGGCCTTGCGCCGCTCCGGCATGAAGACCAACTCGACGCGGGTGCCCTCCCCTGGGTCGCTCTCCAGACGCAGTTCCGCCCCGATACGTCGCGCCCGTTCCTCCATGATCGACAGCCCGATGTGCTCGCCGGGCACCTCTGACCGTCGCGGGGCGCTGATGCCCACACCATCGTCCTCGACCAGCAGCACATAGGCGTCCCCGCCATGGCGGGTCAAGAGCACGCGCACCGTCTGGGCACGGGCATGCTTGCGGATGTTTGCCAGGGCCTCCTGAACGATGCGCAGGATCTGCAGCTCCGCAGCGGCGCTCAGGTCAAAGGGGCGGCAGTCGTTCTGGAACAGGACGTGCATTTGGGTCTCTTGGGCAAGACGCGCCGCGAGCTTCTCCAAGGCCGGAACCAGCCCGCCACCGTCCAAGGGGGCGCGGTAGCTCGACAGCATCTCGCGCAATTCCGTGTGGGCCTCGTCCAACCCGTTGCGGAGACGTTCGAGGTCGTTGCGAGCCGCCTGAGGTATGGAAGTTCCGGCCAGGGAATCGGCCAGCATGCGCACTTGGTAGCGCAGGCTGGCAAGGGTCTGGGCCAGCGAGTCGTGCAATTCGTGGGCTAGGGCGTTGCGCTCATCGAGGATGGAGAGGCGGCGTGCCTCCTCGTCCGAGCGATGCTTCGCGACCGCGACCCCCAGATGATGCCCGATGGTGGCGAGCAATTCGACGATGTCCTCGCGCCCCGCGAGCCCAGGGCAGTCCGCAAACAGGGCATAGACCCCCAAAAGTTCGCCGTGGTAACGCATGGGAACGACGATGGGCTCCACCTCATCGCTGCCGAACATCCGCCGCCCATACACCTTGGAACAAAAGCGCGCATCGTTGTTACACAGGATGTCCCCCGGCGAGAGTACGGTCCCGCACAGGCAGAGGTCCACGGGAGTCATTTCATCGGCGCGCACCAGGCCGTCGTCCAGTCCGATGGACCCCACCAGACGGCGAGTCCCGTTCGGCATCAAGAGGCGCACCGTGGCAGCGCGGGCATTGACCATCTCCTTGAGGACACGCAGGAAACGCAGCAACAGGCCCTCCAGGCCTTCGGCCTGATTGATCCCGGCTGCCACGTCGTAGAGGATCTTGAGCGAGGCGGTCTTCTGAGCGAGACGCTGGGTCTGGCGCGCAACGCGGTTGTCCATGTCTTCGTAGAGGTCTGTCAGCTCTTCGTTGAGGCTCGCCACACCCTGGGCGATCGGACCCAGCAGACCGAGATCCTGCAAGGACTTACTGGCTCCGGGCTCACCCTGGCAGACGCGGGTCACCGCCCCTTCCAGGGCCGCCAGGGGTATCAGGAGCTGGCGGCGCAGGCGCACTGCAAAAACCGCTAGGGCCGCGAGCGCCAGCGCGAGACCGGCCGCGGCCAGCGGCAAGGGCCAACGCAACCCGGGCGCAAGCCACTGGATGAGCAGGACCGCGACCCCGCACCCAAGCCCCGCCGCCGACAGCCCCATGGGCCAGACCATACGCCCGGCGCGCATTGGCCTGACGAGGACTCCCTGGACCCTGGGCAGTGGAGTCTCCCCCTCCCCCAGCGGCACAGCTGCAGCCCCTCGGCCCCGGCTGCCCCTCATGCTGCGGCCTCCAGGGCCTGCTCCCGCTCGCGCCGCTGCAGCTCCCACATGGCGGCATAACGCCCCTGGGCCGCCAGCAATTCGCGATGGGTCCCCTGCTCGACGACACGCCCCGCCTCCATGACCAGGATGCGGTCGGCGTCCACCACGGTGGACAGGCGGTGCGCAATCACCAGGGTGGTGTGGTCCTCCGACACCTCGGCCAGAGTCTTCTGGATGGCCTGCTCCGTGTGACTGTCGAGCGATGACGTGGCCTCGTCGAAGATCAGGATGCGCGGCCCCTTGAGCATCGCCCGGGCGATGGCCACACGCTGCTTCTCGCCTCCGGACAGCTTGAGTCCGCGCTCCCCCACCCGCGTCTGCCAGCCCTCGGGCAGGGACTCGATGAAGGCGCGGATGTGTGCCATCTCCGCGGCCCGTTCGACCTCGGCTCGGCTCGCGCCAGGGCGTCCGTAGGCCAGGTTGTACCAGATGGTGTCGTTGAAGAGCACGGTGTCCTGGGGGACGACGCCGATCACCCGGCGCAGGCTGTCCTGGGTCACGGCGCGCAGATCCTGGCCATCGATCAGGATGCGCCCCCCGGTCACGTCGTAGAAGCGGAACAGGAGGCGTGCCAGGGTCGACTTGCCGGCCCCGCTGTGGCCCACCACGGCGAGCTTCTGTCCCGGGGCCAGAACGAAGTCCAGCTCGTGCAGGATGGGTCGCTCGGGTTGGTAGTGAAAGTCCACCTGCTCGAAACGCACCTCCCCGGCGGTCAAGACCAGTGCGGGGGCGCTCGGCTTGTCGCGGATCTCGGGCTCGCGTTCCAGAAGCTTGAAGGCCAGGTCCATGTCCGCCAGGGCGTACTTGATCTGGCGATAGACCATGCCGAGAAAGCCCAGTGGGATAAAGATCTGCAGCAGGAAGGCATTGACCAGGACCAGGTCGCCGATGGTCATGGTGCCCGCCGCCACCCCGCGGGCGGCAAAAACCATCACCAGGGTCACCCCGACGGCAATGATGGCCCCCTGGCCGAAGTTCAGCACCGACATGGACGTCTGGCTCTTGACCGCCATCTCCTCCCACTCCGCCAGGGTCCCGTCGTAACGCTTGAGCTCCAGTCCCTCGTTGCCGAAATACTTGACGGTCTCGTAGTTGATCAGGCTGTCGAAGGCCTGGCTGTTAGCCTCCGAGTCCAGCCGGTTCATGGCGTGGCGGTAGTCCATGCGCCACTCGGTGATGGCGAAGGTAAAGAGGACATAGACAGCCACCGTGGCGAAGGTCACCAGGGCGAAAACGGCGGCGTACTGGGTCACCAGGATTGCGGCCACGAGACCAAACTCCACCAGGACCGGCAGGACGCTGAAGACCATATAGTTGAGGATGGTGCTCACCGAGCGTGTGCCGCGCTCGATATCGCGACTCACGGCCCCGCTCTGGCGCTCCAGGTGGTAGCGCAGGGACAGCAGGTGGAGGTGTCCCAGTACCCTGGTCGCCAGCCGGCGCATGGCGCGGTAGCGCACCCGGGCGAAGACCACGTCACGCAGCTCGTTGAACAGGGCCGCCGAGAGCTTGAGAGCCCCGTAGCCCAGGAGCAGCGCCAGGGGCACCACCAGGGCCGGCCCCTGCGGCCCGGGAATGGCGCCGGTCAGGGCATCCGCACCGCCCTGCGGGTGCTCGAAGACGTCGACGATCCCTTTGAGCATCAAGGGAACGCCCACGTTGGCCAGCTTGGCGAGGACCAGGCAGGCGATGGCGAGGACGGCCCGCCCGCGGAATTCCCACAGGTAGGGGAGCATACCGCGCAGGTTGTGCCAGTCGCGGCGGTCGCTGTGGACCCGGTCGGTGGCGGCGATTCGGTTCATGCGGTAAGCGCCACATGCGCCTGGAAAGCCGGCTGGCGTCCGAAGGCCTCGCGGGACCTTGCGCGAGGCTGGCGGATACGGCTCATGCTGGGCGTTTGCATTGGCTTGGGTAGAATCCCATTTCCGTGGCATTGTACCCGAGGAGGCGACCGGGGAACCGCATCCGGCGGCCGGCGCTCCCACCCCTAACAGCGAGAACGCAGCATGTCCGACCAGAGTCTTGAGCACGCCACCGGCTGCAGCATGCACGAGCCCTACGCACTGCAGGTGCTGGGCGACAGCATGGAGCCGGAGTTCCCGGACCGCTGCATCATCCTCATCGAGCCTACCGAGTTCTGCCGCAGCGGCATGTACGTCTTCGCCGAGGTCGAGGGAGTGCGCTGGTTTCGGGAGTACCGCCGCGACGCGGACGGCCGAGAGTGGCTGATCGCCCAAAGCGACCTCTACCCGGAGATCGACCTCACCGGGCTCCAGTGGAAGGTCCTGGGGGTGATCATCCAGCGCAACGTCCGGCGCAAGGTCAAGCACTACAAGTACGGAGCCGGCGAAGACGCCCGCCGCCCAGATTCCATTGACCGACCTGACCGGGCGGGTCTGACCCGTGTCGCTGGGGCCCGGGCGAAGCCCCGCCTGGCCTTTGCAAGCCGCCCTCGTCACGGGGGCGCTGGCGGCTGCCCTCGCCCTGTCCGGCTGCCCGGGCCCAGCGGAACAGGGCAAGGCCGAGCCTCGCACCCCCTCTGCCCACCTGGTCACTGCCGCGACAGTCGAGCGCGCCCAAGTGGCCGGCCACCATGATCGCCCCGGGTCCCTGCGTTTGCGCCGCCTAGTCCGCATCCACAGCCAGGAGGAGGGGCGAGTCACCCGGCTCGACGTCTACGAAGGTGACCGCGTCGAGGCCGGACAGGACCTGGTCACCCTGGACCGCACCCTGCTCCAGGCCGAGCTGGACAAGGCCAGCGCCACCCGGGAGCAGAAGCGCCTCGACCTCAAACGCCTGGAGGGTCTGGTCAAGCGCAACGCCGTCTCCGAGGACGAGATCGCCCAGGCCCGCACGGCGCTGACCGTCGCCGAGGCCGAAGAGCGTCTGCTGGAGACTCGCCTCGCCTACACCCACATCCAGGCGCCCTTCGCCGGGGTCATCACGGAACGCCTGGTCGAGCCCGGTGATTTCGTCGCCAAGGACCGCCACCTGCTCACCCTCGCGGACCCCAGCTCCATGGTGGCAGAGGTGTTCGTCTCCGAGCTGATTCTACCCCTGGTGAAGGTTGGTGACCCGGCTACGGTGCGCATCGACGCCCTGGGCGACGCGCGATTCCAGGCCCGCGTCCTGCGCATCCACCCGACGCTGGCCGAGGCGAGCCGGCAGGCCATCGTGGAGCTGACGCTGGACCCCATCCCCGACGGTGCCCGCGCCGGTCAGTTTGTCCGGGCCACACTTGACACCGCCGCTGTCGAGCGGCTGCTGATCCCCTTCCCGGCGCTCCGCCGGGACCGCACCGGAGAATTCGTTTGGCTGATTGACGCCGACGGCAAGGCGAGCCGCCGCGCCGTGCGCAGCGGGCTGCGCTTCGCCGACCGGGTAGAGATCCTGGAGGGGCTGGAGCCCGGGGAGCGGGTCATCACCCGCGGCTTCCTGGGCCTCAACGAGGGCAAGGTGGTAAGAATCACCGAGGGCCCCAACACGTTGGGGTGACGAAGGAACCTGAACCTTGCCCCGCGGGCGCCAATCGTTGGGTTGCGCGACGCTCGCCAGCCCCTGGGGTTCGGCTGTGCTAATCTGGCGACGTGCCTGCAACCGGTACGAAACGAGGCCACCTATGGGCGAACCCGCCACCCGACCGGCAAACTACGAGGACTTGCTCCAGGTCCCGGAACACTTGGTTGCCGAGATCATTCACGGGGTGCTCCATACCCACCCGCGACCGGCCCCCAAGCATGCCCTGTCGGCCGCAGCCGTCGGCGGAAAGCTGTTTGACCCCTTCGGCACCGGCAGGGGTGGACCTGGCGGCTGGTGGATCCTCGACGAGCCCGAGCTGCATCTTGGAACCCATGTGATCGTCCCCGATCTGGCGGGCTGGCGCCGCGAGCGGATGCCGACACTGCCGGACGCCGCCTGGTTCGAGCTAGCCCCGGACTGGGTCTGCGAGGTCCTGTCCCCTTCGACCGCCAAGACGGATCGCACCCTGAAGATGCCCATCTACGCGCAACAGGGTGTCGCCCACCTGTGGCTGATCGACCCGCTGTTGCGGACCCTAGAGAGCTACCGTCTGGTAGATGGCCATTGGACCCTGGACGTCACCCTGAAGGACGAGGATCCGGTGCGCCTCGCCCCCTTCTCTGCCATCGAATTCCCCTTGGCGGACCTGTGGGCCTGACCGAAAGTTCGGGTTACTGAAACCGCCCAGGATTCAGCAAAGCTCCGGCTGTCGCGTCGCCTCTGGAGCTCGGTAAAGCCCGGGGCTGCGCCGCTTCGGAGGACCCATCCCTTGTCCCTCACCCCGCCCGCCACCTCCGGCCTCGCCGCTTGGTCCGTCCGCCACCCCATCGGAGTGGTGATGCTCACCCTGGCGGTCATGGTGCTGGGTGCCTTCGCCCTGGACCGGCTCAACATCGACCTGCTCCCCCATGTGGTCTACCCGGAGGTACGGGTGCGCATCGTCAACCCCGGGGTGCCGGCCAAGATCATGGAGGACGCGGTCACCCGCCAGCTCGAAGAGCAGCTCGCCATCACCGAGGGGGCCATCGCCGTCCAGTCCGAGACCCAGGAGGGGCGCAGCTCCGTGGACCTGTCCTTCGCCTACGGAACCGACATCGACCTGGCCCTTCGCGACGCCAGCTCGCGCCTGGACCGTGCCAAGCGTTTCTTGCCCGACGAGATCGACCCACCCACCATCTACAAGCGCGACCCCTTCCAGATCCCGGTGGCAGAGTACGTCATCGGCTCACCCCTGCTGGACGCAGCGGAGCTGCGCACCTGGGTGGACTATGGGCTGAGCCGGGCCCTGCTCAATCTCCCCGGGGTGGCGGCGGCGGAGGTCGGCGGTGGACTCGAACGGGAAGTCCAGGTGGTGGCGGACCAGGCTCGCCTGGCGGGCCTGGGGCTGGATGTGCTGGACCTGGAGCGAGCCCTGCGGGCCGGCAACCAGGATATCCCGGCGGGGCGCCTGCGAATGACCGGTGGCGAGATCAGCGGCCGCACCTCCGGGCGCTTCGCCACCGTAGAAGAGGTGGCCGACCTGCCCCTGCGGCCCGGACTGTACCTTGGGGACGCGGCGCGGGTCATCGACGGTTCGGCGGAGGAGCGGCTGCGCATCCGGGTCAACGACCAGCCCGGGATCAAGCTCTCGATCCAGAAGCAGCCCCAGGCCAACACGGTGGCGGTGGTGGACGCCGTGGCCGAGCGCCTCGCGCAGCTCCAAGGGCGCGGCGAGATCCCGGCGGAGGTGACAGTGGAGCAGGTGAGCGACCAGGCCAGCTATATCCGCCAGTCCCTGCACAACGCGGTGAGCGCCGCCGGAAGCGGGGCCCTGCTGGCCATGGTGGTTGTCTACCTCTTCCTGGGCAGCCTCAGGCGCACCCTGATCATCGGCAGCGCTATCCCTATCGCCGTGCTGGTGACCTTCATCCTCATGGCCGGGGCGGGCTTGAGCTTCAACATCATGACCCTGGGCGGCCTGGCCCTTGGGGTCGGAATGCTGGTGGACAACACCATCGTGGTGCTGGAAAACGTTTACCGCCACCAGCGTCTGGGCGAGGCCCCGGACCAGGCGGCCGCGGCCGGGGCGTCCGAGGTGGCCAGCGCGGTGGTCGCGTCCACCACCACCAACCTGGCTGCGGTGCTGCCCTTCCTGTTCATCGGGGGTCTGGTGGGCCTCCTATTCCGCGAGCTGATTTTCACCATCTCCGCGGCCATCCTGGCCTCCCTCGTGGTCGCCATCACCTTGGTCCCAGCCCTGGCCGGGCGGGTCCCGGCGGGGCGCGAGGGCCTGGGGCGGCGAGCGGTGAACCGGGTCCTGGAGGGGCTCCAGAACGGCTACGCCTGGACACTGAAGGGACTCCTGCGGGTACGCTGGCTGATCATCGCGGCCTTTGTGTCCGCACTGGCCTACACGGTCCCGCAGCTCGACACGGCCCGCCAGGAATTCCTGCCGAAAATGGACGACGGCCGTGCCCAGGTAAGCCTGACCGCAGACAGCGGCATCGACCTGGAGACCATGGACGCCCAGACCCGCCGCATCGAGACCCTGCTGGGACAGCAACCGGAGGTGCAGAGCCTCTTTACCACCGTCGGCGGCTTTGTCTTCGGCCGGACCCAGCGGGAGGACACCAACCGCGCGTCCATCCAGGTGCAGCTCGCCCCTCTGGCACAACGCGGGGTTTCCGTCGACGACTGGATACAGGCCATGCGCAAGCGTATTTCGGCGCTGCAAATCCCCGGACTCAAGGTCATCCTCACCCAGCCTGGCATCCGCGGTATCCGCATCAATCGCGGCAGCGAGGACCTGAGTCTCCGCATCAAGGGGCCGGATCTGGATAGGCTGGCAGAGCTCGCAGATCAGGCGCTGGAACGCCTCCAAGGGATAGAAGGCTTGAGCAATCTCCAGCACTCGGCCCAGGACCTAACCCAGGAGCTCTCGGTTCAGGTGGACCGGGAGCGAGCGGCCGGGTTCGGCCTCGGAGTGGAGGACGTGGGGGCGGCCCTGCGCTTTGCCCTCGACGGCAAGGTGGTAACGGACTTCATCCAGGACGACCGCGCCATCGACGTCTTGCTGCGCTTAGACCGACTGGACGTGGCCGCCCCCGGTGACCTGGAGTCCGTCGTTCTGTTCAGCAAGGGGCCGGAGCGCAAGCCGTTGCGCCTGGGGGACCTGGCGCGGGTGGAGATCCTGCCCCAGCCCGGTGTGATCAGGCGCGATGCCCAGGCCCGCATCGTGGAGGTCACCGCCACCATCGCGCAGGGTACCCCCCAGGCAGCCACCATCGGCGCGGCCCTGGCGGCGGTGGCGGACCTGAGGCTGCCCACCGGCTACACCCTCTACGAGGGCGGCAGCCTGGAGTCCCTCCAGGAGGGGCAGGACCTGAGCAAGCTGCTGCTCAGCCTAGCCCTGTTCCTGGTCCTGGTGGTCATGGCGGTCCAGTACGAATCCCTGCGCAACCCGGTCATCATCATGATCAGCGTCCCCTTCGCCCTCACCGGCGTGGTCCTGGGACTGCAATGGGCGAGTTTGCCCGTTTCGATGCCGGTGTGGTTGGGGCTCATCATGCTGGCCGGGATCGTCGTCAACAACGCCATCGTACTGGTGGAGTTCATCGAGCTACGAAGGGCCGCCGGCCTGGACCGCGATACGGCCATCCTGGAGGCGGCACGGCTGCGCCTGAGGCCCATCCTCATGACGACCCTGACCACAGTGGTGGGAATGCTGCCCCTGGCCATGGCCTGGGGTGAGGGGTCGGAGATGCTCCAACCCCTGGCGGTGACCATTGTGGCGGGGCTGTCGTACTCGACCTTGGTCTCCCTGGTATTGGTGCCCCTGGTCTATCGACTGCTGGGGGCGCGGTCCGCGCCGGCCGCGATGAGCCCACAACGGCCGATTCGCCCGCCACCTCAGGGTGCAGGCGCATAGGTTTCTGCTGGACAACGGCCGCGTCCAGCCGCCGTAGCTTGTACACTGCCGAGGTCGCTGCAAAGCTGCCCTTCTGGCGTGACTCTGTGCCGCAAGGCAAGAACTCACCGGCGGCTCGAAGTCCTCGTGGGTTTTCGGCGCCAGCAAACACAGTTTCCACATCGCCCCTGAAAGAGGAGACCCCAAGATATGAATGGATACTTGCCCCTCGCGGCTGCCCTGACCCTGACGCTTCTGGCGTCATCGGTCCGGTCGGACGAGGTGACCGACCAGTTGGACGCGGCGCGAAAGGCCTACGACACCGGCGAGCTGCGCGGCGCCATCCAGGCCCTCAACTTCGCCGCCGCTCGGATTCAGGAGAAGGTCAACGACCAGTTGCTCAAGCTGCTCCCCGAACCCCTGCCCGGCTGGGAAGCGGAAGCGGCGCAGAGCGAGACCGGGGGAATCGCCGCAATGGTAGCGGGCACCATCATCAGCCGAACCTACCGACGCGATGACGGCGCCGAGGTCGAGCTGCGCCTAATGGCAGACTCACCCATGATGGCGATGATGGCGATCATGATGCAAACCCCGATTTTGATGCAGGCATCCAACGAGATGCGCGTCTACACCCATCGCGGCTCCCAGGGGATGATCCAGCACGTCGACGGCAGCGACGTCTGGGAAATCAGCCTAATGGTGGGCAACCGGATTGTGATCCAGGCAAAGGGTAGCGGCATTCCGGACCAGAAGCCCGCGGAGGACTATCTCAACGGCATCGATCTCACCTCGGTGCAGAGGGCTTTGACCAACTAGCGCCCCGGGCCCCGGATGACGAGACCGCCCGGGGCACCACCCCCTCAGTTGCAGGCCCCGGACTCCGTCAGGCGATTCAGGTAGGCCTTGAAGTCGCCGCCGAGGTCAGCGTGGGCAAGCGCCAGCTCCACCGTCGCCTCGAGATAGCCTAACTTGCTGCCGCAGTCGTAGCGCTTACCGTGGAAGGGGTAAGCGATGACGGGCTCGTCCTCAAGCAGGGCAGCAATACCGTCAGTGAGCTGGATCTCACCGCCTGCACCACGCCCGATGCGTTCAAGCTTGCCGAAAATGGCCGGGGTCAGCAGGTAGCGCCCGACGACTGCGAGGTTGGATGGGGCATCCGCTGGGGCAGGCTTCTCGACAATGGAGGTCACACGCAACTCCCCATTTGGGCCCGGCCGGGTGGCGACGATGCCGTACTTGTTGGTCTCCTGACGCGGCACCTCCTCCACGGCGAGGATGCTGCACTGGTGCCGCTCGTACTGTTCGACCATCTGCGCGACCACCCCGGGCTCCGCGTCGATGAGGTCATCGGCCAGGATCACCGCGAAGGGCTCGTTGCCCACTACCGGCTTTGCGCACAGGACCGCGTGACCCAGCCCCAGGGCCTGGGCCTGGCGCAGGTAGATGCAGCTCACCTCGGGGGGTAGGACGTTCTGTACGATGCGCAGCAGCTTGTCCTTGCCGGCACTCTCGAGCTCCGCCTCCAGCTCATAGGCCTTGTCGAAGTGGTCCTCGATGGAGCGCTTGCTACGCCCGGTGATGAACACGAGCTGATCGATCCCGGCCGCCTCCGCCTCCTCCGCCGCGTATTGGATGAGCGGCTTGTCCACGATATTGAGCATCTCTTTCGGGCTCGCCTTGGTGGCGGGCAGGAAACGGGTGCCTAAACCAGCGACGGGGAATACCGCTTTCAATACCTTCGACATAATGCTCTCTCCACTAATTTGTCACGCCTTGTCCGGCAGCGGCGCGCCGCTCGTGTGCCCTCAGACCCTGGGCCAAGGTCCGTCAGACGCCTTGGGTATCCGCCTCGATGGCGGCAAGCGCCGCGAGCGGATCTTCCGCGGCCGTGATGGGCCGCCCGATCACCAGGTAATCTGCCCCGGCGATCAGCGCGTCACGGGGCGTCATCACCCGCTTCTGGTCGCCCAGCGCCGCACTCGCCGGGCGCACGCCGGGCGTCACCAGGATGAAACCCGGCCCCAACTCACCGCGCACCCGAGCTGCCTCCTGAGGCGAGCAGACGATGCCGGCGAGACCGGCTTCACGGGTCAAACGCGCCAAGCGTAGCACCCTCGCAATGGGCTCGCCGGGACAGCCGATCTCGGTCAGGTCGTCGCGTTCCAGGCTGGTCAGCACTGTGACTGCAATCAACAGGGGCGCTTGGGCGCGGGCGGCGAGACGTTCCTGGGCAGCCGCCATCATACGCCGGCCGCCGCTCGCGTGAAGATTGACCATCCACACACCCAAATCCGCAGCGGCATCGCACGCAGCGACCACGGTATTGGGAATGTCATGGAACTTGAGGTCCAAGAAGACTCTAAAGCCCCGCCCGACCAGCGTCTCCACCAAGACCGGTCCGGCCCTGGTGAAGAGCTCCTTGCCGACCTTCAGAGCACAGCGCTGCGGATCCAGTCGATCCACCAGGGCCAGGGCCGGAGCGGCGGCAGAATAGTCCAAGGCGACAATGATCTTGGTGGCTTGTGTCATGGGGATTTCGCGCAAGAGGTTGCCATTAAATGCTACCGCTTAAGCGCACGCCGGGCGGCCGAGGTCAGGTCGCGGGCGGCGCGGAGGTGCTATCCAGGGCCGGATCCATGGACCTGGGTTGGGATGCCTTGATTGTCCCCCAGTTCTTGCAGCTCGGACACTGCCAGTGCAGGCGTCGCGCAACGAACCCGCAGTGGTCACACTGGTAGGCCGGCTGACTCGCACGCAGTCGGCCAACGACGCGCAACACAGTCTCATCGTGGCCACCGCCGTCCCTACCGTCGCGGATGGCGTTCTGCAAAGCCAGCAGGCGCTCCAGGGCGGCGAGGTCGGCGTGCTCCTTCAAGTGCTGGGAGAGAAAGTTCATCGCGGCGGCGGGACCCTGGTCTCGCGCGATCATGTCTGTCAAGGCTGACATCAGGGCGGAACTGGGCTGGGCGCGATACAGTCGCCACAACTCGGCCTGCACATTCGCGCCATCCAGTTGGCGCAGGACCTCCAGGAGCAGGGGAAGGACATCGGGGATGAAATGGGGCCCCTGTTCCGCGACCCGGCGGCAGAGGGTAAGGGCGGCATCGGCGTCGCCCCGATCCAGCTCGATGCGCGCTTGGAGCATGGTGGCACGTACACACTGCGGGTGCGCCGCTTGGGCCGCGCGAAGGTGAGCGCTCGCCTGCTCCTGGTTGCCGGCCTTGAGGGCCTCCTCCGCCAGTTCACAGTGATATTGGGCGACCTGGACCGCCATCGGGCGCGCGGTGAGCCGCTCCAGACGCTCCGCGACCGTCAGCGCACCGGCCCAGTCCTTCTCCTGCTGGTAGATCTCGATCAGGGCTTTTAGGGCCCGACGCCCTTGCGGCTCGATCTCCGCCAGTTCCTGCAACAGACTCTCCGCTCGGTCGAAGAGCCCGGCCCGCATGTAGTCTTGGGCCAGCTCATAAAGCGCGAAGCCCCGCTGTTCGCGGTCGAGCCCAGGGCGGGCCACCAGATTTTGGTGGATGCGAATGGCGCGCTCCACTTCCCCGCGGCGCCGGAACAGGCTGCCCAGGGCAAGGTGGATCTCCACTGTCTCGCCGTCGACCTCCGCCAGGCGCAGGAAGACGTCAATCGCCTTGTCCGGGCGCTGATCGAGCAGATAGCTGAGGCCCGTCAGGAAGGCCGCATCCGGGACAGCCCCCGGTGCCGGCCGCCAAGGCCGGCCATGGCGTGCGACCCACCACCCCGAGGCAGCCGCCAATGGCAGTAGAAGAAACAGCCATTCCGTCACGACGAGCCCCCAGGACCGCAGGGCTGGGCGCCGGCCGAAGTGGCCACCGGGGGGCCAGCGGGGCCCGGACGCATGTCGAGAATGCCGTTTAATATCATACAAATCAGTGTAATAGCACCGCAAGCTCGGCCGACGACCTTATGATACAGAGATCCGCGCCGGGCCGCATGGCCGCGACCCGACGCCCCGGGGCCAGCGACCCCAATGTTGCTACCCGCCGGATCGCCGAGGTAACCAGTTGACACCGACGCCCATCGCTACGGCGTTTAGCCGATGCGGGCAAAGCCGCCTTGCGTCCCCCCCCGAGCGGGCCGGATACTATGGGCATGAGCTTTACGACCTCCCTGACCAACCATTTCCTGATCGCGATGCCGGGTCTGCGCGACCCGAACTTCTCGCGCACCGTGACGTACATCTGCGAACACACGGACCGTGGCGCCATGGGAATCGTGATCAACCGTCCCTTGGATATCCGCCTCCGAGAGGTCCTGTCCCAGCTCGATATCGAGACCGACGACCCACAGGTTCTAGGTACCACCGTCTATCTCGGCGGCCCCGTACAACCCGACCGTGGCTTTGTACTGCACACATCCGAAGAGCACTTCGAGTCCACCCTGCCGGTAACCCTCGACATCAGCATCACGACCTCCCGGGACGTGCTGGAGGCCATTGCAAGCGGGCGAGGGCCGCAGGAAAGCCTGGTTGCCCTGGGCTATGCGGGCTGGGCGGGTGGTCAGTTGGAAGATGAGATGAGTGCCAACTCTTGGCTGAGCGGTCCGGCAGACGACCACATCATCTTCCGGTTGCCTGACGACGCACGCTGGCTGGCCGCGGCCCAACTCTTGGGGGTAGACCTCAACCTCCTGAGCGGCGAGGCCGGCCACGCCTAACCGGAGACGCCTGAATGGACACGCTGCTGGGGTTCGATTTCGGCCCACGCAAGATCGGCGTCGCGGTTGGCCAAACCATCACCGGCTCGGCCTCCCCGCTGACCACCATCCGCAGCCACGGCGAGCGTCCCGACTGGGCCCGAATTGAGGGTCTAATTCGGGAATGGGGGCCCAAGGCCGTGGTCGTCGGCCTGCCCTTCAACATGGACGACAGCGAGACGGCGCTCGCTCCCCGCGCCCGCCGTTTCGCCCGGCAGCTCCAGGGTCGCTTCGGCATCGAGGTCCATCTGGTGGACGAGCGATTGACCTCCCTGGAGGCTCGGCGCCAATTGGGGCGCGCAGCCACCTCCCTGGAGGTGATCGACGCCATGGCCGCAAAACTCATCCTGGAAACCTGGCTTTGTGAGCAACATTATTGATACTTGGAAGACCCCTGAAGCCGTCGAGGCCGCCCTGAGGCAGATGGCCACGGACCTGGCAGCGTTGCTTCGGGCCCGCGGTATCGACCGCCCGCTGATGATTGGCATCCACACCGGGGGTGTCTGGGTGGCAGAGCGCCTGCACCGCGACCTTGGGCTGAGCGAGCCCCTGGGTCAGCTGGACATCTCTTTCTATCGAGACGACTTTACCCGCATCGGCAACCACCCCCAGGTCCGGCCGTCCCATCTTCCGGTGCCCATCGACGACCGCCACCTGATCCTGGTCGATGACGTCCTCCAAACCGGACGCACGATTCGCGCCGCGCTCAATATCCTATTCGACTATGGACGCCCCGCCTCGGTGCTGCTGGCAACCCTGGTGGAACGCGATGGCCGGGAGCTTCCGATGGCGCCCGACCTGGTGGGGCTGCATGCACGCCTGGAGCCTGGTCAACAGATCAAACTCGTCGCTGAGCCTAGCCTGGCCCTGGTCGTCGGAGAAACACCCAAGGACCGGCAAAAAAGGACCAGGACACCGGCGTCATCGGAGGCGAGCACCGCACCATGAGCGAGCTGGTGCAACAACTCGATACCCAGGGCAACCTCAAGCACTTCCTCACCATCGAGGGCCTCAGCCCCAACCTGCTCACCGAGATCCTCGATCGCACGGAGGGCTTCCTTGGCGTGGCCCGCCAAGCAGTCAAGAAAGTACCCCTCTGTCGGGGCAAGGTCGTTGCAAACCTTTTTTTCGAGAACAGCACCCGCACCCGGACCACCTTCGAACTCGCCGCCAAGCGCCTGTCGGCGGATGTCCTGAACCTCAATATCAGCACCTCGGCCACCGCCAAGGGCGAGACTCTGCTCGATACCCTGCGCAATCTCGAGGCCATGCACGTGGACATGTTCGTGGTCCGCCATGCGGACAGCGGCGCCGCCCACTTCATCGCCCGCCATGCCGATCCCCATGTCAGCATCATCAATGCGGGCGATGGGCGCCACGCCCATCCGACTCAGGGGATGCTCGACATGTTCACCATTCGCCGTCATAAGGGGGATTTCGCCGCCCTGACGGTGGCGATCGTGGGGGATATCCTGCACTCCCGGGTGGCCAGGTCGCAGATCCAGGCGCTCAATGCCCTAGGCACCGGCGAGGTCCGCGTCATCGCCCCGCGCACACTGATACCGGCTCAGGCCGAGTCCTTGGGGGTCAGGGTTTTCCATTCCCTAGCCGAGGGGGTCCGCGACGCCGACGTCATCATCCTCCTGCGCCTGCAGCGGGAACGCATGAGCGGGGCCCTGCTCCCCAGCGAGCATGAGTTCTTCCGCCTGTTTGGCCTGACCGAGAAGCGCCTGCACGGCGCCAAGTCGGACGCCATCGTCATGCACCCCGGCCCCATCAACCGCGGTGTGGAGATGGACTCCCAGGTCGCGGACGGCCCGCGATCGGTGATCCTGGAACAAGTCAGCAACGGCATTGCGGTGCGTATGGCCATCATGTCCATGTGCATCGGCACCCAGAATCTGCACAGCCGGGACGAGGCCCATGTCTGATTCGGAGCGCATTAGCATCCGTGGTGGACGCCTCATCGATCCGGCGAACGGCATCGATGCCTTCCTTGACCTGTACATCGCCAATGGCGAGGTCGTCGCCATCGGCGACTGCCCGGCCGGGTTCGCGCCAGACCGGGTATTGGAAGCGGACGGCCAGGTGGTTTGCCCGGGGTTCGTCGACCTCTGCGCCCGGATGCGCGAACCTGGCCTCGAGCACAAGGCAACCATCGCCAGCGAAACCAAGGCGGCCGCTGCCTCCGGTATCACCACCCTGTGCTGCCCGCCAGACACGGAGCCCATGGTGGATACCCCGGCGGTGGCCCAGCTCATCTACCAGACGGCGCAGCGGCGCGGGGCCGCCCGGGTCCTTCCCGCAGGGGCCCTGACTCAGCAACTCGATGGCAAACAGATCACGGAGATGGCCGCCCTCAAACGCGCCGGTTGCCCGGTCATGAGCCATGCCGACCGCCCCATCGCCAACACCCAGGTCCAGCGCCGCGCCATGGAATACGCGGCGAGCTTCGACCTCACCATCTTCCTCCACCCGGAAGACACCTATCTGAGCCAAGGCGGCTGCGTCCACGAGGGCCGGATCGGGACCCGCCTGGGCCTCCCGGGTATCCCCCAAGCGGCAGAGACGGTGGCGGTGGCCCGCGACCTCGCCCTGGCCGAGCAGACCGGCGCGCGCATCCACTTCCGCGGCCTGTCCACGGCACGGGCGACGGAGATGCTCGCGGAGGCCAAGCAGCGCGGGATCGCCGCCAGCGCCGATGTCAGCGCACACCAGTTGATCCTGACCGAAGCGGACGTGGACGGCTTCGATGTCAATTGCCGGGTCATTCCGCCGCTGCGCACCCTTGTAGACCGCGAGGCCCTGCGCCGGGCCGTTGCGGCCGGCACCATCTCCGCCATCTGCTCCGACCATCAGCCGCACGACGCCGACGCCAAGCTCGCCCCGTTCCCTGGCGCCGCGCCCGGTATCTCGGCCCTGGAGACCCTGCTGCCTCTGGTCCTTTCACTGGTCGACGAGGGCGTTATGGGTCTGTCCACCGCCATCGCCCGCCTCACCTGTGGCCCGGCGGAGATTCTCGGCCTGCCCCTCGGGCGCCTGGACGCGGGGCGCAGCGCCGACGTCTGCGTCTTCGATCCCCGTGCCCCCTGGACCCTCACCGAGGAGACCCTGGTGAGCCGCGGTCACAACACACCCTTTGTAGGTCGCGCGCTTCTGGGACGGGTCACTTGGACTTTGCTCCAAGGGCAGGTGGTTTTCCGCCGCAATCGGGAGGAGGCATGAGCCACCAGCCCCAGCGCGAGACCATCTTCCTGGAAGAGGCCAAGGTCCTGAGCCACGAGTCCTACGCAGGCGAGCAGTACCTGCTGCGCATCCAGGCCCCGGAGTGCGCCGCCGCTGCCCGCCCCGGTTCCTTCGTGCACCTGCGCTGCGATCCCCAACTGCCCATGCGCCGTCCCATCTCCATCATGCGAGTGGACCCCAAGGAGGGTTGGGTGGATCTGCTCTACAAGGCCGTCGGAGAAGGGACCCGGCTGCTGGCCCGGCGGCAGGCCGGCGAGACCGTCAGCACCCTGGGCCCCATCGGGCGACCCTTCGAGGTTCACCGAGAGCGGCCCCGGCCGCTCCTGATCGGGGGCGGCGTCGGCATGCCGCCCATGATCTTCCTGGCCTCGCTCCTGCGCTCGGGCGGGAAGCAGACGCACTGGTCCAAGCCCCTGGTCATCCTCGGCTCGGAAGTCCCCTTCCCCTTCCCTCCGCGCCCGTCACAGCACCTGGTCCCCGGCCTGCCGGCACAGGCCATCGCCGCCATGCCTCTGCTGGACGATTGGGGAATACCCAGCCGCCTGGCGAGCATGCAGGGCTACGCGGGCTGTTTCGAGGGCTATGTCACCGATCTCGCCCGACACTGGCTGGAAGCGCTGGACGCGCAAACGCAGGCGGAGGTCGAGGTCTTTGCCTGTGGCCCGCACCCCATGTTGGCCGCGGCAGCCCGCCTGGCGAGGGATTACGGCCTGCCGTGCCAGGTATCGCTGGAAGAATACATGGCCTGCGGCGTCGGGGGTTGCGCCGGATGCGTGGTGCAGGTCGACACGCCGACGGGCCCGGCCATGAAGCGGGTGTGCGTGGACGGGCCCGTATTCGACGCGTATCAGGTGTTTTCCAGACTGGCTGTCATCGGCTAGCTGGCATTTGCCAGCGTGGATTCACGGAGGATGTCCGCGGGTGGTCAGTGCGATTGCCGGCTGTCCGCTGTCTGCTCAGCAGTCTGGGTACGTTATACAGGGTCTTGTCCTATCTTTGCTGATACCTGACGGCTACTGCCCCTCTCGTGGTCATGACTCGTTCCTGTCCACCAATGAGATCTCGTCAGCGGGCCTGCCCCCCTCCTCTTTGGCAGCACCGGGCACTCCCGGCTGGAGCTTGATCATCAACCGAACCTCGTTGGCCGAGTCGGCATGCCTGAGTGCGTCTTCGAAGGTAATCTCGCCCTCCCGGTAGAGGTGGAACAGGGACTGATCGAAAGTCGTCATCCCCTGCTCGCCGCCGCGCTTCATCAACTCCTTGATCTCGTGAATATCGCCCCGCCGTATCTTTTCGGCGACCAGGGGCGTATTGAGCAGGATCTCGATCACCGGCCGACGCCCCTTCCCGCCCTTACGCGCGATCAGCTGCTGGGCGACAATCCCCCTGAGATTCAACGAAAGGTCCAACAGCAGCTGATTGCGGGCGTCTTCCGGGAAAAAGTTGATCATCCGGTCCAGGGCCTGGTTGGCATTGTTGGCGTGCAGGGTCGCCAACACCAGATGGCCGGTCTCAGAGAAGGCGATGGCGTACTCCATGGTCTGCCTAGTGCGGATCTCGCCGATCAGGATCACGTCCGGTGCCTGGCGCAGGGTGTTGCGAAGCGCGACCTCGAAGGACTCGGTGTCGACCCCGACCTCACGTTGGGTGATGATGCACCCATCGTGGTCATGGACGTATTCGATGGGGTCCTCGACGCTGATGATGTGCCCCGTGCTGTGGCGATTTCGGTATCCGATCAAGGCGGCCAACGAGGTGGACTTGCCCGTGCCGGTGCCGCCGACAAAGACCACCATGCCGCGCTTAATCATCCCCAGGTCACGCAACGTCGCGGGCAAATGCAGCTCTTCCAGGGTCGGGATGCGCGACTCGATACGGCGCAGCACCATGCCCGCGTAGTCGCGCTGCACAAAGGCGCTAACGCGAAAACGTCCCACTCCCTTCAGATCGATTGCGAACTGGCACTCCTTGCTGGCGTCGAACTCGACGCGCTGTTTCTCGTTCATCACCCCGACGACCAAAGCGCGCGCATCGACGGGCGTCAGGGGGATGTTGCCGACGGGGCGAATGACCCCATCGATCTTGATACTCGGGGGCCAGTGGGCGGTGATGAAGAGGTCGGACGCCTTCTTCTCAACCATCAAGCTCAACAGCTGTTTGAAGTCCATCACTTTCCCCTTGGTGTGCCGAGTCCCAACGGGACCCGCGCTATGGCTCCGGCACGTTAACCGGCGTGAGGATTAACCGTGGCAATAAGGCCGGCTTCAATCAATGGAATCCTTGTTCTGAGCCTTCGTCTTGGCATCCGCACGGGTGATCAGGCCCTTCTTGACCATGTCTTTGAGATTCTGATCTAGGGTCTGCATGCCATGGGCCTGACCGGTTTGTATTGCGGAATACATTTGCGCCACCTTCGCCTCACGGATCAGATTTCGAATAGCGGGGGTCCCGATCATGATCTCGTGTGCGGCGACGCGCCCGCCGCCTACCTTTTTCAGCAGGGTCTGGGAGATGACCGAGCGCAGGGATTCCGACAGCATTGAACGCACCATGTCTTTCTCCGCCGCAGGAAAGACGTCAATGATACGGTCGATGGTCTTGGCCGCCGATGTGGTGTGCAGGGTAGCGAAGACCAGGTGGCCGGTCTCCGCTGCGGTGAGGGCCAGCCGGATGGTCTCCAAGTCACGCATCTCGCCCACCAGGATGATGTCCGGGTCCTCGCGCAGGGCCGAGCGCAAGGCCTCGCTGAAGCCCAGGGTGTCCCGGTGAACCTCGCGCTGATTGACCAGGCATTTCTTACTGGTGTGGACGAACTCGATGGGGTCCTCGATGGTGAGGATGTGGGCGTACTCGCGGTCGTTGAGATAGTCAACCATCGCCGCCAGGGTGGTCGACTTGCCGGACCCAGTTGGCCCCGTCACCAGCACCAGACCGCGCGGCACGTTGACGATGTCCTTAAAGCTTTGCGGGGCCTTGAGCTCGTCCAGGCTCAGCACCTTGGACGGAATCGTGCGGAATACGCCGGCCGCGCCCCGGTTTTGATTGAAGGCGTTGACGCGAAACCGCGCTACCCCAGGAATTTCGAAAGAGAAGTCAGTCTCGAAGAACTCCTCGAAGTCCTTCCGCTGCTTATCGTTCATGATGTCGTAGACCAGGGCGTGCACCATCCGATGCTCCAGGGGGGGCACGTTGATGCGGCGCATGTCGCCGTCTACCCGAAGCATCGGGGGTAAACCGGCAGACAGGTGCAGGTCAGAAGCGTTGTTCTTGACGCTGAAGGCAAGCAGCTCGGCGATATCCATTAGGGCAATTCTCGGTGGTCTGGCGGGTCCCCGGGCGGGTCGGCAGTCTGCAAATAAGGATACCTGGATTCGCGGAGGCCAGGTAGGTGCCCCGTACGCAATCCAGTCCTCCGGAGTCTGCGGTTTGGCGCGTAGGCTCCAGTACCTCGATCTGGTCGAGCACGCTGGCAGAGGGAATGACCGTCCGAGTCCCGGGCGATCACCTACTCCGCCCCGCCGACGTTATGCAGATCGGCAGTCAGGTTGATGGCCTCGTCTGCGGCGTCTTGCCAGCAAACATGCAGTGGCAGGTGGAACAGGATGTGATTCTCGAAGGCATCGTACAAAGGGCCCGCGATGGGCTGGTAGTCGCACATGACAGGTGTTGGGCTTGGTCCTGGTTTGGCACCCGAACCGCTAACGCTCATCCACTGCCTCCTCGGTCCCCACCCTTGTGCCGCTCCTGGTTCCTTCGTGACTCAGGGCCCCGACCTCCCGCGGCCCTGCCTCGTCGCTCGACACCGCCGCCACAGGTAGAGTGACGTAAACGATAGTCCCCTGACCTGGTATCGACTCAGCCCAGATGCGCCCATCGTGGTTCTCAATGATCGTCTGACTGATGGGGAGCCCCATGCCCATGCCGGTCTGCTTGGTTGTGAAGAAGGGGTCGAAGAGACGTTCCATTCGCTCGGGCGGGATACCCGGGCCCTTGTCCTCCACCTGAACCTGGGCATCCTTCTTACCTCGACGGGTACGGATGGTCAGCTCACGGGCGCCGGCCGGGACCTCCTCCAGGGCATCCAGGGCATTGCGTACCAGGTTCAGCAGCACCTGCTCGATCTGCACCAGATCGACGTCCACAGGGACACGCCCCGAGGTCAAGTCCAGCACGATCTGCACATTGAGCTTGGCGGTCTCGAACTCGACGAAGGAGCATACCTCGCGTACCAGATGGTTGAGGTCAACCTCGGTACGGCTCGGCGGCTGGCGGCCCACCAGGGCGCGCAGGCGCCGGATGATCTCGCTGGCGCGGCGGGCCTGCGTGGTGATCTGTCCCATGGCGTCCACCAGTTCGCCTGGGTCTCCAACCCCGCCCTGTAACCGACGGCTGGCCCCGTTGGCGTAGTTTGCGATGGCCGAAAGGGGCTGATTCAGCTCGTGAGCCATGCCGGTGGCCACCTCGCCCAAGGTACTGAGGCGGCAGACGTGAACCAGCTCTGCCTGGTGCTGACGGGCCTCCTGCTCGGCGCGGCGGACCGCGGTGATGTCTCGGGCATAGATGTTGACGTACCCCAGTTCTGGTATTGGGGCCAGCAGGACCGCGTAGACCTGGTCGCCAAAGTCGTCCTCCCTTTCCCGCGCCTCCCCCGAATCGAAGGCCGCGAAGATCTCCGCCGCCCAGACGAGCGGCAGCGCTTGGCCCGGTGCCGTCCCCAGGGCCGCCAGGAGTCCGGCACTGGCCGGGTTCGCATAGCCAATGATCCCCTCACGGTTGACTCGCAGTATGGGATTGGGGCTCTCCCCTGCGAAGCGGGCCAAGCCCTTGATTTCCCGCTCCGCCTCCTTGCGCTTTGTAATGTCGTGGATGTAGAGGGTGTAGAACAGCTCGCGATCCAGGTTGATGGGAACGATTGACAGCTCCACGGGGACGGCGGCGCCGTCCCTGCGCAGGACCGTCAGCTCGCGTCGAGCGGGAGGCTCGCCGCCCATGCGGCGCGCCCGCCTCGACTCCTCCAGAATCTGGCGGAAGAGGTCTCGGTCCGCCGGGGCCACGCAGGCATCCCCAAAGACGCAACCGGTGGTCGCGTCGCGAGTAAAGCCCAGGGCGCGCTCGGCCGTCGGGTTGAGCTCGATAATCTCACCCCGCCGGTTCAGGGTGATGATGGAGTCGAGGGACGCCTCCATCATCGCCGCCTTCAGGGCCTCGCTCTCACGCATCTGGCTTTCGTGTTGGCGGCTCATCTCCTCCCGCGCCTTGAGCACCAACTGGGTGAAGTGCTTAATCCAATCTTCGAGGAGGAGCAATTGGTTCCCGCCGCGCTGGAAGTTCGGCTCTGCAATGCCTAGCGCCCGCTGGGAAAAGCGGGACATGCGCTTCAAGACTTGGTTCAGGCGCGTAGAGATCGCGTAGATGATCAGGGTGAAAACGAGGATGAACACCAGGGCGGCGATCGTCCGCTGGCGTCGCTCCACATCGCGCACGCGAGCGGTCATCTTCTTGACACTGTCGTGGGGTATGAAGGTTGCAAACAGCAGGTTCCAGTCCGTCCCCTCGTACTGCGGCAGTGACTGGGAGGTGATCAGGAAGCGGTCCTCCCACTGATCCATCTGGGTCCCGCTGAGCACGGCCTCCGGCTCGCTGCTGGCCAGAATGCGCTGGTCATCCGGGTCCACCAAGGCAACCAATACCTGACCTGGGATGACCCCGCGCTGGGATGATTTGAGGAAGGCATCGTTCACCGGAACGACGACTACCAGACTCCCCACCGCATTGCCGCTGGCATCTTCCGCTACGTCGCTTACCAGCAGGTAGGGCTGATCCCCAAAACGGGTGAGCACGCTGCGAACCTGCCCCCCTCTGGGCATCAGGAGATCGCTCACCCCCTGGGCCAGTTCCTCGGGGAGCGGGGCCTCTCCGGCCTGGTAGATTTCGCGCACCTGGCCGCTGGTATCGGTGAGCAGCACCTGACTGGGGGGCGAGAGCCGGTTGCGCGCAAAGAAGTCCGGGAGCCAGAAAGGTGGGGACACTCGGTAGATCACGGGTTTCACCGGCTGCTGCGGCGACCAGAACAGGGGCTCCAGATACTCCGCCAGGCGCCGGTGATTGGCCAGGAGGCGGGCAGTGGCGGTGTAATTGGCCATATACTGATCAAAGCGGATCAGGCTCTCGCGCGAGCGCATGTCGAGTTGGGCCTGGAGGTCGTTAGCAAAGATCCGTTTGATCTTGTCACTCTGGATCTGGTCGAGCACACCCCAAACTGTCAAGCCCGCCAACAGGCCCACCAGCATGGCCACCACCGGCATCGGGGTGCTCCGCAGCACGCGGTAATAGAAGGGTCTGGCGGGACCCTCACCACCTCCGGTGGGCCGAACCAACCCGGGGGCCGCTCCTCCCCGCCCGGCCTGTCGGCCGCCCCTGGAAACCAGACCACGGCGAACCCGGCCGACCAGCCGGCGAAGGGAATGCAGCGCGGAAACAGTCAGGTCTTGAAGCATTACCCCCGTCCTCAAGTCTTGATGCCCACTCCGCGGCCCAGCAGGTGCAGGCTGATGGCCGCCAACACGGCAATGAACCCCAGGATGATGGAGAAGGCGATCCATAGGGGAATGTCGCTGACCCCTTGGAGCCCGTAACGAAAGGCGTTCACCATGTACAGTACCGGATTCGCCAGGGACAGGGTGTGCCAGGGCTCTGGCAGCAGATCGATGGAATAGAAGACGCCACCGAGGTAGGTCAGCGGAGTCAGGACGAAGGTCGGAACGATGGAAATGTCGTCGAAGCTATTGGCATAGACCGCGTTGATGAACCCGCCCAAAGAGAAGAGGACCGCCGTCAGGGTAAAGACCAGGAGGGCGACTGCGACGCTGTGGACACTGATGTCCGTGAAGGCCATGGCCACCAGCGTCACGGCGATGCCCACCGTCAGACCGCGGGCCAGACCCCCCGTCACATAGCCCGCCAGAATCACCCAGTTAGGCGTGGGGGAAACCAGCAGCTCCTCGATGTAGCGCGAGAACTTGCTGCTGTAAAAGGACGATACGACGTTGGAGTAGGCGTTAGTGATCACTGCCATCAGCACCAACCCGGGAATGATGAAGTCCAGGTAACCAAGCCCCTGCATAGGCCCGATGCGCTCGCCGATCAGCCGCCCGAAAATCAGGAAGTAGAGGGCCATGGAAATGGCCGACGGGAGTATGGTCTGGACCCAGATGCGTGCAAAACGCAGAACCTCCTTGACCAGGATGGTCGTAAAGGCGACCCAGTAGCGGTGCCAGCGGGTCATGCCTGCGACGCGGCCTCCGCGGCGGCCTGGTCCACCATGTCCAGGAACAGGCGCTCCAGGCGATTTTGCTTGTTGCGCAGGCTGATCACCTCGATGCCGTTGCGCGACAGCGCCTCGAACAGGCCATTGATGGTGTGCTCACGGTTGACCTCCACCTCCAGGGTGCAGTCGTCGACATGCTGCAGGACGAAGCCACCCAGCTCCGGCAGGTCCGCCACCCGGCCCTTGAGATTGAGGACGAAGGTCTCGGTTCGCAGACGGCGCAGCAGGTCACCGATATCCGCCCGCTCCGCAATCTGGCCATGGTTGATGATAGCCACCTTGCGGCAGAGACTCTCCGCCTCCTCCAGATAGTGGGTCGTGAGTATGATGGTCGTTCCGGCCTTGTTGATCTCGCGCAGGAAGGACCACATCGACCGACGGATCTCGATGTCCACTCCGGCGGTGGGCTCGTCCAGGATCAAGAGCCGCGGCTCGTGCACCAGGGCGCGCGCGATCATGAGCCGCCGTTTGAGTCCCCCGGAGAGCTTGCGCATCTCCGTATCGCGGCGGTCCCAAAGATCGAGCTGGCGCAGGTAACGCTCCGCCCGAACCCGGGCCTCGCGCCGCGGGACCCCGTAGTAACCGGCCTGGTTGAGGACGACCTCAACGACCGGCAGGAAGAGGTTAAAGTTGAATTCCTGAGGAACTAGACCCAGACACCCCTTCACCGCCTCCGGGTCGCGATCCAGGTCGTGACCGAAGACCTCGACCCTGCCGGAGGTCTTGTTTACCAGCGAGGCGACGATCCCGATCAGGGTGGACTTGCCCGCCCCGTTGGGGCCGAGGAGCGCAAAAAAATCGCCCTCCTCTACCGTCAGATCCACCCCCTTGAGGGCCTGGAAGCCACCACGGTAAGTCTTGGTGAGCTGGGAAACGGCCAGGGCTGGCATGGGCGGACCGAGGGGGCAAGCCGGGTGGGGCTCAAACCCGGTAAGCTAGCGGTCCGTCGCGCCGATGGCAAGGGTACCGCCCCCCAGAGCGCCGGCAAACCCGCGTCCGAGGCGCCCCCCACGCCAAATCTCGGACCGAAGCAGCACGCCTCTACCCCATGGACCTCGCCCTCATACTCTTTGCCGTCGGCACCCTCGCGGGTCTGGTGGACGCCATCGCCGGCGGCGGCGGCCTGATCACAGTGCCCGCATTGCTCTGGAGCGGCTTGGACCCAGTTTCTGCCTTGGCCACCAACAAGGCCCAAGGGGTATTCGGCAGCGGGGCCGCAACGGCCAACTTCGCACGCCAGGGGGCCATCAACCTCCGACGGGCCTGGCCCGCGGTGGTCTGTAGCTTCGTCGGGGCCGCAACCGGGGCCTTGCTCGTACAACACCTTGGCGGTGAGACCCTGGCACGCATAGTCCCACTGCTCCTGATCGCCTTCGCTTTGTATTTCCTGGTCTCGCCGCGGGTCTCGGACCTGGACAGCTAGGCAGCGGCTAGGCGAGGGGGCCTTTGCCCTTCTCGTAGGGACCGGAATCGGCTTCTACGACGGCTTCTTCGGCCCGGGCACCGGGACCTTTTTCGCCATGGGCTATGTCGCCCTGCTCGGCTACAACCTGCGGAGTGCCACGGCTCACACCAAGCTACTCAACTTCGCGAGCAACTTGGCGGCGCTGGCATTCTTCGTCGCCGGCGGCCACGTCGCCTGGGCCCTCGCCTTGCCCATGGCCGCCGGGCAGTTCATTGGTGCCTGGATTGGTTCCCACCTGGTCATCCGACACGGGACCCGGCTCGTCCGCCCCATGCTCGTGCTTGCGGCCCTGGCGGTGTCGGTGAAGCTCCTGTTTGAGCATTAGGCAAACCCACATCGCAGTATCCTTAACGCGCTAGGCGGATCGGCACCCCCCAGTCCGGAGCTGTCCGCCCTGGCATCAACGGCAAGTCCCATCCATGGAGGACCCCATGACCCCCGAACCGGCGTTCACCGACCGTTTCACGGCCAAGGCCGTGCTCATGGGGCGCCACATCGATCTGCGCCGACTAGGGCGGGTCGAGCCCCTGGCCGTCAATCCCATGCTGCTCCCGGTGGCCGGGGGCGGCCAAGCCGTCCTGCTGCGCTCCGGGGCCATCGTCCTGTTCGGGGTCAGGCCCCTGGAGGAGGCCGCCTTCCGTGAGCGCCTCTCGCCCTTCGTCCGCCACCCCCTGGCCCGTGAGGAGATGGAAACCCTGGAGATCGTCGTCGACCCGGGACACGTCGAGGGCATCGACCCCGCGCGCGGGGCACTGGTAATCGCCGAGGCTGATCCGGACCGCCTGCAGGTCATCGCCGATATCCTGGGAAAAAGCGTCCTGCTCGCCGACCAGGAGGCTCAGGTCGCCCAGTCCTTCGAGCGGGTGGAGCCGCTGGCTGACGAACTCCAACGCCGCGGACGCGGGGCGCGACACGCCCGGGAATTGGTCCGTCATATTGGCGAAACCCTGCTGATCCAGCACCAGATGGTCGGGCGGGGCGAGGTCGGCGACAAGCCGGAGGTGCTGTGGGAACAGCCCGACCTGGAGCGGCTGTTCCTGCAGATGGAGGCCGAGTATGAACTGCGCGAGCGCCAACTGGCCCTCGAACGCAAACTCGAGGTCATCGGGAACACTGCCTCGACTTTGCTGGACCTACTCCAGAGCCGGCGCAGTCTGCGCGTGGAGTGGTACATCGTCATCCTGATCGTGGTGGAGATTGGCCTCACCCTCTATGAGCTGTTTTTCCGTACTCACCCCGTCGGTTGAGCGGCGTCAGCTCCCGCAACCACCTTGACGTCATCGACCCGTTGAAATCCTCGCGGCAGCAGGTGCCCGCGCCGTCCGCGTTCGCCCTGGTAGGAGTCCAGGTCCGCGGTCTTGAGGGTGAAGTGACGTTTGCCGGAGAGGATAGTCAACGCCCCCCCCGGGGGGACTACCGCTAGGGCGCAGATATACTCCTCCCGGGTTGCTGCCTTCGCCGCCGGGATGCCGAGAATCTTGTTGCCCTTACCCCGTGGCAGCTGGGGCAGCTCTGCCACTGGAAAAACGAGCATGTGGCCGGTATTCGTGATCGCCACCAGGCGGTCCCGGTCAGGGTCTGGCACCGGAACTGGTGTCAGCACCCGGGCCCTGCCGGGGATCGTCAGTACTGCCTTGCCCGCCTTGGGCTTTGCGTAGAGGTCCTCCAGGGTTGCAACGAAGCCGTAGCCGGCGTCGGAGGCGAGCAGTAATCGCTGTCCCGGCTCGCCGCCCAGCACGGCGACGAACTCGGCCCCCTTGGGTGGACTCAGGCGCCCGGTGAGCGGCTCCCCCTGCCCGCGGGCGGAGGGGAGCAGATGGGCGCGCACCGAGTAGCTCCGCCCGGTGGAGTCAAGGAACGCGACGGACTGGTTGCTGCGCACGCAGGCCGCAGCCAGAAATCCGTCGCCTGCCTTATAGCTCAGACCCGCCGGATCCAGGTCGTGGCCCTTGCCCGCCCGCACCCAGCCCTTTTGGGACAGGACAACGGTCACCGGCTCGCTGGGCGCAATCTCAGTCTCGCCCAGGGGCGTGGCGGCGGTACGCTCCACCAGGAGCGAGCGGCGCGCATCGCCGTACTTGGCCGCGTCCGCCTCGATCTCTTCGCGAATCAGACGCTTGAGGGCCGCATCCGAACCCAGGGTGCCCTGGAGCCAGTCGCGCTCCTTGGACAGCTCGTCCTGCTCGCCGCGAATCTTCATCTCCTCCAAGCGGGCGAGCTGGCGCAGTCGCGTGTTGAGGACGTACTCGGCCTGGACGTCGGTGAGCTCGAAGCGGCCCATCAGAACCGGCTTGGGCTCATCTTCTGTGCGAATGATGCGGATCACCTCGTCGATATTGAGGTACGCAGTGAGCAGGCCATCCAACAAGTGCAACCGCTCCAACACCTTGTTCAGCCTGTGCTGCAGGCGCCTTCGCACGGTGCGGGTGCGGAAGCTGAGCCACTCGGTCAGGATCTCGCGCAAGTCCATGACTCGCGGGCGGCCGTTCAGGGCAATCAGGTTCATGTTCACCCGGACGTTGCGCTCCAGGTCCGTGGTGGCGAAGAGGTGCGACATGAGCCGCTCCACGTCCACCCGGTTGGAGCGCGGAACCAGAACGAGGCGGGTCGGAGACTCGTGGTCCGACTCGTCGCGCAGGTCCTCCAGCATCGGCAACTTCTTGGCCTGCATCTGGGCGGCGATCTGCTCCATGATGCGGTTTCCGGAGACCTGATAGGGCAAGGCCGTGACGACAATGTCGCCCTGGTCCAGCTCGTATCGAGCCCGCAGGCGCACGCTGCCGTAACCCGTCTCGTATAGGCGCCGCAGCTCCTCCGGGGGCGTGACGATCTCCGCCGCAGTCGGGAAGTCCGGCCCGGGGATGAAGCGGCATAGGTCTGCTACCGTCGCCTCCGGCCGCTCAAGCAGGTGGATGCAGGCCCGCGCCACCTCGCGCAGGTTGTGGGACGGTATGTCCGTGGCCATGCCCACAGCGATCCCGGTCGCCCCATTGAGCAGCAGGTTGGGCAGGCGCGCCGGGAGCAAGGACGGCTCCTCCAGGGTCCCGTCGAAGTTGGGGACCCAATCCACGGTGCCCTGGTCCACCTCACCGAGCAGGACCTCCGTGTAGGGGGCTAGCCGCGCCTCCGTATAGCGCATGGCGGCGAAGGACTTGGGCTCGTCCGGAGAACCCCAGTTGCCCTGGCCGTCGATGAGGGTGTAGCGGTAAGAGAAGGGCTGGGCCATGAGGACCATGGCCTCATAACAGGCGGAGTCCCCGTGCGGGTGGAACTTGCCAAGGACGTCCCCCACGGTGCGGGCGGACTTCTTGAACTTGGCCGCCGCCGAGAGCCCCAGCTCCGACATGGCGTAGAGGATGCGCCGCTGTACCGGCTTGAGGCCGTCGCCCACATGGGGCAGGGCGCGATCCAGGATGACGTACATGGAATAATCCAGGTACGCCTTTTCGCTAAAGACGTGGAGCGGCATGCGCTCCAGGCCCTCAGGGTGGTAGATCGGGGTATCGCTCATCGGCTGCGGCGATCAGATGGCCCGCAGGTGGGGACGCGCCTCGCGATCCAGCGGTGAGACATAGACCGTATTGGCCATGACCCGCGAGATGCAGGCCTTCACCTCGGGGTGATCACCCAAAATCACCACCGTGGCGCCGACCCGGCGCACACCGCGGCAGAGCATCTGCAACAGGGCCATGCCGGAGTCGAAGATTCGTTCGACCCGAGTCAGGTCGAGGATGCAGGTCCTGAGACTCGACGGGATATTGTACGCGACCCCGCACAGGACCTCGGCATTCGTCAGGTCGAGGTTGCCGTCGAAAGACAGGTCGAGACGGTCCTCCTCCGGGATAAACGAGATGCTGATGGGCATCGTGGTGTCCTCCTCATGGGCCGCAACCTGAAGGTCTTCGGCCGGCACCTGACTTGAATCTTAGTGTTCTCATGCCGGGCGCCGCATGGTCGCGCCCCATCCCTGCTTCCGTCCCCGAGGTTGCCATAAACCTCGCGCACGCCCGAGTTGTGCCAAAGCAGCACCCCAAGGCTAAGACCTGATGCTAGCAGGAACCGGACGACCGCGCCTTGACGCAGCTCTCAGCCGATATCTACCAGGCCAGACAGGGTGTTCAATGCGTTACGGACGATCCCCTCCCCAAGCGCTGGTCGCCATGCCACGCCAAATCCAAGGATGTTTGACGCATCTTGAGCTCCAACCCCGCAGACAGCTCAGATAGCGGGCCTTTCAGTGTCCGCGTCCCTTGAGGGCCCCGGCCATGCCCTCGATAGTGTCCTTGGCGTCGCCGAAGACCAGATAGGTGTTGTCCTGATAAAAGAGCAGGTTATCCACGCCGGAATAGCCTGGGCGCATGGAACGCTTCAGGAAATAGACCTGCCGAGCCTTGCCCGCCTCCAGGATCGGCATGCCATAGATGGGACTGGAGGGATCGGACTTGGCCGCCGGGTTGACCACGTCGTTGGCCCCGACCACCAGTACCACGTCCGCTGAAGGAAACTCCGGATTGATCTCATCCATCTCCAGGACCTGCTCGTAGGGGATGTCCGCCTCCGCCAGCAGCACATTCATGTGCCCAGGCATGCGCCCGGCCACCGGATGGATGGCGAACTTGACCTCCACCCCACGCGCCTGGAGCAGGTTCATTAGCTCCTTGAGGGAGTGCTGGGCCTGGGCCACGGCCATGCCGTAACCCGGGACGATGATGACCTTGCCCGCATCCTCCATCCAATAGACCACGTCCTCCACCGATGCCGACTTGACCCCCTTGCCCTCCGGGCCGGCGCCGGTCGCCGGCCCCACCTCGTCCCCAGAGCCGAAACCGCCGAACACCACGTTGACGATGGAGCGGTTCATGGCCTTGCACATGATGTAGGACAGGATGGCGCCGGAGAACCCGACCAGGGCCCCGACGATGATCAGCAGATTGTTGTGCAGGGTGAAGCCGGTGGCCGCCGCCGCCCAGCCCGAGTAGCTGTTGAGCATGGAGATGATGACCGGCATGTCCGCCCCGCCGATGGGGATGATCAGCGTCACGCCGAGCACGAGGGCCAGCAGGGTCATCAGCGCCAGGGACCAGACACTGCCGGTCATGGCGAAGTGCACCGCCAGGGCCAGGGTGGCCAGCCCGAGGGCCGCGTTCAGGGCGTGCTGGCCGGCAAACTTGACCGGCTTGCCGCTGATCAGCCCCTGGAGCTTGCCGAAGGCGATGACCGAGCCGGTGAAGGTGATGGCGCCGATGACGATGCCCGCGGACAGCTCGCCCATGAGCACCGGGTTGAGGGTGCCTGCGGCCGCCCGATTGACGAAGGTACCGATGGCCACCAGCACCGCCGCCAGACCGACGAAGCTGTGCAGGGCCGCCACCAGCTGCGGCATCGCCGTCATCTGGATGCGCAGGGCCAGGATGGTCCCGATGACTGCCCCCCCGGCGACGCCGGCGATGATGAAGCCGTAGGACTTGACCTCGCCGCCGAGCAGGGTCGCCGCCACGGCGATGACCATGCCGAGCATGGCCAGGAAGTTGCCGCGCCGGGCCGAGGCCGGGTGGGTCAGCCCCTTGAGGGCCAGGATGAACAGCACCGCCGAGGCCAGATAGGCCAGGGCCTGCAAGTTGTTTGGATGTTCCATGTGTCCGTGGCCCCTGGGTTACTTCTTTTTCTTATTGAACATGGACAGCATCCGGTGCGTCACCAGAAAGCCGCCGAAGACGTTGATGGAGGCGAGCAGGACGGCCAGGAAGCCGATCAGCTCGGCGCCGGTACCAACGCCCTCCAGCCCGGTCACCAGCAGGGCGCCGACGATGACGATCCCGGAGATGGCATTGGTCAGGGCCACCAGGGGCGTATGCAAGGCCGGCGTCACGCCCCAGATGACGTAGTAGCCGATAAAGCAGGCCAGAACAAAGACATAGAGCGCCATGGTTTCGGTCATGGTGTGGGTACTCCGCGAGCGGTAAGGGGGACGACCGGTCAGGCGCGCACCTGCATGGCCTTGGTGATCTCGTCCTGTTCCAGGTCCTTGAGCACCGGGCTCGCATCGGGGCCCGAGTCGGACTTGTCGATCATGATGTCCAGCAGGTTGGCCAGGTTCTTGGCGTAGAAGGCGCTAGCGTCGGCCGCGACCATGGACGGGTAATTGGTATGACCCACCAGCGTCACGCCGTGGCGCTGCACCACCTCGTCGGGCACCGTCAGCGGGCAGTTGCCGCCGTTGGCCGCGGCCAGGTCCACGATGACCGAGCCCGGGCGCATGCGCTTCACCACCTCTTCGGTGATCAGAACCGGGGCGGGGCGGCAGGGGATCAGCGCCGTGGTGATGATCACATGGGCCTTGGCCAGCTCGTCGGCCAAGGCGGCCTGCTGGCGGGCCTTGGCCTCGGCGGACAGCTCCTTGGCGTAGCCGCCCTCCCCCGCCCCGCTCTCGCCGATATCCAGGTCGATGGGCTTGGCCCCCAGGGACTGGATCTGCTCCCGGGTCTCGGGGCGCACGTCGTAGGCCCACACCTCGGCCCCCAGGCGGCGCGCCGTGGCGATCGCCTGGAGCCCCGCCACACCCGCCCCCAGCACCACCAGCCGGGCCGGCTTGGCCGAGCCCGCCGAGGTCATCATCATGGGGAAGAAGCGCCCGTAGCGTGCGGCTGCCTCCAGCACCGCCCGATAGCCGGCGATGTTGCTCTGGGAGGACAGGGCGTCCATGGACTGGGCGCGGGAGATGCGCGGGATGCGCTCCATGCCGAGCACCCGCATGCCCTTGGCGAGCATGGCCGAGAGCGTGGCATCCTCGCCGCAGCTCTCGATGAGGCCGAGATAGACGCCGCCGGGCTGCATCTCCGCCACATCGTCGTCATCCGGTCGGCGGACCTTGAGGAGGATGTCGGCGGCGTAAGCGCCCGCCCGATCCCCGATGTCGGCCCCAGCGCCTGCGTAGTCGGCATCCGGGTAGGAAGCCGCCTCACCGGCACCGCCCTCCACCGTCACCCGCAACCCCTTGCCGACGAGGCGCTTCACGACCTCGGGGGTGGCGGCGACCCGCGCTTCTCCCAGGCGGGTCTCTCTCGGTACTCCGATCTTCATGGTGCCTTGTCCCCACTCACTATTCGCATGCGGTCGCAAAATGACCGCGCATTATCCGGATTCACCGGGGGCGGCTCAAGGAAACCCGGCCCGAAGGACCCGCGGACCCGAGGTGGCGCCGCGGAGGCCACCTCGGGTCACTCGATGTGCGATTTGACCGCCTTGAGGATGTGCGAGGAGATTTCCTCGATGGACTGGCTGGTCGTGTTGAGCACAGGGACCCCGAGCCGCTTGAACATCTGCCCGGCCCGTCGGGTGTCCTCTTGGCAACGATCCAGGGAGGCGTAGGCGCTGCCGGGTCGGCGCTCCTCCCGAATGCGCTGGAGGCGCTGCGGATCGATGGTCAAGGCGAAGGCCTTGTTCCGGCAGGCCCAAACCTGGGGGGCTACATCGCCGCGCTCAAAATCCTCCTCCGTGAGGGGATAGTTGGCGGACCGCAGCCCGTAGTGCATCGCCAGATACAGGCAGGTTGGCGTCTTGCCGGAACGCGAAACCCCCAACAGCAGGACATCCGCATGGATGAAGCTGTCCGGCCGCACACCGTCATCGTTCGTCATGGCAAAGTTGATGGCGTCGATGCGCTTGGTGTAGGAGCTTGGCTTGGTGATCGCATGACTGCGGCCTGACTTGCGGCTCGGGGCCACCCCCAGTTCCTGGCTCAGGGGGTCGATGAAGCCATCGAAGAGCTCCAGATAGAAACAGTTGCCGCCCCTGAGCACGTCCCGGATCTCGGAATCGAGCATGGTCGCAAAAACAATCGGGCGCACCCCATCGCGCTCCGCCGCCTCGTGCATGCGCTGGGTCAAGGCTTGGGCGCGCAGCACGGTATTGATGTAGGGCATGTAGACCTGCTCGAAGTCCACGCTGTCAAACTGAGACAGCAGGCTGTGGCCTAGGGTCTCAGCTGTGATGCCGGTACTCTCGGAGACGAAGTAGGCGGTACGTTTCATGGGCGGTCAGGGGCAGGGGCAGGGGCCGGGGCCGGGTTCGCAGCAGATCCTGGGCAGGCGCGTGGGCGGGCTGGGGACCTGTCGAGTCTACACCCACCAACGACGCGGGACAGGCATGCAAACCCGGCGGGGTGACCCATATCAATGCGCGAACATCAAGCTTTCGGCCATAGTTATTCGTCAGGCCCGCGCTTAGCCCTGGGGCACGCCAGGTCCATAGGGGCCCCAATCCGCCCATCAGTCCTTAAGGAGGCTTTCCATGGCAAAGATCAGCAGCGATCACGACCTTCGCGCCGCCGTCGGCGGACTCTCGCCGGACCGCCAGCGCGTGCTCGGCGCCCAGTTCGTCAAGCGCGTCATCGCCCTCAACCGCGACGACCGGGTCGCCCGCGCGATCGAGACGGCTTTGAATATCGAGGCCAGCCCGGCCGAGTTGGAGGACGCCTACAAGGCAGCCAAGGGCTACGCGACCAAAACCTACACCGACTGCGGCAAGGACACCAACTGGCTCGCCCAGGCCGACCACTTCGTTGCCGCGGCCGCGGCCGCGGCGCTGACCTCAGACGCGACCGACCGCCAGAGCCGTGCCTGGAAGGCCGCGGTCCAGGCACGCATGGCAATCAACTGCGCCCAGATGGAGGACGAGCAGGAGGAACTTGAGGGCGAGGCCGAACGCCAATACAGCATCGCCGAGGCCTATCTGGGCTAAGCACCCGGCCCCGGTCGCGCCTCAGGGCCGCCGCCCGCCCCGTCCGCGGCAAGGATCTGGTCGTAGATCTCCCAGGCGGCCGCGGCCTCTTCTGGGCTAACCTTGCCTATGGCGTAACCCAGGTGCACAACCACATAGTCACCGACCGCGACCCCTTCGTGCTCCAGCATCAGCAGGTTCGCCTCACGCTCTACGCCCTTGGCCTCGCAGCGGGCGAGAAACCCGTCGATGGACTGCACGCACATGGGGATACCGAGACACATAGGAAGATGCTCCAGGACGATGGCGCCCAACCGACAACCGGGCAAAGGTCCCGCTCTCCAGACTAAATCCATCCAGGGCGGTACGGCAAGCACGCCGTCGCCTGCGCAGAGAGACCCGGCCCGTGACCCCAACCACCTTGCTCCTTGGACTCGGCAATACCCTGCTCACCGACGAGGCTGTCGGCCCCATGGTAGTGGGGCGCATGCAGGCCGAGGACGACGCCCCAGGCCGAATCCGTTACCTGGACGGCGGAACCTTGAGCTTCACCCTCGCGGGTCCCATCGCCGAGTGCAGCCGCCTGATCGTGGTGGACGCAGCTGCCATGGGCGCTAAACCCGGCACCGTACGGGTGTTTGAGGGGCAGGCAATGGACCGCCAGTTGGGCCTGCACGCCAAGACCGTGCACGAGGTCAGCCTGGCGGACCTGCTCGATATCGCGCGCCTCACCGACACCCTCCCCGCCCGCCGCGCCCTGATCGGTATCGAGCCGGCAGTAGTCGACTGGGGGAGTGCGCTGACGCCGGCGGTGCATGAGGCCGTCGCGGAGGCCATCAGCCGGGTTCGCGACCTGCTGGCGCGCTGGGACGCCGAGGCTGCCTGACGCCGCGTTTCAATGGAGTCGATCACCCTGCGCTTTGTCCGCCGCAGCCCCGTCCACGCTCCCAGGGTACGGCCGTCGCACAAACTCGACGGACACTCGCCAGAGTGGCTGACCTGGTCTATCATTTCACCGTTTTCTACTGAACCCACTACCCGACTGATTTGTTTATGACGTTTGCCAAAGGCACGACCATCGGGCTCGGCGCGCCCGCGGACCAGATCCCGATGCGAAGGGGCGTTCTGCTGCGCTGCGTCAACACCCGAGCCCGCGGAACGGCATAAACTGCGGCGGAGTTTGCGTCGAGGTAAGGGCATGACCGGGTTGAACGGCATTGGGGTGATGGTCGAGGATCGCCAGGCGGACCCCATTGAATGGGGTAATGCCCTCCCCATCCTGCACGAGGTCCGCCACGGGCTGCATCGCCTCAGCGAGTCAGGAGAGCCCACCCTCATCGACCTGCACGCCCTCCCCTTCGGACCGGGCGACGAGGAACGCCTGATGGCACTGCTCGGACGCGGCGAGGTCGAGGCCCGCATCGACGCACTGGGCCCCACCCGTGTCTGGGAGAGCGCATTCCCGGGGGTTTGGCTGGTGGACCACCGCAACGCTCAAGACGAGCGCCTCGCACTGCACATCGAGATCTCCGGCGTCCCCGAGATCCTGCGCTCCCAGAGTGAGGACGTCGCCGACGCACTCATCAGACTCGACGCCCGAATCGCCGCCGGTGCGGGCGCCCCGGACCCATTCCCGACAAACGCTTAGGAGGGAGAATGGCTGCAAGAAAGACCCTTGGCGAAAGCCTACGGGAACAGGGGGTGTCGCGGCGCGGCTTCCTCAAGTTCTGCGCCGCAACCGCGTCCATGATGGCCCTGCCGCCATCCATGGTGCCGGCTATTGCCGCAGCCCTGGAGAAGGCCCGCCGACCGTCGGTGATCTGGCTCTCCTTCCAGGAATGCACCGGCTGCACCGAGTCGCTGACCCGTAGCTTCTCGCCGACGATAGAGGATCTGATCCTCGACGTCATCTCGCTGGACTATCACCACACCCTCCAGGCCGCCGCCGGCCACCAGGCGGAGGCGGCCCGCGAGCAGGCGATGAAGGAGAATGCCGGCGAGTACCTGCTCATCGTCGATGGCTCCCTGCCGGGCCCGGACATGAACCCTGGCTACTCCACCATCGCGGGCATCAGCAACTACCAGATGCTGATGGAAGCGGTGGCTGGGGCAAAGGCAGTGGTAGCTGTGGGGACCTGCGCCGCCTTTGGCGGCTTACCGGCCGCCAACCCCAACCCCACCGGGGCCGTCTCGGTCATGGACATCGTCAAGGATAAGCCGGTCATCAATGTTTCCGGCTGCCCGCCCGTGCCCATGGTCATCACAGGGGTCCTGGCCCAGTACCTCGTCTTCGGCAAGCTGCCGGATCTCGATGAGTATCACCGGCCCATGGCCTTCTTCGGCCAGTCCATCCACGACCGCTGCTACCGTCGCCCCTTCTACGACAAGGGTCTGTTCGCCGAGACCTTCGACGACGAGGGGGCACAGAAGGGCTGGTGCCTATACCGCTTGGGCTGCAAGGGCCCCAGCACCTACAACGCCTGCGCCACCATGCGCTGGAACTCCGGGACTAGTTGGCCCGTGGAGTCCGGGCACCCCTGCCTGGGCTGCTCCGAGCCCAAGTTCTGGGATGCCGGCGGTTTCTACGCCCCGCTGTCCAGCCCGCTTGGATCTCCCGGCCGCACCCTCCTGGCCGCTGGTGTCACCGGTGCCGTCGTGGGTGGTGTGGCCGCGGCCCTGGCCAAGAAGCGGGCGGCCACCGCACAGGCCGAGCGGCAGCCGGTCAAGATCGACGAACTGGAGCAGAAGCTATGAGCGATCCCATGGGTTTTCTGCTTTGGGTCAAGGGACCCGCCTTCGACTGGGCACTGGCCATCTTCGCCCTTGGCATGCTGGCACGCCTGGTCGAGATCTTCATGCTGGGCCGCAAGCCGAACTACGCTGAGCCCAAGGGCGGTGAATGGGGTCCGGGCTTCAAGACCATTCTCACGCGCTCCATCGCCGACCCCGGCACCTTCGCCCGGGCCCCCTTCAACGTGGTCGTCGGCTGGATCTGGCACATCGGGTTCCTGATCGCCCTCTTGCTCTTCATACCCCACATCGAGCTGTTCAAGGGGGTACTGGGGATCGCCTGGCCCGGGCTGCCCAACCCGATCGTGGACGCGGTCACCGCCATCACCATCCTCGCCTTGGTCGCGACGCTGGTACACCGCCTCCAAGACCCAGTAAAAAAGCGCATCAGCACCCCCGAGGACTACCTCGTTTGGGCTGTGACCTTTCTGCCCCTGCTGACTGGCTACCTGGCCTACCATCGGCTGGTCAACCCCTACCCTTTGATTCTCGGGCTGCACATCCTATCGGTGGAGCTGTTCCTGGTCGTCTTCCCCTTCACTAAGCTGACTCACACCTTCACCGCCTTCATCGCCCGCTGGTACAACGGCGCCATCTTCGGCCGCAAGGGAGTTGAGTCATGAGCCCAGACAAGAGCAAGTTGTCACTGGAACGCGGGCTTGCGGCGCTGCGTGCAGAGATCGACGCACCCGTCGCGGCCTTCTTTTCGAGCTGCGTCCATTGCGGACTGTGCGCCACCGCCTGCCCCTTCTGCACCGAAACCGGCGACCCCAAGTACACCCCCATTCTCAAGCTCGAGCCCCTGCGTCTTGTCTGGGAGTCCGAGTTCACGCTGTGGGGGCGGATCAAGTCCAGCCTCGGACTGAGCCGCAAGGTCGATGACGCCATGCTGGCGGAATGGGAGGAGTTGCTCTACGACTCCTGCTCCATGTGCGGGCGCTGTTCCATCGTCTGCCCCGTGGGCAACGACCTCCAATACATGATCCGCAAGTCCCGAGAGGGGATGGTCGCCTCCGGCCACGCCCCGGAGGGCCTGATCGGGGCGGCGGCGCGGGCCATCCGCACCGGCAGCCCCATGGGCCTGCAATGGAAGACCTTAGACGTGCAGATCAAGCACGTAGAGGGCAGCACTGGACTTGAGGTGCCCGTGGACAAGGCCGGGGTGGACTACCTGGTCCTGCTCTCCTCCATGGAGATCATCAACTTCCCGGAGTACCTCGAGGCCGTCACCAAGATCTTCGACCATGCCGGGGTGACCTGGACCCTGAGCAAGGATTGCTTCGAGGCGACCAACGCCGGCATCCAGATCGGCTCCAAGGATATCGCCGCCGAATTGGTGGAACGTGTGGTCAGCGCCGCGACCAAGCTCAACGTCAAGAACGTGATCAGCCCGGAGTGCGGCCACGCGTACACCGCCATCCGTTGGGAGGGGCCCAACTTGATCGGACGGGCCTACCCCTTCCGTGTCTTCCACATCATCGAGGTCCTGGACGAGCTACGCACGTCCGGACGTCTGCGCACCGAGGGCAAGGAGACCGACCGCCTCTCCATGCACGACCCCTGCAACCTGGCCCGCAAGAGCGGCGTCATCCAGCAGCAGCGCAACCTCATGGACCTGGTCGCAGACAATTTCGTCGACCTCAAGGAACACGGCAAGTATCAGTGGTGCTGCGGGGCCGGCGGCGGCGTGAGCAGCAACGAGCGGGCCGAGCCCCTCAAGATGGCGGCCTTCAAGCGCAAGAAGGCCCAGATCGAGGAGGTCGAGCCCGAGCGCATGGTCACCATGTGTGCCACCTGCCGGACCCAGCTCGAAGAGGGCCTGGAAGAGTTCAACATGGACATCCCGGTGGTCGGCCTGACCGAGATGATCGCCGATCATCTGGTGGAGAAGGGCCGCCCAAGGCCTGACGCGCGTCACCCGTCAATCAAACGGGGCCTGAGATCAGGCCCCGCGCTGGAGACCAGACACCATGAGTGAAAGTGCCACGAGCCAGGGTGCCGCGAATCAACGCGTCGTCGTCGATCCGATCACCCGCATCGAGGGACATCTGCGCATCGAGGCCCAGATGGACGGCGAAAACATCGCCCAGGCCTATTCCGCCGGGACCATGGTGCGCGGCATCGAGACCATCCTGAAGGGGCGCGACCCGCGCGACGCCTGGGCATTCGCCCAGCGCATCTGCGGCGTCTGCACCCTGGTGCACGGCCTGGCCTCGGTGCGCGCGGTGGAGGACGCCCTCAAGTACGAGCTGCCCGCCAATGCCCAGCTCATCCGCAACCTGATGATCGGCGCCCAGTACGTGCATGACCACGTGATGCACTTCTATCACCTGCACGCCCTGGACTGGGTGGACGTGGTCAGCAGCCTGAGCGCCGACCCCAAGGCGACCTCCGACTTGGCCCAGTCCATCAGCAGTTGGCCCAAGTCCTCCCCCGGCTATTTCTCGGACGTCCAGAAGCGCATCAAGACCTTCGTCGAATCCGGCCAGCTCGGCATCTTCGCCAACGGCTATTGGGGCCACCCAGCCTACAAACTGCCGCCGGAGGCCAACCTCATGGCGGTGGCCCATTACCTGGAGGCCTTGGGTTGGCAGCGCGAGGCCGCCCGCCTACACGCCATCTTCGGTGGCAAGAACCCCCACCCCAATTTCGTCGTCGGCGGCGTGGGCTGCCCCATCGACCTCAACTCCGACTCCGCCATCAATTCCAGGAAGCTGGCCGAGGTGCAAAGCATCATTTCGACCATGGCCCAGTTCGTGGATCAGGTCTATATTCCCGACACCCTGGCCATCGCCAGCTTCTACAAGGACTGGGGCAGCCGCGGCGAGGGTCTGGGTAACTTCCTCTGCTACGGCGACCTGCCGGAGACCGGTGTGGCGGGGGACGGTTCCAAGCTCCTGTTCCCCCGCGGGGCCATCCTCAATCGCGATCTGACCACTATCCACGAGGTCGACCTGCACGACGACAGCCAGATTCAGGAATTCGTCGCCCACTCCTGGTACGACTACCAGGACGGCAAGGACAAGGGCCTGCATCCTTACGCCGGCGAGACGACGCTTGACTACGACGGGCGCGGCGGGGTCAAGCCACCCTACACCCAACTCGACGTCGACGACGGCTATTCTTGGCTCAAGGCCCCACGTTGGAAGGGACACTCAGTAGAAGTCGGCCCCCTGGCCCGCGTACTGATGCTCTATGCCACGGGCCACGAGCAGACCAAGGAACTGGTCAACATGACCCTGACCAAATTGGACATCCCGATCCAGGCCCTGTTCTCCACCCTGGGCCGGACCGCCGCCCGCACCCTGGAGACCAAGGTCGTCGCCGACTCCATGCAGGGCTGGTACAACACCCTGGTCGCCAACATCAAGCAGGGCGACACCAAGACCTTCAACGAGACCCTCTGGGACCCATCCACCTGGCCGAGCCATGCCAAGGGGGCGGGCTTCATGGAGGCCCCCCGCGGGGCACTGGGGCACTGGATCGTCATCGAGGACGGTCTCATTCACAACTACCAGGCAGTGGTCCCCTCGACCTGGAACGCCGGGCCGCGTGACCCCAAGGGCGTCCCCGGTGCCTATGAGGCGGCCTTGCAGCACAACCACCAACTCGCCGACATCAATCAGCCCCTGGAGATCCTGCGCACTATCCACTCCTTCGACCCCTGCATCGCCTGCGCCGTCCACCTTACCGACCCCGAAAGCGGAGAGCAGATCCAGGTCAAGATCACCTGACCCGACCCCAGCTGACTACCGGCGGGTCCGCTCGGGCCCGTCGCTACCGGGCCGCGCGGAATCCCCGCCCGGCCCTTTTCATTGCAAAGGGCCCGTTCGGCGCGCGGGGCCGGCCGGCGACCGATGCCAGGCCGGAAACGCCATTACGACCGCGCAAATCCGCCGCATTCGGGAAACTGGTTTATGGTAAAAAACCCTCTGCACTGGCGGCCCCCCTCTCGGGGTGCCGAAGGCGAACAAAGAAATCAATGCCGGGGACACGAGTCACCCGGCAGGCCACCCAAAGGAGAACCCCATGCAAGAACAGTCCAAGAGCGTCTATAAGACCCTGACCTGGCTCCTACTGCTCGTCGTGATCGGGCTTTACGCCATGCACCTATGGTACAGCGGGACTCTAAAGGAAAATCTGGCCGCCCAGCGGATCTCAATAACCGAAGGGGCCCAACAACTCCAAGGCGCGAAGACCAAACTCGACCTTGCCGTACAAACCGAGAGGGGACTGCGGGGCGAGATCGACCGCGTGCAAGCCGACCGCCGCCGCGATATCCAGGACCTCACCCGGCAGATGGAGTCGGCCAACCAGACCAATGAGGCACTCAAGGCCGACATCACGGCCCTGCAACGGCAACACGCTGAGACCCTGGCCGCGGAAAAGGGCAAGGCGGCGGACGCGCTTGCCGCGGAGCAGCGCAAGGCCGCCGATGCCTATGCTGAATTGCAGGGGCGCTTCGATATGGCGACCCAAACGGTCGCCGCCATGGGCGCGGACATCCTGCGGCTGAAGCAGGCCCAGGAGGACGCCGCCGCCAGCCACACCGCCGAGTTGACCGCCCTTGAGCAGCAGCACAAGGTCAAAGTTCAGGACGTGCAAGGTCAGTTCAAGGAACGCCTCGCGGCACTGCAAACCACCCTTGAGGGAACCGACCCGGAGCGCGCCGAGCTGTTTGCCTCCTTTGACCAGCGCATCGAGAGCGGCCTGACGACCATCGCCGGCCTCGAAACGACCAATGGCGAGCTCACCGACCGACTGACCGCTGCTACGGAAACCATCGAGCAGCGCACGCAGGCCCTGACCGACGCCAACACCCAGTTGCAGAACGCTCAGGCGGATCTCACCCAAACACGCGGAGAGCTATCTCAACTCGAATCGCAGTACGACGCCGCCATGGACAAGGCAACCCTCGACCTGGCGGCCGTCCAGGCCAAGCATGACGCCGCCGTGGAGAATGCCGCCGCGCAGCAGGCCGACCTCAAGGCCCAACATGCCGCCGCCCTGGATCAGGCTGCCCAACAACAAGCCGACCTCAAGGCCCAGCATGCCGTCGCCCTGGAGCAAGCCGCCAAGCAGCAAGCCGACCTCAAGACCCAACACGCCGCAGCCCTCGATCAGGCCGCCAAGGAGCAGGCCGACTTGCAGGCCCAACACAAGGCGGCGCTGGAGGCTGCAGCCAAAAAGCGCGCCGACCTAGAAGCCGCCCACGCCGCGGCCCTGGACCAAGCTGCCAGGGACGCCGCCGCCCTCAAGACCAGCCTCGAGAGCGAGCTGGCTCGGGCCAAGGCCAGTCACAGCGAGGAAATCGGCCAGGCAAAGGGTCGCATTGAGACCCTGGCCGCCAGCCTTGCCTCCGAGACCGCCGCCCTGGCCGCCTTGCAGACCAAGCACGACAATCTCGTCGCCGACTTGAAAAGCAAGCTGGCTGACACAGAGCAGGCCCTGTCCGGTGTCCGGTCCGACCTAAGCGCCGCCCAAGAAGCCGCCGCACAGCAAAAGGCCGCCCTGGAGCAGCAGCTCGCCACGGCCGAGGGCCGCGTCGCAACCGTGGAAGAGACCCTGAGCACGGAGCACAAACAGGCCGAGGCCGCCCTCGCCGCGGCTAAGCAGGCGCACGCGGATGCCATGGCCCGCCAGCACGACCTATTGGTCCAGGTCTCCGCCCTGGGCGGCAAGGAGACCGAGCGCGGCCTTCTGCTGACCCTCGCCGAGGCCGACCTCACATTCCCGGTGAGCAAGGCCACCCTCCCCGCCGGGGACTTGCCGAGCCTGGACCACATCGCCGCGCTGCTCACTCAATTCCCCAGGTTGACCGCCCGCATCGAAGGCCACACTGACGCCTCTGGACGGGACGAGACCAATCTCGCCCTGTCCCAGGAAAGGGCCGATGCCGTCAAACATGCCTTGGTGGAGCGCGGTATCGCCGGGGAGCGCATGGAGGCAATCGGCGTTGGCGAGACCCGCCCGATCGCGGACAACGCGACCAGGGCCGGCAGTCGACAGAACCGGCGGGTGGAGATCTACGTCGTCGAGGCGACTAGATAGCCGAAGCATCAAGTGAAGCCGGCGGCGATCGCCGCCGGCCGCCCCTGCCGCGGCACCTCTGGCAACTCTCGCCTGTCACACCGCCGCAAAGCTTAGCCGAATGGTCCAGCCGAAGCCGCTGGTCGGGTCGGGTCGGGTCGGGTCGGGTCGGGTCGGAGTAGGATGCCCGAACAGCGATCGCCCACCCACAGCAGAACGCTGGGAGAGACGCCAGAAAAGGTCGGCGCCTGAATCAGAGCCCGCGAAACGTGCTTCGGAAGGCGGCCAGAGTCACCCGCAGGACGATCCAAGCGACCCAGAGCACCGCCAGGGTCATGGCCACCGCGGCGATCTGGACCGGCAACGACAGGCCCAGGAACCAGGCATGCAGGGCTCCGACCAGCGTCGCGGCCTTGTGGGTGAATTCGAGCATGACGCCCTCCCGGAGTATCGCTTAGCCGTCGAGCCCGCTGGGGTCTTTGCGCACGGGTCGAGACCGGTTCCCTGAACAAGGCGAAGGATAAGGCCCAAGGGCACCCCGGCGCAGCCTGCCCGCCCTGGTCGAATCCCGACCGCCGCCGCTGCCCTGGCATCAACCCGGATTCCACCCCGCCCGCCATCCCGCAGCGCCCGAGGCCCCCATGTCCGACCGCCGCTCCGCCGATCAACCCACCATGCGCCTGCGCGGGGTGCGCCAGAACAACCTCAAGGGTCTGGACCTCGACCTGCCGCTAGGAGAGCTGATCGTGGTCACGGGCGTCTCGGGCTCGGGCAAGTCGTCGCTCGCCTTCGACACCCTCTACGCCGAGGGTCAGCGCCGCTACGTCGAGACCTTCTCGCCCTATGCCCGCCAGTTCCTCGACCGCATGGACCGTCCGCGGGCGGACCGCATCGAGGACATCCCCCCCGCGATCGCCATCGACCAGACCAACCCGGTACGGACCTCGCGTTCCACCGTCGGGACCATGACGGAGCTGAACGACCACATCAAGCTCCTCTTTGCCCGGGCCGCGCGACTCTTCTGCCGCGGCTGCGGGCGCGAGGTCCGCCGCGACACCCCCGAGGGGATTTGGGATGAGCTTCAGGCTCGCACCGGTGGCGCCAGACCAAGGGCTTTGGTCGCCTTCCGCATCACGGTCCCGACCAGCTTCACCTCTGGGCAGATCAAGGCCCTGCTCGCCCAACAGGGCTACATCCGCATCCTGCGGGAGGATACCGACGCCCTGGAGATCATCCAGGACCGCCTGCGCCTGACCCCGGACAGCCGCAGCCGCGGGGTCGAGGCCCTGGAGGCGGCCCTGGAACATGGCCACGGCCGGGCGCTCGTCTATCCCCTGGATGCCGATGGCCAGGCCAACACCCCCTGGCGCTTCTCGACCGACCTGCACTGCCCGGACTGCGACATCGCCTACCGCGACCCCCTCCCCAACCTGTTCTCCTTCAACTCCCCGGTGGGGGCCTGCGAGACCTGCCGGGGGTTCGGACGCACCATCGGCATCGACTGGGGCCTGGTCATCCCGGACGAGGGCAAGTCCCTGATCGAAGGGGCCATCAAGCCCTTCCAGACGGACAGCTATTCCGAGAGCCAGGAGGACCTGATGGGCTTCGCCTACCGGCGGGGTATCCCCACGGACGTCCCCTGGCGGGACCTCACCGAGGCGGACCGGCACTGGGTCCTGGAGGGCGAAGGAGAGTGGGATCATGGAGTCTGGTACGGCGTTCGCCGCTTCTTCCAGTGGCTAGAGGGGCGCAGCTACAAGATGCACATCCGCGTCCTGCTCTCCAAGTACCGCTCCTACGACCCCTGCCCTGCCTGCAATGGTGCCAGGCTCAAGGATGAGGCCCTCGACTGGCGCCTGGGCAGCAGGGCGGACGCCGACGCGGCCATCGACCCCGAGCACCGCTTCCGCCAGGACCGCGTCCGGGCCGATCCCCGAGTCTGGCAGGCATTGCCCGGCCTCAACGTCCACGACCTCATGGGACTGCCGCTCGCCCGTTGCCGGGACCTCTTCGACGGCCTGCACCTGGAACGCGGCCTGGACCAGGCCCTGGACCTGCTGCTGGCGGGCATCCGCCAGCGCCTGCGGTATCTCTGCGAAGTGGGCTTGAGCTACCTGACCCTGGACCGCCAGTCGCGCACCCTGTCGGGCGGCGAGGTCCAGCGCATCAACCTGACCACGGCCCTGGGCACGGCCCTGGTCAACACCCTGTTCGTACTGGACGAGCCCAGCATCGGCCTGCACCCGCGGGACATGGATCGCATCGTCGGCCTGCTCCACAGGCTGCGCGACGCCGGCAACACCCTCCTGGTGGTCGAGCACGACCCACAGGTGATGCTGGCGGCGGACCGCATCCTCGACCTGGGCCCCGGTCCCGGCGAACAGGGCGGCGAGCTGGTCTTTCAGGGGACCCCAGCGCAGCTCCTGGCCGCGCCGGACTCCCTCACCGCGGCCTACCTCACGGGGCGCCGACTGGTGGCCGAACCGCGCGAGCCCAGGCCCCCGGCCCCGGGCGAGCCCGTGCTCCGGCTCCGAGGCGCCAGCGCCAACAACCTGGCCGGAATCGATGTCGAGGTCCCGCTCAACCGCCTGGTGGTCGTCACCGGTGTCTCCGGCTCCGGCAAGTCCACCCTGGTGGAGGATGTGCTCTACCGGGCGCTGGCCAAGGCAAAGAGTCGACCGACCGAGGCCCCCGGCGAGCACCGCGCCTGCGAGGGCCATGAGCACATCGCGGACGCCGTGCTGCTGGACCAATCCCCCATCGGCCGGACCTCCCGCTCCAACCCCGCGAGCTATGTCGGCGCCCTCGACCCAATCCGCAAGCGCTTCGCCGCGACGCCGCTCGCCAAGGAGCGCGGCTACACCCCGGGGACCTTCAGCTTCAACTCCGGCAATGGGCGCTGCCCCACCTGCGGCGGCTCCGGATTCGAGCACGTCGAGATGCAGTTCCTCTCCGACGTCTACCTGCGCTGCCCAGATTGCGACGGGCGCCGCTACCGCTCCCAGGTCTTGGAGGTGACGCTGGACCTTGGCGCTCAGGGCGGCAGGCGCTCCATCGCCGAGGTCCTCGATCTGACCGTCACCGAGGCCGTCACCGCCTTCGCCGACCAGCCCGAGGTCCTGCGTGCCCTGGAGCCCCTCCAGGCGGTAGGCCTGGGCTATGTCCGCCTGGGACAGCCGGTCCCCACCCTGTCCGGCGGCGAGGCCCAGCGCCTCAAGCTCGCCGAGCACCTGGTCCAGGCCCGCGCCCGCAAACAGGGGGCGTCGACCGCGGGTCTCCTGTTCATCCTCGACGAGCCCACCACCGGGCTGCACTTCTCCGACATCGCCACCCTGCTGGCCGCCTTCCGGCGCCTGCTGGACCAGGGCCACTCCCTGCTGGTCATCGAGCACAATCTGGACGTCATCCGGCACGCCGACTGGCTCATCGATCTCGGCCCGGAGGGCGGCAGTGCCGGCGGCCAGATCGTCTGCATCGGAACCCCGCCCCAGGTCGCCTCGCACCCAACCAGCCACACCGGCCAAGCCCTGCGCGGTCTTGCCAGTGGGAGCGGCGCCCTCGCCGCGATGCAGCGTCTTCCAGAACATGGCGAAAACACGCCCAATCGCGCCCGAGGCGGCGCTCCTACGGATGCGCGTACCGACACCTCCCAAGGCCATCGACATTCGCCACGCCCGTGAGCACAACCTCAAGGACCTGAGCCTCACCATCCCCCACCGGAAGCTCACGGTCATCACCGGCGTCTCCGGCAGCGGCAAGAGCACCCTGGCCTTCGACATCCTGTTCAACGAGGGCCAGCGGCGCTACCTGGAGTCCCTCAACGCCTATGCCCGCCAGTTCGTGCAGCCCGCCGCCCGAGCCGAGGTGGACGCCATCTTCGGCATCCCGCCCACCGTGGCCATCGAGCAGCGCACCAGCCGCGGCGGGCATAAGAGCACCGTGGGCACCCTCACCGAGATCCACCACTTCCTGCGCCTGCTCTACGTCAAGCTCGGCACCCAGCACTGCCCCGACTGCGACCTACCCATCCGCCCCCAAACCCGCGACGCCATCTTGGACCAGATCCTGGGCGGCTTCGCCGGACGCCGGGTGGCACTCATGGCCCCCCTGGTGGTGGCGCGCAAGGGCATCTATCCGGAGCTGGCCAGGTGGGCCCAGGGCAAGGGGTACGACGTCCTTCGGGTGGACGGCGAGCCGGTCCCGACGGACCCCTGGCCGCGGCTGGACCGCTTCCGCGAGCACAACATCGACCTGCCAGTGGGCGAGGTCGCCTTGACCCCGGCAGCGGAAGCGGAGCTGCGCACCCTGCTGGACCAGGCCCTAGACCTGGGCAAGGGGCTGATCCGGCTGGTGGAGGTCCGCGACGAGGCCTGGGGCGCCGAGACGCCCTACTCCACCCAACGCGCCTGCCCGGGCTGCGGGCGCGCCTTCGAGGAGCCCGACCCGCGGCTCTTCTCCTACAACTCCAAACACGGCTGGTGCCCCTCCTGTTTCGGCACCGGCACCCGGCTCCCGGGCTTCGACGCCGAGCAGACCGGCGATGAGGCCCAGTGGCTGGACGGCATCGACGACCGGGTCCTTGCCCTGTCCAACCTGCGACGGCCAGCGCCTGCGCCGGGAGGCCCTGGCCGTGCGTTTCCACGGCCGCTCCATCGCCCAGATCTCGGCCCTGACCGTGGCGCAGGTCGCGGACGCCCTCGCCTCCCTGGAACTGGACGAGCGGGAGGCGGCCGTCTCCCGCGATCTACTCCCGGAAATCGGCAACCGGCTGGCCTTCCTGACCCATGTCGGGCTCGGCTATCTGAGCCTGGACCGCGGCGCCCCGACCCTATCCGGCGGCGAGGCCCAGCGCATCCGTCTCGCCGCCCAGCTCGGCTCCAACCTGCAGGGCGTCTGCTACGTCCTCGACGAGCCCACCATCGGCCTGCACCCGCGAGACAACGGCCTGCTGCTCGATACCCTCGCTGCCCTCCAGGCCAGGGGCAACACGGTGGTCGTGGTCGAGCACGACGAGGAGACCATCCGCCGGGCCGAGCACGTCATCGACCTGGGTCCGGGGGCCGGGGCCCAGGGCGGGTACATCGTCGCCGAGGGTACCGCCGCGGAGCTGGCCGCCGACCCGAGATTCCATCACCGGCCGCTACCTGGCTCGGCCGCCCTCGCGGCACACCAGGCCGCGCCGGCCGGTGGGCGCAACGGGCACCAACCACCTGATCCTAAAGGGGGCCAGGCTGCACAACCTGCAAGGACTGCAGCTGCGCCTGCCCTTGGCCCGGCTGGTCTGCATTACCGGGGTCTCAGGCTCTGGCAAGTCCACCCTGATCCGTGAGGTACTGGTCCCCAGCCTGCGCGGGCTGCTGGCGACGGAGGGGCCTCGGCGGGCCACGACCCGCAAGTCCGATCTGGTGGGCTGCACGGCCCTGACAGGCTGGCGGGGCCTGGCCCGGGTCTTGGAGGTGGACCAAACCCCCATCGGCAAGACCCCGCGCTCCTGCCCGGCCACCTATGTCGGCTTCTGGGACCAGATCCGGCGGCTCTTCGCCGCTACCGCCGAGGCGCGCATGCTCGGCTGGAGCGCGCGGCGCTTTTCCTTCAACACGCCGGGCGGTCGCTGCGACGCCTGCGAGGGCCAAGGGCTTCGGCGCCTTGAGATGAGCTTCCTGCCGGACGTCAAGGTCCCCTGCGAAGTCTGCGGCGGGACCCGTTTCAACCGGGAGACCCGGGAGATCCGCTTCAAGGGGCTCGACATCGGTCAGGTCCTCAGACTGAGCGTGGACGAGGCGATCCCGTTCTTCCCCGCGCACCCGGCGGTGCATCAGCCCTTGGCCCTGCTCCAAACCGTCGGACTGGGCTATCTGACCCTGGGCCAGCACAGCCCCACCCTGTCCGGCGGTGAAGCCCAGCGGATCAAGCTGGTCACCGAATTGGCCAAGGCCAGGACCGAGGCGGACGGGGTCACGGACAAACCGACCCTCTATGTCCTGGACGAACCCACGGTGGGCCTGCACATGGCCGACGTGGAGCGCCTGCTCCAGGCCCTGCACCGCTTGGTAGACGCCGGCCACAGCGTGGTGGTCATCGAGCACAACCTGGATCTCATGGCAGCCGCCGACTGGATCATCGACATGGGACCCGAAGGTGGAGCGGCGGGTGGGCGGATCGTCGCGGCGGGCGCGCCAGAAGAGGTCGCCGCGGCGGGAGACATGCCGACGGCGGCAGCCCTGCGCCGGCACCTGGCGGGGGACCTGTAGCGCGCAGCCCGATGAGTGCGCTGTGGCCCCGCAGAATGCATGACGAATGAACCGCATCGGCCGTTTCAGGTGGCACATAGACGCAAATTATTCAGCCTACGATTCGCGGAACGTCGGCGCCTACGTCGCGGTGCAAGGTCAAGCACAGACCCCATTTGTTCGACCCCATTTGTTCCGAGCCGGGATGTGCGAAGACCCGATTAGAGTCCCAAGCCGGCAAGTGTGGAGATCAACCGATCCTGCTGCGCTGCATCCGTCATTGGGTAGGTCTCCAGCCAGACTGTCGTCGAGAAATCGGGACGGATGGCTCGTATCTCCACCGCCTCCCATTCGGCACCCGTCCGGTCACCACTGCGTTCAAGCGCTGCAGCCAAGTAGATGTGCACCTCCAGACTCTCGGGATTGCGTGAGACCGCCTCGCGAAGATTGATCAGGGCCTGAACCTGGTCGTCGATAAAAAAATACGCCCGGCCAATGACCATGAAATAGAGATAGCCGGCCCCAGGGTTCTGGCGCATGGCACTCCTCACCAGCCGGATGGTTTCAGCGGGTTCCCCGAGGTAGGTCCTGATCCCTCCCTTGAGCGCAAGGGCATCCGCGTAGGATGGCTCCAGGGCTAGTGCCTGATCCAACTGCGCCGTGGCATCGCGATGTTGGCGCTGTTGAACCCTCACATAACCGAGTACCCAGTGGATCTCTGGGCTTGCGGCGTCGATCTGCAAGGCCGTCTGAGCCATGTCCAGCGCGCGGGAGAGCGCTGCGTCCGCGTCCTTCACCCACTGGTTCCGGTAATCGGCGGCGTACGTCAGGGCCAGCCCACCGTAGGCGCGGGCAAAAATGGGATCCAGCGCGATCGCACGCCGGTAGAGGTCCCGTGCGCGTTCGTTCTCCGCCTTCCCGCGCATCAAGAGTTGCACCTGAGCCTGGAGAAAGATGTCGTAGGCATCAACCGAGCGGGTGTACCGGTGCGCGCGCCGCTGCTGCTCGGCCTCCGTTACCTTGACCGACAGGGCCTGCGCGATACGAGTCCCGATCGCATCCTGGATTTCGAAGAAGTCGCTGAACGGCCTGTCGTAGCGCTCCACCCATAGTTGGCGACGGGTACCTGCCGCGACGAGGCGAACCTCCGCCTTGAGGCGCGGACCAACGCGCTGCACCCCGCCCCAGACCTCGTATCGTCCTCGCAAGGCGTCGGTGTGGTTATCCCCAGGCGCCTCCTGCTGCGCAGCAGCGCCCGCCACGAAGAGGCCGGACAATTGGGACAGGTCGGCGATCAGGTCTGCAGTCAAGCCGCGCGCCAGATAGAGGTCCTCGGGATCTGCGCCCAAGACCTCGAAGGGCAGCACGGTGACGGTGGGGCGAGCGCCAACGACGGCGTCAATGGCGGCGGGCGAAACCGCTACGGCGCTTGGTGCCGATCCGCCGGGCGCATCTTTCCGGTCCATGAAAAGCACGATGGCGCTGACGGCGAAAACGGTCAGCGCCGCAGCTATCACGACCCCATTGCGTGCGCGGAGCGGTTGCGGCCCTGTTCTCACCGCCGCAGGACCGCGGATTTCGGCTGATGCAGCCGAGTCGATCTGCGCCACCAGCCGGTAACCGCGCTTCGGGACAGTCTCGATGTAGCTCGGCTCGTGGGGATCGTCCTCCAATGCCTTGCGCAGCTTGATGACCGTATTGGTTACCGCGTCATAGCCCACAACAGCGCCGTGCCAGACCTGTAGCTCCAAGTCGGCTCGCGAGACGACGTCACCCCGGCGCGAGGCGAGATAGACGAGCACGTCCATCGCCTTGGGCTCGACGCGGGTGACAGTACCACGCCGACTGATCTGCCCGCTGCTGGGGTCAACCAGCCAGTCGTCGAGCCGGAACGCATCCGAAACGGGCCGCCTGGGTTCTTCTGATGGGTTCCGACGAGTCTGCGACATAGGCGTCCAGGTTCTGGTGCGTGGAGTCTTGTAGTTGACTGTAGACGCGATGAGTCGACAAAAACGACGGAAATTCGACGGTCGCTGTTTCGGCGTGTTTCCGTCGGGACTTCCCCCCGGCAGAAGGCTAAAGGTTGAGTCACCGCAGCGGCCCGGCGTCCGAACCGGATCCTGCGGCCCAACCAACCGTGTCACGAGAGGGTAATAACATGATCAAACAGCTACTCATCATCGCCGCACTGCCCGTTTCATTGGCCGCCACCGCAGCTTGTATGACGGATCCGCCAGAGATCGGCGACATCGGTCCCGGCTCCGAGCTGGTCTGCAAGGAGCTGGAGCTGCGCTTCCCCAACGCCGCGCTTGCAGTCGAAGGCCGCTCCATTCACTCGCCCACCGAGGTCTCGGTCGACGGCTCGGTCGATGGCAGACCGGTCTCGCTGCGCTACGAGCTCTCCGGCTACACCTGGCGACTCGACCAGACCGGGGCACGCATCGTGGATGTCCCAGTCGCGCAGGTTGGTCTTCCGACCATGGGCCAATGAGGCCTGGCTGGCGGACCGGTTTGGAAAGGGCCGCCCGCGGCCCTTTCCGATGAGCCTGCCGGAGCATCCAGGGCGATCCTGGCCGGCGTAACGCCCCTGAGGACCCTTTGCCGCTGGGCGAGCGACATCGCGGGCGCTTCCCGTCCGCTTCGGCTCTCCTATAATCAGCCACTGGCCCAAGTCATCTCGGGTGCCTGGGCCATTGCGTCCTTGCTCCCGTCGCGATCGTCGGTCGAGTCCGGGTCGCAGTTCGCGCAGCACGGGAGGGAGCGCGAACACCTGCTGGCAAGACGCCCGCACGCGTTCCGCTTGCGGCCGCGTGGCCATGCACCTTGTAGATCGAGATCTTCGAGTGGTCGACCCTATGGAGACAAGTCAGGCCAACGATGGAGTCGAGCGGTTCCGTCACTTCAGGGTGGGGGATTGGCTGGTTGCGCCGGAGCTTGGGCAGCTCAGCCGCGCCGGGAGTATCGAGCGCATCGAGCCCAAGGCGATGGAGGTGCTGGTTTACCTCGCCGGGCATCCAGGGTGAGGTGGTGACCCGGGAGGAACTGGAGCACAACGTCTGGCGCGGTGCCCTAGTGGGGTACGACGCGGTCACGAACAGCGTAATCAAGCTCAGGAAGGCGCTCGGCGACCAAGCCAGGGAGCCGGTCATCATCGCCACTGTCCCGAAGCGCGGCTACCGCCTGGTTGCGCCTGTCCGTTATCTCGCCACCGAACAAGCGCAGCTCCTGGCGGGGCATGACACCGCTGGGCCGGACAGGGTGCCAACAGAAAGGACGCGATCCAAGTCGTTGACCGCAGCACTGGTCGGAAGCGCCCTGGCGGCACTGGTAGGGCTCGCCGCGGCGCTGCACCTGATTTGGTCCCCCTGCAATGTTGGAATCCCCCGCCCGCTCGGGTGGGGAATCGAGCCGCACGCCATCCATCCTGGTCCTGCCGTTCGAGAACCTGGGTGACGATTCGCACTATGACTCGTTTGCCGACGGGATCACCGAGGACATCATCACCGATCTGTCCGGTCTTCCCACCCTGCTGGTAATCGCGAGCAATACGTCATTCGCGTTCAAGGGCAAGCAGGTTGCGGCCCGCGAGCTTGCCGCCGAGCTCAACGTCGATTTCGTCCTCGAAGGCAGCATCCGCCGTCGCGGTGACGCGGTGCGGGTGAATGCCCGGTTGGTCGACGCCCGGAGCGGCTTCCAAAAATGGGCGAAACGCTATGACCGGCAGGTCGCCGAAGTGTTTGCGGTGCAAGACGAAGTGACGAGCAGCATCGTCGAGGCCCTCGCCGTCAAGTTGTCGCGGCAAGAGGCGGAGCGCCTGGCGCGGCGGACCACCAACAGCCTCGCCGCCTACGACTATTTTCAGGACGGGCAGCGGCTGACGAAGGTCAGTACGCCGGACACCAATCGCCAGGCGCAGGCCACGTATCGCCAGGCCATCGAGTCAGACCCCAGCTATGGCCGTGCCTACGGCGCCCTCGCGTATACGCTCGCCTTCAGCTACCGTCGCGGATGGGCAGACAATCCCCAACAGACGATCGAGCGGGCACTTGAGCTCGCCCGCAAGGCAGTCGACCTCGACAATTCCATCCCGCAGACCTACTGGGCACTTGGCTTTGTGCACCTCATGCGCAAGGAGTACAAGCTGGCCGAAGCGGCTGCCACTGAGGCCGTAACGATAGCCCCGAACTATGCCGACGGATACGGCCTGCTGGCCTTGATCAAGAATGCCCTGGCTGAGCCAGAATCAGCGATTGCGCTGATAAAGAAAGGGATGCAGCTCAACCCCTACTACACCTGGGACTACCCCTACAACCTGGGCAGAGCCTATTACAGCCTCGGCCGTATCGACGAGGCAGTCGAAGCACTCGAAGAGGCCAAGAGCCGCAACGAGAACGCAGTCCCGATCAGGCTGCACCTTGCGGCCAGTTATGTGCGCGCCCACCGGCAGGACGACGCGGAGTGGGAGGTGCAGGAGATTCAGGTCTTGAGTCCCACAGACACCATTTCGCATCAGAAGGCTGCCCATCCAATACAAGACGACGCGCTGATGAACACCTTCGTCGATGATCTTCGAAAGGCCGGACTTCCCGAGTAGCCGGAACCTCACGCCCGGCGCGACACTGCATGCCGGCTGATGGAGACTAACCTGCCGCTCGGAAAGACCCACCAGCGCACACGGCCGTCCCGTTTGCCGGCACGCAGGGGCACCGGTCTTTCTTCCGCCGGCCGCGCGCGATCGACTCGGCGGATCTGCTGAGGGATAGCCGCATGGCCCGCCGGTTGCCGGAGCCGGCGCGTCGGGACCCTTCGCCTTATCGGATCAGCAAAGCACCCAGGAGCACCGCTACAAGGCGAGGCCGCTACCGCACCAACACCGCCACCGCACCCGCCGATCTGGGCCCCTCGCCCGGCGGATTGTCCCGCGCCCACGCGAGCTTGGCGCTGCGATCCAACCGCTTGAGGTGGATCTCGGCCTTGGTGACGAGGGACTGGTTGGGGTAAGACCGGCAGCCGAGTAACCGCAGCGGCCGATTGATGCGGGTAAACATGGCCCCGCGCCCGGCGGCATGAGCGGCGAAACGCCGCTCCGGGTCGATGGCGATGCCGGTGTAGAGGCGCCCGTTGCGACACTCGATCAGGTAGAGGTACCAGGTCGGCTCCGCGGCAGGACCAGCGTCCACGTCAGTCTCGCTCACCCTGCCCCTCCGCACGCACCCGCCCCTGCATCCCGGCCTGGACGCAGCGCAGCAGACCGTATTCGTAGGCCCCGCCCAGCCGTTCGTAGGCGGGTTTAACGCTTGGATTGCCGGCCTCCTGGTCGGGCAGCAGGGCCTCGCGGATGCGCTCCAGCTCCCCGGGGGGCAGGGTTACCACTTCGGCCAACGACAGCTTCCCGGCGGCAATCAGCTCGGCCAGGTGCGTCTGGATGGTCCCGGGTGCGAGGCCGCGTCGCTCGGCGACGGCCTGGATACCGAGTCCCTCTCGCCAAAGCGTCAGGGTCTCAGCCAGGGTGTCGCTCAACCCCCCTCCCGCAGAGGGCTTGGCGCAGGCGGCGATGACAGCCAGAAAGTCCGCCGCGTAGCGGGCCAGTTTTTTGGCACCGACCCCCTCCAGCAGGGCCAGGCTGGCCTTATCCCGGGGCTGTTGGTCCACCATCTGCTGCAAAACGCTGTCGTGAAAAATGACATAGGGGGGAACGCCCTGTGATTGCGCCAGCTCGCGGCGCTTGGCGCGGAGCGCGTCCCAAAGGGCCCCGACCAGGCCCGGTTTGGGGACGCGGCGCTCGCGCTTGCCCGCCTTGGCCTTCGCCTCGGGACGGTCGCGGCGGAGGTCGAGCCTGGATTCCCCGCGCAGGACAGGCCGCGCCGACTCGGTGAGATAGAGTGACCCGTGCCCCTCCACGTCCACCCCGATGAGCCCGCGCGCGACGAGCTGGCGGAAGACGGAGCGCCATTGCCCTGCCTCCAGCCCCTTGCCGATCCCAAAGACCTTGAGACTGTCGTGGCCGAAGGACCGGATGCGGGGGTCATCGGCCCCGCGCAGGACGTCGATCAAATAGTTGACCCCGAACCGGCTGCCGGTGCGGTGGACGGCCGACATGGCCTGCTGGGCGGCCAGGGTGCCGTCCCAGGTCTCGGGTGGGGTCAGACAGTTGTCGCAGTTGCCGCAGGGCGCCGGCAGCTGGTCTCCGAAGTAGCGCAGCAGGGTCTGGCGCCGGCAGGTGACGATCTCGCACAACCCGAGCATGGCCTCCAGCTTCCGCCGCTCGATGGCCTTGTGGCGCTCGTCCGCCTCGGAGGCCTCCAGCATCTGCCGGAGCATCAGGACCCCGGACAGCCCGTAGGCCATCCAGGCGTCTGCAGGCTGGCCGTCGCGCCCGGCGCGGCCGGTCTCCTGATAGTAGGCCTCGACGCTCTTGGGCAGGTCCAGGTGGGCGACGAAGCGCACGTCGGGCTTGTCGATGCCCATGCCGAAGGCGATGGTCGCGACGATCACCACCCCCTCCTCGGCCAGGAAGCGCTCCTGGTGGGCCTTGCGCACGGCGTTGTCGAGGCCGGCATGGTACGGCAGGGCCTTGATCCCTTCGGTGACGAGCCACCCGGCGATGGCATCCACCTTTTTGCGCGACAGGCAGTAGACGATACCTGCCTCCCCCGGGTGCTCTCGCTGCAGGAAGGCCAGAAGCTGGCGCTTGGCGTCGCTGAGCTGGTGGATCTGGTAGCGGATGTTGGGGCGATCGAAGCCGCTGACGAAGTCGCGGGCGCCCTCCAGGCCCAGGCGGGCGCGGATGTCGTTGCGCGTGGGCTCGTCCGCGGTCGCGGTGAGGGCCAGGCGCGGGATGCCCGGGAAGCGCCCGGCCAGGACATCGAGCTGGGTGTACTCCGGGCGGAAGTCGTGGCCCCATTGGGAGACACAGTGGGCCTCGTCGATGGCGAACAGACTGATGGGGATGCGCGAGAGCAGGTCCAGAGCTCGCGGCGTGACCAGGCGCTCCGGGGCCATGTAGACCAGGTCCAGGTCACCCGCCAGCAGGGCCTGCTCCACCCGGCGCGCCTCGTCCATCGCCAGGCTGGAGTTGAGAAAGGCGGCGCGGACCCCGTTCTGGCGCAGGGCCGCCACCTGATCCTGCATCAGGGCGATGAGCGGTGAGATAACCACCCCGGTCCCCGGGCGGACGAGGGCCGGAATCTGGAAGCACAAGGATTTGCCCCCGCCGGTGGGCATCAGGACCAGGGCATCCCCGCCCGCGACGACGTGGTCGATCACGGCCCCCTGCTGGCCGCGGAACTCCCGGAAGCCGAAGATGCGGTGCAGGAGATCCAATGGGGGAACTAGGGGTGTCTCGGCCATGGCGCGCAAGCTTGCCCGAGGCGGGGGCAATTGTCAGCTTCGGTTGCCGAAGACCCCTCGCGCCGCGGCCACCTGACGTCTGCCCCCGATTTGGCATCAATCCCCTGTAGACCATGGAGTTACTGGCCAGATCCGCGCCGGCACCGCCGAAGCCGCACCAACACTGCGGAGGTATACTCACGGCACACCACGGCCCGGAGCCCAGAACCCGATGCAACCAATCCCCGATCACGCCGCCGCGCCAACGACGACCGATGCCCGAAGCGGCAACACCCGCTTCCACCTGGAGCTGATCAAGCCCTCCCACTACGACGACAACGGCTACGTGATCCAGTGGCTCAAGGCGTGGATCCCGTCGAATTCTCTGGCCAGCCTGTACGGCCAGGCAATGGAGGCGGCTGAGGCGCGCGTCCTCGGGGACCAGGTGGAGATCGACATCCACGCCTACGACGAGACCAACACCTTCGTCCCGGTCAAGCGCATCTGCGAGCGCATCCGCCGCGCCGGCGGCAACGGCATCGTCTGCATGGTCGGGGTCCAGTCCAACCAGTTCCCGCGGGCCATGGACATGGCGCGGCGGTTCCGCGCCGCCGGCGTCCAGGTCGCCATCGGCGGCTTCCACGTCAGCGGCTGCCTGGCCATGCTCCCCGAGCTTCCGGCGGACCTGCGCGAGGCCATGGACCTGGGCATCACCCTCTTCGCCGGGGAGGCCGAGGGCCGCTTCGAGGCATTCCTGCGCGGCGCCTACGCGCGGAACCTGGAGCCCCTCTACAACTACATGAGCGACCTGCCCAACCTGGACGGCGAGGTCCTGCCCTATCTCCCGCCCGAGGTCGCGCGCCGCTACGCGCCCATGCCGGGCACCTTCGACGCTGGGCGCGGCTGCCCCTTCCTGTGCAGCTTCTGCACCATCATCAACGTCCAGGGGCGTAAGTCCCGCTACCGCTCCCCGGACGACGTCGAGCGCTTGCTGCGCAAGAACCTGGCCCACGGCATCCGGCACTACTTCATCACCGACGACAACTTCGCCCGCAACCGCAACTGGGAGGCGATCTTCGACCGCATCGCCCAGGTACGGGAGGAGCTGGGCGTCAAGTTCAACTTCACCATCCAGGTGGACACCATGTGCCACACCCTGCCGGGATTCGTGGACAAGGCGCGCAAGGCCGGGGTATCGCGGGTCTTCCTCGGCCTGGAGAATATCCGCCCGGAGAACCTGGGCGCCGCGCGCAAGAAGCAGAACAAGATCGAGAACTACCGCGAGATGCTGCTCGCCTGGCAGAAGAAGCGGGTGACCACCTACTGCGGCTACATCCTGGGCTTCCCGGAGGACACCCCGGGGCAGATCCTGGAGGACATCGCCACCATCCAGCGCGAGCTGCCCCTGGACATCCTGGAGTTCTTCTGCCTGACTCCGCTGCCCGGGTCCGTCGATCACCAGCGCCTGGCCGCCGCCGGGGCCCCGCTGGACCCGGACATGAACATCTACGACCTGGAGCACGTCTGCACCACCCACCCGCGGATGACCAAGGCCGAGTGGCAGGGGATCTACCGCCAGGCCTGGGACGCCTACTACTCCATGGAGCACCTGGAGACGCTCATGCGCCGGGCCACGGCGGTGGACCGCAACCCCAAGCGGATCATGGAGATCGCCCTGGAGTTCTACGGCTGCTTCAAGTTCGAGGGGGTCCACCCGCTGCAGGGGGGGTTCATCCGCCGCAAGGTCCGCACCGAGCGGCGCCCTGGGTTCGCGGTGGAGAACCCTCTGGTCTTCTACCCGAGGCGGGTCTGGGAGTTCGTCTCCACGTACGGCCCCATGCTCGCATACGCCTGGCGGGTCTGGCGCCTCTATAAGCGCGTCAAGCGGGAGCAGGATGCCGCCGAGACGCCCTACATGGACGAGGCCATGCGCCCCCTGTTCGAGCCGGCCCCGCCCGCCGAGACAGAGGCCGCGGCCGAGCTGGACCTGCTAGCCGGCCCAGACGATGTGGACGCGCTCAGCACCAGCTGCCCGACGCCCGAAAAGGCGACACGCGCGACGGCCCGGGCCGGTCTGCACTGAGCTCAGCCATGGTCACGCTCTACGGCATCCCCAACTGCGGCACGGTAAAGAAGGCGCGTGCCTGGCTCGCTGCCCGCGGCATCGACTACCGCTTCCATGACTTCAAGCGCGACGGCCTGCCACACCCGCTGCTGCGCGCCTGGGTCGAGGAGCTGGGCTGGGAGGCTCTGATCAACCGCCAGGGCACCACCTGGCGCAAGGTCCCACCGGAACAGGGCGCAGGCCTGGACGAGGACAGTGCCATCCGCCTGATGCTCGCCTCGCCCTCCATCATCCGCCGACCGGTGCTGGACACCGGCAACGCTCGCCATCTGGGCTTCAGCGAGCCCCTCTACCAGGAATTGCTCGGCCGATGACCGACTCGACCACGCTGAACTTGGCCCGGGAGCTGATCCGCCGTCCTTCGGTAACGCCGGACGACGCCGGCTGCCAGACGCTGATCGGGCTGCGCCTGGCCGCATTGGGCTTCCACCTGGAACCCATGCCGTCCAACGGCGTGACCAACCTCTGGGCAAGGCGCGGTACGGCCCAGCCCCTTTTTTGCTTCGCCGGGCATACGGACGTGGTCCCGCCGGGGCCGCTAAGCGATTGGGAGTCAGACCCTTTCGACCCGCAAATCCGCAATGGCCTGCTTTACGGGCGCGGGGCGGCGGACATGAAGGGCTCCCTTGCGGCCATGGTGACCGCCACTGAGGCGTTCGTCCGCGCCCAACCGAACCATCAGGGGTCGATCGCCTTCCTCATCACCAGTGACGAGGAAGGGGTGGCCACGGACGGAACCGTCAAGGTGGTGGAGGCACTCAAGGCCCGCGGCGAGGTCATGGACTGGTGCCTGGTGGGCGAGCCTTCCTGCCGGGAGCAGCTGGGCGACACCATCAAGAACGGGCGGCGAGGCAGCATCAATGGCTTCCTGACGGTGATCGGCCGCCAGGGGCACGTCGCCTATCCGCACCTGGCCGAGAACCCACTGCACGCCTTCGCGCCGGTGCTGGCACGACTGGTAGCCGAGCAATGGGACCTGGGCAATGCCCATTTCCCGCCCACCAGTTTCCAGATCGCCAACCTCAACGTGGGGACCGGGGCGGAGAACGTGATCCCCGGGCGCCTGATGGCCCAGTTCAACCTGCGCTTTTCCAGCGAGCTCACGGAGCAGGAGATCCGCCGGCGTGTGACGGCCATTCTGGATGACGGGGGCTTCGACTACGAGCTGACCTGGCGCCTATCCGGCGACCCCTTTCTGACCCCGGCCGGCGAGCTCGTCGAGGCGGCCCGTGATGCCATCGCGGAGGTAACCGGGGCGCGGGCGAACCTGTCGACCAGCGGCGGTACCTCCGACGGACGCTTCATCGCAACCCTGGGCAGCCAGGTACTGGAGCTCGGGCCGCTCAACGCCACGATCCACCAGGCCAACGAGTGCGTGGCCGCGGTGGACCTGGATCGGCTCTCTACCATCTATCTCGGCATCCTGGAGCGGCTGCTCCTGGGCTAGGGCGACGAGACCCGATCCGCAAGCTGGAGCATGCTGGGGAGTTGGGATAGGAGCAGGATGATGACCCCCACCGCGGCACCGATAGTCGCCATGCCAACGGCATTGAGCAGCCGATCCTTGCCCTTGCGCCCGTCATCCGCCAAGGCATGGGCCATGTCCTCAAGCTTGATCAGCCCTTGGTACTCACCCCGCCGGTAGGCCACCAGCCGGCGACAGCCGTGGGCTTCCATCTTGGCCACGGCCTTGAGACAGGTGGCGTCGTGCGCGATGGTGATCAAGTCGTCGCTGCAGACCTCGCCCAGGGGGACCGCGTCCGGCTTACGGCCGAGGCCGATCACTCGCCGCACCAGATCCCGTTCGGTAAAGAGCCCGGCCACGCGCCCTTGTCGCGTGACTACCAGGGTGCCAACGTTGCGCTCGGCCATGAGCCTGGCCCCTTCCAGGACGCTCGCTTGTTCGTCGAGCAGCGGGATTTCGCGCCGGATCAGACCTTCGATTCTGCGTGCCATCTGGAACTACCCCCCAAGAGGATCAGGTTTACAACCGCGCCGGAGCCGACCGCCGGGATTTCGCAGGCCGCCGACCGGACAAATTGGGGCGGAGGCAGGCCGAAGCAACAGCGGTCACGCCGAGCGGTTTTTTCCCGAATAAGGCGATTGCCGGAGAATCATGTACCAGACGGCGCCGGATTTACGTCCGCCTTCAAGGAGCACCGGCAGGAGCATAGCTGGGCTATGTGACTGCTGGCGCGACAAAGAAGGCGGGCGCAAAGACAAGCTAGCCGGTGCATGATCTGACAGAAATCGCCTAAGTCCACTTCCGGCCGATCAGCCGCTTGATCGCGTCCTCCAGAGGTCGGATAGTGACGCTCGATTCTGCACAGCCGGACCCTGGACATGCGCCACGCAAGCCCCTTGAACAAGCCCCACCGCCGCGGCAACCGACCCAAGGACCCGCGCGAGACCCAGCGCCGCCAGCGCCGCGAGGCTGCACTGCCTCCGGCCATGCCCAGGGCGGGACACACCGCCGCCAGGTCCGCACCCGGGATCGAGTACCACGAGCTGGTGCAAACCCCCGGGCAGGCCGTGGCCCGTATCGTCTGTACGGACTACTGTGCTGAGCAGATGCAGGTACGGGAGGTGGCCGACATCGCCGCCTTCCTGGCCGTGCACCGACCGACCTGGTCACATGTGCGCTGGATCCATGTGGAGGGCTTGCAGGACCGCGGAACCATCCGCGCCTTGGCCGAGAAATACCAGTTACACCCCCTGGCGATCGAGGACGCCCTGGACGGCCATCACCGCCCCAAGGCCGAGGACTACCCCGGTATCGGTGAGCTCCCCGGACGGCTCTTCGTTGTCGCCCGCCGGGTTCAACTGGTGGACGGCGAGTTGCGCGGCGAGCAGACGAGCTTCTTCCTCGGCCGCAACACCCTGCTCAGCTTCCAGGACACCCGCTGCAACGCCGTCGACGAGGTACGTCACCGCTGCGAGAGCCCACACTCGCGTCTGCGCCAGAACGACGTCAGCTTCTTGCTCTACTCACTGCTGGACGCGCTGGTGGACCGCTTCTTTCCCATCCTCGACGAGACCTCCCGTCACTTGGAGGACGCCGAAGAGGATGTGCTGACCCGCCCCCACACCCAGAGCCTTCAGGCCATCCACCTCATCAAGCGCGACCTGGTGATGGTCCGCCGCATTGCCTGGCCCATGCGCGAACTCATCGCCCAGCTCCAACGCGAGCGCCACGAGTGTCTGTCGGAGATTACCCAGACCTACTTCCGGGACGTCTACGACCACTGCGTCCAGATCATCGACCTGATCGAGACCTACCGCGAGATCGCCTCCGCCGTAGCCGAGACCTATGTCTCCGTCATCTCAAACCGGACCAACGAGATCATGAAGGTACTGACGGTCATCGGCACCATCTTCATCCCCCTGACCTTCATCGCCGGCGTCTATGGGATGAACATGTACATTCCAGAGAACCACTGGCAGTGGAGCTACGCCGTCTTCTGGGCCGCCTGCATCGGCATCGCCGGTTTCATGCTCTGGCGCTTCCGACGGGGCGGTTGGCTTTGACCCTGACCCCGGCTCGGCCTTAGCCCCGCGCGCTGGCATCAGCGGGCAGACGCCCCCCTTCAGCGGCCTCGCAGGAAGAGACGGTCGAGATCCTGGCGGGAGAGTTTCACCCAAGTCGGACGCCCGTGGTTGCACTGGTCGGCCCGCTCGGTCCATTCCATGTCCCGCAGCAGGGCGTTCATCTCCTCCAGAGTCAGGCGCCGGTTGGCCCGCACAGCCGCGTGACAGGCCAGGGTGGCGAGGACCCCGTTGATCTCCTCCCGTACCCGGTCGCTGGTTCCGTGCTCTCTCAGGTCCGCCAGCAGGTCACGCAGCAAGCCTTCGGCGTCGGCCCACTGGAGGGCCACAGGGACCTCCCGAACGACCAGGGACTCGGCCCCGATGCGGTCCACGACGAGGCCCAGATCCCGGATCAGGCCAGCCTCGGCCTCGGCCAGATCCGCCTCGGGTCGGCTGACCTGGACGGGGACCGGCACGAGCAGCGGTTGACGGCGAACGTCGCCCTGATCCCAGGCGTGCTTGAGCCGCTCGTAGCCGATGCGCTCGTGGGCCGCGTGCATGTCCACGATAACCAGCCCATCCTCGGCCTGGGCCAACACGTAGGCCCCATGCAACTGACCCAGGGCGCAACCCAGCGGCTGGGCAGCCGCCGGCGCGTTCCCATCGGCCGCGGGCGGAGCGGACTCCGGGAAGGGACGCTGGGCGGCGAAGCTGAAGGCATAGCCCTGTCCAGCCTCGCGGACACCCAGCGGCATGGTCTGCTGGGGGCCGGGGCCCTGCCAGGGCCGGGGGCCCACCGCCGGACCAGTGTCCGAACCGGGCTCGACCCAGCCGACCTGGGGCGAGACACCGGCCGCCTCAGGTGCCGCACCGCCGCCCTGAGCCCCCTCCGCCAGACGCCGGTGCAGGGCGCGGAAGATGAAATCGTGGACCTGGCGCCCCTCGCGGAAGCGCACCTCCTGCTTGGCCGGGTGGACATTCACATCCACCTGGGTCGGAGGGATCTCGAGGTACAGGAGGTAGGCGGGATGGCGGCTGTGGTGCAGCACATCCTGGTAGGCCTGACGCAGGGCATGGGTGACCAGCTTGTCCCGGACCACACGCCCGTTCACGTAGAAGAACTGCATGTCGCCCTGACTGCGGGAAAAGGCCGGGGCCACGACCCAGCCATGCAGGCGCAGCCCCACGGCCCCCTCATCCACCGCCAGGGCGTGCTCGACGAAGCCGGTCCCGAGCAATTCCTGGAGCCGCTGGGCGATACGCCCCGGATCACCCCCGGCCCGCGGAAGCTGAAAAAGTGCCCGCCCGTTGTGGCCCAGGCGAAAGCCGACGTCCAGCCTGGCCAGGGCGATGCGCCGAACGAGCGCCTCCAGGTGCTGCAGCTCAGTCTTCTCGGCACGCAGGAACTTCCGCCGGGCCGGTGTGTTGTAGAACAGATCCCGGACCTCGACGGTGGTCCCCTCCGGGTGGGCTGCCGGGATCGGCTCTCCGCCCTCTCCCGGTATGCGCCAAGCCCGCGCAGCCCCGCGGCGGCGCGAGAGGATTTCCAGGCGTGAGACGGAGGCGATGCTGGGCAGGGCCTCGCCGCGGAAACCCAGGCTGGAGACAGATTCCAGGTCCGCGAGGCTTGCGATCTTGCTGGTGGCGTGCCGAGCCAGGGCCAGGACCAGGTCTTCGGCAAGGATACCCTCGCCGTTATCCCGCACCCTCAGGAGCTTGACCCCGCCCTGCTCCAGATCGATCTCAATACGGTCGGCGCCCGCGTCCAGGCTGTTCTCGATCAGTTCCTTCGCCACGGAGGCCGGACGTTCCACCACCTCGCCGGCGGCGATCTGGTTCACCAGGTGGGACGGAAGGGGCAAGATGCGGTGGCTCATCGCCGGATGGAAGCAAAAAGCACCGCTGGGCGCAAGCCGTGCCGGTGCGGACCGGACCAGAACCACCGGGAGCGCCGCCTTCCCGTCCCTGCAACTCAACCACCGCCCTATGTCGGGTCAGCCCTTGGGGGGTGACCAGTACCTGCCCGGCCCTGATCGGGTCGTCGTTCAGACGGCTGGTCCCGCAGGGAAGACCAGGCCGATCTGTTACCGCAGGGCGGTATCGGTCAGGCCTTCGCCGCGACTGGCGACGTGAATGCGGTCTGGCGCAGCCCCGGTTTCATCCCCCGCGAGGGCCGCAGACTGGTTGGGGTACTTCTGGAAGTACGCCTTGATGCCCTTCAGGATCGCCTCGGCCAGGCGCTGCTGATGGCTCGGGCTGCGCAGCCTGGCCTCTTCGTCTGGATTGGAGATGAAGGCCGTCTCCACCAGCATAGAGGGGATGTCCGGCGATTTGAGGACCACGAAACCTGCCCTTTGGACCCGCCCCTTATGCAGACTGCCGAGGCTACTGAGCTTGTCAAGAACCATCTGCGCCGCGGCGGCGCTTTGCTCCAGGGTGGCGTTCTGGGACATATCGAGGAGCACGGAGGCGAGTTGGCCGTCCCCCTCGTCCAGCTTGACACCGCCCACCAGGTCGGCGGCATTCTCCCGGTCCGCAAGCCACTTGGCGGCCTCGCTGCTGGCCCCGCGGGGGGACAGGGTGTACACAGAGGAACCACGCACGTTGGGGTCTTCGAAGGCATCGGCGTGGATCGACACGAATAGGTCCGCGTTCTGCTTGCGTGCCCTGGCCATGCGCTGGCGCAGCGGAATGAAGGTGTCGGTGTCGCGCACCAGATAGGGGCGCATTCCGGCCTCCTTGGCCACCAACTTGGACAGTCGGCGCGCGACCCCCAAAGTGATGTCCTTCTCCTTGGTACGTTTGCTGCCGATGGCCCCGGAATCCTTGCCGCCGTGCCCAGCGTCGATGGCGATGACGATGTCCCGCGACTTTGCGGTCTTGGGCCGCACCGGCGCCCGTTTCGCGGCGGCCTTGCCGGCAGACCGATCCCTGGCAGTTCGCGCAGCATCGCCGCCCGGGGCCAATTCCACGATCAGACGATCAGTGCCCGCCTCGGCCGGCTTGACCTGGAAGGTCTTAGGCCGAACGGATTGTCTTAGGTCGAAAACCATGCGCAAGTCATCGCCCTCGCGAATCCCGCTGCGCAGCCCAGCGAGGATATGATGACCGCCTGGGGCCACCGGGAGCTTGCAGCGCAGAAGCGCATCCGGGATGTCGATAACCAGCCGGTCGGGGTCAGAAAGCGCGAAGACATTGTGGCCGAAGTCCCCGCTCAGGTCGATCAGGAGGCGGATTTTGTCCCCTTCGTCCTCAATGCGCACCCCGCGGACCTCGACGAGCCCGGCCGAAGCACAGCCCCAGGCGGACAGCAGCACCAGTATCGCAACGAATCTGCTCATGTCGGCACCCCGAAACATCGTGATTTCGAGCCACTTGCCCAGTCAAAAAGCGTTGCTTTAATGTTAGCAGCTGATGGCGTATATTTCCAAATAGAAACTGAATATTAGCTAGATTTCCTCAACTCCTGATGAGGAATCGTCTGTTTTCCGCAACAATGTCCTGAAGCCGGCTCAGCCCAGGGCCTGGATCAGGGCTTCCGCGCGGGGTCCAAACCCCAGGATCTCCAGGTCGCGTCCCGCCGCGGCGTAGGCGATGCGGATATCGATGTCCGCCGGCGGCAGAGCGGTCCCAGCCCGATCCGGCCACTCCACCAAGAGCAGTTGATCCCCGCCCAGGAGATCCCGCAGCCCCAGGTACTCCAGTTCCTCGGGATCCCCGAGACGATAGAGATCCAGATGAAAGACCAGGTGCCCCTTCGGCTCATAGGGCTCGATCAGGGTGTAGGTCGGGCTCTTCACTGCCCCGACGTGTCCCAGGCCGCGCAGGACGCCGCGCACAAGGGTGGTCTTGCCGGTCCCCAGGTCGCCGTGGAGGAGGACGATCCAGCCCCCGGACAAGTCCGCACCGAGGAGTTGGGCCAGGCGCTGCCCGAACGCCTCTTGGGCGGCTTCTCCCTCCAGACGCAGGCGCATCACGCCCGCACCCGGTTGAGCACGGGGCGGATGGCCCCGATCAGGTCAGAAGCTAGCAGGCCGCGCTCCCCACCCTGGGCTGCGGCCGCATCCCCCGCGGCGGCATGCAGCGAAACCCCGGCCGCGGCAGCCTCCTCAAGGGACAAGCCCTGGGCGATGAAGGCGGCAATGATCCCCGTCAGGGCATCGCCCATGCCGCCGCTGGCCATCCCCGGATTTCCGGCGCTGCAGACCCCGGGGGGCCTGTGGCTGGCGCCGTAGACCAGGGTCCCTGCCCCCTTGAGCACGGCCACGCCGCCATAGGCACCCTGGAGGCGGCGCACGGCGTCGAAGCGATCGGCTTGGATTTGTGCCGTAGGATTCTGCAGCAGGCCCCCAGCCTCCCCCGGGTGCGGCGTAAGGACCCAGCGAGTGGATGTTTGGGGCGCCGTCGCCAGCAGGTTCAGGGCATCGGCGTCCACCACCAGGGGCAAGTCGCACCCCAGGACCCGTTCGTAGAGGGCTCGACCCCAGGCCCCCTGTCCAAGGCCAGGGCCCATCGCGACCACGTCCGCCCGCTGGAGCAGCTTGTCCAACGCAGCGGGCTCCGCCACCGCGTGACACATCAGCTCAGGCCGTCCGGTCCCGATCATGGCGGCATGGTCCGGGTGAGTGGCGACCGCCACCAGACCGGCCCCTGCCCGCAGGGCGGCCTCGCCCGCCAGACGCGCCGCGCCTGGCATCCCAGGGGCACCGCCCACCACCAGCACCTTCCCAAAGTCTCCCTTGTGGGCGCTGCGCCGACGCGGGCCGAGCAGTTCCGCCTGTTTGGACCAGTCGATCCGGCGAGCGGAGAGGACTTCCCGCGACCAGACCACCGCCGGAACCCCGAGGGCGCTGAACCGGACCTCACCGCAGCAGCTCGGGCCCTCGCCGGTGAAGAGCCCCTGCTTGAGCCCGATGAAGCTGATGGTCGTATCGGCCCGCAGCGCGACCCCCAATACCCGGCCGGTGTCGGCGTGCACTCCGGAGGGGATATCGATCGCGAGTTTGGGGGCCAGATGTTCATTCGCAACAACAATAGCCCTGGCCCATTCACCCTGGACCTCACGGTCGAGGCCGGTCCCGAGCAAGGCGTCCACGATCAGGTCGGTCCGCCTCGGAAGCGCGTCGAAGGTCCGGACCGACCCGCCGGCCGCGAGGTAGGCATCAGCCATCTCGCGCGCGTCGCCGGCGAGGGACCCGGGATCGGCCAGCGCCAGAACCTCCACCGCCAGCCCATCCAGAACGGCCAGGCGCGCCACCACGTAGCCGTCTCCACTGTTGTTGCCGCCCCCGCACAGGACCGTGAGGTGCCGTGCCCCCGGCCAGCGCCCGCGCAGCAGCCGGTAAGCGGCCGCCCCGGCGCGCGCCATCAGCTCGACTCCGGGAATCCCATAGTCTTCGATGGCGGCCCGATCAAGGGCGCGCACCTGTTCGGCCCGGTAGAGGGCGTGGGGGAGCTGATCCGTGTCGGGCATGGGGCGAAACATCGTTGTCACTTGTCAGGCTGCTGGTGGCCGGCGTCAATCGGCAGTGCGCGATCCTAAGCCAGGTCCGACCACTGTCTAATGTCCAGGGTCTACTCTACAGTACCGGGCCCTTATCCAAGGAAAACCCTGATGCGCCCAAGCCTTGGTCCAGACAGCTCCGTCAATCACCCGTCGGTTGCTCCACCCGACCGCCCGGACTCGCTCCGACTCGCCACCCTCGCGGCGGAGATCAAGACCTGGGGGTCCGAGTTGGGCTTCCAGCAGGTCGGCATCGCCGACACCGCCCTTGGACTGGCTGAGGCCCAGCTCGCGGACTGGCTGCGCCTCGGCTATCAAGGCGAGATGGGCTTCATGGTCCGCCACGGAACCCGCCGCAGCCGCCCCGCGGAGCTGGTCCGAGGGACCTTGCGCGTCATCTCCGCCCGCATGGACTATTTGCCCGAGGGCCAGGCCGCCGTGCAGGCACGGCTCGCAGACCCGGCGGGGGCCTTCGTCTCCCGCTACGCCCTTGGGCGCGACTACCACAAGCTCCTGCGCCGACGCCTGCAGCGCTTGGCCGACCGCATCCTGGCAACCATCGGCCCCTTCGGGTACCGGGTCTTCGTGGACTCGGCCCCGGTCATGGAGAAGCCCCTAGCGCAAAATGCCGGGCTCGGCTGGATCGGCAAGCACACGAACCTGATCAATCCGCAAGCGGGGTCCTGGTTCTTTCTCGGCGAGGTCTACACCGACCTGCCGCTGCCCTTGGACGCACCGGCGGCAGACCACTGCGGGACCTGCCAGGCATGCCTAGACGTCTGCCCCACCCGGGCCATCGTCGCGCCCTATGTCCTCGATGCGCGCCTGTGCATCTCCTATTTGACCATCGAGCTCAAGGGTCCCATCCCTGAGCCCCTGCGGGCGCTCATCGGCAACCGAATCTATGGCTGCGACGACTGTCAGCTGGCATGTCCCTGGAACCGCTTTGCCCATTTGAGCTCCGAGGCAGACTTCACGGCGCGCTGGGGCCTGGACGCCGCGACCTTGATCCATTTATTCGCCTGGGATGAGCAGCAGTTCCTGCAACGTACCGAGGGCTCGGCCATCCGCCGCATTGGCCACGTCGCCTGGCTGCGCAACCTGGCCGTGGCCCTGGGCAATGCCCCAGCCTCCCCAGCCGCCGTCGCGGCCTTGACCGCGCGCCTTTCCCATCCGAGCGATCTGGTGCGCGAGCACGTTCGCTGGGCCCTGACCCAGCAGGCCGGCCAATAGATTCGGCTGCGACAGCGCGAAAGCCCTACCCCGGTGTCAGTCCTTGAACATGTGCTGCCGATAGTGGCGCAGCTCCGCAATGGACTCCTTGATGTCGTCCATGGCCTGATGCCTGGCGTCCTTCTTGAAGGACTCCGCCACACCCGGCGCCCAGCGCTGAGCGAGGATCTTGAGGGTGCTTACGTCCAGGTTGCGGTAATGGAAATAGGCCTCCAGGCGGGGCATACCGCGCGCCAGGAATCGACGGTCCTGGCAGATGCTGTTGCCGCACATGGGGGACTTGCCCGGTTCGACCCAGGCCGAGAGAAAGCCGAGGGTCGCATGCTCGGCGCCGGCCTCGTCCCAGGTGCTGGCCCTCACCCGGTCCAGGAGCCCGGAGGCACCGTGGTGACGCTGGTTCCATTCGTCCATACCGGCGAGGATCTCCTCGGCCTGGTATACGGCGATGATCGGGCCCTCGGCCAGAGGATCGAGGCGCGTGTCGGTGACCAGGGTAGCGATCTCGATGATGCGGTCCTTGTCGGGGTCGAGCCCCGTCATCTCCAGGTCCAGCCAGATCAGGTGGGTAGCGTCTTGGGGCATTGGTGGGGTCCGTGGGCGGGGATGGCGGGATCTTATCAGGCCGCCGGAGTGCGGGCACCGGGCCCAAGGCCCGATGGCGGTGCCTCGGGACGGCTGAGACCCCGGTGACCAGCGCACCCCAGGGGACAGACCGACCTGATCGGCGTTAACCTAGTCGCTGCCCGCCCTAACCCGGCTGGATCTTTCCAAGGAGATGCTGATTAAAGCCGCCCTGGCTTGAATCAGCTCGCGCTCCCCGAGGCGCGACACCTGGAGCCACCAAACAGCGGCGGATGCCCCTTCCCACCCATCGGCCTGACGACGCCCGCCATGCTCCCCAAGCTCATCTCAACCCTTCTGCACACCCTGTTCTGGGCAATCCCCGCCTGGATTCTGCACCCCTGGGCCGGAGCGACCGTCCTAGCCCTGGGCGGCATCGCCTTTTTCCTGGACACTACCCGGTTCACCTGGCTGCCGGACAAGGGATCATTCTCCGCACGGATGCGCCAGGTCTGGCGCCTGCTGGGCAGCCTCTTCTACTGGGCCGTCGGTACCGCTGCCCTGAGCGGAATCGCCTATTTGGTGCGGTTGGGGTGGGAGGCATGGCGTGGCGGCAGCACCGGATAGGGGCCGGCCGTACAGCCAGCGCGTCACCGGATCGACAGCAGGCAAAGTTCTCGGGCCGGCCCTGGGGGCGCCGACGGCGCCCTCGCCGCCCCCGCAGATCGGCGCAGGCCCGCGTTACACCTCCGCGACGATCTTGTCGTAGAAGGCGACGAAATCGTCCGGCGTTGCTCCCTCACGCCACTCGATTGCAGCCCGGGGGTGCTGATTCATCTGGCCGGTGATGTTGTAGGGGATCATGGGACCCCACTCGATCTCCTTGCGCAGGGGCACCACATGGTTCTGGATAACCTCCAGAATGGGCCGTAGGTTGAACTTTGGATTGCGCAGGAATCCGAGCAGCAACTCCGTATGGCAATTGCCCGCGCCGCGCCCGAACCCGTACAGGGTCGAGTCAACCCGGTTGCAGCCCAAGATGATGGCCTCGATGGTGTTGGCGAAGGCCAGCTGCAGGTTGTTGTGGGCGTGGATGCCGATCTCCTTGGCGGTCCCCTTCATGGCCTGGGAATACTTGTGGTAGAGCCGGTCGATCTGTTCCCGGTAGAGGTAACCAAAGCTGTCGACGATGACCATGGTGCTGGCCGGGGTGGGGGCGATGGCATCCAGGACGGTATCGATCTCAGTCTCGGTGATACCGGACACCGCCATCAGGTTCGCTGTGGTCTCGTAACCGAGACCGTGGGCATGCTGGATCATATCCACCGCCTCCGACACCTGGTGGGCGTAGAAGGCGACACGGATCATGTCCAGCGGGCTGTCCGCCGCGGCGACCAATTGCGTCTCCCAGTCGCTCTTGCCGGCGTCGGCCATGGCGGCGAGCTTGAGCCCCGTCTTCTCGAAGCTGTGATCGCCGACTACCCGGCGCAGGTCGTCCTCGTCGCAGTGACGCCAGGGACCAAACCTGTCGGCCGGAAAGATTCGCTTCGAGTTCTTGTAGCCAATCTCCATGTAGTCGATCCCCGCGTCCACGCAGGCCCGATAGACGGCCCCGACGAAGGCGTCGGAGAAGCGATGGGAGTTCACCAGGCCGCCGTCGCGGATGGTGCAATCGAGCACCTTGAGCTCAGGTCTGTAGGTGATCCAGGGGGCCTTGTCGGACATAGGGTCGCTCTCCGCGAGTGTTGGAATGCCCGCGCATTCTCGCGCCACGGGGCCGCGGGGACAAGAACAGGCAGCCTGCTCCATGCCGGAGGAGGTCAAGGGGCATCTCCGCAGCCATCCCGACGACCACGATTTGGCCCGCAGCGGGATACCCGGGTCACGAATGCCGCCCAGCGCACATCTGCGATGACCGATCTACCCGTTGCACCGTCCAACGCGCAGCACGTGATTGATCGCCGGAGTCCCGGGCATTAACCTTAAGGTGCCGCGGAGTGACGGCGTCCCAGACGGGGTTCGCAGCCGCTGGTGCAGCGGTAGCGGTCGAGAATCGCGCGCGTCCGGCGCCTGCTGACCTGCGCGTTTCAGGGCGTACTTGACCCCAATCCGTGGGGGGCGCAAGGTGCAGTCCTAACCGCCGATTGACACGAATCCCAACGCAACGCGAATGCGGAGACCGATTTTGATGCCTACCCCGACCCGCAGCCCCACGGACCCGGTCTTAGAGCCTCGAGTCGCCAACGCGGTTATCGAGAATGCCGGTGAGAGCATCATGATCACCGACGCCGCAGGCAATATCTTGCGGGTCAACGGAGCCTACTGCCGCATGACCGGCTACACGCCCGACGAGGTCGTCGGCAAGAACCCGCGGCTCATCAAGTCTGGCCAGCACGACCCGTCCTTCTATGAGGAGATGTGGAACGCCTTGCTCACCGAGGGGCGCTGGGCGGGCAAGATCTGGAACCGACGCAAGGACGGATCCATCTTCCTGGAAAGCCTGACGGTCGTGGCTCTCCGCGATGCGGAGGGGGCCGTCACGCACTACATCGGCCTGTTCACCGATGCCACCTACGACGGATTGGACCCCGCCCAGATCAGCCAACTCGCCTTCTACGACCCCCTCACAGGGCTGGCGACCCGGTCGCTGCTGATTGACCACATGGGCGAGGCGGTGCGACACAGCAAGCGCAAAGGCTGTCGCGTCGCCATGCTCTATTTGAACCTCGACAACTTCGGCGAGATCAACAAGCGCCACGGTCATGCCGTCGGGGATGCCCTCATCAAGACCTACGCCGAGCATCTCGAGAACAGCGTCCGGCAGAACGATACGGTCGCCCGGCCCGGAGGCGACGAGTTTGCGCTGATTCTCGGTGAGATGGCGTCCCCGCAGGACGTCCCCCGAATAGCTGACAAACTCCTGCAGCGTCTGGCGCACCCCGTCGATCACGAAGGCCAGAGTTTTCAACTCGAAGCGAGCATCGGTATCAGCGTCTACCCGGAGCACGGGGACGATCCCGAACAACTGGTCGGACTGGCTCGGGCGGCCATGGCAAAAGCGAAAAGCGCCGGCAAGAACCGCTGGGTCATGTACGAGGATCTTGGCGACACGGCCCCAACCGCGTGACGCCGAAAAGGCCCTGCCCTGCCGAGCAAGCACAGTCAAAGTCATGACCGCCAAACTCGCGGTCGCCCTTCCCGTCATCGTCCTGCTCACGGGCCTCGCCACCCCGCCCAGCGCACATGCATTCTTCAAGTGCATGCCGATCTACGGAAACTGGTGCGGTCCGGGGCATCCCTCTAGCGGCTTCCCGCCCCCCGTCGACGTCTTCGATGCCGCCTGCATGCGTCACGATCTGTGCACTGCCGTTCCGGGGCCAGGCGGACGGTGCGACGCCGTCTTTGTCGGCGAGTTGCGTGCCCTAGCCAACAGGTTCGGCTACCTGCCGCGTTCTTTGCGGTGGGCGGAGTATGCGATCCGGGTCAAGTCCGGCGGCCCCTGGGGCGACATGCCCATGCCCACGCCTTGGGACGCCATCGGCGTCATGTCGAGCATCGCGACCCCCTGCTGGTAGCGCTGCCTTTACCAAACGCCGAACCGCTGTATCAGTTGCGTCCCTCAAGTAAGCCCGCGAGCCAGACCCGGGCATCAACGGCGCGGGCCCCCAGGACTCGGGCGTCCCAGCCGTAGACCAGACCGGCCTCGATCACTGGCTGGATACTGGGTGAGACATACCCGAGGGCCAGCACCGCCGCCAGCATCGTCAGACTCGCCCCCGGCGCCGCCAAGCTGAACGGTTTCAAGGCGGTACCGAAGGAGCGCCGCAACCGGTGGCCCCACAGATCGACGCTCGCCAATTCATCCAGACAGAGATGGGTCAGGTAGCCAAGGGCCACGAAGCCCCCGGCGACCCAGGCCTCCCATGCCGGGGTACCGAGCAAGTGGTGAGCGGCGTTCGCCGTGCCCAGGGCCGCCAGGGCGACGGCCAGCCAGGAGTGCCACGCTCCCCGATGTACGGTAAAGCGGGCGAACGCCTCGAAGACCCCAAAGCGCACCAACAGGAAGATCGCGAGCCAGACCAGACTCAGGTCTAAAAGATGCAGACGCCCAACCAGGGCGAACGCCACGACGAAGGCAAGCACCACGGCCAGCAGGGTGAAGAAACCCCGCACCGGCTTGGACGCATCGGAGTCGATGTCCGGCAGCAGTCCGCCGGCGACGCCGAGGAAAAAGCATGTCTGGGTCTGCTGGGGCCCGGCCAAGCCGGCAGAATGAAGCGCCAGGGCGGCCACACTGCTCACCATCGCGGCGCCGTAGAGGTGGGTGGCAAAGTTGGCCATCGCCTTTGCGTTCTGGACCCTTCGATTGGCTCTGACCCCAATCATAGCCTAGACGACCCTCGGACGGGGCATCACCGATCCCATGCCAGCCGCCGCCTGGTCGCTCGTGACTCCGGCCCCGTCTGGAACCTATGCCTGTCGCTGCCCCAAACCAGGACATTGCGCGCAGCGAGCGTTTCCCTAGTGCGAATTCGGCGCTGCCCTTATCAGCCGGGCTGCAAGGTCAACCACGCCCAGGACCAGGCCTCCCGCGACGATGCCCACCAGGCCATCGACCAGCAGGGGCACAAGAAAGCCGAGGAGAGCACCGACTCCGGGCACTGCGTCGACTGAGTGGGCCAGCACCTGCGCAAACTGGTGCGCGCCGGGCAGGCCGTGGGCGAGAATGCCGCCGCCGACCAGAAACATGGCTGCGGTCCCGACCACGGAAAGTGCCTTCATCAGCCAGGGTGCAGCGGCGAGCAGGGCCCGGCCAAGGCGCCGCTGGAATGCCGGCACGCTGCCCTCCCCAGTTCGATTACTGAGATAGAGCCCGGCATCGTCCAGCTTGACGATCCCGGCCACGAGCCCGTACACGCCGATGGTCATTATGACGGCGACGCCCGCCAGTACCGCAAGCTGTGAGAGGAAGGGGGCTGCGGCAACGATCCCCAGGGTGATGACGATGATCTCCGCCGATAGGATGAAATCGGTGCGGATGGCGCCCCGGATCTTGTCCCGCTCCAAGGCCACCATGTCCGCCGCCGGGTCCGCCAGGGCCAAGGTCAGCTCGGCATGGTGGCCTGCCTCATCATCCCGGTGCAGGAGCTTGTGGGCCAGCTTCTCGAAACCCTCGTAACATAGGTAGGCACCGCCCACCATGAGGAGCGGCAGGATCGCCCAGGGGGCGACAAGACTGATGGCAAGCGCGGCCGGAACCAGGATCAGCTTGTTCCGTAGGGACCCCTTGGCGACGGCCCAAACCACAGGGAGTTCTCGCTCAGCCCGCACCCCGGCCACTTGTTGGGCGTTCAGGGCGAGGTCGTCACCCAAGACCCCTGCGGTCTTGCGCGCCGCGACCTTTGTCATGACGGATATGTCGTCAAGGACCGTGGCAATGTCGTCGATGAGGGCGAGAAGACTGGAAGTGGCCATAGGATCTCTGCGTTCTGATGGACTAGTCAGGTCGAGGGTCAAGGGTTGCTCGGCGCGCCAGGGGGACGCGCCTGAGCCTCGATGCCCTCTGCGGCAATCACCCGTGCCAGGGCCGCCTCGAAGAGGGAGCGGCCATGGGCAGCCGTGGCGTGGAGGTGGGCGTGCAGGGCCGCATCCTTCGCATTCCGCGCCTCGCATTCTCGGCTGTAGGCATCGAAGGCAAGCAGGCCGGCGATCAGATCCGCCAGATGACGGGGGGACATTCGCAACGCACCTTGGTCGACTTGGCCAGGATGCGCACCAGGGCCTCATCCTCGAAGCGGCGCTCCGGGATCGGGCGGTTCAGATCGACCTCCACCTCCTCGCCGTCCAGCACCGAGATCCCAAGCGCACCCCCTGGGTTCCTTCCGAGGACGAGGCTAGTCGCCTGTGCTTGCGATCCCTTGCTTTGCACCTTGCGGACAGCCGCTGAGCCGGACCCTCGGCCGCTCACTAGCCGACCTTTCTCAAATAGCGCCGAATCAGACCGTGCAGCCAGTGACTATCCGACAGTAGCACAACGTAGACGAGTGCCAGCACCAGCAGCTGATACCAGAGACTGCCCATCCAAGCCGACGTAACCCCTGCCTCCATCCACGCCTCCGCCACCCGCTGGAGATTGAAGAAGCCGAAATAGGTAAGAAATGCGAGGAACATGCGGCCGGAGGCGCGCTGCCGCGGGGAAGTTGCACTCAAGGGCACGGCGATGAGGGCGAGGCTCAGGATGGCAAGGGGACTGCTGATGCGATGCTCCAACTCCGCACGATCTCCGAGTACATCAGACCCAAGCAGGGACGCAGTCGGCATCGTAGAGCGCTTGCGGGTGACGAGGGCGGCCGGGTCCCGCGCCATGATACGCAATCGATAGCGCTCGAATGACCCAATCGTGTAGTCGGGAGCCCCAGGGGTACCATCATAACGACGGCCGTTGAGCAGCACGATCTGGTGGTCACCCGTCACCGGATCGAGCTGATGCAGCCCGGTGTCGCTCAGAACCGTGCGGGTCACCGGACCGCGCCCGTCCTGAATGAACAGGTTACGCAGTTGCCGGTCCCCGTCGATCTGGCCCACGAACACGGTGACCTTTCCCTCCTGCTGCTGATAGAAGCGCCCCGCCTGCAGGCCCGCGATGTGAGCCGCCTGGTCGCTCTGCTGAAGCCGTATGCGCTGAATCTGGGTTGCAGCCCACGGCTGGATATCGAGTGCGAGCCAGGCCGTCAGAAGGGCCAAGGGCATTGCCGCCAAACCCACGCCGCGGTACAGCCACCATGGACCCATACCACTCGCCGCGATGGCGATGAGTTCGCTGTCACGGGCCATCCTTCCCAAGGCGATCAACGCCGCCAGGAAAAAGGCCGGCGGCAGCAGGCTGGAGATGTCGCGCGAGACCTGGAAACCGAGATAGCGCAAGAGCAGGTTCGGATTGATGGCACCCAGGTTGACCTCTTCCAGGGTACGCAAGAGGAGCATACTCACAGTGATCAGGAGCAGGACGCCGACGACACCCGCAAGCACCTTTGACACCTCGAAGAGGAGATAGCGATCAATGGTCGTCAAGGATGACCTCACCAGGCAAGAGCAGCGTGATCGAGCCGGCACATTGTCGCACCCCCCGGGGCGGCAGAACCAACCGAGACGCACCCCAGAGTGGCGATTTCACCGAATGGAAGCGGGGCCCTCATGTCGCCATGCACAACACCGCAACCGACTTGACTGGGTGCCGGCAACGGCGGGGCGTCCCTGTCACCGATGCCTCCGCGCCTGCGTCGATTTCCCCCGCCGGCCCAGCGACCCGATCGGGAAACCGCCGGTCCAAGGGCAGACAGCCTCGCAACCACCGTGTTGTCCCGGCGGCCATCCACCCGGCATCAGGAAAGGCCTGCCTGAACCACCCCCCGTCCCGCCGCAGCGCGGCAAACGGCCCTTGTGCCCAGGCGTGGCCAATCGCGATAGGCGGCTGGAAATGTGCCAACGCTGAACACCGAGTGACCCGTAGGTCAGCCGGCTCATCGGCTATTCAACGAATCCAGTCGATGAGGTGCAGGATTGGATCATCCGCCTCGCCCTCCGGGATGACACGCCCGTAGACGCTCTGCCCAGCGGCACGCACGGAACCGGGGTCACCGCTCACCAGCGGGTGCCAATCCGGCAGGGGCTTGCCTTCGGCAATCAGACGGTAGGCGCAGGTTTCCGGCAGCCATCGCGGGTCCTCCAGCACAGCGGGCACCAAGGCGATGCAGTCCGGGACCTGCCTGGCCCGATCCCGATAGTCGCCGCAGCGACAGCTGTCCAGATCCAACAGACGACACGCAACATTGCTGTAAACGATCTGCCCGGTATCCTCGTCCTCGAACTTCTCCAGACAGCACTTCGCGCAGCCGTCACAAAGCGACTCCCATTGGTCCGGGTCCATTGCACGCAGCGGGATCGTCACCCAGAAGCAGCCCCGTTCTTTGCTCATGGCGAGCTCTGGCCTGGTGCGGCCATCTGGAAAAGCTTGATGTGTGCATCGGCAAGCCCGCACGGGACCTGCCGATCGGCCGCTCTAGACATTTGACACTTGCATTCCAAGTGGGCGTCAAGCATTTGAATTTCCGATGCTCAGTGCACGCGCCATTGCCGGACAGGCTCACGCGAGGCTGTGGCGCCGAAATTCAGGGCATCGGCCGCTCCGAGAATTTATCCACAGGTACGTGCCACAATTAGCGAGGAGCACCCCCAAGATGCCGAGCCGCGCCAAGAGGCGCGCGCCGAACCTGCCCCCCCTCGGATCGGGCCTTGATCCACGACGCGCCGGGGGCTCCCAGCCTGGCACAACTCCGGGGTCGGGCGTTTGTGAAACCGCGTCTGGCCGCCGACATTGGTTAGACGACCCGCTGTCGCCGCTGCACGCAGAGGTCTGATCATGAGCCAAACATACTCCCCCTACCCAACCAGTTACTGGCATCGGCTTTCCGACGGCCGGGTCCAGTGCGACGTCTGTCCGCGCTTCTGCCAGATCAGGGAGGGACAGCGCGGGCTTTGCTTTGTGCGTGGCTGTGAGGACGGCGCAATCGTCCTCTACACCTACGGGCGCTCCAGCGGATTCTGCGTGGATCCGATCGAAAAGAAGCCGCTGAATCATTTTCTCCCAGGGACCCCCGTCTTGTCCTTTGGTACCGCTGGATGCAATTTGGCGTGCCGATTCTGCCAGAACTGGGACATGAGCAAGTCCCGCGAGATGGATACCCTGGCTGCCAGCGCAAGCCCCGAGACCATCGCACGCAGCGCCCAGTCCCTGGGCTGTCGCAGCGTCGCCTACACCTACAACGACCCGGTCCCCTTCCTGGAGTATGCCCGCGACACCGCCCTGGCGTGCAGGGAGCTAGGGATCAAGAACGTCGCAGTGACGGCCGGCTATGTAAGCCCCCGCGCCCGCGAGGACCTGTTCGGCGCTATGGATGCGGCCAACGTAGACCTCAAGGCCTTCACAGACGACTTTTACCATCGCCTGTGCGGAGGGCATCTCGCTCCGGTACTGGAGACCCTGGAGTACCTCAGGCACGAGACTCAGGTCTGGTTCGAGCTGACCACACTCATCATCCCGGGTCACAACGACTCGAACGCCGAGTTGGACGCCATGACCGCCTGGGTCGTCGAGCACCTGGGACCCGATATCCCCATGCACTTCACCGCATTCCACCCGGATTGGAAGCTGCTGGACGCGCCCCCGACCCCGCCCGCCACCCTCACCCGGGCACGGACCCTGGCCCGCAAGAACGGGGTGCGTTACGCCTACACCGGCAACGTGCATGACGCTGACGGGGGCAGCACCTGGTGCCACGCCTGCGGGCATCGGCTCATCGAGCGCGACTGGCACCACATCGGCGCCTGGGGGCTGGATCGCGAGGGACGCTGCGCCTCCTGCGGCACCCCTTGCCCCGGCGTCTTCGAGGCCGGGCCAGGCACCTGGGGCAACCGTCGCCTGCCGGTGAGCATCGCCAACGATAAGCTAGAGATCCCCTGAGGAAGCAAACCGGCCAGGTCTGCACGCCACTTGGACAGCGGGATCGACGCGCGGGACAGCCCCTCCTTCGTCGGGCATAATGCTGGGCTTTTCTCCCCCGACGCGAGGACAGCTTGTTCAAGAACGTCAGATTTTATCGGTTGGAAGGGCCCATGGAGTTGGATGCCGCAACGCTTGAAGCGCAGCTCGCCGCGCGGCCGTTCCGCCCCTGCGGTCCACTGGAGACTGCGACCATCGGGTGGTGCGCACCCACCGGAGAGGACCACGCGGCCCTGGTCCACGGCGTCAGCGGCTGCCTGCTCATGAGCGTGCGTCGCCAGGAGCGGCTGCTGCCCTCCACAGTGGTCGCAGAGGCGCTGGACGAGCGGGTTGCAGAGATCGAGGGCGCCGAGGTCCGCAGCGTCGGACGCGCCGAGCGGCGGCGGTTGCGCGACCAAGTCCTTACCGAGATGCTGCCCCGCGCCTTCCTGCGTTCGCGCCGGGTCCATGCCTACCTCGACACCCTCGCGGGCTGGCTGGTGGTGGATGCCGCCAGCGACAAGGCAGCCGAGGAGGTTGTCTCCCTCCTCCGCCAAATGCTGGGCAGCCTGCCCGCCAAACCGCCACGCCCGAACCGACCGGTCGCCCAGCTGCTTACCCAGTGGGTTAAGGGTAACGACCTGCCCCAGGGCTTCACCCTCGGCCAGGACTGCGAGTTGCGTGACCCAGACGACGCCCAGTCCGTGGTGCGCTGCCGCGGCCAGGACCTCGCGGGAGAGGAGATTCAGACCCACCTGCGTGCCGGAAAGCAGGTGGTCAAGCTGGCGCTGGAATGGGACGAACACCTGTCCCTGCTGGTCCACGAAGACCTCTCGCTCAAGCGACTCCGCTCTGGCGGATGCGCTGATCGAGGAGGCGCTCGACGGGGACATCGAGGATCAGGCTGCCCGCCTGGATGCCGAGTTTGCCCTGACCGCTCTGGAACTGCGCGGCCTGTTGGAACAGATTGAGGGGATCTTCGACTTGGCCAGGGACGATACGCTGGCCGCTGAGCCCGCCCGCCGCCTGGCGTGAGCTTGAAGTCGCGATTCGTCTATTCAGACACTTGTTCGAGAAAGAGGCACTATGGCCACCAGTCACACCCCATTGGAACGTGCACCCTCCCCCGCCGAGTTGTTCGTAGACGACGAGACGGCCGAGCAACTGCGCGGGGAATCACTCGCTTTTACCTCGCTGACATTGACGCGCCGACAGCTCTGCGACCTGGAGCTGCTCCTGAACGGCGGCTTTCACCCCTTGCAGGGATTCATGGATGCGACCGCCTATCAAGCCGTGCTGGAGCGTTGCCGACTCCCGGACGGATCCGTGTGGCCGATCCCAGTGGTTCTGGACGTGACCACCGACCTCGCCGGCAAGCTGGCGGTGGGCCAGAAACTGGCGCTCCGCGACGCCGAGGGCTTCATGCCGGCCGTTCTGACAGTCTCGCAGGTCTGGCAGCCGGACAAGGGCCGCGAGGCGCTAGCGGTTTTCGGTACAGACGACATCGCCCATCCGGGCGTGCGTTACCTGTACGAGCGCACCGGCTCTCACTATGTCGCAGGGACCCTGGAAGGGATTGCTTCTCCCGCCCATCACGACTTCGAAGCCCTGTGGAATACCCCTCAGGAGCTGCACCACCTCTTCAGGAAGATGGGCTGGCGCAACATCATGGCCTTCCACACCACCAATCCGATCCACAAGGTCCAGCGCCGAGTCATTCTCGACGCGGCGAAGGAGCACCAGGCCCACATCCTGCTGCATCCTGCCGTCGGCGAGACCAAACCCGGCGACCTCCACTACTATGCGCGGGTGCGCTGCTACAAGGCCGTGCAACGTCACCTGCCGCTGGATATGTCCGCCCTGTCACTGCTCCCCCTGGCGATGCGGATGGCGGGTCCGCGGGAGGCACTTTGGCACGCGCTGATCAACCGGAACTTCGGCTGCACCCACTTCCTCGTCGGCCCGGACCACGCGTCCCCACCACCGGACGGCGAGGGCGGAAGGCCCTTTTACGGCAAGTACCAGGCCCAGGAATTCCTGCACGACTTCGCCGGCGAGATCGGCATCGAGATCGTCCCACAGCCTGAATACCGTTACGTGCCGAACCGGAAGTCCTTCGTTCCCGAGGACGAGGCCCTTGCACAGGGACTGCAGACCGCCGTCCTGAGCGAAAGCGAGCTGCGCCAACGGCTGTTGAGCGGTAAGGAAGTGCCGGAGTGGTTCAGCTACGCGGAGGTCATCGAGGAGCTGCGCCAGGTCTACCCGCCGCGCAGCCGTCAGGGCATCACCATCTTCTTTACCGGCCTGTCCGGGTCCGGCAAGTCCACCCTCGCCAACATCATCTACGCGAAGCTGGTGGAGGCCGGCGGGCGCCCGGTATCGCTGCTGGACGGGGACATCGTCCGACAGAACCTCTCCAGAGAACTAGGCTTCTCCAAGGAGCACCGCGACATCAATATCCGTCGCATCGGCTTCGTGGCCAGTGAGATCACCAAGAATGGCGGCATCGCCATCTGTGCCCCCATCGCCCCTTACACGCAGACGCGCCGCGCCGTGCGCGACATGATCGAGGAACACGGGGCCTTCATCGAGATCCATGTATCGACCTCTCTGGAGATCTGCGAGTCGAGAGACCGCAAAGGGCTCTATGCCAAGGCGCGCAAGGGGATCATTCCCGAGTTCACGGGCATCAGCGATCCCTACGAGGAACCGCTGCGACCGGAGCTGCGCATCGACACCGGCGTGCTCCAACCCTCTGAGGCCGCCCAGGAGATCCTGCTGTACCTGTTCAAAGAGGGCTACCTCGACGAGGACGCCTGAGGCCAAACCGGCGCCCTTGGCGCCGGCTCTTTCATCTGCGGGGCGAAAGACGGTTCCGGTCCGCCGCACCCGCAATTGCCCTCGATACCAGCCCTCCCGGGCGGCGAGCCCCGCCAGGGTGTGAGGGCATGGAATCGACGGGTCCTGAACGACTAGCGCCGACCGCCGCCGCCCCTGCCGCCGCCAGACCCGCCCCTGCCCCCCATGGACCCACCGCTGCCTCCGGCCATGGAGCGCTGGCTCGGCAAGGAACTGCTGTCCTGATAGCGGTTGTCGGTTCTCGCCCCATTCCCCTGCCGCACGAAATCCCGCCATTCCTGCCCACTGAGATTGTCTTCCATCCGGGTGTTGTGGATGTCGTTGGGCATGTTGGCCCAACCAGCGCCCCAGACGCTGTTGTGGTCAGCGGAGGCCGGCAGAACGGCGAGACCGCCGATCAGGGCGGCGACGGTTGCGATGTGGTGGGTCTTGAGATTCATGATTGGTTCCTCGATGAGATTGAACAGCTTTCTCCACAGCTCCTTTTCGATCAGATGCCGGGAGGATCGGACCTCAGCGTCCCCGCCCCCCGCCCCGTCCCTGACTGCCCGCAGTCTGCCGGGCCTCATAGCCGGCTCCGTAGGGCAGGTCGACCCGCGGCCCCGTGCTGCCGCCGGGTGAGACACCCCGTCCGTCGGAGGCAAACCCGATGTCGCTCCGACCGGCCGGTCTGCCAAGGTCGGGGAGGATCGAAGCGCTGGCCGGAGCGGGGGAGCCGGCGCTAGCCCTCGGGGCACCGGGCGGCAGGGACAGGTCCAACCGTCCGCCCGCCACAGCTGCCCCCATGCCGTCGGCCGCGGCCGCAAGGGTCGGGGCACAGAGCGCACAGAGCAGGGCGGAGGGGATTGCACGGTTCATGGTCGGCCAGGTTCAGGATTGGGTTTGCTTCGGATTCGACGGTGCCCATTCTAGGCCGGCCCTGTAGCCGGACCATGTCAGCCCTGTAGCAGCCTGTATCGCTTTGTATCAGGACGCATCCCCGACGGCCTTCGAGGCAGGGTTCGCGGCTACAATGACCACATGAGCCAGCCCGTCCGCATTCTCGTCGTGGACGATGATCCCGCGCTGCGGGACCTGCTTTGCGCCTATCTGACGGATACGGGCTTCGCTGTCGACCTGGCAGCGGACGGCGCCGGGATGCGCCGGGCCATCCAAGAGGCCCTGCCGAACGCCATTGTTCTGGACCTGATGCTGCCCGGCGAGGATGGGCTGGCCCTTACCCGCGAGCTGAGGGCCCAATCGGGTGCGGCAGCGGCCGTTCCCATCCTCATGCTCTCCGCGCGCGGAGAGGAGATCGACCGGGTCGTCGGGCTCGAGGTGGGGGCCGACGACTACCTGGCGAAGCCATTCAGTCCCCGCGAGTTGCTCGCCCGACTGCGGGCACTGGTGCGGCGTGCCCAGACGGCGGCCCCTCCACCGCAACAGCAGGACTATCGCTTCGATCCCTATCGCGTGGACCTGGCCGCCCGCCGTTTGCTGCGGGCAGACGTGGACGTAGGCCTCTCGGGGGCCGAGTTCGACCTGCTGCGGGTGTTCATCGAGCGGCCCAACCGGGTATTGACCCGCGACGTCCTGCTGGACCTGCTCAAGGGATATGAGCGCGAGCCCTACGACCGCACCGTGGATATCCGGGTGGGGCGCCTGCGCCGCAAGATCGAGCCCGACCCCGCCAATCCGGTCTACATCCGCACCCTGCGCGGGGAGGGCTACCTGTTCAACCCCCGCGGCGGCGCGTCCTGATCCGTGCCCCCGTCCTTGAGCCTCAGCCAGCAAAACGCTATCCGTCTGGCGCTGGTGTTCGCATTGTTCGAGGTCCTGGCCGCCCTGGCCGTCGTCTTCCTGCTCATGTTGCCAATGGCCCGGCGGGCGGCCAGCGACCTGGCCGGATTGATGGTCCTGTCCGCTCAGACCTGGAGCGAACTGCCCCCGGACACCCGGCCCGCCTTCGAGCAGGAATTGGTCGCTTCCCACCGGCTCTCCCTGGCCACGGCGCGGCCCGTCCAGGCGGCTCCAAGCACTTGGAAGAGCCCCTATCTGCTGGAGTTGGAGACCGAGCTGGCCACGCGGGTCGGCCACCCTGTGCACTTGGAGGGCACGGAGCGAAACGGCGAAAGCTGGTCGTGGGCCGCTCTGACCAGCGGCGGCAGAACCCTGTGGGTGGGCTTCCCCCATGGCCGTGTCGGTCCACAGCCCCTGGCGGCCGGCCTCATGACCCTGACCGCGGGACTGATCCTGGCGGGGGTCGCGGCCTTGTGGCTCGCCCGGCGCACCGTGGCACCACTCAAGCGCTTCGATGTCGCGGCCGCCGCCCTAGGCCGGGGCGAGATCCCGGAGCTCCTGCCCGAAACCGGTCCGCGTGAACTGGCCGCCCTGGCCCACCGATTCAACACCCTCGCCTGCCAGGTCCAGGATCTCCTCGAAGCACGCACCACCCTGCTGGTGGGCCTGTCCCACGACCTACGGACACCCCTCGCACGGATGCGACTGGCCTTGGAGATGCTGGAACGCCGGCCTGGCCCCGCCTGGATCGCCCGCCTGGACACCGATATTGGGGAGATGAACCGCCTGGTGGGTGACTTGCTGGAGCTTGCGCGCGGCCTGGGCCGCGAGGCCAGGACCTCGGTGGATCTGGCCGGGCTGCTGGAGGAGCTGGCCGAGCGCGCGCGGGAGACAGGCGCGGAAGTCATGGTGCGCTGTCCAACCATCGAACTCGAGGCCCCGCCCGCCGCCCTGCATCGCGCGCTCGCCAATCTTCTGGCCAATGCCCAGCGCTACGCCGGCGGGAGCCCGATGGAGATCCGGGCGGAACCCACGGAGGAAGCCTGCCGCATCGGCGTGCTGGACCGAGGTCCTGGAATCCCTGAGGACCAACTGGAGGCAGCGTTCCGTCCCTTCCATCGGGTGGAATCCTCGCGCAGCCCGGCTACCGGCGGTGCGGGCCTGGGGCTGGCCATCGTGCGCCAGCTCGCCCAGGCCAACGGCTGGCGGGTTTGGCTGGAGAACCGGCCCGGGGGGGGCCTGGCGGCCTGGGTCAGGGTGCCGTACGACCTGCCGGGAGAGGCGCAGGCAAGGTCGGAGGGGTAACCCCCGGAGTTAGGGCGCCGACTCCCCCGCGGCCGCTAACCCTTCAGGGTCCTGCGCAACCTGGGCCCCCGGGATCTCCCTGGGCGCCAAGAGCATGTAAAAGGCCGGGACCACATAGAGGGTGAAGAGGGTCCCGATGCCCAGCCCCGAGGCGATGACCAGCCCGATGTCGAAGCGGCTCACAGCGCCTGGGCCACTCGCTATAAGCAATGGGACCATGGCGACCACCATCGACACCGTGGTCATGAGGATGGGGCGCAGCCGGATACGTGCAGCCTCCTCCACCGCCGCCGCCTTGGGCAGCCCCCGGTGCTCCCGCAACTGGTTGGCGAATTCAACGATGAGGATGCCGTTCTTGGCCACCAAGCCGATCAGGGTGATGAGACCGACCTGCGTGTAGATGTTGACGCTGGCAAACCCCAGAGTGAGGAAGGCCACGGCCCCGAAAATGGACATGGGGACCGAGACCAGGATGATGAGCGGGTCGCGCCAGCTCTCGAATTGGGCCGCCAGGACCAGGTAGATGACCAGCAGCGACATGAAGAAGGTGAGCACCAGCGCGCTGCCCTGCTTGGCATACTGGCGCGACTGGCCCATGAAGTCCCAGGCATAGCCGCGGGGCAGGACCTCGCTGGCCTGCTGCTCCAGGTAGGCGATGGCATCCCCCAGCGTTACCCCGGGGGCCATGATGCCCTCCAGGTTCACGGAATTGAGCTGCTGGAACTGGCTGCGCTGACTGGGCTCGACCTGCTCCTCGAAGCGGACCAGGCTGCCCAGGGGAACCAGCGCCCCGCTCGCCGCCCGCACGTAGTAGTCGTCCAGCATGGACGGGTCAAGCCGGTCAGAACGGGCAGCCTGGGGTATGACCTGATAGCTGCGCTCCGCCAGGCTGAAGCGGTTGACATAGCCCTCGCCCAACATCAGGGACAGGTTGCGGCCGATCTCACGCATGCTGATCCCCAGGTCGCCGGCCCGGTCGCGGTCGATGAGGATGCGGGTGCGGGGCCGCGTAAACTCCACGGACTTCCGCAGGAACAGGAACTTGCCGCTGCCCATGGCGCGACCGACCAGGTCTCCTGCGACCCTGTCCAGTTCGGTGTAGTCGGCCTCGGTGGTCAGGACAAACTGCATGGGAAAGCCGCGCCCGGCCCCCGGCAGGCTGGGACGCGGAAAGACGGCCACGTCCACCCCGCTGATCGCCTTGAGCTTGCCCTGGAGCTCCGGCATCACCTCCATCTGGGAACGAGAGCGCTCCGAGGCCGATGGCATCTTGAAGCCGCCAAAGGTGACGCTGGGGTCGCCCCCCATCCCCACCAGAATGAAGCCCTCCTTGTACTCCGGGATGGTCTCGAAGACCTTGAGGATCTCGTCCACATAGGTGGTGCTGTACTCCACCGTGGCAGTCTGGGGCCCGATCGCCTGAAAAAAGAGGATGCTCTGGTCCTCTGTCGGGGCCAGCTCGTTGCGGCTGGTCGTGAACATGAACCAGATGCTGACCAGGATGACGGCGGCGAAGACCAGCATCACCACCGGGTAGCGCAGCAGGCCGTGCAGGGAGCGGCCATAGGCATTGGCAAGCCAGGTGAAGAAGCGCTCCACGCCGCGTTCGAAGGCCCCCGCCTGCCCCGCAGGCTTAAGGACCCGGCCGCTCAGCATGGGGGACAGCGTCAGGGCCACCACGCCGGAGACGAGCACAGCGGCGGCCAGCGAGAAGGCAAACTCGGTGAAGAGGGTCCCGACCAACCCGCCCATGAAGCCAATGGGGGCATAGACGGCGACCAGGGTCGTGGTCATGGCGATGATGGGGACGGCCAGTTCCCGGGCACCCTTGATCGCCGCTGTGGTGCGGTCCTCCCCCTCCTCGATGTGCCTGTGCACGTTTTCCACCACCACGATGGCGTCATCCACCACCAGACCGATGGCCAGGACCATGGCCAGCAGGGTGAGCAGGTTGATGGAGAAGCCCAGGGTCAGCATCAGGAAGGCACCGCCAATCAGGGACAGGGGCACGGCGACCGCCGGGACCAAGGCCGCGCGCATGGACCCCAGACTCAGAAAGATCACCAGCAGCACGATCAGCACGGCCTCCCCCAGGGTGGTAAAGACCTCGCGGATGGAATCCCGGATGAAGCCGCTGGCGTCGTAGGGGATGAAGACCGAGAGCCCCTCCGGGAGCTGGGCGCGGATGTCCGGCAGGAGCTCGTGGATCTTCCCGGCCACGGTCAAGGGATTGGCCCCCGGGGCCTGTTCGATGCCGACGAAGATGGCCGGGATGCCCTTGTAGAGCGTCGTGGTGTCGTAGTCCTGGGCCCCCAGCTCGATCCTGGCCACGTCCTCCAGCCGCACCAGGGTCTGGCCGTCGGTACGCAGCACCAGGTTGCGGAAGTCCTCCTCCCGGCTCACATCGGTATCCGCGCTCAAGTCCACGGCGAAATAGTGATCTTTGAGCCCGCCGACGCCGGCCAGGTAGTTGTTGCCGAGCAGGACCGCCTCGACGTCGGTCGGCGTCACCCCCAGCGAGGCCATGCGTCTGGGATCGAGCCAGACGCGCATCGCAAAGGTCTTGTTGCCGATCAGCCCTGCCTTGGCGACCCCAGGGACGGCCTGGAGCTGGGGCTGGACGACCCGCAGCAGGTAATCGGTGATCTGGGACTGGTCCATGTCCTTGCTGTAGAAGGCCATGTACATCAGGGCCGTGGCATCGCCGGTGGTGGAGTCGATGACCGGGTCCTCGGCCTCCCGCGGCAAGACGTTGCGCTGGCTCGCGACCTTGGCCTGAATCTCGGCCACCGCGGATTTAGGGTCGTAGTTGAGGACCATGTGGGCCTCGATGGTGGACTGGCCCTGAACGCTGGTCGAGGTAAGGTAGTCGATGCCCGCCGCCTCGGCGACGGCCTGCTGCAGGGGCGCGGTGATGAAGGACTTGACCAGATCCCCGCCGGCCCCTGGGTAGCTGGTGCTGATGGTGACCACCGTGTCCTTGGTCTCCGGATACTGGCGCACCTCCAAGGCGAACAGGGAGCGCAGGCCAAGCACCAGGATCAGCAGGCTGACTACGCTGGCCAGGACCGGTCGGCGGATGAAGATGTCGGTGAATTTCATGGGTTCAGGGGCCCATGGGCGCCGCGGCTGCCGGGACCACCGAATCGTCGATCTTGATCTCTTGGCCGTTGCGCAGCTTCACCTGCCCAGCGGCCACCACGCGATCCCCATTGGTCAGGCCGGTGAGGACCTCCACCCGCCCCCCTTGGGCGGCGCCTGTGGTCACCGGCCGGCGCTGGACCTGAGGCTTGCCGTCCTTCTCTTCGATGAGGAAGACACTGCTGCCGTAAGGGGCAAAGGTGATGGCCGTACGCGGAAGGGTCAGAACGCCTTCGCGCGGCGGGAGCAGGGTGCCGACCTCGGCAAACATCCCGGGACGCAGGATCTGGTCCGGATTGGTCAGGGTCGCGCGCACCTGCATATTTCGGGTCTTTACGTCTACGCCGGAGTCGATGGCACTGATGCGGCCCTCGAACTCCCGACCGGGGTAGGCTGCCACGGTGGCGAGAACCGCCTGGCCCACCGAGACCTGGGTCAGCTCCCGCTCCGGCAGCGAATAGTCGGCGTACACGGGGTCCAGGGTGTTCAGTACCACGATGGGGGAGCCGGCGGGGAGGTACTCGCCCAGGTCGACCTTGCGAATCCCCAGGCGCCCGGCGAAGGGTGCGACGATGCGCTTCTTGGCGATGGTCGCCCGCTTCGCGGCGACTGCCGCCTCGGCCCCCTCAAGCTGGGCCTTGGCCTCGTCGTAATCGGATTGGGAGGTGGAGCGGTCCTTGAGTAAGGACTGCAGACGCTTGACCTTGATCTGGGCCAGGTCGCGCTGGGCCAGTAACCCGAGCAGATCGGCCTGGTCCACGGCGTCGTCGATCTGGACCAGGACCTCGCCGGCCTTGACCATCTGCCCGGATTCGAAGCGGATCTCCCGCACCAGACCGGGGACTTCGTTGGCCACATCGATCCCTTGGACGGCCACCAGGCTGCCCACGGACTCCAGGCGTGGGCCCCAGGTCTCGGACTCCACCCGGGCGGAGGCGACCACCGGCGGCGGGGGCGGACCCTGCATGGCTGCCTGCTGCTGTTGCTGAAGCTGCTTCCAGCCGAAGATGCCACCCAGGACGGCCCCCAGGAACAGCAGAACAAGGAAAATGCGGAGAATCATGGGGCCAGGGTCCGGGCGGGCGATGCGTTTGCATCCGGGGATTCGGGATTATACATGCGGGACAAATGCGCCGATGACGCCTCAACCATGGCGTCGCCAGGGTCTCTCGGTCAGGCTCCTAGGCCCTGGACGAATCTCCGTCGCAGCTCGATGCCGAGATGCGGGATGGTTGGCCTCGATCAGCTCGCGGACTTCACTTCGGGCCCCTCATCGCAGGCGGGGTCGGGGTCAAGCTCGCAGCGAGCCAGCTCGGGCAGGTGGTCGAAGTGCCCGGTAATACCGTTGCGCTCCAGGGCCGCGGACATGGCTTCGATGCGCTGGTCCATGACATGGATGTGGTCGAGCATGCGATTGACGGCGTTGGCCACGGGGTCCGGGGCGTCGCGGGTCGCACCGTAGGCGTCGAAGCCGATCCGCTTGGCCGTATCGGCCCGCCGCTGGGTCTGGACATCGTCGGAGCGCTCGACGACGCGTCCTGGTATCCCGACCACGGTGGCGCCGGCGGGAACGGCCTTGACGACCACGGCGTTGGACCCGATTCGAGCCCCGTCGCCGACCTCGATGGGCCCCAGGACCTTGGCCCCAGCCCCAACCACCACGTCTCGGCCGAGGGTCGGGTGGCGCTTGCCCTTCTGCCAGCTCGTGCCGCCAAGGGTCACACCGTGGTAGAGCGTGCAATCGTCGCCGATCACCGCGGTCTCGCCGATCACCACCCCCATGCCGTGATCGATGAAGAAGCGCCGCCCGATCTGGGCCCCAGGGTGGATCTCGATCCCGGTAAACAGCCGGGCGATGTTGGAGAAGAAGCGCGCCAGCCACTTGAACCCCGTCTGCCATAGGGCATGGGAGGCACGATGCATCAAGACCGCGTGCACACCAGGGTAGGTGGTAAAGACTTCAAAGCTGGTCCGGGCGGCCGGGTCGCGCTCGAATACGCACCGGATGTCCTCTCTCAACCGCTCGAACATCATCGCCCGACCCTCACTGCTCGCCGTCCCCCGACTCGGGGGCCGACAGTGTACCCAAAGCGGGTCCCTCCTGGGCACCGGCGAAACCTGTACCTTGCCTCCCCTGCAGCTTGCGCCCTTGGGCAGCGCTCAGGATGCCGCGCAGAATGTTGACCTCCACCCGATCCGGGCGGGCGCGATTGAACAATCGACGCAGGCGTTGACGTAGCCGGTGGGATTGCTCGGGGTGGCTGAAGCCAAGATCCGCCATCGTCTGGGCCAGGTGGGCATGCAGCCCCTCCAGTTCCTCCGCCGGGGCCGGTTCCGCCTCCGAGCTCTGGCGTGCCTCGGGTGCAGCCGCCGACAGCGACCTGAAAACCTCATAGGCGAAGACCTGGGCGGCGGCTGCCAGGTTGAGGGAGCTGAACCCCGGGTGGGTCGGAATGTGTGCCAGGTAGTGGCACCTCGCCAGCTCTTCGTTGCTGAGCCCGGACGACTCACGGCCCAGGATCAAGGCCACCTCGCCCTCCCTAGCCTCGGCCACCAAGAGGGCGCCGCAGGCCTGCGGGTGGAGTTGAGGCCAGTCCAGATGGCGCAGACGGGCACTGGTCCCGACCACCAGGCGGCAGCCGGCCAGGGCCTCAGGGAGAGTCTGGTGGATGGATGCGGCGGCCAGCAGGTCGTCCGCCCCGCTGGCCCGCGCGATGGCCTCGGCGTCGAGGGTGCAGCGCGGGTTGACGATGTCGAGCCGGGTCAGCCCCATGGTCTTCATGGCCCGGGCAACGGCCCCGATGTTGCCTGGATGGGTCGGCTCCACCAGTACGAAACGGATGCGGCCCAATGGGCTTTCGAGACCCGAATTACCGGCACACTGAGTCATGGCGCACTACGACCTGTTGTCAAGCTTTAATACATCAAGCGCTTAGAGTATCGTGGCGCGCCATGCACCCAACCCTCAATATCGCCGTCCGCGCTGCGCGCAGCGCCGGACGCATCCTGATGCGCTCCTACGAGCGCACCGAACAGCTTACGATCGAGACCAAGGGCCGCAACGACTTCGTCAGCGAGGTCGACCGCGCAGCCGAAGCGGCCATCGTTCAGGAACTGCGCAGCAAATTCCCGGATCACGCCGTCCTCGGAGAGGAGGGGGGTCAGCAGGGGGGACGCAGCACCGAGTTCGAGTGGATCATCGACCCTCTTGACGGCACCACCAATTACCTCCACGGCTTCCCGCAGTTCTCCATTTCCATTGCCATGAAATACCGCGGGCAATTGGAGCATGGAGTGGTCTACGACCCGCTTCGCGAGGAACTCTTCACCGCCACCCGCGGGCGCGGGGCCCACCTCAACGACCGCCGCCTGCGCGTAACCAAACGCCCGGGCATCGAAGGCGCCCTGCTGGGCACGGGTATCCCCTACCGGGATCTGGGTCATATCGACGCCTACCTCGGCATGCTCAAGGCCCTGCTCGCGGACAGCGCCGGAGTCCGCCGCCCGGGCTCCGCGGCCCTGGACTTTGCCTACGTCGCAGCCGGACGCCTGGACGGCTTCTGGGAGCTAGGGCTCTCGCCCTGGGACTTCGCCGCCGGCGCCCTGCTGATCACCGAGGCCGGCGGTACCGTGACCGACCTCGCCGGCGGCGACCGCTATCTGGACACGGGCAACGTGGTGGCAGGCAACCTCAAGCTGCACGCCGCCCTGATCCAGCGCATCCGCCCCTTCCTCGGCCCCGCCCTAAGGGCCTGAATCCAGGGCCCGCCCGATCGCCGGGGGCCACCCGCCGCCGCTCTGCCGGCAAACCGGATGAGGGCGGAAGCGCCCTGGGCGTCCCGCCCTAGGGTAACCCATCCAGGACCTCGCCCTCCTTCTTGACCGGCATCATGTCCGCACGGCTGATCCCGAGCATCAGGGCCGCGCTGCTGGCCACATAGATCGACGAGTAGGTCCCCACGCCGATACCTACCAACAGGGCCAGGGCGAAACCATGGATCACCGCGCCGCCGAAAAGGAAGAGGGCGAGGACGGTGATGAAGGTGGTCCCGCTGGTCATGATGGTCCGCGACAGGGTGTCATTGACTGCAAGGTTCACGATCTCCACCGGCCCGCCCTTGCGCACCTTGCGGAAGTTCTCGCGGATGCGGTCGTAGATGACGATGGTGTCGTTGAGCGAATAGCCAATCACCGCCAGCACCGCCGCCAGGACCGTCAGGTCGAACTCGATCTGGAAGAGGGAGAAGACGGCCACGGTAACGATGACGTCGTGAATCGTGGCGATGACCGCTCCCACCGCATAGCGGTACTCAAAGCGCAGGGCCACGTAGATCAGAATGCCGATGAGAGAGTAGAGGACAGCAAGCCCGCCCTGCTCCGCCAGATCCTTGCCCACCTGGGGCCCGACGAACTCCACCCGTCGCAGATCCACCTGGCCTTGAGCCGCTGCGCTCAGGGCCTGGAAGACCGTATCGCTCAGGACGGCCGTATCCGCCGCTCCCCTGGGCGGCAGGCGGATCAGCACATCCCGGGACGAGCCGAAGTTCTGCACCGTCGCCCCGCCGAAGCCGGCCTGGTCCAGCGTCGCCCGCACCTCGGTCAGCTCTACCGGCGACTTGTAGCCGATCTCGAGCAGCGTCCCGCCGGTAAAATCCAGGCCGAAGTTGAAGCCCTGGAACAGGATCGAGCCGATGGCAAGCACGTTGACCGCGGTGGACAGGATCATCGCCTGCCCCTTGTACCGCATGAAATCGATATTCGTCTTCTGGAAGAATTCCATGGCGTTCTGACCCCTAGATGGAGAGCTTGGACAGGCGGCGGCCGCCGTAGACGAGATTGATCATCGCTCGGCTGATCAGCAAGGCCGTGAAGACCGATGTCAGGATGCCGATGGACAGGGTCACCGCGAAGCCCTTGATCGGCCCAGTCCCGAAGCTGAACAGGACCACGCCAGCGATCAGGGTAGTGATATTGGCGTCGATGATGGTGGACAGGGCCTTCTCGAAGCCGGCCTGGATACTCGCCTGGGGCGAGCTGCCGTTGCGCAGCTCCTCGCGGATGCGTTCGAAGATCAGCACGTTCGCGTCCACCGCCATGCCGACGGTGAGCAGGATACCGGCGATTCCGGGCAGGGTCAGGGTCGCCTGGAGGAACCCCAGGATCGCGAGCAGGAGAAGAATATTGGCCGTCAGGGTGAGGTCCGCGATGAGGCCGAAGACCCCGTAGTAGAAGACCATGAAGACCGCCACCGTCGCGAAGCCGATGAGTACGGCGCGGAAACCCTGGTCGATGTTGTCCTGGCCGAGGGATGGCCCGATGGTGCGTTCCTCGATGATCTGGATCGGCGCGGCCAGGGCACCGGCACGCAGCAGCAGGGCCAGGTTGTGGGCCTCTTCCGGGCTGTCGAGACCCGTGGTCTGGAAGCGCCGCCCGAAGGGCTCCAGGATGTTGGCGATACTGATGACTTCCTCGCTCAGGACCTGGCGCTTGATCAGCTCACCGTCCGCCCCGCGGCTGGTGACGGTGCGGTTTTCTATGAAGACCACCGCCATGGGCTTGCTGACGTTCTCGGTGGTCACCTCGCGCATGCGCCGACCGCCCTGCTCGTCCAGACTCACGGAGACCATCGGCTGGCCGGAGCGGGAGTCGAAGCCGGCGGCGGCATCGGTGATCTGGTTGCCGGTGACGATGACCCGCCGGCTGAGCAGGACCGGGGACCCGTTGCGCTCCTCGTAGAGCCTGCTTCCCGGCGGGACCCGGCCCTCGACGGCGTCCTGGACGCTGTGCTCGGTGTCCACCAGGCGGTACTCCAGGGTCGCGGTGGCACCCAGGATCTCCTTGATCCGCGCCGGGTCCTGGGCACCGGGGAGCTGGACCACGATGCGCCGGTCGCCCTGGCGCTGGATAATCGGCTCCGCTACCCCCAGGGCATTGACGCGGTTGCGGAGCGTCGTGATGTTCTGCTCCAGGGCGAAGGTTTCGGTCTGCTTGATCTCCGCCGGGGCCATGGCCGCGATCAGGGTGGCCGCCTCCCCTTCGCCCTCGGCCTCAAGGCCCAGGGTACGGAATTCCTCGTCAATCAGCGCCACGGCCTTGTCCCGATTCTCGGTGTCTGGGAACCTGACGACGATGCGCCCGGCATCTGTCCCTACGGTCAGGTAGCGCACCTTCTCCTTGCGCAGCAGGGTGCGAATGTCGTTGGTGTAGCGCTCCCGGGCCTGGGCCACGGCCGCGTCCATGTCCACGTCGATCAGGACGTGGATGCCCCCGCGCAGGTCCAGTCCGAGGAACATCGGCCGCACCCCCAGGGCCCTCAGCCAGCCGGGCAGGTCGGGGGAAAGTGTCATAGCGCCGTTGTAGTGCTCCGAGAGGGTCCCATCGATGACCTCCTGACCCTTGAGCTGGTCGCCGCTGGCCGCAAAGCGGACCAGCAGCTTGCCCCCGTGCGCCGGCTCGATCGCCTTGAAGGGGACCTTGGCATTCTCCAGCGCGGCCTTGATCTCGCCGGCACTGGCTTCCGTGACCTCGCCCCCGCGGGCGGCAGTCACCTCGATGGAGGGGTCCTGGGAAAAGACGTTGGGGAGGGCCAGGAGGAGTCCGGCCAGGACCGTGGCCAGGAGCAGCAGATTCTTCCACAAGGGGTATCGATTCATCGGGGTTCCATTTGGATCGAAGGGTCGCGCGGGCCCCAGACGGCCAATACCCAGGGCCTGGCCCTGGGTCAGCTGGCCCGCGGGAGCCAGAGGGGTGGCAGCAAACCGGGATACGAGCTTGGCAGCCGCCCTCAGAGCTCCTTGATGGAGCCCTTGGGCAGAACAGCCTCCACGGCCTGGCGGCGAAGCTTCACGTTGACGCCGTCGGCCACTTCAATCTGGATGAAATTCTCCCCCAGATCGGTGATACGTCCGACGATTCCGCCAACGGTGGCCACCTCGTCCCCCTTGGCCAGGGCCGCCACCAGCTTGGTGTGCTGCTTCTGGCGCTTGACCTGCGGGCGGATCATCAGGAAATAGAGCAGCACGACCAGCCCGATGGGGAACAGGAGCTGCAGCATGTCGCCCTGGGCCGGCGCGGCGGCCGTCTGGGCAAGGGCATCGGAGATGAAGAAACTCATGGGTCGATCCTCAGGGTCACGAAGGGCCGCAGCGGCGGCTGGCCTGCTGCCGCAAGCCGCAGCCTAGGCAGATAAAATAAGCGGCGCATTATGTCATAGCAGGGCCAAACATACAGTCCGGGACGCGCGGCGGGCGCAGCCGCCGGGCCCGTCCTAGGTCGCCGCACCCGCCCGCAAGGCGCGGAAATCGGTGATGAAGGCCGCCAAGCACCCGGTCTCGACGGCCCGGCGCAGCCCCTGCATCAACTCCTGGTAGTAATAGAGGTTGTGGATGGTGTTGAGGCGGGCGCCCAGGATCTCGTGGCAGCGGTCCAGGTGACGGAGATAGGCGCGGCTATAGTGACGGCAGGTGTAGCAGCCGCATTCCGGGTCGATCGGCGACTCATCCGCCTGGTAGCGGGCGTTGCGGATGCGCACCACCCCAGTGCGGGTGAAGAGGTGCCCATTGCGGGCATTGCGGGTCGGCAAGACGCAGTCGAACATGTCCACGCCGAGGGACACGGCCTCGACGATGTCCTGAGGGGTGCCGACGCCCATCAGGTACCGAGGGCGGTCCGCCGGCAGGCGCCCAGACAGGAACCCCAAGACCCGCCGCCGGTCCTCCACCGGCTCGCCAACAGAAAGCCCGCCAATGGCGTAGCCGTCGAAGCCGATCTCCTGTAGCCCATCTAGGGACTGGGCCCGCAGCCCCTCGAACATCCCGCCCTGGACGATGCCGAACAGGGCCGCCAGATTGTCACCGTGGGCCACGCGGCTGCGCGCCGCCCAGCGCAGGGACAGCCCCATGGAGGCCCGCGCCTGGTCCTCGCTGGCGGGGTACGGCGTGCACTCGTCGAAGATCATGACGACGTCCGAGCCCAGGGCCCGCTGCACCGTCATCGACTCTTCGGGCCCCAGGAAGACCGGGCTGCCGTCGATGGGGGACCTGAACTTGACCCCCTCCTCGGTGATACGGCGCATGGCCCCCAGGCTGAAGACCTGGAAACCGCCGGAGTCGGTCAGGATGGGCCGCGACCAGTGCATGAAGCGGTGCAGGCCACCGAGGCGCTCGATGACCCCGGTCCCAGGGCGCAGCATGAGGTGGAAGGTATTGCCCAGGACGATCTGGGCCCCGATCCCCTCCAACTCCTCCGGAGTCATGGACTTGACGGTCCCGTAGGTCCCCACCGGCATGAAGGCGGGGGTCTCCACTGCGCCCCGGTCGAAGCTGAGCCGCCCCCGGCGTGCCGCCCCGTCCGTGGCGAGCAGATCAAAGCGCACCGGGGCGGCCCTCGAGCCAGAGGCAGAACGCATCCAGGTCCGCCACCTCCCCGTCGGGCTGCGGCAGGTGCGCGGGCCACTCCCGCCCGAAGCGGTTGACCCAGACCGTCCCGATTCCCAGACCCTGTGCCGGAAGCACATCCAGGGCCGGATCGTCTCCCAGGTGGATCGTCTCCCAGGGCGCGGCACCGGCCAGGGCCAGCGCGCACCGGAAGACGGCCGGGTCTGGTTTGGCAGCCCCCACCGCCGCCGCGGTCAGGCTGTGATGGAAGAGCCCCCGCAGGGGTGTCTGGTCCAGGTCCGAGTTGCCGTTGGTCACGGACACCAGGCAATAGCACTCCGCAAGGGCACCCAGCGCCGCAGCCACCTCCGGGTAGGGCTCGACGCAGTTTCGCGCCGCCATGAAGACCGCCATCCCCTCATCGGCCAGGACATCGGAGTAGCCGAATTCCCCCAACACCAGACCCAGGGACTCGCGGCGCAGGGCGGTCACGTCGTGTGCCAGGTCCGGGCGGGCGCGCATCAAAGCCTGCCGGTGCTGGCGCAGACTGGTCTGGTCATGGAACTCGGTGACCCTTGGGGCCACTGCTCCGAGGAAGGCCAGCAATTGCGCCTCCGCCGCACGGATGGGTGGCTCGCACGGCCACAAGGTGTCGTCGAGGTCGATGGTGAGGAGCTTGACTGGGGCGGGTGCGGTCATGGGGGCGCGCCGAAAAGGCGTCCATTGTGCCCGCCGCCGGAGACGAAAAGAACCCCGACCCGGACCAATGGTCTCGACACGCGGAACCCAGCGACGTCTGCGTGGGTTGGGGTTACCAATTCCAAGAGCTGTCGGCATCCCCGGTGGGGCAGGACCCGCAGCCAGGCTGATTCGCCCAGGGTACCCGCTTGGTCAGCTCGGCACCGGCCGGGAACGGCTTGGCGGCCGTCACCTTGACGGCAAAGTCGTTGCCCACCTGATCGAGCACGCCATGGCAGTCCTGCCAGAACACGCCGCCGTCGGCGACGGCCCTGCACTTGGTACCGGTGCCGGGGCAGCACTTTTACTCCACCGCGGGACAACCGAACAGGCGACGCCGCCTCGCCGATCAGCGCGTCGCGGAAATCCCACGAAGGCGCAGGGTGACCAGGAGGCCGCCCAGCCCGGACACGGCTTCTCCGCGTCCGAAGGTCAGCTCTGCACCGTAGGCATCGCAAATGTCCTGGGCAATCGCCAGACCAAGCCCGAATCCCTGGGTGCGCTCGTCCAGCCGCAGGCCGCGCTGGACCAATGCCTCCAGGGCCTCCTCCGCGACCCCAGGGCCGTCGTCCTCGACCCGTACCACGGCCGGGTCCGCCCCAGTCACCCGGACCAGAACCCGGCTCTTGGCCCAGTTGGCGGCATTCTCCAGGATGTTGCCGAGAAGCTCCGTGAGGTCGTCAGGCAGCATCAGCACCGGCAGGACCTCAGGGCCGTCCAGTTGCCAGTCCAGGCGGCCCCCGTTCGGCGTACGCTGGAGGGTGTGGATCACCCGGCTGAGGGTGGCCGGGAGGTCCACCACCTGACCCGTCGCCACCCGTCCCGCAGCGGTCCCCGCCCCCTGGACGCCGTCAGGAACGGCGGCGCGCGCCCGCACCCGGGCACGGATGAGTTCCCGATCCACCCGCTGGCGCATGGTCTGGGCCAGACCGTCCAGGTCGTCGGCCAACTCCGGTTGGCCAGCGCTGCGCAGGCGCTCGGCATCCGCGGCCAGCACCACCAACGGGGTCTTGAGCCCATGGGCCAGGTCGGTGGTCCAGGCACGGGCCCGCTCGATGGCGCCCTCCTGGGCGTCGAGCAGGGCATTGACCTCCTTCACCAGGGGGTCTACCTCGTCGGGGTAGTCGGCAGGAAGGCGTCGGGCCTCCCCGGAACGGATGGACCGCACGCCCCGGCGCATCCTGTCCAGGGGGGCCAACCCGATGCGCACCTGGACCCAGGCGGCGATCATCAGCGCACCCCCTAAGAGCAGCAGATAGGGGAGCATGTCGGTCGCGAAGGCGAGGCTCGCCCGCTCCAGGTCCCGTCGGTCCAGGGCGACGGCGACCCGCAAGCGGCGGCGCTCGGACTCGGGATGGAACAGGACCTGCCGCTCCACCGCGACCAGGGTCTCTTTCCCCGGCCCGTCCATCTCATGCCGGTGCACAACCCCATCGGGGACGATGTCGCCAGGGAGATCGAGCACCGCGTCCCAGAGGGATCGGGAGCGCAGCAGGGTCGTCTGGTCCTCGTCCTGGATTTGCCAGTAGAGTCCGCTCAGAGGGAGCTCGAAGCGCGGGTCCGGCAGGACCTGGTCGAACTGGACACGCCCGTCGGGGGTGGACTTGACGTGCCCCAAGATCTGACAGAGGGCGTCGTCGAGCTGCGCCTCCACGCGCCGCTCCACATGCTGCTCGAACAGGGCGGTGAGGCCAAAGCCGGCGGCCAGCACGGCCAGTGCGATGGACCCCGCGGCGGCTGCCAGGAGGCGAAATCGGAGGGACCGGCGAGTCACAGAGAAGACGAGAACTCGGACTCAGGCTCCTCCGGATCGCGGAGTATGTAGCCAAAGCCACGGCGGGTCCGGATCAGCCCAGGGACGAGCTTGCGGCGCAGCCGCCCGACCAGGACCTCCAGCGCATTGGTGTCGCGATCCATGCCATCCCCGTAGATCTGGTCGGCAAGCTCGCTCTGTGAGACAACGCTTCCCTTGTGGTGGAGCAGGACACTGAGCAGACGGTACTCCTGAGGCGTGAGATGGACGGGGGCCCCATCCAGGGTGACGCTCATCTGGCGCGGATCGAAGACCACCCCCCCAGCCCGCAGGACGGGCGAGGCCTGACCCGAGGCACGCCGCAGCAGTGCCCGCAACCGCGCCAGGAGCTCTTCGACCCGAAAGGGCTTGGGCAGATAGTCGTCGGCCCCGGCATCGATGCCCTCCACCCGTTCGGTCCATTCCCCGCGGGCGGTGAGGATCAGCACCGGGAAGTCCCGGCCGGCGGCGCGCCAACGTTTGAGCACCTCGATCCCCCCCATACCGGTGAGCCCCAAGTCGAGGATGACCGCCGCATAGGGCTCGATGTCGCCCCGGAACCAGGCGTCCTCGCCATCGCCCGTATGGTCCACCACATAGCCGGCAGCGGTCAGGGCTCTGGTCAGGACCTCCAGGGTGCGCGGATCGTCCTCCACCACCAGGATGCGCATCACCGGCCCTCCCAACGGCGCAGGATCTCGCCATTGCGGGCATCGACCTCCAACTCGTAGAGCCGGCCCTCGGGGTCCAGGAACTTGATCTCGTAGATCCATCGCCCATGTTCGTGCTCCAGCTCCGTATCGAGGACACGACCGGGCGCGTGCGAGCGGACGCGATCCAGGATCTCGGAAATCGTCAGGATCTCGCCGTTCCGCATGGCCCGGCGAGCGCGGTCGTGACTGCTCTCCTCCGCGGCCCGGGCATGGCGCCCGCGCCCATCGCTGGCGCCGGCGTCGCCTTCGACAACCTCGTCGTCATGCGCCGCCGCTTGCCCCATCGCCAGGGCAAGCGTCAGTCCGAGGGGCAGGTGCATATGCATGGTTGATTCATTCTAGGGCATTCCACCCTGACAGTTCGCTTACGAGGCCGCACAGCGGCGTGCCGCACAATGGCCGCCGATTCCCGAACAGGACAGGGTCCGGCCCAGGGGCACCCAAAAAACAGGGCCCCGCCCGGCAAGCCGGGCGGGGCCTAAGCACAGGGCGCCGGATGCAGGCCCCTGGCGCCTCCCTAGGGGAACTCGAGCTGAGTCAAGCCAGGGATGGCCTTAATCAGCGTCTCCCTAGAGCATCGTCTCGCGTTACTGAGCGAAGCTCTTTTCCAGGCTGTGGCAGAGGTTACAGGCCACCGGGTCGCCCGCCGACAGGGTCAGGGCGGATCCCTCCACATCGAAGCTGCGATCCACCGGAGTCCGTGCCAGGACGGTGCCAAGGTGGTCGGCGCCGTGGCAGGCCGCGCAGGTACCGCCGTCGGGCCTGGCGTTCTCGGCCTTGGCCATGTCCTTGTGAGACTGCTGCCAGAACCGGCTGTCGTTGACCAGGTGCATGCCATGCGGCCCGTCCTGGGTATCGCTGGACATGGCGCTGGTGTCGTGACAGCTGTTGCACTCGCTGACCGTCCCGGAATGCCCCTGGAGCTGGCCGGCGGTGACGTTGTCGTTCTTCAACGGCGAGCCGTCGGTGTCCCACTCGGCATGGGTGGCGCCGTGGCAGCCCTCGCACATGACCCCGCCGTGACCGGTGCTGACGCGGTAGAGCTTCTGGGTGCCGGCGCCGGGGTTGGCGAAGCCGTTGAAGCTCGCCGGGACCGTATTCTCGGCGAAACGTTTGTTGTCCGGGACGATGGGCTTGGCCCGGGTACCGTCCAGGTAGGCTTGAATCAGGCGGATCCCGTCGGCGTTGCCGGTGGTGTCAATGCCGTTGACCCGAGCCCCGGTGGTGTCCGCGAGATTGTCGGTGGCGTCGCCGGTGTGGCAGGACCCGCACCCGGGCTCGTTGGCCCAGGGCACGCGCCTGGTCAGGTCAGCCCCGCCCGGGAAGGGGTTCGCCGGCCGGACGTGGGCGGTGAAGTCGTTGCCCACATGGCTGAGCTCGCCGTGGCAGTCCTGACAGACCATGCCGCCATCGGCCATGGCCCCGCGCATGCACTTGGTCTTGTTCCCGGGGTGACACTGGTAACAGGTCTGCTCGAGTACCGCCTCGCGACGGGCCTGGTTGCGGGGCAGTCCGGTCTTGGCGTTGTCTGGACCGGGCGCAGGCATCGCCGGGAACAGCCCGGTTTTCGCATGCGCCATGTGCAGGACACGCGAGTTGCTCTTGTGGATGCGCTGTACCCGGCCGTTGGCGGCGGGATCGGGGTTGGCCGCATCACCGCCCAAGGGACCGAACTGGGCCAGGTCAAGGGCCGGCGTGTAGTGGCAGACCTGGCAGACCACCGACTTGCCCTGATCCAGGGCCCGGTTGGCCAGACAGTTGTCGTTGCCGTTGGGGGTGGCCGCGGTGATGTCCGAGCAGGGCGTGCGCTCGCCGTCGGCGTTTCGGTAGGCAGCGCCGTTCTGGAGGTCGTGCAGGCGCAGGATGTTGATGTCGGTGGCGTACTCGACGCTCACGCCGAGGGGCACGCTCGTCCCCACCAGCGGATCGACCCCGCTGTCTTCCACCGGCAGCCCGGCGTCGACCAGCTTTTGGTTGGCGGCGCCCTTGTTGGGGCTGTCGGGGACGTCCAGCGGCGAACCGTGGCAGTTCTTGCAGCTGGCCTCCCCGGAGATGGGCAGGACCGTGTCGACGGTGGCCAGGACGGTGTTGCCGCTCTTGGCCTGCACCCGCACCAGCGGGTAGGGGTTCTCCCGCCCAAGGTCGTCGAAGGCGGCAAACGGCACCCCGGCCCCCTCGAACCAGTTGACGTCGTTGGCGACATAGCCGAACGGGAAGTTGACGAAGAACGGCTTGTCGCCGTAGTACTCCTCGGCAACCTGGGCGTCATTGGCCACGTAGGGGTTGGCGATGCCGGGCATGGCGTGCTGCACCGCCGATAGGAAGCCATCGGCGCTGACGCCGGGTTGGTCGACCAGGCCATCGGGGCCGATATAGAGGTGCTCCACGTTGGGCACCGGCAGACCCATATCCCTATTCTCGGCAGGATTGACCGGGCTGTAGAAGGCGGACAGGACGCCTGGCGGGTAGAAGGGGTCGTAGGCCTCGAAGGCGACATCCCAGAAGTTGGTCTTGAAGACGTCCCCGCTATCGGTCAAACCGGTGAAGGGGTAGCCCGTGGCCGGGTCCAGGGGCACGCTCAGGATCGGGTCCCTGGGGTTGGAGGCGGCGGCATAGGTCACCTGCACCTGGCTCGCGTCGAGAATCTTCGGCGTGGCTCCCTTCAGGATGACCTGGGACAGCAGGACCTGGAAAGGCGGCAGGATGCTCGACACGCGGGTGTCCAGGTCGCCACAGTGCATGCCCAGGTCGTTGATGGCGAGGATCTGGTAGGCCTCGGTGCCGGTGCCGGGTCGCGGGTTCAGGGAGTTGGCCTTCCTCGGCCTGCGGCTCTCGGGCACGGGGCCGACGGTGTAGGGGTCCACACCCACCTCCAGGGCATTCTGGCTGGTTGAATTGATGGAGATGTCAAGTGCTCCGCTGGCGACATTGACCCCGAGGGCCAAGCCGGCAGCCAGCAGCGCCCCCACGGGGACGAGCCTAGTTCGGGTATTCATTGGTGAGTTGCTCCACTCCGGAATCGGCGCTTCAGGACGCCTGGATTGTTGTTTCGGGACGCGACCGCTCCGGGACGCCTCCCGCTCGTCGGGCAGCTATTCCGCCCGAGGGTCTGCGGCAGTCGGGACCATGCATCGGGTTGCGCTGCGGACGACGGTCGATGACCTCCCGACTCGCCCGCCCTTCACTGAAGGCCCCTCGTACCTCGCCAGACGCGCCACCCCTGAGCGCGCCACGACGAACGCCCATGCGGTCACAGGCCCGGTTCTGTCCCAAGCACGAAACGGGCCAATTCCAGACAGATCATCGCGATACTGCGCACCGGCCTGCAATAATTGAGGATCGCCGGCGAAGGCGCGGCGACTGCCCCGCGGCCGACTGACAGAGCTGGCGGCTTCAGCCTGACACTGTTGGCCGGTCCCTGTCATCCGTAGCAGCTGCACCCCCGGGAATTGCGCAAAAAAGGCCGGACGGTCAGCTTGGCGTCAGCTTGGAGCCCGTACACTTGCGGCCTGTCAGAGTGGCAGGACCGCCTTGGTCCGGGCCCAATGCCATGCCGCGAGTTCAACGCCCTGCTGCGGGCCCGTCGCCAGGGCCCTCGCCCAAACCAGCCGAAAGGTGCCGCAATGAATACACCTGTTGCCATGCAATCGCTCGTCGACCTGCATACCCAGCCCTTCGCGGTCATCGATGGCGGCCTGCGCGTGCGCCTGGTCAACCGGGCCTTCGAAGAGGCCTATGGCGTCAGCCGAGTGGAGGCGGTTGGGCAGCCCTGCCATCAGTTGCTCCACACCGGCGGGCCACGGCCCTGCACCTGCGGCCCGGACGGCGCCCACTGCCCATTCCGTGACGTCTTCGCCGGGGTCAAGGACCAGATCTCGGTCCACGCCTGTGAGGGCGAGCGCGGGCAGGAACGGTGGGTGCGGATCCAGGGCCACGTCTTGCGGACCGACTCGGGGGAAATCCTGCTCGGCGAGGTGATACAGGCCGACGAGCCGGCGGACGCCCAGGTGGACGAGGCCGACGCGCAGCCGCGCATGGTCGGGGACTCCAGCCTCTTTCGCCAAGTTCTGGGAAGGCTCCGTATCGCCGCCCGGTCTGCGGCCCCCATCCTGCTGGAGGGAGCAACCGGGACCGGAAAGGAACTGGCGGCGGCCTACATTCACCGCCATTCCAACCGTGCCCAGGGCCCCTTTGTCACCCTGGACTGCACAACCCTGGGTGAAGACCTGTTCGAAAGCGAGGTCTTCGGCCACGAGCGCGGGGCCTTTACCGGGAGCGTCAGCGAACGCCAGGGACTTTTCGAGCGGGCCCACGGCGGCACCCTCTTTCTCGACGAGATCGGCGAGATACCGCTGCCGCTCCAGGCCAAGCTGCTGCGGGCCCTGGAGAGCGGTGAGTTCCGCCGCGTCGGCAGCGACCTGACGCGGCGGGCGGATGTGCGCATCGTCTGCGCCACCAACAGGGAACTGCGCAATCACCCCGGATTTCGCCAGGACCTCTACTTCCGTGTCGCCTGTGTGAGGGTACGCATGCCCGCGCTGGCGGAGCGCACCGACGACATCCCTGCCATCGCCCGGGAGCTGTTGTTGCGCATCGGTGCGTCCGCGGATCGGGCCTTCGACATCGACCCGGGCGCCCTGACCCTGCTCCAGGCCCAACACTTCCCCGGCAATATCCGCGAGCTGCGCAACGTCCTCTGGGTTGCGGCGATGCATAGCGCCGACGGGCGGATCGATGCCCAGCAGATCGCCTTGGCCTTGCACGTTGAACCGGGCATCAACGACGACGCACCGGTCCCGCCCGCCGCAACCATCGGACACCGTTCTCCCATCTCGGCACCCTCGACCCTGCGGGATCTGGAGTCGCGCCACCTGCGCGACCTCCTTGCAAGCTACGGCGGCAACCGGCGTGCCGTGGCCGCAGCCCTCAAGGTCAGCGAGCGGACCGTGTACCGTAAGCTGCGACGCTACGCCTTGTCCTGACCGGGCGAACCGGCGACCATCGCCGCTCCGACCGCGTTCGCGGTCCAACGGCGGCCGCCAAGACGCTCGCCCACTCCCTCGATCCGGCACAGCGCCGGCTTCGGCGGTTTCCCGGGGAGCCGGAACCTGCTTCCTCGATCGAGCGGCCCTGCCCCGCGGTCACGGGCGGCCCGCATCATTCATCTTCACTTCAGCATTCGCTGATAAACTGGGGCCCATTCCCGTTCACCGCTGACCGGACGCCACAGCTATGCCGCGTCTCGCCCTCTTTACCGCCGTCACCACCGCCCTCATCGCCGCAGTACTGGCCGCCTCGCCCGCGGCGGTGGCCGGCACCCTCGCCCAGGCCATCGATGCAACCCTGATACTGAACGATCCGGGGCCACGTCAGGAGGCCCTGCGTCGCAGAGGCTCCGCGGTCCGGGGCCAGGCCAACAGCCTGGTGGCGGACGATCCGGCCTTGCGCGTCAAGCACCAGGGCGATCAGCTCACCAGCGACACCGGCTACTACGAGTGGGAGGCCATGCTCGACCTGCCGCTGTGGCTCCCCGGTCAGCGCGACGCCCGCCGGGCTCTGGCCACGGCGCTGGGGCTGCGCGCCGACGCCCTTGAGCGCTATCTCCGTTGGGAGGTCGCCGGACGGGTGCGCGAGGCAGCCTGGGCGGCGGCCCTGGCCCAGGGCCGGGTGCAGCACGCCGAGCACAGCCTGGAGGACACCCAGACCCTGGAGCGCAACGTGGCCCGGCGGGTGAACGCCGGGGAGCTGGCCCAACTGGACCTGCTGCTCGCCCAGCAGGAGACCCTGGCCGCCGAGGTTGCCCTCCAGACAGCCCGTTCGGAGCTGGACAGCGCCCGCCAGCGCTTCAGCCTGCTCACCGGCCAGCAGGAGCTGCCGACGCCGCTGGAGGAGCAGGTTGCCCGCGTCACGGAGCGCGCCACCGAGCTGGCCGCCGATCACCCGGGCCTGGCGGCCGTCGAGGCGTCGGTGGCCCAAGCCCGCGCGGAGCGCGACCGGGTGGGCACGGAGCGACGCGCCAACCCGATCCTCAGCCTGGGCGGCAAGCGGACCCAGGACGACCGCTACGCGGACCCCAACACCTCCCTGTCCCTGGAGCTGACCATCCCAATTGGCCTCGGCAGCCAATCCGCCCCACGCCTGGCAGAGGCGGAGCTGGGTTACACCGAGACCCTTTCCGAACGCCAGCGCCTGCACCGGGAGCTCGACACCGAGATGAGGCTCGCCGAGACCGCGCGCCGCGCGGCGACAGCGGCTTTGGCCGCAGCCCAGCGCCAGCACGCCCTGGCCGCAAAGGCCCTGGCCCTGATGAAGCGAGGCTTCGATCTGGGGGAGATCGACCTGGCGGCCCTGCTGCGGGAGCGTACCAGGGCCCAGGAGGCAGCCCTCAACCTGGAGGTCCGGCGCCTGGAGCAAGGCCACGCCGGGTCCCAGCTCAACCAGGCCCTGGGAGTCGTGCCGCAATGAACCGTCCGGACAAGCCCCGAGGGGGCACTCGGCCCGCGCGGTGGGGCTGCTTTCAGAAGGACCCTTGGAAGACACTCGGTCGCGGCGGGGGCGCCTCTCCCACCCCTGACGCTGCGCTCGCACTGACGCCCAAGACCGGCCATGCAACCGACACACCGCCCATCCACCAAGGAAGCCGCACGATGCGCATCCAATCGAACGTCCCGGCCGGGCTTGGACCCACCGCCGCCCTGGCCGTCCTGCTCGCCCTCCCGGTACTGCCCGGCCACTCGGCCCCGGCCGCGACCCTCCGACTGACCCAAGACCAGCAAAGGTCCCTGGGCATCGAGCTGGTCGCCCCCGAGGCCGCGGACCGGGTGATGAGCCGCCGTTATCCGGCCCAGGTCGCGGTGCCGGTACGCCAGGACCATGTAGTCAGCGCCCCCCAGGACGGAACCCTGTCCATCCTTCTCGTCGCCCTGGGGGAATCGGTCAAGGCGGGCCAGCCCCTGGCACGGATGCAGAGTCCGGGTCTCCTGGAGGCCCAGGGGGCCCTGTTGGAGGCCCAGACCCGGCTGACCCTGGCCGAGAGCGAGCTGGCCCGGGACCAGTCCCTTTTCAAGGAGGGGCTGGTGCCCAAGCGCCGGCTCCAGGCGACCCAGGCCGATCACGACGCCCTGGCCACCAGCGTAGACCAGTGGGGTCAGCGCCTTGCCCTGTCGGGGATGTCCGCGGAGGCCATCGCGGCCCTCAAGCAGGGCCGGCGCCTATCCGGGACCCTGGAGCTGCACTCGCCCATCGACGGGGTGGTGCTGGAGCAGATGGTCAACACCGGCCAGGCGGTGGCCGCCGCGGCCCCCCTGTTCCGGGTGGCGAGCCTGTCACCCCTGTGGCTGGAGGTCCATGTCCCCATCGATCAGGTGGCCGGTCTGCACCAGGACGATCAGGTGCTGCTGCCGCGGGAGGACATCCGCGGGCGCATCCTGACCATCGGGCGCCAGGTCCACGGCACCGACCAGGGCGTCCTGGTGCGCGCCGAGGTGAGCGAAGGGGCTGACCGACTGCGCCCCGGTCAGTTCGTGGAGGTCCAGCTCGCCGAGGGCGCCAAGGGGGCCGGGTGGCGCCTGCCCACGGCGGCCCTGGTGCGCACGGCCGATGCGGCCTACGTCTTCGCCCAGCGCCCGGACGGCTTCGCCGCCGTCCAGGTCGAGATCCTGGCCCAGGAGGAGCGCAGCGCCCTGGTGACCGGGGAGATCAACGCGGGCGACCGGGTCGCCATCTCCGGCGTCGCCGCCCTCAAGGCGGTCTGGCTCGGCGGGGCCGAATAGCGTTATGGCCCGCCTCATCCAATTCGCCCTCACCCAGCGCTTGCTGGTGCTTTTGACCATCGCCCTGGTGGCTGGGGCGGGCTGGCGCGCCTTCCGCGAGACCCCCATCGACGCCTTCCCGGACGTGTCATCGACCCAGGTCAAGGTCATCGTCAAGGCCCCCGGCATGACCCCGGAAGAGGTCGAGGCGCGCATCACCGCCCGCATCGAGGTGGAGATGCTCGGCATCCCGCGCCAGACCATGCTGCGCTCCATCGCCAAGTACGCCCTCACCGACATTACCGTGGACTTCGCCGAGGGCACCGACATCTACTGGGCCCGCCAGCAGGTGGCCGAACGCCTGAACGCCATCTGGGGCGACCTGCCCGAGGGCATCGCCGGCGGCGTGGCCCCCATGACCACCCCCTTGGGGGAGGTCTACATGTTCAGCATCGAGGGCGAAGCCTTAAGCCTGGCGGAGCGCCGCGACCTGCTCGACTGGACTATCCGGCCGGCCCTGCGCTCGGTGCCCGGGGTGGCGGAGGTCAACTCCCTAGGCGGCTTCGTCACCAGCTTCGAGGTGGTCCCGGACAACGCCCGTATGGCCGCCAAGGGGATCGGGCTCGCGGAACTGCGCGACGCCCTGACCCGCAACAACCGCAACGACGGGGCAGGACGGCTGGACGAGGGCGAAGAGGTCCTGCTGGTGAGAAGCTCCGGGGCCGTCCGCACCCTGGAGGACCTGGGCGCCATCGTAGTCAAGCCGGACCTGGCGCAGCCGGTACGCGTCGCCGACGTGGCCGAGGTCCACCTCTCCGCCCTCACCCGCTACGGGGCCGTGAGCCGCAACGGCACCGGCGAGACCGTCGAGGGTCTGGTCCTGGGGCTGCGAGGGGCCAACGCCGGGGCACTGGTGGCGGGGGTGGCCGCCAAACTCGCCGAGCTGCAGCAGACCCTGCCCGATGGCGTGCGCATCGAGACCTTCTACAACCGCGGCACCCTGGTGGATCGCGCCATCGGCACCGTCTCCAAGGCCCTGATGGAGGCGACGGTCCTGGTCGTGATCCTGCTGGTGCTGTTCTTGGGCGACCTGCGCGCGGCCCTGACCGTGGCCCTGATCCTGCCCCTGGCGGCGCTGGCCACCTTCATCCTGATGCGTCAGTTCGACCTGTCCGCCAACTTGATGTCCCTGGGCGGGCTGGCCATCGCCATCGGGATGTTGGTGGACGCGGCCGTGGTCGTGGTGGAGAACATCGTCACCCACCTCCACGAGGGGGCCCACAGCAAGGCCCGCCTGCCGCGGCTGCACCTGATCTACCGGGCGGTGCGCGAGGTGGCAGTCCCCATGTCCGCGGGCATCATCGTCATCGTCATCGTCTTCCTGCCGCTCCTGACCCTGCAAGGGCTGGAGGGCAAGCTGTTCGTTCCGGTGGCTCTGACCATCGTCTTCGCCCTGCTGTCATCCCTGGCCCTGTCGCTCACCGCCATCCCGGTGCTGGCCTCCTTCCTGCTCGGCAAGGGGGCCCACGGGGACCCCTGGCTGGTGCGTCTCATCGCCCGGATCTACGCCCCATCGCTTGACTGGGGCCTGCGCCACCAGGGCTTGGTGGTAGCAGTGGCCCTAGCCCTGCTGGTGGGCGCAGGGGCCCTCTACACCCAGATCGGCAAGACCTTCATGCCGACCATGGACGAGGGGGATCTGATCGTGCAGTTGGAGAAGCTGCCATCCATCAACCTGGCCGAGTCCGTCGCCATCGACCAGCGGGTGCAACAGGCGATCCTGGCGGAGGTCCCGGAGGTCCAAGCCGTCGTCGCGCGCACCGGGTCAGACGAGCTGGGGCTCGACCCCATGGGGCTCAACCAGACCGACAGCTTCCTGGTCCTCAAGCCCAGGGCGACCTGGCGCTTTCCCACCAAGGAGGGGCTGATGGCTGCCATCCGCACCGTCTTGGAGCGCTTCCCCGGGGTGGACTACGCCTTCACCCAACCCATCGAGATGCGCGTCTCGGAGATGCTCACCGGGGTGCGCGGCGACCTGGCGGTCAAGCTCTTCGGCACCGATCAGGACCAGCTCAACCGCACAGCCGAGGCCATCGTGCGGGTGCTGGAGTCCATTCCCGGGGCCCAGGACGTCTATACCCCGCGCAATGAGGGCGCCCAATACCTCAATCTGGAGGTCGATCGGCTGGCCGCCGGGCGACTTGGGGTGGACGTGGACGCCCTGGCCGCCCTGTTGCGCGCCCTGGTGGAGGGCTCCGAGGTCGGCACCGTATACGGCGAGGGGCTGCGCCGGCCCCTGGTGCTGCGCGGCGCCGAATCCCTGCGCGACTCGCCGGCTCGCTTTGCCGCGGTCCAAGTCGCCGTGCCGGACGGGCGTTCCGTGCCGCTGGCCGCCCTGGTGCGCATGGAGCGGGTCGAGGGCCCGGTGGCCCTGTCCCGGGAGCGCGGCAACCGCATGGCGGTGGCCATCGCCAACGTGGACGGGCGCGACCTGGTGGGCTTCGTCGAGGAGGCCAAGGCCAAGGTGGCCGCGCAGGTGGAGCTGCCCATGGGCTACCGGCTGGAGTGGAGCGGCGAGTTCGAGAACCAGCAGCGCGCCTCGGCCCGCCTGGCCCTGGTGGTGCCCATCGCCCTGGGGCTCATCTTCCTGATCCTGTTTTCCATCTTCCGATCGGTGCGGCAGGCGGCCCTGGTCCTGTCCAATATCCCCTTCGCCCTCATCGGCGGGGTGGCCGCGCTGGCCATTACCGGAGAATACCTGTCGGTGCCGGCCTCGGTGGGCTTCATCGCCCTCCTTGGCATCGCCGTGCTCAACGGGGTGGTGATGGTGACCTACTTCAACCAGCTCCGCGCCCTGGGCCGACCGCTGGCCGAGGTCGTCGTCGAGGGGGCCAAGCGGCGCCTGCGCCCGGTACTGATGACCGCCAGCATCGCCGCCTTCGGCCTGGTGCCACTGCTGTTCGCCAGCGGGCCCGGGTCGGAGATCCAGCGCCCACTGGCCATCGTGGTCATCGGCGGGCTGGTCAGCTCCACGGCCCTGACGCTGGTCCTGCTACCCATCCTCTACCGTCGCTTCAGCCACTGACCTGGGAAACCATGAACCACTGCCTGCTGTACCTGATCGTCTCCCCCGCCGCCGAGGACGCGGTGGCCGAGTGGCTGCTGGAGGACGAGGCTGTGAGCGGCTTCTCCAGCACCCCCATCGCCGGGCACGGGTCCTCCGAGGCGTCCATGACCCTGGCCGAACAGGTCGCCGGGCGCAGCCGCCGGGTGATGTTCTTCACGCACCTGGAGGAGTCGGCCGCTGAAGCCCTGCTGGCACGTCTGCGCCAGGACTTTGCAGGGGCCGATGTCCACTTCTGGACGACACCCCTAGGTCAGTTCGGGCACCTGGGGTAAAGCGCGGACCAGCTTGCGCCCAGGCCCCACCCCGAGGTGCCGTAGTCGATGGCTCAGCCCGCCAACAGGTCGGCGTGGTGTTCGCGGAGCTTAGCGAGCTTAGGTGAAACAACCACCTGGCAATAACCCTGGTAGGGATTCTGGCGGTAGTAGTCCTGGTGATAGGGCTCGGCCGGAAAAAAGGCCGGCAGGGGCAGGATCTCAGTGACGATGGGGCCATCCCAGACCCCCTGGGCCGCGAGTTCCGCAATCAATGCCCGGGCGACCTGCTCTTGGGCCGGGTCGTGGAAGAAGATAACGGAGCGGTACTGGGTGCCGACGTCCGCCCCCTGGCGGTTCGGGGTCGTGGGGTCATGGATGGTGAAAAAGACCCGGAGCAGGGTGGCGAAGTCGATGACCGCGTTGTCGAACCGGACCTGCACCACCTCTGCATGTCCCGTGGTCCCGGTACAGACCTGCCGGTAGTCGGGGTCCGGGACAGTTCCACCGGCATAGCCGGAGACAAGGGACTCAACGCCCTTGAGCCGCTGAAAGGCGGCATCAAGGCACCAGAAGCAGCCGCCGCCCAGGGTCGCAGTCTCGATCGCCATGTATTTTCTCCTTTCGAATCAGTGGATATTGGCCGTTTTGTGGCGGCCAATGGGCCGCGCCGATCATCTGCAGGGCCATGCCCAACCGCCGCGGATAGCAAAACGCCAGAAAAATTTTTCTGGGAACGGGTTGACAAGTAATCCACCATATAAGAAACTGTTGCCGTACTGAATCACCTCTCCGGTGGTTCTTTACACTCCTCCATCCTCCTTTGGTGGTAACTTCCAAGCGCGACGCCCCCCGTCGCGCTTTTTTTTTGCCCGCGGCCCAAGCCCTGGGACACCCGCGCTGTCACAGAGGCTCCAGGGGCGGCTCGCACCCTGGGCAAAGCCCGGAACGCCTCGCCACCCGGAAACACCCATCCAGCACGCCAGGAGCGCCCGATGATTCAGGCCCGCCGCCGCCATACGACCCTGTGCCTCGCCCTTGCGGCCTTTACCGTGCCGATCGCCGGAAGCGGCGGCACCCTGGAGTTTCAGGGGATCCCGGCCCCGCAGGCCGAGACCGAGCGCCGCCAGGTGACCGCCTCACCGCAGATCACCATTGAAGGCGAGGTCTATCCGATCTCTTTCCGGACCATCCTGCGCAGCGGCGACAAAGCCGGTGAGGGAATCTTCGGTCTGCTCACAGACCACCGGGGTCAGCCTGTACCCTGGGGGGACGGGACGCCCCGCATCAGCAACGCCAACGACTTTTCGTCCCTGCTCCCCGTGGGAGACCGGCTCTTCATGATCTCCCACTTCGAGGAGAGTCCTGGCGCCATGTATCTCACGGAGCTGGCCCAGGACCGGACCAGCGGCTCGCTCAGTGCCATGAGCACCAAACCCATCGACTTCTCCGGCGTCGGCGGGGTCTGGAGCCCCTGCGCCGGCAGCGTGACGCCCTGGAGCAGTCACCTAGGCTCCGAAGAGTACGAGCCCGACGCTCGCCGGCGTGACCCCTCCAGCGGCGAGATCGACAACAGATTCGCGGCCATGGCAGCCTACTATGGCGGCGACGTTCGCCGCCTCAACCCCTACGCCTACGGCTGGCCGGTGGAGGTGAGAGTGGACGCCGGCGGCGGGGCTCATGTGGAAAAGCGCTACGCCATGGGCCGAGTCGCCCTGGAACTGGCCTATGTGATGCCGGACCGGCGCAGCGCCTACCTGACGGACGATGGAACCAATGTTGGACTCTACCTGTTCGTCGCCGACCGGGCGGACGACCTGAGCGCTGGGACCCTGTACGCCGCGCAGTGGAATCAACGGCCAGACCCCGAGGGCAGCGCGGGCGCGGGGGCGGCGGACCTCGCCTGGGTCAACCTCGGCCACGCAACCCAAGCCGAGGTCGGCCAGGCCATCGACGCCAAGGTCTCATTCGCCGATCTCTTCGCCACCGCCGAGCGCCAGGCGGGCGCCTGCCCCGAGGGCTTCGCCTCCGCGAACATCGGGCACGCCAAACCCCGCGCTGAGTGCCTCAAGGTGCAGTCCGGGAAAGAGGTACTCGCCTCGCGCCTGGAGACGCGGCGTTTCGCCGCCCTGCGCGGGGCCACCACGGAATGGCGCAAGACGGAGGGGATCACCTTCGACCGAGACGGCGGACGCCTGTACCTGGCCGTGGCCGAGGTCGGCGGCGGTATGGAAGACGCCAAGGCCAAAGGCAAACCCGACCCGGCCGCCGACGCCGGCGGACGCAACGACATCCGCCTGCCCTACAACCTCTGCGGGGCGGTGTACGGGATGCGCGTCGGCAGCGGCGTCAAGGACACCGACGGCACGTCCATCGACAGCAACTATGTCGCCCTGGACATGGTGGGCGAGATCGTCGGGCGCATGGCCGGCGCTGATATCTCAATAAATGCCGACCAATGCGACACAGACGGCATTGCCAACCCGGACAACCTGACCTTCATCCCAAGCCGACGCACCCTGATCGTCGGTGAGGACACCACCGAAGGTCACCGTAATGACGCTGTCTGGGCCTACACCCTGGGCACCCAAGTCCTCACGCGCATCCAGACCGCGCCCTACGGGGCGGAGACCACCTCGGTCTACTTCTATCCGGACATCAACGGCTTCGGCTACCTGATGAGCGTGGTTCAGCACCCCTACGGCGAGTCTGACAGGGACAAATTGGTGAAGGACAGCGGCGACGAGCGTGGCTACACCGGCTACATCGGTCCCTTCCCTGCCATGTAGGAGCGGCGTCCCCGGCGCGATCATGGGAGCAGCGCCTTGCGGACCCCAGGGATGCGGGTTCCCCAGCGGCAGGATGCCTCAGGGGCAGCTGTGACCTCGGCTCAGTCCCGCCGAGTCAGGAACATGGCATCCCCGTAACTGAAGAAGCGATAAGCCTCGCCGACGGCATGGCGGTAAGCGGCGAGGACTTCTTGGTGCCCGGAGAAGGCGCAGACCAACATCAGGAGGGTCGATTCGGGCAGATGGAAGTTGGTCACCAGGGCATCCACCACGCGGAACCGAAAGCCGGGCCGGATGAAGAGCCGGCTGTCGCCGCGGAAGGGGCGCAAGACCCCGTCACGCCCCTGCCCTGCCGCCGTCTCCAGGCTGCGCACGCTGGTGGTCCCCACCGCGACCACGCGACCGCCGGCAGCCCGGGCGGCAACCACCTTGTCGCAGACCCCCTGGTCCAGCTCCAGGTACTCCGCGTGCATGACGTGCCGATCCAGATCATGCACCCGCACCGGCTGAAAGGTTCCGGCCCCCACGTGCAGGGTCAGCTCCGCCGTCGCTACCCCCAGGTCCGCAAGTCTCGCGAGCATGACCCCGTCGAAATGCAGACCGGCGGTGGGGGCCGCGACTGCCCCCTCGCGGGACGCAAAGACGGTCTGGTATCGCTCCAGGTCCCCCTCCTCGTCCGGCCGGGCGATATAGGGCGGCAATGGGACATGGCCGTGCCGCAGCATCAGGTCCGCGAAGCCGGCGTCCAGGGCGCCTAAAAGGAAAAGATCCCCCTCCCGCCCGAGCACCTCCAGGGTCTCCCCGCCGGGCAGCCGGATCCGCCCACGCGGTTTGGGTGACTTGCTCGCGCGGACTTGGGCCAACGCCTGATCCGAAGCCAGCAGACGCTCCACCAGGATTTCTACCCGCCCCCCGCTCGCCTTCTGGCCGAAGAGTCGGGCGCGCATCACTCTCGTATTGTTGAACACCAGCAGATCGCCGGGTCGCAGGAGGGACGGCAGATCCGAAAAGCTCAGGTCGCGAAGGGCGCCGACAGACCCATCCAAGGCAAGGAGCCGACTGTCCCCGCGCCCCGCCAAGGGGTATTGGGCGATCAGCTCGGGTGGCAGTTCGAAGCGAAAGTCGGACAGTTGCATGGGCGGCGATCATAGCACCGGCGCGTACCGCCTCTTGTTGCGCTCTGGCACCTGGGGTTTATACTGTGACGCCTTCTGCCGGGGTGGCGAAACTGGTAGACGCATCAGACTCAAAATCTGACGGTGGCAACACCGTGCCGGTTCGAGTCCGGCCCTCGGTACCAATAAGAACAAGGGGTTAGATGGAAACGTCTAACCCCTTCTTATTTGGGCGCTCCCGACACCTTGGCCATGGATCGTCGGGGGGACCCGCCGGACCCGAGCAAATCGGGGTTCGGATCGAATACCTGGGCCATCCAGACCGGCGTTTTGGCCCCCGCTCACTTGGCATACAATCCCGGCCAGCCAACTAGGGGCGGAATGCCCCATCATGCAGAGCACCGCTAGCGCGAGGCAGCCGCCATGCCCCACAGAGCCCGCAATGTCGATCATGCCGAGATCCGCAAGTTCGAGGACCTGGCCGCCCGCTGGTGGGACCCCAACAGCGAGCTCAAAACCCTTCACGACATCAACCCCCTGAGGATCGACTATATCGACCGAGCCGCCGGGCTGGCCGGCAAGCGCGTGCTGGACGTAGGCTGTGGCGGCGGCATCCTGTCCGAGGCCATGGCTGCGCGGGGGGCCGAGGTTCTCGGGATCGACCTGGGGGAGACGCACCTCAAGGTCGCGGAACTGCACACCCTGGAATCCGGCATCGAGGTCGAGTACCGCCGCATCGCGGTGGAGACGCTGGCGGCGGAGCGACCGGGCGCCTTCGACATCGTGACCTGCATGGAGCTGCTGGAACACGTCCCGGACCCGGCCTCCATAATCCAGTCTGCCGCCCGGCTGGTGCGCCCAGAGGGGCTGGTCTTCTTCTCGACCCTCAACCGCAACCTCAAGTCCTTTGCCCTTGCCATTGTGGGGGCGGAGTACGTCCTCGGCATGCTGCCTCGGGGAACGCACGACTACGCCCGCTTCATCCGTCCCTCGGAGCTGGATGCCTGGGCTCGGGAGGCAGGGCTGCATACCACGGACATCACGGGTCTGACCTACAACCCCTTCACCGCCGCCTATCGCCTGGACAAGGGCGACGTGGACGTCAATTACCTCATGACCTGCCGGCGCGACCCGGATGCGTGAACACCCTGCGCCTTGACCTGATGCCGTCGCAGGGACTCGTTTCCAGAGGGGAGTCGGCCGCGGCCGAGTGGCGTTTCCCCAACCGTGCCACGCCTCCCGGGTCCTCTGCCTACTACAGCGTGCGAATGGCCCCCGCAGATCTGCGCGACGACTTGGCGGCGCTGCTGGCCTGGCGACACCAAGTGCGCGCGACGCTTGACGATGTCTCCGACCCCGGCGTGGCCCGGGTCAAGCTCCACTGGTGGCGGGAGGAGCTGGGTCGGACCTGGACCGGGGAGCCCCGCCACCCGCTGAGCCGTCTTCTTGCCCCGATGATCCCAAGGTATGGTCTCCCAATGCAGACGTTCCTGCGCATGGCGGACCAGGCCGAGGTCGATTTCGCCGGCCACCCGCCGGAGGACCAGCAGGCATTGGATGAGGCCTGCGAGGCGGACCTGGGGGCGCTGTTCGAGCTGCTCGCCCGTTGCCATGGGGTCGGCGATCTGGGCACCCTGGCCGCCGCCCGCGGGCTCGGGGCCTTTTGTGGCCTGGTCTACCTGATCCGCGACAGCGGGCGACATCTGCGCCGCAGGCGGCCTTTCCTGCCTGCCGACCGCCTGGGCAACCTCGGCCTGACTCAGGGGTCCCTCACCCTGCCCGAGCACGCCGAACAGCTCCCCAAGCTCTTGGCGGAGACCGTGGCCGCGGCCCGGACCTGCCGCGAGCGCAACGTTACAGGGCCCCGACTGCCCGCTGCCCTGCGGGTGCGCGGCCAGATCCTCGCCGACCTGCTCAAGGCCCTCGAGGCGGAGGGGTTCGACCTGGCCGAGCGCAGGGTCGGCCTCACGCCGCTGCGCAAGCTCTGGCTCGCCTGGCGCGAGGCGCGGCGAGGCCCCTGACGCGTTCGGCCAGCCGCGGCAGCAACAGAGTGGCGCCTTCCCCGCCGACCCTGCCGCGGTGGCTGTGCCGCGCCTCCATACGACCGATCCCCAAGGGTGCACCATCCATCGCCGAGAACGAACTATGAACCCGTACCAACCCACGCCCAACCTGCTGCGCGACCGCATCGTCCTGGTGACCGGGGTCGCCGACACCATCGGTCGGGCGGTTGCCATCGCCTGTGCCCGCCACGGGGCCACCGTCGTCCTCTCGGACCTGCGGCAGGCGGACCTGGAGCCCACCTACGACGCCCTGGAGGCAGAGGGCTGTCCGCAGCCAGCCATCCTGCCACTGGACCTGGAGCAGGCCAAGGAGGCCGATGTCATCGCCGCGGCGGACACCCTGGAGAGCGGAGCTGGGCCGCCTCGACGGCCTGGTCCATTGCGCCGCCTATGCACCCTTCCTGTCCCGGATCGACGACTACGACGCGGCTGAGTGGGAACGGGTGCTGCGCATCAACCTCACAGCCCCCTTTCTCCTCACTCAGGCCTGCCTGCCCCTGCTGCGTGCAGCCACCGACGCCTCGGTGATCTTCACCGCGGACCGGGTCGGGCGCCGCGGCCTCGCCTACTGGGGCGCCTTCGCCGCCGCCAAGTTCGGCATCGAGGGGCTCATGCAGACCTTGGCGGAGGAGCTGCGTGACAGCAGCCCCATCCGCGTCAATAGCCTGGACCCCGGCATCGTCCAGAGCGGCCTGCGCACCCGCCTCTACCCCGGCGAGGACCCCAGACGCTGGCCGCCGGCCGAGGCGGTGACCGCGAGCTACCTCTACCTGCTGGGGCCGGATGCCCAGGGTGTTTCCGGCCAGACCCTCGCGGCCGAGACCCTGGCGCCTGCAGGTTTAGGACCCTGCCGGAATCACATCACCGGTGGGATGTAGACATAGGCCGGCGGCACCCCGGCCCCAGGGAACTTGATGGCGTTGCTCTCGAAGAAGCTGCCGATCGACACCCTCTGCCCGGCCGGGAACGACCCCAGCCTGATCTCGTTGGCCGTAACAACCAGCGGGGCCTCGCCCTTCGGCATTTCGATGTAGACCCCACAGGGATTGGACCAGCAGTTGCCGGTATCCCCGGGGGCCAGGGTGATCTCGCCCCAGTCGCTCACATGCCTGCCGGTAGAGGCACAGGACAGCACGAGGCCAGGCAGAATGAGCAAGGCGGCAAGGCGTAGCTTGGGTTGTGCGTTTGACATAGGGCCTCCGGTGGATCAGTCGTAGGCGTCACGAAGTTGGCCGCTGCGGGGATGTCGACCAGCGAACCGTGTTTTGGTTCTCTTTCGAGCCTCACGGAGGGATGACCCTCACTGCGCGTCTTAGATGGATGCAGCGGGAAAGGGGCACAGGTGCCTGCAGGCAGCACCCGTCGCAGCGAGGCTTGCTCCGACAGACGTCCTTGGCATGGCGGACGATGAGCGCGTGGTATTCGTTGAACAGCGGGGCATGCGGACCAAGGGCCTGCTCAAAGGCATGGCGGACGGTCTCGTAGCCGGCCTGGTGGTCCAGCAGCCCAAGGCGTCCGCCGAGGCGGCGGGTGTAGGCATCGACCACGAAGACAGGGCGGCCGAAGGCATAGAGCACCATGTCATCGGCGGTCTCGGGGCCAACCCCATGGATCGCCAGGAGCCGACGGCGCAGGGCCAGGGTATCGAGGCGACCCGAGCCCCTCCAGACCCCCGGCATCGAGGTAACCGGCGCAGAAGGAGCGCAACCGCCGGGCCTTGACATTGAAGTAACCCACGGGCCGCAGGCACTCCGCCAACTCGGCCTCTGGCAGGGCGAGCAGCTCCTCGGCCCCCAGCGCGGCGGAGCCGCCGAGGCGTTCTGTCAGTCGCCCCAGGCCGCGCTCCACGTTGACCCAGGCGGTATTCTGGGTGAGCACGGCGCCGACCATGACCTCGAAGGGGGTCTCGGCCGGCCACCAGTACTGGGGGCCGTAGGCCGCGAGCAGGGCATCGAAGAGGGTCCGCGCCGCCGCCGGGTCCATACCCCGCCTCAGGCGCCCAGGTTGCGTTGCAGCCACAACTCCAGGACGGCGAGGTGCCAGAGCTTGGAACCCAGGATGCGTGTGTGGTGGGCCTCCGGCTCGGCCAGCAGCCGCTCGACGTAGGCCCTCTGATAGAGCCCGCGCTCGCGGCAGGCTCTGGAATCCAGAATGTCGCGCATGAACTCCAGGAACCGGCCGCGTACGTACTTCAACGCCGGCATGGGGAAGTACCCCTTGGCCCGGTCGATGACGGCATCCGGGAGGCGCCCGCGGGCGATGGCCTTGAGCAGGTGCTTGCCGCCGGACTTGAGCTTGATCTCGGGTGGGCAGCGGGCGACCAGCTCCACCAGCTCGTGATCGAGGAAGGGGACCCGCGCCTCCAGCCCGAAGGCCATGGTCATGTTGTCCACCCGCTTGACCGGGTCGTCGACGATCAAGGTGGTCGCATCCAGGCGCAGCACGGCATCCAGGAAGCCGTCGGCGCCCGCCTCGTCCAGTCTGGCCCCGATGTACGCCCCGACGGCATCCAGGCCCTGATATTCGGGGGAGATCAATTCCATCAGCTCGGAGTAATCGCGGTCGAAGTAATGGCGGCGGAACCGATCGAGCCGACTGCCCCCGGAATCCTCCAACATGCGCGGGTACCAAAAGTACCCGCCGAAGACCTCGTCCGCCCCCTGACCCGACTGGACCACCTTGATGCTCTCCGAAACCCGCTCGGCGAGCAGGTAGAAGCCCACGGCGTCCTGCCCGAACATGGGCTCCGCCATGGCGTCCACCGCCTCGGGCAGGCGGGTCAGGGCCTGATCGTTGGGAACCAGGAACTTGTGGTGCCTGGTCCCGTAGCGGGCCACCACCTGGTCGGAGAACTCGAACTCGCTGCCGGGCTCCTCCGGCTGATCCTCGAAGCCGACGGAGAAGGTGTGCAGATTCTCGACCCCGCCGAGCTCGGCCATCAGGGCTACGATCAGGCTCGAATCGAGCCCGCCGGACAGCAGGACACCCACCGGGACGTCCGCCGCCTCCTGGCGCTTGCGCACCGCAGCCAGGAGGGCCTGGTGCACGCGCTCGATCCACTCGGCCTCGGACACCGGCGCCGGCTCGCGCAGGGCTTCCAGGTGCCAGTAGGGCCGCGGGGTGCCGATCCCATCACCCGTCACGGTCAGGGTATGCGCCGGGGGCAGTTTGCGTACGGCCTGGAGGATGGTCCGCGGGGCCGGGATCACGGCATGCAGGGTAAATTGGAACTGGAGCCCGACGGGATCGATGGCGCTGTCCAGCCCGCCCGCTGCCAACAACGCCTGTGGCGTCGAGGCGAAACGCAGCCGGCGACCGTCCGCGGTCCAGTACAGCGGCTTGATCCCAAAGCGATCACGGGCCAAGAAGAGCGTGCGCTCGCGCAGGTCCCAAAGGGCGAAGGCGAACATGCCCTGGAGGTGCTCGACACAGGCGGGGCCCCATTCGCGGTACGCCTTGAGGATGACCTCGGTATCGCCGCCCGAGAAGAAGCGGTGGCCGCGTGCGGCAAGCTGGGTGCGGAGGGCCCGGTAGTTGTAGACGGTCCCGTTGAAGACCAGGGCCAGGCCCAGCTCCGGGTCCACCATGGGCTGGTGGGCCCGCTCGGAGAGGTCGATGATGGACAGGCGCCGGTGGCCCAGACCCAGGGACCCGTCGCTCCAGGAGCCGCCGTGATCCGGACCGCGGGGAACCAGGGCCGCCGTCATGCGCTCGATGGCCGCCAGGTCCGCAGCGGTCCCGTCGAACCTCAACTCACCGCAAATGCCGCACATGGTTCTGCCTCCGCCTCCGCCGTTGGCGCCGTTGGCCAGCCGAGCGCCGGCCAGGTGCCTGGGGTCAACCCCGGGGCTGGATCATAGCCGGCGCGTCGAGCCCGGGCCAGGCCGAACCAGGCCCGCAACCACCCCGGTCAGCCGCTCGGAACCTCGCCCGACCCGACAGAGAGCGCTTGCAGTCCGGTGCCAAAAATCCGACCCTTGTCTTGCGCCCTTTCGTGCCGGAGCCACCTACCCGGAGCCAGTATGCCAGCACCCGTCCCGCAACCCAGCGTCCGCGTCGTCACCCTCACCATCGACGGTCAGGCGGTCAGCGCCCGGGAGGACGAGACCATCATCGAGGTCGCCCGCGACAACCGCATCCCCATCCCCTCCCTGTGCTACCTGGAGGGACTCTCCGTCTGGGGCGGCTGCCGCCTGTGCATGGTGGAGGTCGCCGGGAGCAACCGCCTCTTTGCCGCCTGCTCCACCCAGGTCTCCGAGGGGATGGTCATCGCCACCTGCACAGAGAAGCTGCACCACTATCGGCGCACCATCGTCGAGCTGCTCTTTGCCGAGCGTAACCACGTCTGTTCGGTGTGCGTCTCCAATGGTCACTGCGAGTTGCAGAACCTGGCCCAGAAGTGCGGGGTAGACCATGTGCAGGTACCCTACCGCAATGCCGCCTACCCGGTGGACTCCTCGCACGAGATGTTCCGCCTTGACCACAACCGCTGCATCCTTTGCACCCGCTGCGTGCGGGCGTGCGACGAAATCGAGGGGGCCCATACCTGGGACGTGATGGGGCGCGGGACCGACTGCCGTGTCATCACCGACTTGAACCGCCCCTGGGGGGAGAGCGACACCTGCACCGGCTGCGGCAAGTGCGTCCAGGTGTGCCCCACAGGTGCCCTCGTCAAGCAGGGGACCTCCGTCGGCGAGATGACCAAGGACCTGCACTTCCTCCCCTACCTCTCCCGCCGGAGGCACATCCGATGAAAGAGGAACCAGCCGCAGCCCCCAGGATCACCGTAGCCACCACTTGGCTGGACGGCTGCTCAGGCTGCCACATGTCCTTTCTCGACATGGACGAACGCCTCATCGAGTTGGTCAAGCGCGTGGACATCGTCTACAGCCCCCTCGTGGACGCCAAAGAACTGCCGGAGCAGGTGGACGTTGGGATCCTGGAGGGGTCGATCAGCAACACCGACGACCTGGATAAGGCGAAGGCCTTTCGCAGGCACTGCAAGCTCCTGATCAGTCTGGGCGACTGCGCCGTCAATGGGAATGTCCCGGCGATGCGCAACCCCTTCAAGCTCGCAGAGGTGATCGACCACGCCTACCGAGAGACCGCAGACCTGCAGCCCCAGACCCCGACCCTGGGAGTGCCGACTTTGTTGGAGCGGGTGGTCCCCATCCACAACATCGTACCGGTGGATGTCTTCATACCCGGCTGCCCGCCGCCTGCGGACGCCATCTGGTACGTCCTCAGCGAACTCATCGCGGGCCGTATTCCGGAACCATCCAAGGTCACCAAATTCGGGGCCTAAGGAGATGCTGATTAAAGCCATCTTTGGCTTGAACCAGCTCGCGCTCCCCGAGGCGCGACTCGTGGACCGCTACATTTTCCACGGCTTAGCGCGGTTGAAAATGGCGGGCCGTCCCTGGCCCGCACGGGAATCGCTTTAATCAGCGTATCCCTGACAGCCGCTGGGAATGACGGGACCTCGACCACAGATCAACGTCCTGCACCTTGCCGGATACCCTCACCACAACTAGCATCCCCCGCATGCGTCACCCCCTGCGCTTGCGTCACTCGCCAGGGCAGGCTGGGTTGACTGCGAGTACCCAAGGTTTACAGACGGGCACGAGACTCGTCGCCAACATCCGAGGTCGCCGAAACAGCTCATGGGCGCGTCCAACTCCAAAATCGCAGGACTTCACACACCTGAACCCAGCGCCGGAATGGAACCTAAATGCAAGGCGTTCTTGATCCCCCAGGCCGGACACGGCGCACCGGTGCCGCTGGATTCACCGCAGTGGGTCGTCGGCCGTGGGAGCGATCTGGACTGCACCATCCCCGACCCCAAGGCCTCCCGCCGCCATGCGCGCATCCTCGCGGTGCACAATCGCTACTATGTACAGGACTTGGGCAGCGCCAACGGCACCTTCATCAATCGCGACAAAGTCACCAATAGCCGTCTGGCCCACGGAGATCTGGTGGCGTTCGGCAAGACCATCTTTCGCTTTGTGATAACCGCCGACCCCGACAGGGACTACCTGCAGAAGCTGGACCTGGAGACGCTAACGTCTCTGGCGGAGGCCGTGGACAAAAAGGACCCTTACGCAGGCATCCGCTCCCAAGCCGTGGCCCGCACTGCCCAGCGACTGGCGGTGGAACTGGGCCTTTCGCCCACCACCGCGGAACGGGTGGGCATCGCCGGGAGGCTGCACGACATCGGTCAGATCGGTGTGCCCGATGCGGTGCTGTGCAAGGCAGGCCGGCTGGACAACCTGGACTTCGAGTTGATCCGCCAGCATCCGAGCGACGGCGCAGCGATCCTCGCGCCCCTGGACTTCCTGGCCGACGTGCTGCCGATGGTCCACCAGCACCACGAATGGTTCAACGGCCGCGGCTACCCGGACGGGCTGGCGGGCCAGGCCATCGCCGTGGGAGCGCGCATCATCCATGTGGCCGACGCCTACCACGCCATGGCATCCCCGCGGCCCTACCGCAATCCCCTCTACCCAGAATTCATACGCCAGGAGTTCGTGAAGGGAGCCGGCGGCCAGTTCGATCCCGAAATCACCCAGGCCTTTCTGCGCCTCCTGCCTGCCATGCCCGGAATCCTGGCAACGACCGAGTAGCCCGGGCGCGCAAGCATGCCGCGCGAGGCCGAGTATCTTCTTGCGCCCTACGCAGGCGTGATGAGATCCGGTGATTCATTCCGGGCATTGTTCACCCGCGTGCTGACCGGGTAGCTCTGAAACCCGAACCTCGCCCGAGCCAGAATCTCTCCGATCCCCTCGACGCTTAAGTGCGGGTCAAGCCAGGCGTCCAGGTCACCTTCCGCCAGGACAACCGGCATGCGGTGATGGATGGCTCGCAGATCCGGCGCCGCTGTCTTGGTCAGGAGCGCGCAGGACACAAGCGACTCTGATGCCGACTTGGCCCAATGCGCGACCATCGCGGCAAAGGCGATGACCCCTTCCAACTCACAGTGAATGAAGTAGGGCTGCTTGACCTTTCGCACCTCCCCTGTGGACCGGTCTACAATCTCCGTCGCCCGCCACTCATACCAGCCCTCAGCAGGCATCAGGCATCGGCTCTGCCGATAGGCGTGCCGCCACATCGGCTTCGAGGCCGCGTCCTCGCTACGGGCATTGAAGGTGAGGCGCGGTAAGCTCGCCTGCCTCCACCAG
>CAVPXP010000011.1:0-241458 GCA_963709645.1 uncultured Gammaproteobacteria bacterium
AGGCCAACCTCGGCTTCGCCGAACTGGGCGGTACGCTACGGGAGAACGCATTCCCGATGGCCTGCTCTACCCCGGTTATGCGAAGCCGGTGAAAGCCGCCTTTTCGGTGCTGGCGCGGCCTGTAGTCAGCCGCGAGGATCTGCAACTACACACGCGCTTCGGCCGCCGCGAGTTGTGGGTGATTCGCCGCTTGGTCGAACCGTTCGACCGTGTGTGCCGGGCCCGCTTGCCGGAGGCCGGCAGTGCGCACCGCATGCTGCTCGAAGAACCCGTGCCGCCGCAGGTCCCGCAGTACAACCTTGACGGCTGGGTACGGGACGGACATGTGCACGCGCTCGGCGTGGTGGACGCGGTGATGGTCCCGGGCACGCAGGCCTTCATGCGGTGGGAGTTCCCGAGCCGGCTGAACCAGGCCGTGCAGCAGCGCGCGCTCGACGTGGCGCGGCGTTTTCTCGCCGCCATCGGCTATCGGCACGGTTTCTTTAACCTCGAGTTCTTCCACGACGCGAGCCAGAACCGCCTCAGCGTGATCGAGTGCAACCCGCGCCTGGCCTCGCAGTTCGGCGACCTCTATCGCCGCGTGTTGGGAGTCGACGCGCACGCGATGGCCGTCGCCTTGGCGCTGGGCGACGACCCGCTTCAGGTTGTGTGCACCAAGCCTACAGCCGGCGTGGCGGCGAGCCTCGTCTATCGCGCATTCGCCGCCGATGCCGTGCCACCTGTGCCGGGCGCAGCCCAGTGCGCAGCCTTTGCGCAGCACCACCCCGACGGGCTGTTGTTCAGCTTTCCGAAGCGGGGTCATGGGCTGGCGCGGGACTTCAAGTGGACCGGCAGCCACCGTTACGGGATCGTGCACCTCGGTGGGCGCGACCGCGACCATCTGCGCGAGCGTGCCGAACATGCGAGCGCCTTGCTCGGCTGGCCCGCCCCCTACCTCGACCGCGCGACCAGCTGCACCCAGGCGGAACTTCCTGCGCCTTGGCGGGACCCATGGTCCGGCCCAATTGGAGCGACCTGACGATGCCCAGCCAACCCAACACGCATGCGACCTTCGCCTCCGCCGACCCTCTGCCGGCGGGGGACGAAGCCACGCGCCGGCGTTCGATCGCGAAGTACCGCAGACGCGCCGCCGGCTACGACCGCACCTGCGGGCCGACCTGGACGATCCGTGAACGCGCGATCGCCGCGCTGCGACCTGCGAGCCCGGCCAGAGCGTGCTGGACGTGGCCTGCGGCACGGGTCTCAGCCTGGCGCTGCTGCGCGATCGGGTCGGCGAGAGCGGGCAGGGTCTACGGCTTCGACCAGAGCGCCGGAGATGCTCGCGCAGGCCCGCGCCCGCGTTGCCGCTGCCGGCTGGCGCAACGTCGCATGTTCGCGCTGGCCGCCGCGCAGGACCGCGAGCTGCCGCAGCCCGTCGACGCACTGCTGTTCCACTACACGCACGACATCCTGCGCTCGCCGGTGCGGTGCGCACCTGCTTGCCTGTGCACGGCCCGGCGCGCGGGTCGCGATCGCCGGGGTCAAGTATTTCCCGCGCTGGCTCGCGCCGCTGAACCGTGGGTCTACCTGAAGAACTACGCCTACAACGGTGCGCCCGGGCGGGCTGCGCTCGCCCGTGGGATCGCATCGCGCCGCACCTGGCGGGCTGGCAGTTCACGCCGACCCAGTGGGGCATGGGCTACATCGCAAGCGGGCGGCTGGTGGCGGAGCACGCTCAGCAGACCGAGGCAACCGCCGCGCCAGTCGGACCGATGCCGGCACGCACCCACACGGATGCCGCCGCGGGACCGTAGCGGTGAGCGTCCTGACGACCGAATCCGACGCAGCCACTCGGGGTTTACCAATTGCGACGGCGCGGCGCGCGCTGCTCGCAGTCCTGGCGCTGGTCCTGCTGAACACCGCGCTGAGCCTCGCAACTGGTGGCCCACGCCCGGCGTGCTGCCCGACCTCCGGCTGGCGCCGGAGTTCGTCGCCCTGTGGCTGGTGCTGCTGGCGCGGTCGGCCTGGCGCGGCGGCTGTCGCGCGCGCATCGCTGGCCCGTCACGCGTCGCCTACGCGCTGCTGGTGCTGGGCCGCTACGCCGACGTCACCGTGCCGTCGCTGTTCGGCCGGCCGATCAACCTGTTCTGGGACATCCCGCAGATCCCGCGCTTCCTGTGGGTGTCGGCGCGCGAGTCGCCGGGGTGGGTCAGCGCGGCGCGATCGTGGCCGTGGTGGCGCTGCTCGGGGCGCTCTACCGCGGCGCTGCGCTGGGCGCTGGCCACGGCCGCGCGCGACGCGGCACCCTACGCGCTGCGCCCCCGCTGGACCTGGGTGCCCACCGGGCTGGCCGCGGCCACGGTCGCCGCCCACCTGGCCGGCACCGCGCCTCGCTGACCTGGCACCTGGTGGCCGACCCGGTCACGCCGACCTACGCGCGCCAGGCCCGCTGCTGGGCACGGCCTTCTGCCCGGCCGGCTGGCTCGCGGCACTGCCGCCCGCGCCGGCGCTGGACGCCGCGATGGCCGCGCCGCCGGGCACGCGCTCGGTGCGCTGCGCGGGCGCGACGTCAAGCTGGTCTTCCTGGAGTCCTACGGCGTGATGGCCTTCGACCACCCGCGCGTGGCACCGTCGCTGGCGCCGGCGCGCCGCGGTTCGCGCAGGACATCGCCGCCAGCGGCCGGCTGGTGGCATCGGCCTTCGTGCGGGCGTCCACCTTCGCCGGCGCGTCGGACCTGTCGCACCTGAGCCTGCTGTCGGGCATCGACCTGTCCGACCCGCTGCGCCACGACCTGCTGCTGACCACCGACCGGCCGACGCTGACGAACCTGTTCCGGCGCGCCGGCTACCAGACGGTGGGCCTGTACCCGGCGCTCAGCTGGGACTGGGCCGAGCGCGCCTTACTACGGCTTCGACCTCTTCCTGGATGCGCGCGACCTCGACTACCGCGGCCCGCCGCTGGGCTACTGGAAGATCCCGGACCAGTTCACGCTGGCGCGCTTCGAGCAGCTGCATCCGCTGCGGCGCCGACACGCCGCCGCGCCTGCTGTTCTTCCCGACGATCACCAGCCACCTGCCGTTCGGCCCGGTGCCGCCCTACCAGCCCGACTGGGAGCGGCTGCTGTCGCCCGACCCCTTCGGCGCCGAGGCCACGAAGCGCGCTGCTGAGACGCCTACGTCGACTGGCTGGACATGCTGCCGAACTACGTCGGCATGTTCGACTACACCTACCGCTGGCTGGGCGGCTACCTGCAGCGGCCCGAGCCGCGCGAATCGGTGATGGTGTGGGTGGGCGACCACCAGCCGGCCGCCAGCGTCAGCGGCGAAGGCGCCAGCTGGGACGTGCCGGTGCACGTGATCACGCGCGACCCGGCGCTGCTGGCGCGCTTCGTCGCGCTGGGCTTCCGGCCCGGCCTGGAGCCGCAGCACCCATCGCTGGGCGGCATGCACGACCTCACGGCGATCATGCTGAAGGCATTTGAAGCGGTAACGACGCCATCGAGAACAATCGCTGTGGTTGAGACCCAAAACGCCGACACCGGGGCCACACAGGACCGGGGTCAGTGACCTAGAGGGGTGAGGAACGAACCCTGGCACAACGGTTGCGATATAGGCGCAGCACCCGGAAAGGCGATTCCGGCGGGGCTCTAAGCAACGACACCCGGGGAACAGACCGCGTCGAAGCGCGCGACCAATCGCGGAGGTCGAAGGCAAACGAAGCCGGGGCAAAGTTTCACATTGCGCATCTTGCAGGAACTGCCGAACTTCCCGGGGTCGGGCGAAAAATTCGGCTGATCTTGTTCGTGGGGTGTGAGACCTGGCCCCCGATGCCTTTGGCCCCCCGCGCCTCGCGGGCCCCGCCGCTTGGCCGGGGGCAGGTTGCCCCCGGCGAGGGCATCAGCCCTGGGGCAGCAGGACGGTATCGACGACCTGGATCACGCCGTTGCGAGCCGGGATGTCGGCACGTATCACGCTCAGGTCACCCGTGGGCAGGGGCTGACCGGAGGCAGGTCTTGAGTTCCTGACTTTCCAGGATCTCCGCCGCCGAGACACGGCCTGGCACCACGTGGTACTTCAGCAGGGCGACGAGTTTCGTCTTGTCTCCGAGCAATTCCTGCAAGGCGCCGGGCGGCAGCTTCTTGAAGGCGGCATCCGTCGGGGCGAACAGGGTGTAGGGCCCGTCGCCTTCAAGGAGTCCGGTCAGACCTGCCGCATCGAGGGCGGTGAGCAGGGTACCAAACTCGCCCGCGCCCCTGGCAATGGCCACCACGCTCGGTCCTGGCTTCATGCGCCACGCCGAAGTCGCCGCCATACTGCGCGGGCCCCCGCATGCCCTGACGCATCATTGGATAGGGTATGGGTCCCCCTTGATAGGCCAGCGGCCCATGCATCATGCCGCAGCTTCGGGCATCGGCGGGGGTGCCGATCACGGCGAGCAAGACGAGGGTCAGGAATGCGAGGGCGGTCGCGGGCCGCACGTCGGGGGCGACAGCAATCTTGGTACTCAATGGAGTTTCTCCTGCATCGGTGGATGGTGTACGAACGGGGTCTGAGTGAGCCGCCGCCGTCCGGAAGTCGGACCGCCGATTGCCGGCGAGGTTTCCTGCCGTCGGCGGACGCGGCCGAGAAGCGGCCGGGCTTGGACATCACCGGCGGCTGAGCAGGATCAATCGGGTGCGCTGCACAGTTGTCGCGGTTCATCCTTGGAGCCAGGGCTCTCCAAGCGTTCAAGCAGCGAGCGTACAGGGGGCACGACTCCCTCCCCCTGCAAGAGAGCGTCGCAAAAGTCCCCTCCCCCTTGCAGGGGGAGGGTGTGGGTGGGGGTAGATGCCGCACATCTCATTGATTCCAGAGTCATTACCGCCATCCCAACCTTCCCACTGCGAGGGCGAAGGCGCTTGCCGAAGAGCTTTTGCGACACCCTCTGGAAGGGGAGGGCTGGGGAGGGGAAACGCTACCGAATACCGAGACGTTGCTGCTCTGCCACACCTTATTCGACCCCCCTCTAACCTCCCCCTTCCCGGGGGGAGGAATGCCTCGTCGGTCTGAGGCGGGGTCTCGTTAGGCCCGAACCGTTTTGGCCAAGTCAAGGCGCGCACCTGTGGGAGCGCAGCCACCGGCGCGATCCCGCGAGGCGAAGCGAGCGGGATGCCGGTGCCAGTCCGGGGCGCGCCGCGCTTTGCCCCGTCGCGGCGAAGACCCCAGGGACGGAGGATGCAGAGCCGCGTCTGGAACGGTGGACGAAGTCCTGCTCCCATAGGTTCCTGGCCAATGTGGAGTTCGACTGCCTTATGAAGAGTCAGAGTCTCTCAGGGAGCCCGAGTGCCGAACGGGTGCAGTACACTCCGGCGCAATCGACGCCGCCCTGTTCTGAGATTGCCCCGCCCCATGACCAGCCGCCCCGAGTCCCGCCCCCGCCTCGTCTTCGGGGCCAGCGGCTACATCGGCACCCATCTGGTCCCCCGGCTCCTGGCGGCGGAGGTGCCGGTGCGCGTCTCCTGCCGCCAACCCCGGGTTCTGGAGGCACGGGGCTGGCAGGGGGTGGAGATCGTGGCAGCGGACGCCCTGGAGCCGGCGACGCTGCCCGCCGTCCTGGAAGGGATCGGCATCGCGTACTACCTGGTCCACTCCATGGGCGCAGGCCGCGACTTCGGTCAGCTGGACTTGCGGGCCGCGGCCAACTTCGCCGCTGCGGCGGCCAAGGCCGGGGTAGAGCGCATCTGCTACCTGGGCGGTCTCGTCCCCAAAGACGCCGATTCCGAGCATATCGTCTCCCGCCGGGAGACCGGCGAGGTGCTGCGCCAGCGGCAGCGTGCCCGTTACCGAGATCCGTGCCGGGATCATCGTCGGCCCGGGCTCCGCCGCCTTCGAGGTGATGCGCGACCTGGTCTATCACCTGCCGGTCATGATCACCCCCCGTTGGGTGATGGCCCAGTCGCCGCCCATCGCCCTGGACAATCTGCTCGAATACCTGGTCCGGGCCCCAGCCGTGCCCGCGGCCGCCGGTGGCATCTACGACGCTGCGGGGCCCGAGACCCTGACCTACGCAGCCATGATGCGAGTGCTGGCGGAGGCCGCCGGCCGCCGTCCACCCTGGATCATCCCGGTGCCGGTCCTGACGCCGAGGCTTTCGTCCTATTGGCTGCGCCTGATCACCTCGGTACCCACCAACGTGGCCCGCGCCCTGATCGAGGGGCTCAAGCACGACTTCACCGCGGATGCGGAGCCGCTGCGGCGCCTGGTCCCCCAGCGGTTGCTGGGCTTCCGGGAGTCGGTGGAGGCGGCCTTTGCCGCGGAACGCAACGCACAGGTCCAGGCGCGCTGGACCGAGGGGGCCTTCAACATGCGACAGGGTCGGATCGACTACGCCTACTATGCCAAGCGCGCCGGCGCCAGTGCCGTCGCCCAGGCGACGCCCGCTGCCGTGTGGGCGGTGGTTGCGGCCATCGGCGGAGATAATCGCTACTACTACCTGAATTCCCTTTGGGCCCTTCGCGAGACCATGGACTGGGCCCTGGGCGGGCGCGGACTCAGCCGGGGCCGGCGCCACCCGACCGAGGTCCGGGTGGGCGACAGGATCGACTCCTGGGAGGTGGTCGGGGTGGAGCCGGAGCGCCGTCTGACCCTCTCCTTCGGCATGCGCGCCCCGGGGGCCGGGGTCCTGGAGTTCGAGATCGAGCCGCTGCAGGGTGGCCGCACGCGCGTCACCGCCACCGCCTATTGGCACCCGGCCGGGGTCTGGGGGCTAATGTATTGGCTGTCCATGGAGCCCGCCCACCTGGTCATCTTCCAGGGCCTGACCCGGGAGATCGCCCGGCGCGCCGAGGCGCGGGAACGGTCGGGCCGCCGCTCGCCGGCGTCGGACTGAAGGGGGCTATCCCGGCGCAGCGTACCGACCCCCACGATCCCCTGGTTGCAGGCACGGCTCTGGGACCTCAGGTTCGTCCCCTCAACCAATCCTGCCATGGACATGCTGCCGTGCCTGATTCGCCCTGCCGCCGCCTGATCCTGGTCCTGGGGGACCAGCTCGACCGCACCGCGTCCGTCCTCGCGGATCTGGACCCGGCGCAGGACAAGGTCTGGATGTGCGAGGCGGCCAGCGAGGCAACCCATGTCCCTTCCCACAAGGCGCGCACCGTGCTCTTCCTGTCGGCGATGCGCCACTTCCGGAACCAGCTTCGCTCGCAGGGTATTTCGGTGCGCTATCGGGCCCTGGATCGGGAGGCGGACCTGACCCTGGGGGCCGGGCTCACAGCGGACTTGGCGGTCCTCAAGCCGGCGCGAGTCACCGTGACCCAACCTGGTGAGCACCGGGTCCTCGCGCAACTGCAACGGGCCTGCTCCGACGCGGGGCTGCCCCTGGACGTCTGCGAGGATGCCCACTTCATTTGCCCCACGCCGGACTTCGTCACCTGGGCGGCTGGGCGCAAGTCGCTGGTGCAGGAGCATTTCTACCGTCACCTGCGCAAGCGCGAACGCGTGCTGATGGCGGGCGATCAGCCGGTCGGCGGGCGCTGGAACCTGGATGCCGAGAACCGCAAGCCCTTCGGGCGCAAGGGGCCCGGCCTGGTGCCGCCGCCGCTCGGCTTCGCACCGGACGCTATCACGCTGGAGGCGATGGCCCTGGTCCGGGCGCGGTTCCCTGACGCCCCGGGCGGACTCGCGCGCTTCGACTGGCCCGTGACCGCCGAGCAGGCCCAGGCCGCGCAAGCGGACTTCATCCGCCATCGGCTAGCCCTGTTCGGCCCCTACCAGGATGCCCTTTGGACCGGTCAGCCCTTCCTGTATCACGCCCGGCTATCGGCCGCGATGAACCTAAAGCTTCTGGACCCGCGCGCCCCTATCGCCGCGGCGGTCGCGGCGCTGGAACGAGGGGAGGCCCCGCTGGCTTCCGTAGAGGGGTTCGTGCGCCAGATCCTGGGCTGGCGGGAGTATGTGCGCGGGGTCTACTGGCTAGAGGGGCCGGAGTACCTGGAGCGCAACGCCCTGGATGCCCATCAGCCCCTGCCCGCCTTCTATTGGACCGGCGAGACGGACTACGCCTGCCTGCGCGCCGCCATCGGCCAAGTACTGGAATACGGCTATGGGCACCACATCCAGCGCCTGATGGTCACCGGGCTCTTTGCCCTGCTCCTCGGGGTCGAGCCGCGGCAGGTGCACACCTGGTACCTGGCCATGTTCGTGGATGCCGTGGAGTGGGTCGAGGCGCCGAACACCCTTGGGATGATCCAGTACGCGGACGGCGGCCTGCTCGCCTCCAAGCCCTACGCGGCCAGCGGTGCCTATATTCGGCGCATGAGCAACTATTGCGACGGTTGCCGGTATGACCCCGCGCAAGCCCTGGGCGAGCGGGCCTGTCCCTTCACCACGCTCTATTGGGACTTCCTCGACCGGCATCGCGCGCGCTTCGCCCGGCATCCGCGCACTGCCCTCCAGTGGCGCAGCCTGGAGCGACTGGACTCCGAGCGTCTCACCGCCATCCGCGCCGCCGCCCGGGGCCTGCGGCAGGCCCTGGCCTGACCTTGCCGGTTTCAGCGACCCTTGGGAGACTTACGCATGCACACCGACGTCATTGTGGTTGGCGCCGGGTTATCCGGCCTGGCGTGCGCGCTGACCCTTCGAGACCACGGGCTCGATGCCCTGGTGGTGGAGGCGGCGGATGCTGTGGGCGGGCGCATTCGCACCGACCGACGCGACAGGTTTCTGCTCGACCGGGGCTTTCAGGTCCTCCAGACCTGGTATCCGGAGGCGCAGCACTGGCTGGACTATGGGCAGCTTGATCTGCGGTCCTTTGAACCGGGGGCCCTGGTCTGCATGAACGGCCGCATGCACCGGGTCAGCGATGTCTGGCGCCGGCCCGCGCGCCTGCCGGAGATGCTCGCCTCGCCCATCGGGACCCTGGCCGATAAGCTGCGCCTACTCGGTCTGCGCCGGCGCTGCCTGGCCGGGTCCCTGGAGGACCTCTACGCCCGACCCGAGACGAGCGCGCTGGAGCGGCTGCGGGACCTTGGTTTCTCGGCCACCATGATCGAGCGCTTCTTCAAGCCCTTCTTCAGCGGCGTCTTCTTCGAGCCCGAGCTGGGCTGTTCCTCCCGCGCCTTTGAGTTTGTCTTCCGCGCCTTTGCCCTTGGGGACACAGCGCTACCCGCCCGCGGTATGGAAGAGATCCCGAATCAGCTCGCCGCCCGCCTGCCGCCGGGGTCCATCCGCACCGGCACGCCGGTGGACCGACTGCTGGACCGTGAGATCCTGCTCGCGTCCGGAGAGCGGCTCGGCGCCCGCGCCCTGGTGATCGCCACCGAGGGACGGGAGGCCGCACGGTTACTGGGGCAGCCGACCAGGGCCCCGATCCAGGCAGACCATCGCGGCACCACCTGTCTCTACTTCGCCGCCGACCGGCCCCCCTTCCCGGGGCCCTACCTGTTCCTAAACGGCGAGGGCCGCGGCGTCGTCAACAGCGTCATCTGCCCGAGCAATCTCTCGGAGCACTACGCCCCCGCCGGGACCAGCCTCATCACGGTCAATTGCCATGGGGCCGACCAAAGCCCGGATACCCTGGAAACCGCGCTGCGTCGGGACCTCGAGCCTTGGTTCGGTGCCGAGGTGCGGCACTGGCAGCGGCTCGCCGTCTACCAGTTGCCCCAGGCTCTGCCGGCCCAGACCCCGCCAGTGCCCTACCCCGGGGGGGCGACCCCACGCCAATCGGACCACCTGTGGGTATGCGGCGAGTACCGCTCCGCTCCCTCGATCCATTGGGCCCTCTACACCGGTCGCCGCGTCGGGGTCGGGGTCGCCCGCGCCCTGATGTCGCAGGCGGCCTAGACCGCGGTGTATGGGGCGCTCGCCGCCGCCGCCATCCAGATGGGCGCTGCGGAGCAAGAGTCGGACTGAGACGGCCGTACCTGGGGCGACCCCACCGCCAGGCCACGGAGGTGGTCCGCGGGCGCGGATCATCGGTGCCAGCTATTGGACCCATCCGTTCTGACCATTGGAAAGGCGACGCGCTTGTCGCCACCTCAAGGGACACAAGCGCTGGGGTGGCAAACGCCAGACCCTGATGCCCCGCCGGCCCGAACCTCGGAGAACCGCCGCCAATGCACGCATCGAGCAGTAGCCTCCTCGTCCTTGGCGCCGCCTTCGGCGTCGCCTCGGCCAGCCTGATCGGCGCTTGCAGTCAGCTCCCCCTCGCAACCATGACTGACTCCAAAGCTCCCGCGGTCATCGCGCAGGTCGCCGATGGCGCCCCCGCACGGATCAGCGCGGAGGACCCCGCTGCCCTGGCCCGGGTCCTCGACGCCATGGCTGGCCGGCGCGTCGCCCTGGTGGGCGAGACCCACGACCGGCTCGACCACCACCTGAACCAGCTTGCCATTATCCGCGGCCTCCACGAACGGGGGATCCCGGTCGCAGTCGGCATGGAGTTCTTCCAGGAGCCCTTCCAGCGCCACCTGGACGCCTATGTGGCGGGGGAAATCGACGAGCGCCGGCTCTTGAAGGAGACGGAATACTACGAGCGCTGGAAGTACGACTTTCGGCTCTACCGGGACATCCTCAGCTACGCCAGGGAGCATCGCTTGCCCCTGATCGCCCTGAATGCCCCGGCGGAGCTGTCCCGGCGCGTGTCCCAGGTCGGGATCGCGGGGCTCGACCCCGACGAACGCTCCCTGATCCCGGCGGACTTTGCGACCCCGGACGCGGCCTACCTGGAGCGCCTGCGCCCCGTCTTCGAGATGCATGGACACGCCTCGCCGCGGGGCCTTCAACGCTTCGCCGAGGCCCAGGTCCTGTGGGACGAGTACATGGCCCGGGTGGCACAGGACTATGTGATGGCGAACCCGGACCGTACCCTGGTGATCCTGGCCGGTTCCGGGCATGTCGCCTACCCCGACGCGATCCCCGGGCGCCTGGCTCGGATGCTTGGCGACGAGCCGACGGTGATCGTCACTGGGCCCCCGGAGCGTTACGGAGGGGGGCGGGTCGATGTGGTGCTCGCCGAGCGCGACATCGAGCTCACTCCGCCTGGGACCACCGGGATGCGCCTGGCGGGGGGCGAGGCCGGGGTGACCGTCGATCAGGTCGGCGCCTCCACCCCCGCGGCCCGGGCTGGGCTGCGGCCAGGGGACCGCGTCCTGTCTATCGGCGGCGAGCCGGTCACCGACATCCAGGATGTGCGCCTGGCGCTCTTCGACCGTGTCCCCGGTGAACGGCTCCACATCGAGGTGGAGCGCGGCGAAGGGCCGGAGTCCGGCCGGCGTCTGGCGCGAGTGCTGCGGCTCCTGTGACCATGCCCCCCATCCTCTTCTACGACGGCGGTTGCCCCCTATGCCGCCGGGAGATCGCCCACTACCGGCGGCTCGACCGTGAGCGGCGCATCCTCTGGGTGGACATCCATCGCGACCCCGCAGCCCTGGCCCCCTATGGCATCGACGCCACGGAGGCCATGCGGCGTATCCATGCCATTGACGAGGAGGGAACGCCGATCTCTGGGGTCGCCGCCTTCGCCGTGGTCTGGCGCCACCTGCCGGGCTACCGCTGGCTCGCCTGGGGCTTGGGCCGGTTGGGGCTTGTCGGCCCCCTGGACCGGGCTTACGGGCGCTTCGCCGCCTGGCGCTACCGGCGGCGCTGCGGTGGCTCCGTGTGTGGCCCTGTGAGCGAGCGGGACCGCGCATAGCGATGGTGATCGGGATGGGCGATCCCGGACCGCCGAAATCACCTCGGCACTGTTCAGTATATGCATGAGACCGTGCAAGCTCCCTGCGCCAGTCCTCCTGCGCTGGTAATCCCGGGCGTGTTGCAGAAACCGATCCCGACTCCGACCTATGGACAACCGACAATGCATCAGAGCGCCTCACCCCAGATGACGACTGCACCACTGCACGCCCCGAGCATCGATCCCGACGAGGTCGCCTATTTCGAGAAGCTGGCCCACCGCTGGTGGGACAGCGAAGGGCCGTTCTGGCCCCTGCACAAACTCAATGCGTTCCGCGTCAGCTACGTTCGCGATCGCCTCAGCCAGGCCTTCGGAACGGATCCAGCCGTGGAGCGTCCCTTAGAGGGCCTGCGGCTGCTCGATATTGGCTGCGGCGGCGGGATCCTGAGCGAATCCATGGCGCGTCTCGGCGCACAGGTCACGGGGGTCGACGTGGCGGCAAAGAATATCCGGGTCGCAGCGCTCCACGCGCGGTCGAGCGGCCTGGACCTGGACTATCGGCTAGCCAGCGCCGAGGCGCTCGCGGCCAGCGGTGAGCAATTCGATGCCGTGCTCAACATGGAGGTCGTGGAGCATGTGGAGCATCTGCCCGAGTTCCTATCGACCTGCGGAAGCCTGGTGCGGCCGGGCGGTATCATGGTGGTGGCGACCATCAACCGCACCTTGGCGGCCTTCGTCATCGCCATCGTTGGAGCGGAGTATGTGTTGCGCTGGCTGCCGCAGGGTACCCATCATTGGCGCAAATTCGTGAAGCCGAACGAGGTCAGCGCCGGTCTCGGTGACCGGTTCGACCTCGTCCACCGCACCGGCGTGCGTGTCAACCCGTTGGATCGCAGCTTCCATTACACCGGCTATGAGGGCGTGAACTACATGCTGCTTTTGCAGAAGGCCCCGGTGTGAGCCCATGCCGTCTCGGCGATTCCCGGCAAAGCGGCTGCTGTCCATTCTGGGTGCCCTCGCGGTGAGCGCCTTGGCTGCCGATACCCTGCTGATCGACGACTTCGGGACCGCGGGTGGGCCATCCCGTCTCGGTACACCTTGGCGTCTAGTGACGGACGGGGTCATGGGGGGCGTCTCTGCCGGAGCCCTCTCCCGGGCGGAGATCGACGGGCGGAGCGCCCTGTGCCTGCAGGGCGAGGTGAGCCTGGAGAACAATGGCGGCTTCGTCCAAGCTGCCCTGGACTTGGCCCCGGAGGGATACCTCGATGCCAGCACCTACACCGGGATCCGCCTCGTGGTGCGCGGCAACGGTGAGTCGTACAACCTCCATCTCAAGACGGCGGACGTGCGTCTGCCCTGGCAGTCGTATCGCAGCATCGTCCCGACCGGTCCCAGATGGCGGGAGATCCGCCTGCCCTTCGGCGGTTTCGAGCCCCATCGCATCAGTGTGCCCCTCGACACCGCAGGCCTGCGCAGCCTCGGATTGGTGGCCATCGGCCGCGCCTTCGCTGCCGATTTTTGCGTGGCCGAGATCGGCCTGTATCGAGACCGCCCCTAGTGCGTTGCGGTGGCCGGGCCTTCGCCTTGGCGGGAAGCGGCCCGCATCGTGCCCGTCTTTATTGTTGACCGCCTGACCCCACCTCGCCTGGACAGACACCGCGCCGCCAACGGTGGTGTCTGTGCAAACCATCGAGCTTGCCCCGCAATCCGTCTAAGAGGAAACAGACATGCTGAAAAAGATCGCCCTGCTTGCCGCCGCCTCCGGTTCTGTCTTTCTGACCGCCGTGTCCGCCGAGCCCGTCGAGAATCCGAATGCCGCCGAGGCGAAGGGCATCGTCAAGACGTTCGCCACCAATCTGCAGGGGGAGCTCCAGGCTGCCATCAAGGAGGGTGGTCCGGTGCAGGCCATCGCCGTCTGCAAGGAGCGGGCGCCGGCCATCGCCCAAGGGCTCTCCGACCAGACGGGCTGGGAGGTCGGCCGGACCAGCCTGAAGCTACGCAATCCGACGATCAACGCCCCAGACGATTGGGAAAGGCAGGTCCTGCTCAAGTTCGAGGAGCGCAAGGCCGGCGGTGAAGACGTTCAGACCATGGCCTATGCGGAGGTGGTCGAAAAGAACGGCAGTAAGCAGTATCGCTTCATGAAGGCCATTCCCACCGGCGAGGTCTGCCTCGCCTGTCACGGGGACTCGATTGCACCGGCGGTCACTACCGCCCTCGACGAGGCCTACCCGGACGATCAGGCCAGGGGATACAAACTCGGGGACGTACGAGGGGCTTTCACCTTGTCCAAACCGCTTTGAGCGGCACCAGCGAACCCCCAGTCGATCAGCGAGTGGCTCGGCTCAAGCACTTGGATCTGGTGTCCGCCAGATCCAAGTGCTGATCAAAGGACCGGGCGCCCTGCCATCTGTTCACCCCTTGCGAAGCGGCCGGGACAGCAGGAGTCAATCATCATGCGCAAACAGGCAACGCTCTCATCCATCCTCTCGGTAACGCTAATGGCCAGCGTCTTAGCCGGCCCCGCCTCTGCCGGCGAGGATGGGGGACTGGGTCTGGTCTCCTGGATGGGCCGACTCCAGTATTACGCCCACAAGCTCGGGCTCGCCGTGGACGCCGAGAACCGGACGCTCCAAGGCTATTACGTCCACGAGGTCGAGGAGATCATCGAGCATATCGAGGAGATCGAGGAGGCAGACGGGATCGAGATCGGCAAGTTGGTCAAGGCCAACCTGGTCCCCGCATTCGAGGCCCTGGAGGGCGCCGTGGAGGGGGGCGATCAGGCTCGGGTCAGCACGTCCTACGATGGATTACTGGCCGCCTGCAACAGCTGCCATCGGGCAGCCAACCGCCCCTATATCCATATCCTGCGCCGCGCCGATAACCCTTTCCTCCAGGACTTTACCCCGGCACCCTGAAGACCCAGCTTTCGGGGCCTGGCCGGTTGATCGCATCGGCGACTCGCTGCGAAACCGACACCCGCACGGCCGCACAGTCGATCCGCAGCCGGCCGTTGACGACAAAGCCGTCGCCGAGCAGGCCGCCGATAGGGAAGCCAAACTGGTGATCGAGGCGACGCAGAGATGACGACGAATCGGACTAGAGACGCCATTGTTGCCAGACGCGTGCTTTGGCAGCACAGAGGACAACACCGGCCGGAGTTCGCCACTAGGCCCGGCCCCGGCCAGGAGTCAGTCTGGGACTATCCTCGTCCGCCGCGCCTGGTCCAGGATCGGCGTCTGGTTGAAGTCCAGGTCGGCGAGAGCCTGGTCGCGCGCAGCACCCGTGCCGTTCGCATACTGGAAACCGCCAGCCCCCCGACTTTCTACCTGCCGCGCGAAGACGTTTGTCTTGACCTCCTTATGCCTACAGGCGGGCGAAGCTTCTGCGAGTGGAAAGGTCAGGCTCGCTACTTCGACGTTCACGGCAACGACGGGCTGATTGAGCAGGCAGCCTGGTCCTACGAGCAGCCGTTCGACGCTTTTGCCGCGATCGCAGGCCACATCAGCTTCTATCCGGGGCGCGTGGGCTGTTACGTCGACGGGGAACGCGTCCGACCGCAAGCCGGCGGCTTCTACGGCGGCTGGGTCACCAACGACATCGTGGGTCCCTTCAAGGGCGAGCCGGGGACGGGAAGCTGGTGATGCGCGTTCGATCGATGATCAGCATCATCCTTCTGATGCTGACGATCAATGGCGCAGCGGCCTATGATCTGGGCCAGCACGAGTGGCGGCAACGTTTGGTGTTCCTGATCGCACCGAGCAGTGACGATCCAGCTATGGCGATGCAACGGCAGTGGATACAGCGTCGATGGGAGGCGGTGGCCGATCGGGATGTCCTGGTGTTTCAACTTTTCTTCGATCAGGGTTTCGTCGGCGACCGGGTGTTAGCCGCTCAAGAAGTCAGGGAGTTGCGCAAGCAGTTGGCGGTGGCGGCGCAGGACCGATTGGCGATCCTGATCGGAAAAGACGGCGGAATCAAACGGCGGGCCGCGCTGGAAACTGATCTGCGCGAGATCCTTCTCCAGATCGACGCAATGCCGATGCGACGCGACGAGGTTCGCGCCAAGACCGAAGCCGGCGTCGGGGTGACGGCACCCTGATCGGCGGCATCGTTGGGGTTTGAACGAATTCGTACACTAACGGCCCCTGCGCAACTCGTCGCCGCACAGGGCGTCGGCCCCGCCTCCCGGCCGCCAGCAGGCCTCGGCTGGTCGCCGTTGCTAATCGACCTGCTCTCCCATGGCTTTGAGCTGGGCGTTGAGCTGGCGCAATTCCTCTTCTGCCTGGATCTTTTCGGTCACGTCATACTGGATCCCCAGGTAATAGACCAGCCGACCCTGGCGGTCGAGCAAGGGTCGGATGGAGAAGCGGTTGTAGAACAGGGTGCCGTCCTTGCGATAGTTGCGCAGGGTGACGGTGACGTGCTTCTGCTCGCGCAGGGCCTCGCGGATGCGGTCGATCTCGGGTTGGTCCCGATCCTGTCCCTGGAGGAACCGGCAGTTGCGGCCCAGGATCTCGTCCTGATCGTACCCGGTGATGAGCTCGAAGGCCTCGTTGGCATAGACGATGGGGTTGTCCGGCTGGTCCGGGTCGGACAGGGTGATCCCATTGACGCAGGTATCCAGGATCTGGGAGAGGATGAAGGGGATAGTACCCTCGTCTTTTTCGGCCAAGAACTCCATGATTTGCTCCTGTCGATTGGTTCGCCGCCGGGGGCGGCAGTCGGGCAAGGATAGTTTGGGTGACCTGGACAGCGGTCTGGGCCCGTCAAGGCACGCCGGCACCGTCGACCGAGGGGGCGGACTCGCGCTCCACCAGCCCCTTGATGTTGCGAGCCACCCGCTCGGCCCCATCCTGAACTGTAACCCGAATCAGCTTCTCGAAGGGCCGCATGTAAAACTCCAGGCGCTGCAGCTCGAAGGCGAAGGTGAGCCGGGTCAGCTCCCCCACCGGGGCGAGCTCGTAGCTAATCCGGAACAGGTCCGAGCCCTCGGCGAACGCAACCTGCACCGGCTCCTCCAGGCTGATGACCCGGAAAGTCGACTCGCTCTGGCGCCCCTGGTCGATGCGCACTTGGCGGGCCCGGCTGCCCACCCGGAGTCGACCCGGGGTGAGCACGTCGAGCCGCCTGACTTCCGGAGACCAGCGCGGGTAGTTGGCGAAAAAGTCCTGGACGACGAAGCGATAGACCAGCTCCGGCGGCCTCTGGATCAGGATCTCTGCTCGAGCCTTGACCAAGGTCGTTAGTCCTCAGTTGGGTGCATCGACGCAGGCTGCGGGGCGCCTCCGGGGTGCGGCTAACAACTCAGCCCTCCCCGGGGTGTGCGCCGCCTGCCGGTTCATTCGGTCGCGCGCCGCCGGCGCCGACACGCATCGCGGCAGTAGCGTACCGCATCCCAGCACCGCGCCCAACGCCGGCGCCAGGTGAAGGGCCTGCCGCAGGCGGTACAGGTCTTTTCGGGCAGATGCGACTTGCGACGGCTCATGAGATTGTCCCCGGCGTCTGGCCACCGGCCCGCCGCCGCGCCACGTTCCCTCGACGCCGGCTGCCGTGCTCGCGCAGAACTTTGAGACTCTGAGTGCGTGCCTCCGCGGTGCGGCGCACCGCCCCGAGGCGCTGCCGCGCTTCCCGGGCGGTCGCCTCGTGGTCGACGGTGGGCGCTGGATAGTCCCGGCCGATGAGGCACCCGTGCGCCTTCTGCTCCGTGGCGGGCATCCGCCAAGGCTCGTGGATGAAGGCGTCGGGCACCTGCGCCAGCTCCGGGACCCAGCGACGGATGAAGACGCCGTCGGGGTCCTGGTCCCGGGATTGCTTCACCGGGTTATAGATGCGCAGGGTGTTGATGCCCGTGGTACCCGATTGCATCTGGACCTGGGACCGATGGATGCCCGGCTCGTAGTCGGTAAAGCATCGTGCCAGGTGCAGCCCCAGCTCCCGCCAATGCAGCCAGAGCTGGTAGGCGCTGAACGAGACCAGCATGGCCCGCATGCGGAAGTTGATCCAGCCGGTGTCTTCCAGGGCGCGCATGCAGGCATCCACCAGTGGAAAGCCGGTCCGACCGGCGCACCAGGCGTCCAGGAACGCCCGGTCAGGTTCCAGGGGGCGCAGCCCGTCGCAGGCGCGGTGCATGTTCTCGAATTCGATGCGCGGCTCGCTCTCCAGCTTTTGCATGAAGTGACAGTGCCAATGCAGGCGACCCTCGAAGCCCGCCAGGGCCCCGGCCCAAGTCGTGCGGCCGCTCGCCCGGGCCTTCGCCTCGGCCTTCACCTGCGTGCGGCGCAGCCGGGTCGCCTGGACCACCTCGCGCATGGACAGGGTCCCATAGGCGAGGTGGGCGCTGAGCCTGGAGCAGGCATCGAAGGCGGTCAGCGGGCTCGACATCTCCTTGTGGTAGCGCTCGCCTCGCTGGGCCAGGAACCCCTCCAGTAGCGACTCGGCCTCCCGCCGCCCACCCGGCTGGCGGCCAGGGCATGGGTCGTCCGCTAATCCGAGGTCCCGCACCTCAGGAATCAATCCGAGACCCTGGTCGCCCAGGGCCCGAGCCAGGCCCTGACCAAGGGGCTGCAGAACCGGCGGCGGCGCCAATGGCGCACCCATGCGGTGTTCCCAGGTGCGCGACCAGTGGTCGCGGCTCGACAGGCGACGCACCACGCCGTTCTGGGGCAGCTCGTGCCAGGGCAGCCCGCGAGCACGCAGCAGGCCTGCTACTGCAAGGTCGCGCGCATAGGTCCAGCCGTTTCCGGTCTCCTCGTGGGACCAGACCGCCTCGATGGGCAGGCGGTCGAGTAGGTCCTGCATCACTGGCACGGCCTCGCCGAGACGCACAACCAGGGGTTGGCCCAGGGCGGCCAGATCGCCGGCGAGCTCGGCCAGGCTCTCGCCGATGAAGGCCCAGTGGCGTCCGGCGGCATCCGGCTGGGCCCAGAGCTCGGGCTCGGCGATGTAGATCGGCAGCACCGGACCCCGGCGCGCGGCCTCGGTCAGGGCGGCGTGGTCGCACACCCGCAGGTCGCGCTTGAGCCAGACGAGCTGAATGGGGCTCATTAGGGCATCTCCTCCTCAGGCGCCAGCAAGGCATCCAGCCGGCCACCCGCCAGGGCGTACTCGCGGAAGGGAAAGAAGCCGCGGCTGGCCGCGGGCCAAAGTGCGGCATCCCAGCCCCGGCGGTGCGAAGCGAGCCCGATACCTCTCGGCGTGAGCCGCTCCCGGAGCCGTTCGAGCCGCTCCCTCCAGACACCGACCGGGGTCTCCAGGGTCACCACCTGCCGCACCCCTAGTCCGCAGGCCCAGGCCTCCGCGCTGGCGAGCCAGTCGTGCTCGTCCAGGCGCTCCACGGGAACACGGAACCGCGCCATCGCCCGTCCCAAGCCGTCTTCCAGGGCGCTGCGAGAGAACGCCTGGACGCTGGAAGACAGGCCCAGCCGCCTGGCCGCGGCGAGATCCCAGCCCCCCGCCAGCCCGACGATAGGCAGCCCGACCAGGGCCGAGCGCTCGGGGGCAAGGTCCTCGGGGGTCAGGAGCAGACCGCTGGGGGCGGACCGGTGCGGCCGCCGGGGGGCGGCGATCAGCCTGGGCTCGAGGTCCAGGGGCGCTTCGGTCCGCGGCCGGGCCTGCTCGTTCAGCTCGCCTTGGGGGTGGAAGCGGCCCCGCGTATAACGGGCAATGTTGTCGGCCCGGGCCAGGTAGTGCTTGCCCTGGGTATGTAGCCCGGCGACCCAGCGCCAGGACAGGGTGTTGGAGGCGGGGTCCCCATCCAGCAGGTGGCGCAGGAAAAAGGCCGCACCCAGGGTCCACGGCAGGTCGAGGGTGAAGATCCAGATGCTTGCAAACCACATGCGGGCGTGGTTGTGCAGATAGCCGGTCGCCTTGAGCTCCCGGGCCCAGGCGTCGAGGCAGTCGATCCCGGTGCGCCCTTCCAGGGCCGCCGCGTATCGGCCCGCGGCGTCCCCGCTCAAGCCCTCCAGATCCACCGCGACCTGGTCCAGATAGCGCGCCCAGACCTGTGGACGCTGCTCGAGCCATCCCTTCCAGTAGGTGCGCCATAGGACCTCTGACACGTACTTGGCTACCGCCGCCCGCGGGTGCGCGGCCCAGACCGACGCCACCGCCTCGCGCTCCAGGACCAGACGGTGGCGGATGTAGGGCGAGAGCCGGGAGACCCCGGAATGGGGCGGGACGACAAAATTGCGATGGTGGGCATAGTCCAACACGCGGGGAACGAGCTCCGCGAGACGGGCGAGACCGGCATCGCGGCCCGGGGGAAAGAGCAAGCGGCCATTCGGAGTATCCTGGCTCATCGGTCGCTCCCCCGGGTCAGGGGGTGACGGGGCAGGGAACTGGTGTTCGCCCCCCGGCGGACCGATCTTGGAGTCCGGTCCCGGTATCCGAGCCTCTTTCGATCCGACCCCATCGCTTGTTACGCTTTCCACCATGACCGATAGCCGAGAGAAAAGGCCCGAAAGCTCGCCGAAACCACAGGGGTCGCCGGCGACGCAGGCCAAAGCCTTCCGGGTAGCGGCGCCCGGCCGCGGCGAGATTCGCCCGGAGGTCCTGCCCGATCCGGCCCTGGTGCGGACGCTCTTCAGCGGCATCAGCCGCGAGAGCGAGTCCCTGGTGTTTCGCGGCGAGGTACCCGAAAGCGAGCACCAGGCCATGCGCGCGCCCCTCCAAGGTGGCGACTTTCCCAGTCCGGTCAAGTGCGGCTATTGCAGCGTCGGCGTGGTGGAGGAGGGCCCCGAGGACCTTTTGGGGCGGGCGGCCTTCTGCCTCCATCCCCACCAGACGCGCTACCGGTTCCCGGTCGGCGCGCTCCATCCCCTGCCGGACCCCTCTGGGAACAGGGTGCCGTCCGGGCCGCGCGGTGCTCGCCGCCAACCTGGAGACCGCGCTCGATGGGCCCTGGGACGCCGCCCCCCGAATTGGGGAGCGGATTGCTTTGATCGGTGCCGGCACCTTGGGCTGCCTCGCCGCCTGGCTGGCAGGACGCATCCCCGGCAGCCGGGCCGAGCTGATCGACCTGAAAACCCACGCTGCGCCGCCGTCGCCGCGGCCCTCGGGGCCACCTACTGGCCTGGCGTCTCGACTGTGTCGGCTGCCCCGATCGAAGAGCCGCGCGTTGCTAGTCCATAACGGTTTGATCGCAAGACCGTTATGGCTGACAGTGCAGCCCTATTTCAATCCCCAAGGAAGATTTCACGGCTCGATGCGCCGAGGAGAAGTCTCCTTCGGGGACGATCCCGGGAGACAACGACGACTCTGCGCCGGACTGGTGAAGGGATCGTCAAGACGAATACTGACGTGAGGAGTTCTGCAACGTGCAGCAACGCGGAAGCCGCTGCCTTTCTCTACCTGCAAACCAAAGGGCTCCGCTTGTCGGCGCGAAACGACCCTTGTCGCTGGGGCAACGCTGACCTGGTCAAGCGGGACAGAGCGACCCTGGCCTTTGCCGAGGCTCGCCGGCGCACGCCGCCCCCCTGTGGACCCGCGGCAGAGACTACCTCTCACGCGAAGCGAGCCTGTATCATCGCCATCGCCATCGCCATCGCCATCGCACTGCGCTAGCTGCAGGATCTGCCGGAGCTACCACCGTGTGGCTTTGATGTCCAAATCATCGACGGTAACAAGGCCAACGAGATCGATTGGATCAAATGCCCTGTTGAGGAGTAGTCGAGTTGATAATTGCGCGTACCCTCTTGATCACCATGGCGTGCCTGACGCTGCAGGGCTGCGCTGCAGTCCTGATCGGCGGCGTGGCCACGGGCGCGGCCATCGTCCATGACCGTCGCTCCGCCGGCACCATTCTCGACGATCAGAAGATTGAGATTAAGGCCAGGCAGCTTCTGCACGACGATCCGAAGCGAGGGACATCCGACGACGTCAGCGTCACAAGTTACAACTATTCGGTGCTGTTGACGGGGCGAGCAAAATCCAGACGAGCACGCAATCATTACGCAGACTTGGTGAAGACCATTCCGAGCGTGAGAAGGGTCGTGAATGAGATCGCAATCGGTGCCGGACAACCTTTTTCTGAGCATGCCAACGATGCCTCGCTCACCGCCGACGCAAAGTTAGCGCTGTTCAAGGTGCACTTGCCGGGTTTTGACCCGAGTCGGGTGAAAGTCGTTAGCAGCCAAGGAACCGTATACCTCATGGGACTGGTAACGGTAGATGAAGGGAAAGCGGCCACGGAGCAAGTTCGGTACATCCGCGGCGTCAAGCGAGTGGTCAAGGTCTTCGAGTACACCAGCCGCTAGCCGTACCCCATTTCCCCGAGGGGCACGGCCGCGTTGGTCGGCATCATTCGGACACTGGCGGGTTGGACGCACGCCGCAGACTGTTGGACCTACGGTTACAACGACAGCTGCGTCCAGGCACTGCCCCAACCTGTTACGGGTGTGACAGAGGTGTGCCAGGCCACGGCAGTTGGCACATTGAAGCCGGCCGGGTGGATTCGACGCAGGGTTCGGCCGACGTGCGCGAGCCGCACAGAACCACAAATCAAAGCGGCGCCCCTTTCAGGACGTTTCTCCTGACCCCTGTCATAGGCCGGCCGATACCCGCGCCTGATGTGGGGCAAATCTGCTATAGGTAAACCGCTAAGCCAGTACGGAGGTCCTTCATGAACAGGCGCGAATTCGTCAATCTGCTTCTCGGCCTGACCCTGTCAACCATTACGGGCCGCACGCTCGCCACGGGTGGCGGTGGCGGTGGTGGCGGTGGCGGTGGTGGCGGTGGCGGTGGCGGTGGTGGTGGTGGCGGTGGCGGTGGTGGCGGTGGCGGTGGCGGTGGCGGTGGTGGCGGTGGCGGTGGCGGTGGCGGTGGCGGTGGTGGTGGCGGTGGTGGCAGCGGAGGAGGCAGCGGTGGTGGCAACGGTGGTGGCCACAGCGGCGGACCAGGAAACGACATTGGCGGTTCACACGGCACGGACGGCGCCGGCCTTACCTCAACCTTTGGCCCAGGCCCTGGCGGTGACACTCCAACGGCGGGTACGCCATCCGCTTTCGGCTACGGTCCGAGCCACGGCCCAGGTCCGAGCTACGGTCCAGGTCCGGACCAGAGAGCGGGACCGGGTAACGTCTTCGGCAGACCGAGGACAAGCCCAGCTCCGGTGGATGACCGTTCGATCAACGCCCCGGTGCAGCGGCGATAGCGATACCCAATCATCCGCAACACCTTCAAGGGCGTCCGCGACGCAGATCCAGACACCGTTGCGCAGCGCCCGGGCCCCGGGGATGAGCGCGGGGCAGGTGCTGCGTCAGGTGCGCCTGCCGCACGCCGCGCCGGTGGTCCTCGCCGGAGTGCGCACGGTGGCGGTGATCAGCGTGGGAACGGCCACGCTGGCCGCTTTTGTCGGTGCTGGGGGATTGGGCGCCCCGATCGTGGAGGGTCTGCAGCTGAACGACACCGCCATCATCCTGGGTGGTGCCCTCCCCGCGGTCCTGCGGCCGGACGGGGATGCCCTCGTCTCGCCCGCACAGGCGGGCGTTTTCCGGGTGCCCGACTGCCCCAGCTGCGGCGGGGTGCTCAAGCCGGCGGTGGTCTTCTTCGGAGAAAATGTCCCGCGGCCTCGGGTCGAGCACGCCCTGGGGCGGCTGCGGGCATCGGCCGCCGTGCTTGCCGTCGGCACCTCCTTGACCGTCTACTCTGGCTTCCGCTTCTGCCGGGAGGCAGCGGGACGGGGCATCCCCATCGCCCTGGTGAACCGCGGAAAGACCCGGGCCGACGACCTCACTGCGATCCGGCTGGACGGGGACGTCGGAGCAGTCCTCCCGGCGCTGGCGGCCAGGCTCGGCACGGACGGTATCCAGGCGGCAGACTGCCATCACCACTAGAACGAATAGTCCCAGGATGTCCCCAAGCGGAAACTGGCAAGATCTGACCACTCAAGACTTCGAGGGCATCGACCCCGAGGCCACGGTCGCGCTGTTACCGGTCGCGGCGGTCGAGGGTCACGGCCCGCACCTGCCCCTGGGCACGGATGCCATTATCAACGCCGCCATCGTCGCCCGAACCTTGGAGCACCTGCGCGACGACCGCAGGCTTCTCGTGCTCCCTGCCCAGACCGTCGGGCACAGCCTGGAGCACACGGCCTATGCCGGCACCCTGAGCGCCGCTGCCGAGACCCTGCTGGCCCTGTGGACCGAGATCGGGCGGGGCGTCGCCCGCACCGGACTCCGCAAGCTCATCCTGTTCAACAGCCACGGGGGACAGAAGGCCCTGGTGGATCTTGCGGCGCTGCGCCTGCGGGCCGAGCTTGGCATGCTCGTGGTGCGCGCCAACACCTTCGCGCTTGGCACACCCGCCGGGCTCTTCCCGCCTGAGGAGTTGATTCACGGCCTACACGGCGGCGAGGTCGAGACCTCGCTGCTCTTGCACCTGCGGCCGGACCTGGTCCGCATCGACAAGCTCGAGGACTTCCAGGGTCTGCCCGAGCGGGCAGCGCGGGACCACGCGCTTCTGGGTGTCGAGCATCCGGTCGGGTTTGGATGGATGAGCCAGGACCTCCACACGGCCGGCGTCTGCGGCAATGCCGCCCGGGCCGACCCGCAGCGGGGCGAGCAGCTTCTCGAATACCTGGCCGCCCGACTCGTCTTGCTGGTACGGGAGGTGGCGGCCATGCCGCTCGACCGGCTGCGAACGGGCCCCGCGGACCGCTGATGGCAGGAGAACCGATGCAGCAACCGACGCGCCGAGTCGCCTCCCCCGAGCCGAGACAGCCCCAAGACGACACGGTCGCCTGGTCGGTCATCCTGGGCGCCTCACGCATGGCACGCTCGGCCCCCCTGCCCCGGCAGACCACAGCCTTCGCCGCCGAGGCGGCGAGGGGACTGCGGACCGTGGATTTGGGCAGCCCCGACGCATTGCTGGTCTGGTCTCCCGGCGCCGGCTGGACAGCCGCAGCGGCGTGCTCGGCGGAAACCCGGGACCTGCTGGATCTCTATCTGCCGGTCCTGCCAAAGGACCCCCACGAAACCCTCGCCGTCGGCCACCTGGGGCAGAGCCTCGACGGCTATATCGCCACCAACCGGGGCGACTCCTGCTTCGTCACAGGCCCCGAGAACATCCTGCACCTGCACCGCATGCGGGCCCTGTGCGACGCCGTTCTGGTGGGGGCCGAGACCGTCGCTGCGGACGACCCGCGGCTGACCACGCGGCTGGTCCCCGGTGACAGCCCGGTGCGGGTCGTGCTCGACCCCAGCCGTCGGCTCGGTGTGGACCGGAGGGTGTTCGACGACGGGGCCGCACCGACGCTCGTCGTCTGTGGGGACGGACTGACCGGATCGGGGCGGCACGGCCAGGCCGAGGTGATTGGCGCTCCAGCGGTAGACGGGCGCCTGGAGCTGCGCACCCTCTTCGCGCAGCTCCACTGGCGGGGGCTGCGCCGGCTCTTCATCGAGGGGGGAGGGATCGCCGTCTCCGCCTTCCTGCGTGCCGGACTCCTGGACCGGCTTCAGGTGACAGTAGCACCGCTGCTGATCGGCGAGGGCCGCCGCGGGGTGACCCTGCCTGCAACCGCATCCCTAGGCGATTGCCTGCGCCCCCCTTGCCGCATCTTCCGCATGGGGGAGGACATCCTGTTCGACTGCGAGCCGTGGCGGGCCAAGCGAGACGGCGAAAGGGACGGCGAGGCGCCGGTTGCCCGGGTCCTTTGACCCTGGAGGTCAGGCCCTGTCGCCGGACAACCCGAGCCAGAGCCGTTCAGGAACTCCTCGGGGGTCTGGCGCCGTTCGAAATCAGCTCTCGCATTGTTGCATTCAGGCAGGTCCCACAGTCCGAGAAGTGGACCCAATCCCGCGTCATCCCGCTGGGCAGCAGGTTGTGCCGTGGACAGCGGTTGCGGCGCTCGGGCGGATTCCGACGCGAACCCTACCGCGTGACCCGCGCTGGGTGAGGCGCTAATCTGCGCGGATGGCGCTACTGGAGATTTCGGGGCTCGAGGTTCGCTATCCGGGCGGGGTCAGGGCGCTGCGCGGTGTCAGCTTGAGCCTGGCCGCCGGCGAGACGCTCGCCCTGGTGGGCGAGAGCGGCAGCGGGAAGAGCACCCTCCTGCAATGCGTCAATCGCATGGTCGTGGCTTCGGGCGGCCGCGTGCGATTCGAGTCTCAGGACATCGCCGATGCCGTGCCCGAGGACCTGCGCCGCCGCATCGGTTACGTGCAGCAGGAAGGTGGCCTGCTGCCGCACTGGACGGTGCGCCGCAACGTGGGGCTCGTGCCCCGCCTGCTGGGTTGGGAGGCGAGCCGCATCGACTCCCGGGTGGCCCAGCTGCTGGCATGGGTGGGCCTGCCGGTCGAGCACTACGGCGATCGCTACCCCGCCGAGCTGAGTGGCGGGCAGCGCCAGCGCGTGGCCTTCGCCCGCGCCCTGGCCAGCGAGCCCCGCCTGCTGCTGTTGGACGAACCCTTCGGCGCCCTGGACCCCCTGCGTCGACGCGAGCTGCAGCTCGAATTCCATCGCTGGAAGTCCGAGCTCGGCTGCGGCGTGTTGCTCGTCACCCACGACCTGGGCGAGGCCCTCCGGTTGGGCGACCGCGTCGCGGTGATGCTCGAAGGGCAGATCCTGCAGATCTCCGACGGACCCACGCTGCGCAGCGCCCCGGAGCACGACTATGTCGCGGCCTTGCTGCAGACGCTGGAGTCACCATGACGGCACTCGTTATCGCGCTGCTTCTGGTCTTGTCCCCCGCGCACCTGCTGGCGCAACCGGATAGTCCATCGCCCCCGCTGCGCGTCGGCTCGAAGAACTTCTCCGAGAGCCGGCTCCTGGCCGAACTCTTCGCGCAATGCCTCGAAGCCGAGGGCGATCTGAAGGTAGAGCGGCGTTTCAACCTCGCCGGTACCGCCATCTGCTTCCGGGCGCTGCAAAGCGGCGACATCGACTTGTACCCGGAGTACACCGGCACGGGCCTGGTGTCCCTGCTCGGCGCCCCGGCCGAAGGCAGTGTGGCCGAGGTGCTGCGTACCGTGCGGCGCGAATTCCGTGCGCAATTCGATCTGGAATGGCTGGCGCCGCTCGGCTTTGAGAATGCCTACGAGGTCGCGGTGAGGCGCGAGCTAGCCACGCGACTCGGGCTGCGCAGCATCGCCGATCTGGTGCCGCACGCGGACGAGCTCCGGTTCGCCTTCGGCTACGAGTTCACCGAACGCGAGGACGGCCTGCGGGGATTGCGCCGTCGCTACGGTCTGCAGCCTGCTTCGCTCGTGCAGATGCAGCAGAACCTGAAATACAAAGCGGCGGGCGACGGATCGATCGATGTACTCGACGTCTACACGACCGACGGTCTGATCGAGGTGTACGACCTGGTGGTGCTCGACGACCCGCTCGGCGTGTTTCCACCCTATGAAGCCGCCGCCCTGGTGCGCGGCGCAACCCTGCGGCGCTTTCCCGAGCTGAGCCGACGGCTTGCACGGCTCGCCGGAACCCTCGACGAATCGACCATGCGCGGGTTGAACCGCCGCGTGGAGGTCGACGGGGAGAGCGTGGAGTCGGTGGCGCGGGGGTTTCTCACCCAACTCGGGGTGGTTGGCGGCGAAACCGGGTTTGCTCTGGCCGGTACGCGCGAGCGCGGATTGTGGGCCACCCTCCGCGACAATCGGGCCGAGCTGGGCCGCCGCACGCTGGAACACCTGGGGTTGGTCGGCTGGGCCTTGACCCTGAGCGTCTTGGTGGCGATTCCTCTGGGCCTGTGGGTGGAGGGTCGGCGTTCGCAGGCCGAGACCATCATTCGCGCGGTCGGCGTGCTGCAAACCATCCCCTCCATCGCCCTGCTCGCCTTCATGATTCCGCTGTTGGGCGTGGGCACGGCGCCGGCCATCGCCGCGCTCTTCCTGTATGGGCTCTATCCGATCGTCCGCAACACCTTCACCGGCGTCCGCGACGCAGATCCCGACGCGGTGCGCAGCGCCCGCGCCCTGGGTATGAGCACGGGGCAGGTGCTGCGTCAGGTGCGCCTGCCGCTGGCCGCGCCGGTGATCCTGGCCGGGGTGCGCACGGCGGCGGTGATCAGCGTGGGAACGGCCACGCTGGCCGCTTTCATCGGTGCCGGGGGATTGGGCGCCCCGATCGTGGCGGGTCTGCAGTTGAACGACACGGCCATCATCCTGAGTGGTGCCCTCCCCGCGGCCCTGCTCGCCCTGGGCGTCGATGCCTTGCTGGGCCAGGTCGAGCGGGCGCTGAGGCCGCCCGGTGTGCGCTAGGCCGTCTTTGTCGGTCACAGACTCCCGGCGAGAGGACCCCCGCGCAGAGCTGAGGATTCGAGACCTGAGGTAGATCTGAGTTCGGCGTCTTGGCCTGGAAACCAACCACCGAAATAGCCATGGGGGCTCGGGGGCTTTGTCAATGCTTCGAATCTAGACCTGGCCCCCGCCGTTGCGTTGCGTTGTAGACTTGGCCCCCGCCGTTGTGTGGACCACGCTGAGCAGCAGGCCGCTAGGCTACCAGCATGCTCAGTAGCTCGTCTCTGCTCAGCCCGTGATGCGCAGCCACTGCGTCCAGGATAGCGCCGAGCGTGCCGATGCGTAGCGGATCGTGCTTAGGGACTGTGACATGATGCTCGCCCCGCACATGCGTCGTCAGCCGGATGTGGCTCCCGCTTTGGCGGGTTTGCTTGTAGCCGAGGCATTCGAGCCCCTTGACCAGTTGCGTTCCGGATAGGTCCCGCGGAATCCTCACGCGGCAATGACTTCTTCGCGCGTGATGTGAAGGCGGATCAGGCTTGGCCGCTCGCGGTCTTCGAAGTGACAATTCACAGCGTCGCGCACCACGTCATGCAGGTCCGAGAGTTGATCGGCTTCGGTGAAGATATCGGCGCCAACGGCGCGGGCCAACCAGCCGCCCTCAGGTGCGGCCTCGACGACGAAGTGGATCTCTGTCATGGGACGATCTCGCATTTTGGTTGCGGCGCCGTGCCTGCCGACATGCATCGACACGCACGAAAGTGAGCTAACAATAGAGATGGGGCCGAACCGACGCAACGAATTTTCGACCGATCAGTCGGGGCTAGGCACGACCGAAGGTTCCGGCCAGGCACGGGGTGCTAGGTGCACTTGCCCCTTGGTGCCGATGCTCTGTTTATAGACCCCTGCCCTGCGATTATCCCGCCCTGGATGTCGTCGCCGGGCTGCTCGGCACCAGTCAATCTCGACATCACGAGCCCCCGTTCTGCATGAGACCCAAGGTGTACAGCAGTGCGGCAACCATCGCGGCGGCCGTGCGAACGTGGTTCAAAGAGAAAAAGGGGTCTTGACTTGTGCCTCTAGACTTCCAGTTCGTGCCGGCGTGGTTTTAGGCCGGCTAGGCGTAACGTTCGACGGAGAACGTCAGCGTCATTCCGGCTGGTGCTGAGTTCGCGTATATGCTAACCTCCAATCATGCCGTACACAGTCGACTACTTCAACCAACGCGTCCGCGACGAGATCGAGTCGTGGCCGGTTGGCATGTTGGCGGACTACGCACGGCTGGTCGAGCTCCTAATGGAGTTCGGCCCTGATGTACGGATGCCTCATTCGCGCACCATGGGTGATGGGCTCTTTGAGCTAAGACCTCGCGGTCGCGAAGGCATCGGGCGAGCGCTCTACTGCTTTCTGGTCGGCCAACAGGTGATAGTCCTTCATGGCTTCATCAAGAAGTCGCAGGCCACCCCGAAGCGTGACTTGGAGATCGCTCGCAGACGCATGAAGGAGGTTCGCGATGGCCAGAAGTGAATACCGTCCAGTCTCGCACGATCACGAGGCATTTCTCGAGCGTGCGCGCAAGCGCAAGGGGTTCGATGAGGCGTACGGCGAACTGGAGGACGAGTACCTGCTCGTTCGTGAGTTGCTCTCGGCTCGCACCCATGCCGGGCTGACCCAAGAAGAGGTCGCTGCCTCCATGGGCACCACCAAGAGCGCTGTCTCTCGTCTGGAGGGGGCCGGCAAACACTCACCCTCAGTGAGCACGCTCAAGAAATATGCCCGTGCAGTCGGTTGCGATGTGGAGATCCGGCTGGTTCCCGCTCCCCATCGAACAAAGGCTTCGACCTGACACCCGCGGCCGGTGATGTAGTCTAGGTTCGCAGCCTCTGAAGGCCGCGGCTGCAGGTCAAGCCTAATGCGTTAGGCTATTGGTGATGCATCTGAATCGCCATAGATTTTTAAAGGTAAACAAATGAAGAAGAGGTTGATTTTCGCCGTTGGCACCGTGCTGTTGGCAAATGCTCCAGCCCATGCAATCGACGCTAAATACCGCCAGAAGCTTGAACGCTCCGGTTGCACTCAAATGAGCGAGATGCAAGGCTGTGACATCAACAAGACCAAGGCAGAAAACGCCAAGGCCGGATTCGTCACGGAGACTCCCGCCGAGAACGCCGGCCAGAGCGCTCAGGCCAAACAGTCGCCTTATGCAGGCAATTGGGTGGCGGTTGGCCCGAGTGGCGGTACAGTGGCGGAGATCCACATCGACCACAAGGAGCACGTCAAGGTGAATGGCAAGGCAGTTAAGGCCAAACGCAGCGATGGCGGACTTGTGTTCAAGCAAGGATTCATCACTTACACCATCCAGGGAGATCGCCGCCTCAAGGGTGAAGACTACTGGTACGACTCCGATGCCAAGACCAAGGGTCCCATCAATACCAAATGAACGAGTGAAGAGCAGCCAGGGTCGAAATGACTAACCTTTCATTCCACGGGGCCTGCGCGAAAAGCCGCGCAGACCGGTGAATTCACACGTTAGCCCGAATTCAGGGCCACGGCGCATTCCGAAAGGGCTTTCAGTCGCTTCTTGTCCATCGTAACAAGCGTTGGATTCAGCTTGATTGCCAGCGCAATGGAGCCGCAGTCATAAGCTGAACAGCCGCTATCGCGTACCAACCCGGGCACCGCCCCTCAGTCGGTTGCATGCTTGGCATCCGGCAGGTGGCTGTCGGTCTCACGTTGGAGGTTGCAAGCCTGCTCGACGGTCGCGGCCCCGGACCGGGTTGATCTTTGCCGGGCCGCCGTTTAGTTTGCGCCCTGCCTGCCGCAGCCCTGGATCTCAGCATGAAAGCCCCCGCACCGACGCGCCCGAGCCTCTCCGTGGTGATCCCCATGTACCAGGAGGCGGACAATGTCGCCCCGTTGCTGGCCCGGGTCCATGAGGGCCTGGCCGGCTATGCCGGGCCATGGGAGCTGATCTGCGTGGACGACGGCAGTCGCGACGGTACCGGGGCACGCCTGCACGACGCGGCCCAATCCTACGGCGGCCACGTCCGGGTGATCCTCCTGGGGCGAAACTTCGGCCAGACGGCTGCCATGCAGGCGGGCTTCGACGCCGCCCGCGGGGACCTGATCGCCTCCCTGGACGGTGACCTGCAGAACGACCCGGCGGATATCCCGCGCCTGGTCGATGAGTTGTTGGAGCGCGACCTGGACCTGCTCCAGGGGTGGCGGCGGGACCGTCAGGACGCCCTTGTCCTGCGCAAGATCCCCTCGCGCATCGCCAACCGGCTGATCGCGCGGGTCACCGGGGTGCGGCTGCACGACTACGGGTGCAGCCTCAAGGTCTACCGCGCAGCCGTGCTCAAGCGCATCGCCCTGTTCGGGGAGATGCACCGATTCATCCCGGTCTGGGTCGCCGGGGTGACGGACCCCCAGCGCATCGGCGAGACTGTGGTGACCCATGCCCCGCGCCGGTTCGGCTCCTCCAAGTACGGCATCTCCAGGACCTTCCGGGTCCTGCTGGATCTGCTGGCAGCCTTCTTCTTCCTGCGCTTCGGCTCCAGGCCGGGGCACTTCTTCGGGTCCATCGGGATTGCTTTGGGGCTGATCGGGTCCCTGATGATGGGCTATCTGGTGGTGGTCAAGTTCATCCTTGGCGAAAACATCGGCACGCGGCCCCTGCTCTTCGTGGCGATCCTGTTACTGGTGGCCTCACTGCAGTTCCTCACCACAGGGGTACTAGCGGAGATGCTGACGCGCACCTTCTACGCCTCCTCGGACCGCACCCACCACTGCATCGCCTGGCAGACCGATCCAGCCACAGCAACCTGGCGGGCAGCGGCATGAGCGGCCTGGAGGCCTCGCCACCCAACCCATTGGACCGCATCTTCGGCTCCGGCAGATGGGGCCTGATCCTGGTGATCGCCGCCCTACTGCTGGCCTTCTTCTGGGGGCTGGGCGACGCGCCCCTCTACGACCTGGACGAGGGGGCCTTCACCGAGGCGACCCGGGAGATGATTGCCTCTGGCAACTTCATCACCCCGCACAAGGACGGGGAGCCGCGCTACGACAAGCCGGTGCTGATCTACTGGCTCCAGGCGGCATCCGTACAGCTCCTCGGTCTCAACGAGCTGGCCCTGCGGCTACCCTCGGCCCTGGCAGCCAGCGCCTGGGTCCTGGCGCTCTGGGGTTTTGTGCGCGAGCGTCAGGACACCACCACTGCGACCGTGGCGGCTCTGGCGATGGTCTTGTCGCTCCAGGTCTCCCTCATCGCCAAGGCAGCGGTGGCGGATGCGGTGCTGAACCTCTTCATCGCCCTGACCTTCTTCGACATCTACCGCTACAGTCTGAACCCCAGGCGTACGCTGGCGCTGCGCGCCTTCCTATGGATGGGGCTCGGCTTCCTGACCAAGGGGCCGGTGGCGGTCTTCTTCCCGCTGGTGGTCAGCCTGATCTTCTTCCTCTCCCGAGGGGAAGGCCGGACCCTCTGGCGAGCCGCTTTCACGCCGCTGGGCTGGCTGATCTTCCTCGCCGTGGCCGGGCCCTGGTACCTGGCCATCTACCTGGACAACGGACCAGGCTTCTTCGAGTCCTTCTTCCTCAAGCACAACGCCGGGCGCTTCGGCGGGGCCATCCATGGGCACTCGGGGTCATACTTCTACTACTTTCTGGTCCTGCCGCTGATCCTGCTGCCCTTCACCGGCTGGTTCCTGCGCCTGCTCCCCTGCCTGGTCCCGGGGTGGCGGCGCGCTTGGGCGGACCCGCTGGATCGGTTCCTCTGGCTGTGGTTCCTCACCGTCTTCGTCTTCTTCTCCTTCTCCGGGACCAAGCTGCCCCACTACATGCTCTACGGGGCTACCCCCCTCTTCGTGCTCATGGCCCGTCACCGGGACCTGTTGACCAGCGGCTGGCTGGCGTTCACCCCGCCACTGGTCTTTCTAGGCCTTTTGTTTATCCTGCCAGACGTCCTCCCGCTGGCGGCAGAGCAGGCGGACAGGCCCCATCAAGCAGCGGTGCTCGCCGAGGGTCTACGCCTGTTGGACACCGGCTATCGGGTCCAGGTGGGGATCGGGCTGGTGCTGGTCCTGGGGCTCGCCCTCCTGCGTCCGTTCCTGGGCTGGGGCCGAGTCTGGCAACGGCTGTTGCTGGTCGGGTTCGTGCAGACCGCCGTCGTCTATAGCGCCCTGACCCCCAGGGTCCTGGAAGCCCTGCAGGGCCCAGTGAAAGAGGCCGGTCTCCTGGCCAAGGGGCTCGACCTGCCCACCGTGGTCTACCGGACCTCCATGCCGAGCTTCAGCGTCTACCGTGAGGCCATCACCCCGCAGATCACCGCCGAGCGCCCGCTGGCCGCGGGAGAACTGGTCTTCCTGCGCATCGACCGGCTTGAGTCCCTCGCCGGGGAGTTGCCCGGGGTTGCGCAGGAGATCGTCTTCCAGCGCGGGCCCGTGGCGCTGGTCCGGCTGGCGTCGCGCGCCGAGCCCGGGCCATGAGTGATGGACTGGTCGGCTTCCTGCGCCACGATCTACGCCAGGCCCTGATCGATGGCTCAGCCCGCACTCCGCAGATCCCGCCGGAGGGCGTCGCCTGGCTGCGCACCTGGGCCCTACTCTGTCTCGTCGTCGCCCTGACCCTTTATCTCGCCTGCGGCTACCACGCAGGCTTCCTGCGCATCAACGCCTGGGCTGCCTCGGCCCCACCCTGGGTCTGGCAATGGCTGACTGTACTTGGTGACGAGCGCGTACCCTTCGCACTGGCCCTGCTCCTGGCACGCCGCTACCCGCAGGTCTTCTGGGCGCTGGTGGTAGCAGGGGTCTGCGGCATCGCCTTCACCCACATCGGAAAGCCCCTGTTCGACGCCCTGCGTCCGCCCGCAGTACTCGATCCGGGGGCCTTCAACCTAATCGGACCGAGTATCCGGCGGGTCAGTTTCCCTTCCGGTCACAGCGCCACGGCGGGGGTCTTCTTCGGCGTGCTGGTTTGCTATGCGCGCCCGACCTGGACCAGGGTGATGCTGACGGCGCTGGCCCTGCTGGTGGGGGTGAGCCGGGTGGCGGTGGGCGTGCACTGGCCGGTGGACGTGGCCGCCGGGCTCATGGGCGGGGTACTGGCGGCCTGGCTCGGCGTCCGTCTGGCGGAGCGCGCCCGCTGGGGGGCCCTAGACCCCGCGAGCCACCTGGCGTTCGTCACCCTCGCGGCCTTGCTCACCCTGAGCCTGACCTATTGGGACGGCGGTTACGACCTGGCGGCGGGGCTGCTGCGCTTGCTCGGCGTGCTCGGCCTGGGCTACGCCGCCCTGACGTATGCGATCCTGCCCTTGCGACGCTGGCGACAGGCCGGCTAGCGCTTTCGTTCCGGCCCGAGGCGGTTAGGGTTGCGCCGGCTCCCCCGATGGGAGCTTGCCAGCCTTCGCGGCCTCAATGGCCAGCTCGGCCTCGACCACCTTGCGCTGCTCCTCTTTCACACGGTCCCGGTAGGCCTGGTTGTCGACCCGGCTGTCGCGGTCTGGGGTCCTGCGATCCTCATCCCACTGCCGCTTCGCGGTTCCCAGTCCGTTCTGGGCAGCGCGCAGGCGCTTCTCCGCCTCGGCGACGGCCGCGGCCTGTTGGCTTGCCCGCTGCTTCTGTTCCGCTCGCTTCTTCTCGGCTTCTGCGTCCTGCCCCTCAGGTTGCTGGCGGACTGGTTGGGCCTGCGCTCTGGTGTGAGCTTGCGCGTCCCGTTCGACTGCAACCGGCTCGACGCCAACGGCGGTAGGTGGCGGGGCATTGGAGTAGGTGACGTTCCCCTGACTATCCACTGACTTGTAGATCGCCTGTGCCCACCCTGGTCCCGGCAAGGCCAGCAGTGCGCCGCACAACGCAGACAAGACGCAGGTCGATTTCATGATCTGTCCCGAATGGTTAAAACGAGCAATCGAAGTCCCAAGAGTCTAGCGGATTTGCTGCCGAGCAGGGCTTGGGGGAAGCTGCCCAGGCAGGGCCCGGGCATAAAAGGCGATCAGAACTCGCCGGTGGCCCCGGCGGTCATGATGGTCAGCATCTGGCCATTGGTCGTGATGGCAATGGCGCGCAGCTCCTCGGGGAGCGGGAAGGCGCTGATGATCATGTCGAGGTTCAGCATCTCGAGCCACACTTTGCCCTGCTGGTCCTCGACGACGGCAATGCGGCAGGGCATGTAGGCCGCATAGATGGTGTTGAACTTGACCATCTTGATGGCATCTTCCGGGTTACAGAACTGCAGGATCTCGAGCAGCGGGGCATCGTGGCCGCGGGCCCGCAGCTCGCCCCCGACGTCTTGGCGGCCGACCAGCTTCATATTGAGCTCTGCGGCCTTGGAGAGCATGGCCTCGATGGCCGCGTCGGGCTTGATACCCTCGGCAAGACTCATCTTGATGACGGACTGGCCGATATCGTACATCTTGACTTCGGGCGGGGCGGCGGCGCGGTCCGCATAGGTGGGGGACAGCCACAGCAGGCTGACAGCCAGGGCAACGAGGATCTTTTTCATGGTTTGGCTCCTTGGCAGGTTCTCAGGGCGGCGGGATTGAGCTGCACCCGCGCTCACTTGTCGTCCAGGGTGGTGATGTAGGCCAGGATGCTGGTGATCTCTTCCTGGTCGTAGTCCTCGAAGGTATCATCGTCCGGATCGCCCCCGTGTTCACGCTTCTTGTTCTTGAACAGGTCGATCTGACGGGCCAGATACTCTCCGTATTGGCCACGAAGCGCCGGGGACTTCTTCTTCGCCTTGCCCTCGCCATTCCTACCGTGGCAAGTCTTGCAGTCGCCATCGTAAAGATCGCTGCCAGCATCCGCGTCGCCCGCAAGTGTGGGGACGTCCAACGGGGACTGTTCGTCCAGTTCGATACTCGATATGTAAGCCGCCAGGTTGGCGAGATCCTCGTCCGACATGTTGCGCAAGCCGCCGACCACGGTCATGGCCTCGTAGTTGCGCTCACCGCCGCGGTAGTCATCCAGGACCTTCAGCAAGTAATACTCCGGCAACCCGGCCACACGCGGGTACTTGCCGCCGATGATGCCCTGACCCCACTGGCCATGGCAAAGGGCGCACTGACGGAAAGCCAGGCGCCCTGCCTCAGCGTCTGCCGCAGCGACCTCGGCGTCGGTTGCCTTGTCTTCGGCGTAGAGGGCCAGGGGCGCTATGGCCGTCAGGGCCGCGAGTAGAATCGATCGTGTCAGGGGAGGTGTCATGCTCCGTTCTCCAGGGGTGGGTCAGGGACTATTGTTCTTTGCGGCCGCTACCTTAGGGGATCGCTGGTAGGGATGCAACGGGGCGCGCCGGGCGACTTAGTGGTACTGCTCAGTGGTGTAGTGGCCCGCTTCGTTCCGTCGGTGCCGACGCATGCCGCGGGCCTCCAGGAAGGCGCGGACCTCCTTGATCATTTCCGCCTGGCCGCAGAGCATCAGGTGGCTGTGCTCCGCTTCGATCGACACTCCGGCACGCTCCTCCACCGCACCTGCTGCCAACAGGGGCGGGATGCGCCCGTGCAGGATGCCCTCGCGGCGTTCGCGGCTGAGGACAGGGATGAAGCCGAAGCGATCTCCGTGGGCGTCGCGCAGGGCCCCGATGCTGTCCCCATAGGTCAGCTCGTCGGAGCTGCGCACGCCATGCACCAGGTAGATACGCTGGAAGCGCTCCCAGGGGTCCGCTGTACGCAGGATGGAGAGGTAGACCCCGAGTGCTGTACCCGTCGCGATCAACCAGAGGTCACGCGCCGCGGGCATGGCATCCAGGGTGAAGACACCACTCGCCCTGGCGGCGATCCACACCTCGTCGCCAGGGTTCAGGTCCGAGAGTCGGGGAGTCAGGGGACCCTCGGGGACCGCATTGAAGTAGATCTCGAGCGGCCGTTCATGAGGCGCATTGACCAGTGAATACGGCCGCCCAACCCGCTCTTCCCCGATATCCAGCGCAACCTGGGTAAATTGTCCGGCCTTGAAGTCCGCCACGGGGGCGTCGAACTGCATGCTGTAGAGGCGGTGGTTCCACTGCCGTTTGGCGACGACGCGCCCCTTGACCCAGTCTTTCACGGGGGAGATCTCCTATCTGTGGTGTCGTGAAGGTGACGTTGACCGTCGGAACATCGGTCCCTCCCCTGGACATTTCAAAGGCAACCCTGCAATAGCAACAGAAAACCTTGTCAACCACGCCAGCGCCCTTACCTCCCACTGGCCCCAGCAGCCTGGAATAGACCGGAGAGCACCCGATGAATGCCCTGACCACCCTGTTTGCACTCGGCTCACTGTTGGCCACCGGCCAGGCCGCCGCGACCCAAGCCTGTCCCCCCGCCCTGGACTTCGAGATGCGCGGACTCGCCTCCGACGAGCACGTCAATCTCTGCCATGCCTACAGGGGTCAGGTGATTCTGATCGTCAATACCGCGAGCAAGTGCGGCTTCACGGACCAGTACGAGGGACTCGAAGCCCTCTACCGCAAGTACAAAGACCGCGGCTTCGTGGTCCTCGGCTTCCCGTCCAACGATTTCATGGGCCAAGAGCCAGGCACCGAGGCGCAAATCAAGGAGTTCTGTCGCCTGACCTACTCGGTGGAATTCCCCATGTTCGAGAAGACCCAGGTCGCCAAGGGTCAGGCGAGCCCCCTCTTCCAGCGTCTGGCCGAGCTCGGGGGCGGCTACCCGAAATGGAACTTCTATAAGTATCTGATCGACCGGGAGGGCAATCTGGTCGACTCCTGGTCAAGTTTCACCTCCCCCGAAAGCGCCAAGTTGGTCACGGCCATCGAGCGACTCCTGTGACTCCTTCAGAAGCCCCGGCCGCGAGGTCCTTCGGGCTCATCGTCGTCGGCGACGAGATTCTGCTCGGGGGCAGAACCGACAGCCACTTTGCCCACTTCAAGGCCCTGCTGGGCGGCCGCGGGCACGCCCTGGCCTGGCACTGGCTGTTGCCTGACGACCCGCAGACCCTCACCGCCCACCTGCGCTTCTCCTTTGCCGGAGCGTTCCCGGTGTTCTGCTGCGGCGGCATCGGCGCAACTCCCGACGACCGCACCCGCGCCTGTGCCGCCGCCGCGGCAGGCCTGCCCCTCACCCGCCACCCCCAGGCCGCGGCCCTCATCGAGAGGCGTTTCGGGACGGATGCCTACCCCAACCGCGTCCTCATGGCCGATCTGCCCGAGGGCTGCGACCTAATCGAGAACCCTTACAATCAGATACCCGGGTTCAGGCTGGGCGAGCACTACTTCCTCCCCGGCTTTCCCCAGATGGCTTGGCCCATGGCGCAGGCCGTCCTCGATGCAGACTATCCCAGCCTCGCCGAGCCCAGCCGGGAGCTCGCCGTGCGGGTCACCGGGGTTCCGGAGAGCCGGCTTGTCCCCCTCTTGCGGCATCTCGCCCAGGCCCACCCGGGGCTCAAGGTCTTCAGCCTACCGCACCTTTCTGAGAGCCCGGGCGACGTCGGCCACATCCTGCTCGGGGTGCGGGGACAGCAAGGTCTTGAAGCGGGTTTCGACGACCTTTGTGCGGGACTTGCGGCAGAGGGCATCGCCTTCATCCCAGCCGCGGATTGACCCACACGCCCGATCCTGGCCAATGAGCCGCAAAGGCCCGAAATGTGAAGCCCTTCGGCGATTCAGACCCGGGGCAGCGCGCATTCAGGCCGTGATCGTCGCGACTGCGACCGGGTTTGCATCAGCCTGATACCGCTGCAACTAGACTCATGGCCAAACTCTCGGCGGCGAAAAGTCGCCGCCGACGGGCGTTGGATGCTGTGTGGTTCGATCGGAGTGAATCAAGCCTCGGCATGCGCTGGCACCCCGCCAGAATCGCCCGCGAGTTCAGCCCACACTGCGATCCTTACGGACCTACGACCCCAGGACTTTACGCCATGCCTGAACGCGAGACGACGAACGTTGTTCGATTCGAACCTCTCGGCCGATCCGTCCCGGGCAACTCGCCCAACAAGGCGGGAGAACTTCTGGCGGGATGCCGAGACCGGCTCGCTCACGGCGCGGCCACCGCGTTCGCCGAGCATCTGACCAGCGCGGCGGAAAATCTCCTGGCTTTCGCCGACCGAGCGATCAGTACGGAGGCCCAGAATCGGTTCTTTGCCGCCCACGGCATCCTGTCAAAGCGCGGCCAGGCACTCCTGCAACGGTTCCGCCTTGAGTTCATCTCGGCCTGCGACGCGGGGTTGCTGGCCCTCGACCGGCCAATGATCCAGCCGGCGACAGAGGATTGCAGCGAGCTTTGTCTCGTAGCGGACGACGATTTCGATCGCGAGCTCGCCATCGGCAAACTATCGTCCAGGGCCGATTACAATTGTTCTCAGCAACTGACGGCCCTCGAGCGGCGCATCGCCGCCCTCAGACAGGGGCGGCGAGTCACCCAGATGGATAACCCCCTCTGGCCCAAGGCCGTATTGACGGCCTTCCTAGCGGCCTGTCAGGACCAGGGGGCGAGCGACCAAGTGGACTTAACCCTGCTGCAGGAGTTCGCCCACCAGATCACTAATGCCCTGCCGAATATCTACCAGGAGATCAACCGCTACTTGGCGGAGCATGATGTGCTCCCGAACATGCCGCTCGGCGCCTCAGGCGCCGTCGAAATTGGGGCGCCACTCGTCGACCACGCCAAGACCGCGGGCCTTCCGCAGACCTCTGCGGGAGCAGAATCGGCGGCAGCGAAGGCAGGGCCAGCCACAAACTCCGGCGATACCGGTCTCACGATACCTGGGGACGTTTTCGCCCAACTCGCGGATCGGATGGTGGAGTCGCAGGCATTGTCCCTGCGACCGCCTCCCAGGGCGTCAAAGCCCGCCTCGGGCGCAAGCTACGCCCCTGCGCAAGTCATTGAGGCACTGACACAGCTCCAAAAGGGGAACGCCGATGACGAGTGCCTCCCGGGAATCGATCCGCAGCAGATCGATCCGTCCGCGGGGGACCTGTTGCGCCGCATTCGCAGCACGCCGCTGATCGCGTGGTCCCAGCCCGTCGACGCCATCACGGTGGACGTGGTGGCCATGCTTTTCGATCTAATCCTCAATGATCGCGAGCTGCCCGGCACGCTGCGGGCGCAGATAGGCCGGCTACAGATCCCAGTCCTCAAGGTCGCAATGATGGACAAGGGGTTCTTTTCCAATCGCCAGCACCCGGCGCGCCGGTTGTTGGATGGAATCGCAGGCGCTGCCACCGGCTGGGAGGAGCAACAGCTGCCGCGCCTCACCGAGCAGTTGCGCCTGATCGTAGAAGCGGTACTGGACGGGTTTGACGAGGACATCTCCATCTTCTCATCGCAGCTCGCGGTGCTGGAAGCGTTTCTCGCGGACGAGGAGAGGCGAGGCGCTGAAGCCGCGAGAAAAGCCCAAGAAGAGGTGGAGCGAGAGGACTCAAACGCACTCGCGCGTCAGGCGGTCTCCGAGCAAGTCCAACGCCATACCAGTAGCCAACAGCTGCCCGACTTGATTCGCGATTTCCTGGAACGCTGCTGGCAGCCGGTGCTGTTCAAGACCCACCGACGCCCTGGCGAGTCCAGCCAGGCGTGGAAGGATGCCATCGCCACCATGGACTCTTTGGTCTGGAGCGTGACCCCTAAGACAGCTGAGGAGGAGCGTCGCCGTCTGCTCGATACCCTGCCTGGACTCCTGCATCGGCTGCGCAGCGGGCTTACGTCGGTCGACATGGGCAACGAGTGGGATGGATTCTTCACCCGTCTGGTCCGCATGCATGTGGAGGCGATACACCCGGACCAGGCCAGAGCTGAACCGCCGGCCAAACCGGGCAGTCCGCACCAAAGACAGGCAGTCCCGAAAATCAGGGACCTGCCCGCCGCGGCCGCGGCGGCCAAACCCAAGGACGCCGTAGAGCCCCTTCCCAAGGCGCAGGCAAGCGGCGACGACCCCTATCTGGAACTCACGCGCGGCCTCAGTATCGGCTGCTGGATCGAGTTCCGCAGTGCCCGTGGCACCAAGCGTGCGATGCGGCTGAATTGGTGCAGCGAGCAGCGCGGTGCCTACCTGTTCTCGAACCTGCAGGGCGACGACACGCTGATCGTTGCAACAACGAGCCTGGCGGAGCAATTGCGCGATGGCTCTGCCCGGATTCTCAGCCGCGACAGCCTCACCGAACGCGCCGTTGGCCGACTGTTGACCAGGGTCGGCGGAAACGCCATCCGAAACCAACCCAGCTGACGCTAGAAAAAGCGGTCGGCCTTCGGTTCACTCGGAAGGTGATCGGGGCCCTCTGAGCCGTAGCGCAAACCGCCCGGGCCCTCTGGGGTGGCGGAAGGCCCGGGGGGCGAATTGCGCCTTCTCGGCTCATGGGGCAGGCTTCGGTGCCAAGCCGCGATTTTCGTCAAGTCCAATCCGAGGCGAGCTGCGACAGGGCCTAGGCGCGTTCCACAGGAAAGGCGAGGACTTGGTCGATGTGTATGGATCGCGTCCTAACCATGAGCAGGCGGTCGAGCCCCAGGGCAACACCGGCGGTCGGGGGCATCCCGGCGTCGAGGGCCGAGATGAATGACTCATCGATGGGAGGGACGTGGCGGCTGGTGACGGCGCGCCGTTTCAGGTCCAAGGTGAAGCGCCGGCGTTGCTCTACCGCGTCGGTAAGCTCGTGAAAGCCATTCGCCAGCTCCATACCCTCCAGATAGAGCTCGAAGCGCTCACCAGCCGGTTCTGGCCCTGGCCGCACGCGGGCCAGGGCCGCCTGACTCGGCGGGTAGTCGTAAACAAAGGTCATGCAGCCGCGTCCCAACCCGGCCTCCAGGCAATGCGTGAGGAGCAGGTCGAGCCAACCATCCCTGGTGAGATCGAACCCGTCGGCACCCTGGATTCCCTGTGCCCGGGCGCTTTCGCGCAGGCCGTCGGGGTCCGTGCGCCATGGGTCCAAGCCGATACGCTCGTGAAAGAGGTCCCGGTAGCTGACCTCCTCGGCACGAAGCCCGGGAGCATCAAGCACGCAGCGCACCAGGTCCGCCACCTCACCCATGAGGTGGCGGTGATCCCAGCCCGGCCGGTACCACTCAAGGAGACTGAACTCAGGGTGGTGCAACCGTCCGCGCTCGGCGTCGCGGAAGACCTTGCACACCTGATAGATAGGCCCAGAGCCTGCGGCCAGCAGCCGCTTCATTGGAAACTCCGGGGATGTCTGAAGGTAGAGAGGAAGCCCATCGATTTCCCCCGGCATGCGCCAGCGCGTGCTCAGGCTATCGAGGGCGAGATCACTGACTGCAGCTCGGGAGGCAATGGGCGTCTCGACCTCGAGCACCCCGCGCTCGGCGAAAAAGCCACGAATGGCGGCAAGCATTCCGGCCCTGGCGACCAGAGTCCGCAGCGAGGCAGTGGGGCGCCAGTCGGGCGGCGTCATTCCTTGACGCGGGAGACATATTCGCCCGTGCGGGTATCGACCTTGATCAACTCGCCGCTCTGGACAAATAGCGGCACTCGCACCACGGCCCCAGTCTCCAGAGTCGCCGGCTTGCCGCCGCCGCCAGAGGTGTCTCCCTTGAGGCCCGGGTCCGTTTCGACGATCAATAGGGTAACGAAGTTAGGCGGATCAACGCTGAGCGGCGCGCCGTTGTACAGGGTCACATTGCACAGGTCCTGATCTTTGATCCATTTGGCCGCCTCACCCACGGCGTTCGCATCGGCGGTGAGCTGCTCATAGCTCGCCGGGTCCATGAAATGCCACAGCTCGCCGTCGTTGTAGAGATACTGCATCTGAGTATCATGGACATCCGCTGCCTCGGCCGTGTCTCCTGACTTAAAGGTCCGTTCCACGACGCGCCCCGTCTTGAGGTTGCGTACCCTGACCCTATTGAATGCCTGGCCCTTGCCCGGCTTGACGAATTCGTTCTCGATAATGGCGTACGGATCGCCATCGAGCATGATCTTCATCCCGCCGCGAAACTCACTGGTGCTGTAATACGCCATGCCGCCCCCTGTTGATCCTGATGTAAAACTGCGAATGGTAGCGCGAAGCGGTCCGGGATGGCAGGGGCAGGATCGCGAAGGGTCGGATTGGAAACAGGAGCTGCGCCAGGCCTTTACGCGGCCCAATGCCTTGCGGACCTTTCTCGGCTTGCCAGCGGCAGACGCGTGCAGTGATGTCGCCAGCGCCCCCCACGGGTTTCGCATGCTCGTGCCGCGTGGCTATGCCGCCCTGATGGAGCGGGGGAATCCAGACGACCCCCTGCTGCGTCAAGTCCTGCCCATCCCCGACGAGGGCGAGATCCACCCCGGATTCTCCATCGACCCCGTAGGCGACACGGACTCCCCTCTGGCCCCAGGGCTGCTGAAGAAATATCAGGGCCGCGCCCTACTGGTGACTACAGCTGCCTGTGCGGTCCATTGCCGCTACTGCTTTCGCCGCCACTACCCCTACGCGCACGCCGCCCTGGACGCGGTTGGCGGTGCCACGGCGATCAACGCCATTGCGGCCGACCCGACCATCTCGGAGGCGATCCTAAGCGGCGGCGACCCCCTGATGCTCGATGATGGGGCCCTAGCCGCCCTGGTGGAGGCGCTCTCGGCCATCCCCCACCTGGAACGCCTTCGGATTCACACGCGACTGCCCGTGGTACTGCCGGAACGGGTGACCTTGGCGCTCTGTCGACTGCTGATGCAAACGCGGTTCAATGTCGTGGTTGTCATCCATGCCAACCACCCCCGGGAGCTCAGCGATGCCGCAGGTCGGGCCCTCGACCGACTGCAAGCTGTCGGTGGTGCCGTGCTCCTCAATCAAAGTGTGCTCTTACGCGGCGTTAACGACGCCGCCGATACTTTGTGCGACCTAAGTGAGAGCCTCTTTCGCTGCGGCGTCCTGCCCTATTACCTGCACCTGCTGGATCGCGTTCAAGGAGCGGCACACTTTGATGTCCGCGAGGAAAGGGCGCGGCACCTTGTGGCAGCCCTGCGCCTGCGCCTGCCTGGCTATCTGGTCCCGCGACTGGTGCGTGAGATGGCCGGGATTGGGACCAAGGTTCCCATCGCCTAGGCCAAGGCTGTTATCCTTAGGAATGTTCTTTGTCCATGGGTCGGCGCCGTACCTGCAGGAATGTTGCCAGACCCTCAAGAGTGCAGCGCCACCGTGCCCGATACCCTGAACCTCCTAATCCTCACCTCCCTAGCCAATGAAGCGGAGGGCCTCATCACCGCCCTTCGCAACGGAGGCATCCCGGCCCACGGCACTCACACCCAGCACCCGGAGCGGCTTGTCGAGCTCGCAGCTGCGCACCCCTGCGACCTGATCTTGTGCTGTCTCTACGACCCGAAGATCGATCTTCAAGCCGCTCTGACGCATTACCAGGCCCTCAATCAGGATGTCCCTCTGGTGTTGGTTTCCGACGGAGAAACCCCGCCCGAGATCGTGATCCGGGCGATGCAGTCGGGGGCGCGGGACCTGGCGGAGCGCGACGACCCCAGCCGCCTGCAGCTGATTGTGGCGCGGGAGTACGGAGACCTGCAGGCGCGGCGCGCCTTGGCACAGGTACGCGAGCAGCTTGAACGCTGCGAAGAACGGGCGCGCGAACTTGTCGAGGCATCGGACGAAGCGAGCGCTTTCATCCAGCAAGGCATCCACCTTTCCACCAACCAGGTCTATCGCACCCTGTTCGGCTTTGCGCAACCGGATGAGCTGGACGGCTACCCGATCCTGGATCTGGTCGCTCCGGAACACCAAGCGGCAGTCAAAGCCTTCCTGCGCAAGTACGAGGCAGCTAAGCTGGAGGATTCCGGATCCCTGGACCTGATCTGTGTGCGCACCGACGGCAGCCGTTTCGAGGCCGAACTCGCTGCCACTCCTGCGGAGACCGATGGCGAACCCTGTCTGCGGGTCAGCGCGCGTGCCAAGACGATAGCGCACCGCCCCGAAGGGGCCGCGGCCATCGACGCCGACACCGGTCTGCCCGACCGGGGGGTCCTCATGCAAGAGCTGTCCAAAAGGCTCGGCGCAAACGCCAGGGGCCCACTAGCGCTGATCCTGCTGCGAATCATCGGCCTGGAGCGCGTCGCCGAGGGGCATGGGCTGTCGGCGGCCTTCCAACTCGCCGTTCGAGTCGCGACCTCGCTTCGCGGGGCAGTACCGGAGGGCGGCCTGCTGACGCGGGTGACCGATGACGCCTTCGCTCTGGTAGTCCACCCAGCGACACCGGCGCAGGCCAACACCATCGCCGACGAAGTGCGCAAAAAGGGGTGCGAGTCGCTCAAATCACGCCTTGCGGGGGATAGGCCGACGACCTGCGTTACCGGCTTGGTCTTGGCGGGACCGGACGACAGATCCGGTGCGGTATTGCTCGATCAGGCCTTCCACGACACCGAGGTCCAAAGGGTCAGAGACGCATCATCAGAGACTAGCCGCCAGCCCAAACAGGCCAGCGAGACAGTCGCGGGTCGTCCGCATACCACGTCGGCCGCCGCAAGGCAGTCCGCCGGCGCCGCTGTCCCACCAAAGTCGCAGACACGGAAACCAGACGAGGCCAGCGAAGGAGCAGACTCCAAGGCCATGACAGCCCTGGTCAGCGAGGCACTGAGCGGATCCGGGGCAGCCGAGCTACGCCTGGTCTACCAGCCCATCGTCAGCCTCATGGGGGACAGTCAAGAGCATTACAGCGTGCTGGTGAGGCTGCTCGATGCAAACCAGCATCTCTACGAGGCCAACGAGTTCATGGACGCGGCGGCGGCTGGCGGCCTGATGGCAAAGCTCGACCGCTGGGTCATCCAACGAGCCGTTGCCGAAGTCGCCAGCCAACGCGCCAACGACCACAGGATCCACTTCTTCATCAACGTCGCCGAAGACTCTGTCCAAGACGAGGGGCTGATCATCTGGATCTGCGACCTGTTGAGAGAGTTCGATGCTCACGGCAATTGGCTCACGTTCCAGTTCCCAGAGGACGAGGCGCGCCGCAATTTGGCGGCCCTTACGACACTGGTGGAGGGACTCAAGAAGATCAAGTGTCGTATCGCGCTGACCCGATGCGGAAAAGTCGATGGCCCACACATGTTAATGCAGAGCCTGCCGGTGGATTTCCTCCTATTCTCACAGGAATTTGCCCATGGGTTGGCCGAGGACAAGGCCAAACAGCAGCAGCTCAGCGAGTTTGCCAGCCTGGCCCAAGAGTTCAACGTCAAGAGCATCGTCACCGGGGTCGAGGATGCGCCTGCCCTGACAGTCCTCTGGACCGCCAAGATCGACTACGTCCAGGGGAACTTCCTTCAGCGGCCGTCTCCTTCCCTCGAAATCAGTGGCTAGCGAGCGTCGCCTCAGGACGACGCGGTCGAACCGATCCGACCAACGCGGGGCCACCGGAACGCCGCAGAGCGCCTGCTCATGCGAAAGCGACAACGAGCCGGCGAGCGATCTCGATGAAATGCCTTCCGTCCGTCACTGATTCGATCCGCCGCCGGCCCCCACATTGGCGACGCCATGCGGAACATGACCCGTGGCTACCAGGGACCGCGCCAATTCGCAATGCGCCTCCTGATCATCGAAGAAGATGTCGGCATTGAATGCCTGGAGGAACCTGGCCTTATCGAGGCCGCCCAGGAACAGGGCCTCGTCGATGCGTATCCCCCAGTCGCGCAGGGTCCGGATGACCCGCTCATGGGAGGGCGCGCCGCGGGCCGTAATGAGGGCCGTGCGCAGAGGTGAAGGATCTGCCGGAAACAGGGCCTGCATGCGGTGCAGGGCGAGCAGAAAATCCTTGAAGGGGCCGCCGGGGAGGGGGCGATGCGCAGCGGCAGCCTCGGTGGCATTGAAGGCGGCAAGACCGTGCTGGCGATAGACCTGCTCGGCCTCGTCGGAGAACAGAACGGCGTCACCGTCGAAGGCAATCCGCAGTTGGGTCTCCCCCGAGGCGGTCGAGACCGGGCGGGCAGGAAGAATGGTAGCCGCAGCGCATCCTGCGTCCAAGGCAAGGCGGACGTCCTGTGGATCGCTCGACAAGAAGAGCTGAGCCCCGAAGGCCGAGACATAACGATAGGGGCTGGCGCCCCCGGAAAAGACGGCGCGTGCGATGTCCAGGCCGTGGTGGCGCGCTGAATTAAGCACACGCAGCCCCGTGTCGGAGCTATTCCGCGACAATAGGATGACCTCAACACGGCCCAGGTCGCCGAGCAACAGATTGAGATCCAACAACTTCTTCACGAGAAAGAAGGCCACGCCCGGCGCTAGGGCCTCGTTTTCCCTATCCACCTGGTAGCGGCAATAAGCGTCCACACCCTCCGCCTCAAAGACTTGGTGCGACTCGCTGAGATCGAACAGGGCGCGCGACGAAATGGCGATGACCAGCCGGACAGCACCGGGCTGTGCGTCAGTCATGGGATTGTAGTTGGCAAGACAGGGTGGCCCCAGAAGTCATGCCAAGCGTGCTGATCCCGGCACTGATCGACTGATCCCATGGGCTCTACGGGGAGCCGGGCAATAGGTGCGCACGAGCCGGGCTCGGTCACCAGGGCATAAAGGAGTTCATGAAGTGCATCGGGCGACTGACATTGCGGTTCAGGACCGACATGTCGTCGCGCATGCTCGCCGTGCTGAAGTTCAGGGACTGGATGGCACGATCCATCGATTCCATGCTGCTCAGCATGGGCTCCAGGGTCGTGACGTCCCGCGCCATCGACTCGACACCCACAGCCATCGTCCGTATGTTGGAGGTCATCTGCCCCATATCGTCGGACATGGACTGCATATTGCTGGCCAGTACCGTCATGTTGGAGTCCACGCTGATCGCCAGGTAGTGGACGTCCTTGGCCAGGCTGAAGACGAGGTAGAACCCGTATGCGGCCAGGATGATGAAAGCGAACATCGAGGGATAGACAATCAGTTCCCAGCGCTTTGCGCTGGTCTCGAACGCCTGGGACAGGCGATCAATCGCGTAGGCGTTGATCTGGGACTCGGCCGACTGGAGTCCGCCGTCCTTCATGGGAGGAAGCGGCTGCGGCTGACCGTTGGATCCGTTCTGGCTGTCGGTCATTGTGAACCCGTGGTGAACGCGGCGGCAGCCGCGCCAAGTCGCAAAAGCTTAACATAGAAAGTCGCTGGTGCAAGGCGGGTCGGTCTCGCCCAACTGGTGAAGCCCTCAAACACAAGGACCGGCCCAATCCGGTCTGCCTCTCAGCTCACGAGATGGGGGTAGAGGGCCGCAGCAAGGGACAGAAACTCCTTGGCAGCCTTTCCCCGCGGCTCCAACTCGAACACCGCAAGACCCTCACTGAAGGACCGACGAAAAACCGTGCGCTGGCCGAGCCGCGACTTGATGAACTTGATACCGGGGAGGGAGACCAACGCCGCAGCGGCCTCATCGGTTTCGCGCACGGCGTGGTGCGTATCCCCGCGATTGATGAAGCCATAGACCGCGGGGACCTTGGCTCGCTCGACCGACCCGATCAAATGGATATAGCGCTGGGTCGACCAAATGTCTGCCTGGGACGGCGGCACCGGTACCACGACCCGATCACACAACTGGAGGGCGCGGCGCATAGCGTCCATGTCCGAGGTGCCGACGTCGATGAGCGTCTCGTCGGCAGCGGCCAGACGCTCCGAGGTCAGTGCAACCTTGTCCTGGATGCGCAGGGGTGGGTCGAAGCCCTCCTCCATACGCACATCCCCCACGTCCGTCAGGGTCGCTTGGGGGTCCACGTCGATGAGTTGGACCTTGACATCCGCCATTGCCAACCACACCGCCAAATTGAAGGTGACGGTACTCTTGCCGGAGCCCCCTTTGAGGCTCCCGATCACAGTGATCATGCGCTATCCCCCGGTCGCTGCCCGATGGCGGACCCTCACGGCCCCTTGGTCATTGCCCCTCTGGCTTAACGGCAGCCCCAAGTGGCAACCGCCGCCGGGGCCCCCGCCAAACCGCCGCACCTACTTGGGCGTTGCTTGACCCTCCGGCTGGGGTGCAAGCGTGTAGCCAGCCGGAACCACAAACAGGTCGTCCGGCTGTTTGCCGACGCGGATGTTCTTCAATTCGCTGACCGCACCGCCGGGAAACTCCTGGCGAACGGCGAGTTTGAGTTCCGGGTCGTACCACTGGAAGGTACGGGTCGCCTGGCGACCGGGTGCCTCGACGACCACCTCCCACTTTTCCACCGCCCGTCCGTCGATGGTCTCCTGGCCTTGGAGATTAAGAGCCATCGTGCCGCCATCCGGGAATTCCTGACGCAGAGGGATACCCCGCTCCTTGTCGATCCACTGGGTGCTCGTTACCGACTTACCTTGCTGCGTGCCCGTAATCTCCCACTTGACAGTGGGCCGGCCGGTCATCGCCTCTTCTCCCAGCTTCCGGCAGGTCAGACCGGCTGCACTAGCGCAGGGGTCGGCCGCAATTGCCGTCGGGTCCGGTGCCGGCGCGGCCTGATCGACACCGGCCTTGCGCTCCAGATAATTCTTTTGCTCTGGAAACAGGATCCATTCGATTCTGCGACTCTCGTCTGTGATACGTACCAGATTCTGCCCTTGGGCGGCCATCTCCATACGCACCTTGCCGTCGCCCACAAACATCTTGCCGGACGAGACCTGCCCGCCCGACCCACGCTGTTGTGTGTCTGCGGAAAACTCCACCCCGCCACCCCAAGCCTGCCCACAGGCAGCCGCGAGAGACAGCACCAGAAATGCCCTGAACTTCACGCCTGACTTGATCATACGACCTCTTGCCTCCCAACATCGTTTGTCTATGGCTAAGCGCCGACCAAGCTCATCCTGGAACGACCAACGCAGGAAAAGCCAACACACAGCTCCCGTTCCTTCCATTTCCGCCAGCTTTCGCCACTCAGGCCGGCAGGGCCTACCCCGCGGGGACACGCCTATTCAATCCCGTCCCGACCGAAATCAGTCGTCCGCGGTGAACGCCCTCGTACTGGTACCACGCCGTTTTCAGCGGCTCAGGAGGACTGAAAATGCACGAATGCGGACACTGAATTCTCCCCTTCGGTACGCTAGACGAGGCAAGACTGTCCTTCGTCAGCACCTGCCCAGCATCCCGCCAGGCGTGGCCACCAAACGCCACGGATTCCAAACAGCTCGCCCCTCAACAAACACTTCTGGAATCAAGGGCGTTCGCCGTAGTACCGGCGAAACCAGGAGTCCGGCTGATACCCAAAAGCCTCCGCATTGGGAGGTGCGGCCTCGCCGTGCTCCGCAGGCCGCTGGTTACCGCGCCTGACGGGCCGCCAGCCATCGTCGCCCGCTGAACGCTGCAGCTCCTCCGGGGTCATGGGACGAAACCGATACCCCGGGGCAGACGGCGACTCCCGCCATCGCCCTTCAGATACTGCCTTGTCACCGCGAAAAAGGAAGCCCTCGCCACTCTGTCCCAGCCCTGCCCCAGCATGCCCGCCCTGATGCGGGTCCGCGCCGCCAGAGAAAGCCTGGGCGGACGGCTCTGGGCCGGGGAAACTCGTATAGCCATGGGCAGCCGGGGCAGGGTAGCCCCTATAGGCCGGCGGTGGCACTACAGCACGGTCGGGGTCCCAGGCACCACCGGTGCTGGGCGCGACGTAATCGAAGCTCGGCTCGTCCCCTCTCGACTGGGAGTAGGCGCCATAGGCCCCTCCCTCGCCCTGTGGATACCCATGCAGCGGGTAGATGCTGCGGTCCTGCCCCGCCCCGACCGCTGGCGGCTGTGCCTGGGCGGGCGCAGGGAGCAAGGAGCCGAGGAGGAGCCACAGAGGCAGGCATATGTTCCGGGGAACACCTGCGGTTCGGTAACCAACGCCGGTCGGACGCAACGCGTGCTGGAGCCCCGAGAGGACCGACGCGGCCACCGCCCCGGCCCAGGAAGGCACATAGGGGCCTGGAAGCCCACGCACCTCCGGCCAATTCGGGCCAGTCACCGACAGCCACCCGAACGGGCGCCACGCGTCCGTTTCTCGGACGCAGGGAACAACCGATACCCGATGACAGAACCAGGCACCCAATCGCTGCCCCGCAAGTCCCGTCGGCCTGGGGCACCCATGCCGCTACTCGAAGCCCGAACCGGAAGCGTCGTCAACCTTGAGGCGAATGCCGCGCCTGTTGCTCTTCTTCTGCATGCCCGCGGACCGCGCCGATGTCGCTTTGTCAGTGGCGAGCGGTTTGGGTGTGTTGGGCGGGGCAGAGCTCACAGCTGTCCCATTGCGGTCCTTCACCGCCGCACCGCCGTTTCCGCTCGCTGGCCCTTGCACGGGCGTGATCTTTTCAGGCGCTGGCTTGTCCGACGCGATCGGTGCCTGGGCTTTGGGGATCTTCTCTGCTGCCAGCCCAGCAGACCTTGGCCTTGCGCCAGGTGACGATTTGCGCGCCGGTTTGCGGGGGGCCGACTTAGCCGCCGATTTCACGGCCGGTCCCGCTGGGGCGGCCGCAGGCGACGTCTGAGTACCAGCCGGGCGAACGGGCTCCGCCTCGACCGCCGGTGCAGGCTGTGACAGCACACCGGCGGAATCTGCGGCCGGTGTGTCGGCCGTCACCGCCGCTGGTTCGCTCGGAGCAGCTGATTTAACCGCCGGCGATTGGGTCGGGGGCGCGGGTTTTGGCGTGGCTGGAGCCGCAGCGACCGCTGCTTGCGCTGCCTGAGCGGACACCGCCGCCGCGGGGGCGGCCGAGGGCGTGCCAGATCTGCCGGCAGCAGTCGGCGTCGCACCGCCTTGGCCCGAGCCACCGCCCGAGGCGCCTCCTGACCCGCTCGGCCGTGCAGGAGGTCGTGGAGCCGGCCTGGTCTTCTTGGCGATAAAGCCCTTGACGACATCCAATAGCAAGAGACCGATGCCACGGATCGCATAGAGGACCAGCATCAGGACCTGGCCGACCTTGCCAAGCAATCCCATGGCGAAGCTCGGCCCACGCCGGCCGGCAGCCGATGCTTCGGCCTTGGCAGCCTCTTCGAAGACACAGGGTACGGCCTGACCCGAGATCGCGGTTGCGGCTGCTACCTCGCACATATCCTTGCTCGCTGCCACGCATCCCAGGGGAATAACGATCAGGGTAAGAACGGTAGAGACCAGCACGCCAGAGGCCAGAGAGATGGCCATGCCCTGGAAGATCGGGTCGGTGAAGATGACGCTGGACCCCGCCACCAAGGCCAGGGCCGTGATCAGAATTGGCCGCGTGCGGGTCTTGCAGGACCGGATCATCGCCTCGGCGACGGGCACCCCCTTTTGGATCTCATGGAGAGCGAAGTCCACCAGCAAGATGGAGTTGCGCACGATGATTCCGGCCAGCGCGATCCACCCGATCATGGACGTCGCGGTGAACTCCCCGCCAAGTCCCAGATGGAACATCAAGAAGTGGGCGGGGATGATACCGAGCAAGGTCAGCGGGATGGGCGCCATGATCACCAGCGGGATGCGGAAGTTGCCGAACTCCCAGACCACCAGGATATAGATCAGGATGAGGGCCACCATGAAGGCCGCCCCCATGTCGCGAAAGGTCTCAAAGGTCACGGTCCACTCCCCCGCCCACTCCCAGGAGGAGACGCGGTCGCTGGGCGGAGGACCCAGCCAGTAACCCTCCGGAACCACGCCATCCGGGGTCCTATAGCCGCTCTCTTTGATTTCGTTCTGCACCTGCATCATGGCGTAGACGGGAGCGGCCAGCGTGCCGCCGACGTCCGCGACGACATATTCGACCGCGCGGAGATCCTTCCGGTAGATGATGTCCTCCTCGGGGACCCGCTGGAAGACGCCCAACTCGCGAAGGGGCACCGTGTTCCCGGCAGGGGACTGGACAGGCAGATCGCCAAGGCGTTGAATCTGGGACCGCTCGGCCAGGGGAACCTGCAAAATAATGGGAACGGTCTCGTGGCCGGTCGCCTGCTTGACGTCGCCCAATTGGGCCCCGCCAAGGGCCATGCCCAGGTTGCGGTTGATGGCGTCCACCGAGATACCGCGCCGCACTGCCTTTTCTGTATCCACGTCGAAGCGCCAATAGTCGTAGGCGTCGCGCAGGTAGTTGTCCACGTCCCGGTTGCTCTCCGCCTTCTCGAACAGGGCGGTCATGTCCCTGGCGAACTGGCGCCGAACCTCGGGCGAGGGCCCGTGGATCTCCGCCACCACGGATTGCAGGACCGGCGGACCCGGGGGCATTTCGACCACCGAAACCGTAGCGCCGCTGCCATCGGTGATCTTCTTGAGCATCTCGCGGGCCTCGACGGCCAGGACGTGGCTGGACCGCTTGCGCGCGTGCTTGTCCACCAACTGAACCTGAAGCTCGCCCTGCCAGGGCTCGGAGCGCAGGTAGTAGTGCCGCACCATGCCGTTGAAGTCGAAGGGTCTAGCCGTGCCGGCGTAGAGCTGCACGGCAGTGACTTCCGGCAGGCTGCGTAGCTTCTCGGCCATGCGGTGGGCCAGGTTAGCCGTGAGCGGCAGGGCCGTGCCCTCCGGCATGTCGATCACCACCGAGAACTCCGGCTTGTTGTCCAGGGGCAACATCTTCACCGGGACCCATTTGAAGTAAAAGAAGGCGCAGGCGAAGAGGAAGGTCCCCCACAGAACGGCGCGGAACATGAAGCGCTTGCGCGGGCTCTCGATGAGGGGCGAAAGGACGTTGCGGAAGACCTTCTCGAGCTTCTCCGCCTCGCGATGCTCGCGCTTTTCCGCCGTCTCCAGATAGTGCATGGACGGCCGCAGCCACTTGGAAATGGCGAGGTAGGGCGTGAAGACGAAGGCGGCAAACAGCGAGATGGCCATCGCCACCGACCCCAAGGCAGGGATCGGCTCCATGTAGGGGCCCATCATGCCACTGACAAATCCCATGGGCAGCAGGGCGGCAACCACGGTGAAGGTAGCCAGGATGGTCGGGTTGCCCACCTCGCGGACGGCGTCCACGGCAGTCTCGTCGTCGGTGCGCCCCTCCTCCAACCAACGCCGGTAGATGTTCTCGACCACGACGATGGCGTCGTCCACCAGGATGCCGATGGAAAAGATCAGGGCGAAGAGGCTAACGCGGTCAATGGTGTATTTCATCACCCAGGCCGCAAAGATGGTCATCAGCAGCACGACTGGTATGACCAGCATGACCACGATGGCCGGGCGCAAGGCGCGGAAGGCACCCCAGACCAACAGGAAAACCCAGCCGGTGGCGACGAACAGCTTAAAGATCAGCTCGCTGACCTTTTCGTCCGCGGACTGGCCATAGTTGCGGGTGATGCTGACCTCGACGTTGTTCGGAATCCGCCCCCCCTTGAGTTCCTCGACCTTGGCGATGATGGAGTTGGCCACGGTGACGCCGTTGGTCAGCTCCTTCTTGGCCACGGCGATGGTCACCGCGGGGACGCCATCGGCGACGGCGTGCCCCTCCCCTTCGAGCCCTGGCCCGGTGTAGAAGGCCACCAACTCCTTGGCGTCCTCCGGGCCCTGCCGAACGGTGGCGACATCGCTCACATAGATGGGATTGTCGTTCTGCTGACCCACCACCAGGCGGCCGATCTGGTCGACGCCCTTGAGGAAGGACCCGGTGGTCACTGAGAAGTGTGCCCCACTGGACTCGACCCCGCCCGCGGTGGTCTCGGCATTGGCGGTTTGCAGGGTCTGGGCCACCTGGTCCAGGCTGATGCCGTAGCCCGCCAGGCGCTCGGGCATCACGTCGATGGTGACCTGCTCGCGCCGCCCGCCGACGATGAAGGCGTTACCGGTGTCCTTGACCTCCTTGAGGGATTGCAGCACGTCCTGGGCCAACAGCCGCAGCTGACCGTCGTCCACATCGGGCATGCCGTCGCCGTCCATGTCGTTGGACCACAGGGTAAGGGTCACGATGGGCACATCGTCGATTCCCTTGCTCTTGACCAGGGGCGGCATGACCCCGGTGGGGATCTTGTCCATGTTCGAGGCGAGCTTGTCGTTTACCTTGACCAGCGACGGACCCATCGCCTCGCCGACCTTGAACTCGACAGTCACGATACCCTGACCGCGCTGGGAGGCGGAGTAGACGTGCTTGACCCCCGGGATCTCGCTGATCATCCGCTCCAAAGGCTGGATGGCGATGTTCGACACCTGATTGGCCGAGGCCCCTGGGTAGGCCACCATGATGTCCACCATGGGCACCGAGATCTGCGGGTCTTCCTGGCGCGGGGTCGCCACCAGACCAAGCAGGCCCATCATCAGCATCGCCATGTAAAAGAGCGGCGAGAGGGGCGAACGGATAAAAAACCGCGCCGTACGCCCGGCTATGCCGAGGCTCTCGTCCGTGTACTTGGGCGTGTTAGGACCCTGCGAGGACAGGCTGTCGTCTTGGCTCATGGTTCAATCGACCGAATCCGGTGGGTGCGGCACGGAGAAGTGGCCCCGCGATCAACGATTCATCTGGGAACCCGGTTGGGGTGGGGGCGGCGGCTGATCGGACCAGCCCGAGGCCACGTTGGGTCCCGGATCACTGATGACCCGCTCCCCGGCGCGCAGCCCACTGAGGACAGTCACGAAACCGTTGGGAACCGGCTCGCCGACGCGAATCAGGCGCAGTTGGACATTACCGGCGTCGTCGAGGACGTAGACCCCGGGGAGGCTCCCGTTATACCGGACTGCGGCCAGGGGGATGACCGGATTGGCGCGTTCCGGGGCGTTGAAGTCCGGTATCAGAACCTTAGCGTAGGCACCCGGCTCGGACGCGCCCTGAGGCAGGTCGAATTTGACTTTCACGGTGTGGCGCTGAGGGTCGGCCATGGGAAAGATCTGGGCGACCCGGATCGGAACCCGGCGATGATTCACGTCCAGCTCCGCCTGGAGCATCATGCCCTCACGCAGCCCCGGGCGAAGCCGGGCAGGGACATCGACCTCGACCTGGAGATACTCGATGTCAGCAAAGCTCAGCATCGGCTGACCGGGCTGCATCGTGTCACCGACCTCGATGAATTTCTTCACCACCACCCCATCGAAGGGCGCAATGCTGCGTGCATCACGCAGCTTGGAGTCCAGGGCCTGGAGCTCCGCCTGGAGGCGCAGCATCGCATTGCGTGCCTCCTGGATCTGGGTCCCCGAGGCGTAGAGGTCGGCTCCAAGCTCGGCGCCCTGGGAGCGCTCACCGGTAAAGCTCTCCATCGGCCGGGTGAACATCTGGTCGAACAGATTGGGGATCCCCATGCCCCCCGGCGAGGTACGCGAGCGTGGGGAGAAGATCTCCCGGTTGTACTGGACGCTGGCGTTCCGAATTTGCGCATCCGCGGTGGACATCTGGGCCAGGAGCGCTCGCCGGTTGGCCAGAAGCTCCTGGTCATCCAGGGCCACGATCAGAGTCCCTTCCTTGAAGGAATCGCCCTCGATACCAGCCAGGTAGCTCACGCGCCCAGGCAGCTGAGCGGCCAGGGTAACCTCTTTGTAAGGGATGACTGTGCCACCAACAGACACCGTGGGAGCGCCGGAGGCCTGCTTGACGACAAAAGGCTCCCCCTGGGCGTGGGCGTTTGGTATTGCGAGGGCGACAGCACACAGGAGCGCCGGGACGAGAGACGCGCAATCGAGAGTCGTTCGCATAAGCTTGGTCACCCGCATCGTTAGAAATAAGCCAGACAGTGAGTTCGCCGCGGACACCCGACCCTGGGTGCGCCGCTCGGGAGTGGGCAGACCGAGCCCGGAAGCCCGTAGTCCGCCACTGCCGCCACCGGGGGGATTTGCGCCGCTGTCGAGGTCGTAGCAGGCCCGGCCCGGTTTCAAGTTCTTGTTCTTATGTTGTCGTTCTGAAACTAAGACGGCAGTATCTCCAATCGCATCGGAGATTACAAGGCCAGGCGACGAATAATACAGTTAAATCAGACGCCTAGAATACCTTCCCAGGGACGCCAGGGCGCACCAGGAAGGGCCCCTAGCCCGCCTCGCCGTGGCATTCAACCCATTGAAAAGGCGACAGTCACCTGGCTGGGGCGGGATTATACGCACCGGCTGAAATCGAGGGCTAGGGCCGAAACCCGACTCCCCCGCCGTCCCCTACCGCCTCATCCGCGAACCGTATACCATCCGCGCCTGTTCACTGGCCCAGCCATTCACGGTCGGCGGTCCGCCCGCCCCCGACGCAGGGGCGGCTGAAGACCCGAACCCCGGCCAGGCATGCGAGGAATCCCTATGAGCACGGCAGCAGACATCATCGAGAAGCGTCTGAAACAACTTCAGGACCACCTGGAGCAGGAGAATCCGGTCCTGCTCGACGCCGTCAAGGGCTTCCGCGACTTGGATCGGGTCGCCCAGGGGATGGGCCTCCTGACCAGAGATGAGTCTTTCACGACCCAGATCCCCTGGTGGCCGCTCATCTCGATATTGGGCACATTCTCCGCAGGCAAGTCCACTTTCATCAACCACTTCCTGGGACACGCCCTACAGCGCACCGGCAATCAGGCGGTGGATGACCGCTTCACCGTCATCTGCTATAGCCATGGCGCCACCGGACAAGCCCTGCCCGGCGTCGCCCTGAACTCCGACCCGCGTTTCCCGCTCTACCAGATCTCGAAGGACCTCGAAGGCGTGGCCATGGGTGAGGGCGAGCGCATCGACGCCTACCTCCAGCTCAAGGTTTCCCCCAGCGAGAGGCTGCGCGGGCGCATCTTGATCGACTCGCCCGGCTTCGATGCCGACGCCCAACGCGACGCCACGCTGCGTATCGTGGACCAGATCATCGATCTCTCGGACCTGGTACTGGTCTTCTTCGATGCCCGCCACCCGGAGCCGGGCGCCATGCGAGACACCCTCCAGCACCTGGTGGGCGGGACCATGAACCGCCCCGATTCGGGCAAGTTCCTTTACATCCTCAATCAGATCGACGCCACCGCGAGAGAGGACAACCCGGAGGACGTGGTCGCCGCCTGGCAGCGCGCCCTCGGCCTGCACGGCCTCACCGCGGGGCGCTTCTACACCATCTACAGCCCGGATGTGGCCAACGTGATCGAGGACGAGGCCAAACGCAGGCGCTTCGAGTCGAAGCGAGACGCCGACCTCAAGGAGATCCACGGACGCGATGGAGGGGGTCGAGATCGAGCGCGCCTACCGCATCGTCGCCACCCTGGACATGACCGCAAAGGACATCTACGAGCGGGCGGTACCGATCCTCTCGGAGGCACTGAAGCGGTGGCGGACCCGGACCCTGCTGCTGGATGCCGTCGTCTTCGGCCTCCTGATTGCCTACTTCCTGTTCTGGAGCGTTGGCAGCGGGCACTGGAAGGGACTCTCCTACGAACCCGAGTGGATTGAGACGCTCAAGACCGTCCGCTACGGGCCGGAGATCCTGGCGGGCCTGCTCGCTGCGCTCGGGATCGCCACCCATTTCGGGGTACGTCGCCTGACGGCCATGACGGTTCTGCCTTGGGTGCACAGACGCGCCGCCGCCGAGGACCTCCGCGGCGATCTGGTCGCGGCCTTCAAAGCGAATACCGGCACGCTGCGCTCAGTGTTTCTTCGCAAGCCTGCAGGGTTGGGGGACGAGGGCGAGGCGGCGCCTGGAGAATGTTCGCGAGGAGTGCGATGCCTATGTCCAGACCCTGAACGACAGCTTCACAAACCCGTCGGGCCGCCAGCAGGCGGACCGCTGCGGGAAAGGCGACACCAGAGGCCCCGACGCCCATAGGGACTTAGCCGGGAACTCCCCCGCTCGCATTGCCATCGATGCGAGCGGAACCAAGATCGAGGCCGTCGTCATGGAGGACCCCGGCGCGGCGGCGACTGGATACGCCCCGCGACAACACCGGTTTCCGCTATATTTCGCCGCTTTTTCCAAAGCAGGAAGAACCCATGTCCGCCCTGTATGCATCCCAACTCGCACATCTGGACCTGATCCACCGTGGCAAGGTACGCGACATCTACCGCGTCGACGCCGACCACATGCTCATCGTGGCCACGGACCGTCTCTCCGCCTTTGACGTCGTCCTGCCCCAGCCCATCCCGGGTAAGGGCGAGGTGCTCACACGGGTCGCCAATTTCTGGTTTGCCCGCACCCGCCAGATCGTCCCTAACCACCTCTCTGGGCTTGCCGTAGCCCAGGTGGTAACGGACCCGTCCGAGCTGGCGAGCCTGGGGGAGCGGGCGACCGTCGTCCGACGCCTCAAAGCGCTCCCGGTGGAGGCCATCGTCCGCGGCTACCTCATTGGCTCCGGGTGGAAGGACTACCAGCGGAGCGGCGCAGTCTGCGGCATCGCGCTGCCAAAGGGTCTGCGCCAGGCGGACCGCCTGCCGGAGGCCATCTACACACCCTCCACCAAGGCGGCCGTGGGTGCACACGACGAGAATGTGGACTTCGAACACACGGTGGGTCTGCTCGGCCGCAACCTCGCGGAGCAGGTACGCGCAACCACCCTGCGGATCTACACCGAATGTGCCGCCTACGCACTGACCCGCGGCATCATCATCGCCGATACCAAGTTCGAGTTCGGCCTGGATACCGACGGGCGCCTCCACCTCATCGACGAGGTCCTAACCCCGGACTCCTCCCGCTTCTGGCCGGCGGACCAGTACCAGCCCGGCACCAGTCCACCGAGTTTCGACAAACAATTCGTGCGCGACTACCTGGAGACCCTGGACTGGGACAAGACCCCGCCCGGGCCCGAGCTGCCGCAAGAGATCATCGCCAAGACGGCGGAGAAATACCGGGAGGCGGAGCGGCGCCTGACCCAAACTATCTGACCCGGACTGCCTGACCCCCTGGATGCCCCGCGCTGGGCCACGCGGGCAGCCAGTGCGCAGACGACAACTTGAGCCCCAGGATGCCGACCACGATGAGCCCGACGAAGAAGAAACGGGCGGCGCCGGCGGCCTCCTGAAACACCAGGATGCCGATCAGGAAGGTCCCGACCGCCCCGATGCCGGTCCAGACCGCGTACGCCGCTCCAATAGGGATGACCCTCTGGGCCATCAGCAGGAGGGTCCCGCTGGCGGCCATGCAGACCACCGCAAAGGCGATCCAGCCCCAGCGCAGCCCTGACCCGCTCATGCCAAGCTTGAGGCCCACCGGCCAGCCCCACTCGAATGCGCCGGCGAGCAACAGATACAACCAGGCCAAGACCAAGCCTCCTTTGCCGGGTGCAAGTCGCCGGGGGCGGGGTCACCGCTCCGGCAGGTCGAGAATCTCCAGGTAACCGCCGTCGCGCAACCGTTTGGCCTCGGCCAGCAGGCCGTCTGGCGGCGCATCGCCGCACAGATCGACCAGCACGCCGGCCCCGTCCGCTTCGGCGTCGAGCAGGCGCAGGGCATGGGTCCAGTGTCCCCGCAGACCGGCCACACTGAGCAAGGTGAGGGTCCCGGCCCGCACCCGTCGGCGCTGGAGCAGTTGGAGTTGGCGCTTGGCCTGCTCCAACTGGCCGCGCAGTGGCCGCGACAGGTCAAAGGCCAGCACCGCCAGGGCTGGGTCGGAACCCAGGCCCGCCTGCAGCCCCACCTGGTCCTCCAGACCCAGCTCGCGGATCGGCTCGAGTGGGATTTCGCGCCAGGTCAGCCGCCCAGCCCCCACCGGGTCGTCGTCGGCCGGATCGGGCGGGAACTTGTGAAAACCGAAGCGAGCCCCCAGGGCACACTCGATCAGCACCTTGTCCTGGTCCACGCGGCATTCGCCCTCCGGGCACTCGGCGGCATGCACCCAGGCCCGCGGGTCCTGGCGCCAAGCGGGAAAGTCGCGGTTCGGCGGGCGGCCGTAGGCGGCCTCCAGGTCCCGCCATGTGGCGGCGAATGCGGCCCAATCCCGCCGGTAGTCGGGATTGCGGCGCAGAAACTCCCATGCCCACTGCTCGCGGTTCAGGCACTGGGCAAAGGAATAGGCTTCGGGGTTACGCCAGTCCGGCACCAGATTGACTCGCATCGGGCGGACCTGGCCGCCAACCCATCGCTGGAAAAATCGCCCGTCTCCTGGGGCTGAGACGCTGGGCTTCCCAGCGCCCGGCCGCAGGCGCCTCTCGGCGGCAGCCTTTGCTCCCGAGCCTCCGCTTCGATGTCCCGCTGCCCTCTATCCCCGAACTGGACTTTCGGTTGCCAGCTTATAGCCGACGCCGCGAACCGTGTCGATCAGGTGCGGCGTCTGAGGGTCCGTCTCGATCTTCTTGCGCAGCTTGCCGACGAGCACGTCGACGCTTCGATCATCCGGTGACCAGTCACGACCCGCCACAAGCTCCAAGATGGCTTCCCGGGTCAGGACGCGGTTCCCGTGCCGAACCAGGGTGGAAAGGAGTTGAAACTCGTGCGGCGTCAAGGCCACGACCTCGCCCGCGGGCGAGGTCAGCTCGTATGCACCCAGGTCAAGACGCCAGCCCGCGAAGCATGCGATGGAGCCCGCCGGCTCCGGCTTGTCCCTGGCCGCGGGAGACGTCCGGCGCAGCACGCTCCGCACCCGCGCTAGAAGCTCACGGTCGTTGAATGGCTTGGTGACATAATCGTCGGCTCCCAGCTCCAATCCGACCACCTTGTCAGTGGCATCAGCCTTGCCGGTGAGGATCACGATGGCCACCTCCGAGGTCGCCCGCAGCTCGCGAGCCAGGCTGAACCCGTCTCCGTCCGGCAGCATCAGGTCGAGGATCACCAGGTCGGGCCATTCTACAGCCAGCTGCTCGCGCATCTCTTGTCCGTTGACGGCCGTGCGCACATCGTAGCCCTCCTGCCTGAAGTAACGGGCGAGGGCGCGGCACAGCCTCGGATCATCATCGACGATCAGGATACTGGTGGAAGTGGACACGGTGGCGGTTTCCCTTTCAGCCGGGGCACGAACGATGCGGCAGCGACAGTCATCCCAATTATATGTGGCGCGCCCCGGCAAAGCTCCGGAGGATTGTGCCGCTACCGACGCCATACGAGCCCGCGACGCTGGCGTACTATTTTGATCGTCGGCCGACCACCGCACGCCGACGACCGACAGCGGATCCCAGGGCGACGGTCCGTTCGCGCCGTTTCGCCGGTTGTCGGACGCCTGCCGCCGCCCCAGTCAAAAGGCCCGGATGAGGACTTCAATGGCTGAAAACATGAGAGTTATCTGGCTGGTCGTCGTCATGATGGCCGCGGTCACCGTGAGTACCGCGGTGGCAATCACGGTACTCTACAGGACCGCGTTCGAACGGGAGCGGGCTCATCTCGTCCAAAACGCCGAAGATCAGGCCCATCTGATGGACGCGGTTGCACGGTTTGATCGGGCAGCACCAGGGCGGCAATCCGGGGGCGTCCGAGGCGGTTACCCTGTCCCAGGTCGAAAGCGCCTTCCGTCACTACCCTAGCAAGGGTCAGATGGCCGAGATCGCCGTCGGACAGCGAAGGGGCGACCAGATGGTCTTTCTGGTCACCCATGGGCGCGCGGCGAGCGGGCGCATCGGCCCGATCCCTGTCGACTCCAAGCTCGCCGAGCCGATGCGCCGAGCGCTCTCCGGCCGCTCTGGCAGCATGATCGGTCCCGACTACCGCGGCGTAACGGTGCTGGCTGCCTACCACCCCATACCCGTACTCAATGCCGGTGTCGTCGCCAAGATGGACCTCGCCGACATTCGCACCCCCTTCCTGAGGGGCGCAGCCATGGTCATCGGCCTCGCCTTGGTGCTCGTCACCGTCGGAGCGGTGCTGTTCGTGCGCCTCACCAACCCAATCGTCAAGCACCTCACCGAGTCCGAGCAGCGTTATCGGCGCATCTTCCGAAGCGCCCCCGTGCCGATCTGGGAGCAGGATTTCGGCGGGGTCTACGAGGCCCTGCGAGAGCTCCGGGGCTCCGGGGTGATGGACCTGGGGCGGCACCTCGCCGACCACCCCGAGCTACAGGGGCAGTTGATCGGAAAGGTCCGCATCAAGGAGGCGAACGCCGCGGCACTGGCGCTGTTTGGCGCGCCCATGGCCGCACAGTTCGGTGTATGGGTCGAAAGCACATTCGTGCCCGCGACCCTCGATCTCTCTACCGACATGCTCCAGGCCCTTTGGGTAGGCCACGGGGCACTGTTGAACCGGACCATCGCTGCACAGACGCTCGACGGCAGGAACCTCACCGTCATCCTTTCGATGGTGATACCGGGGGCAAACGACGAATATCACAGCGTCCCCGTGTCGGCCCTCGACGTGTCGGCAGACCTGAATCTGCGCCGGCGCGAGGAAGAACTGGGCCTGATCCTGGCATCGACGGGTGAAGGCATCTTTGGCATGGACCTCGACGGCAAGTGCACCTTCGTCAATCGCGCGGCGCTGCGGATGCTCGGCTACCCGGACGAGGGCGAGGTCCTCGGACGGGATATGCACGCGCTCATTCACCACAGCTGCCGCGACGGCGTTCCCAACGCTCCCGAGGAGTGCCCGATTCTTCGGACCTGCAGCGAAGGGACGCCAGTCCATGGGGAAGACGAGGCGCTTTGGCGCGCGGACGGCACCAGCTTCCCGGCAGACTACCGCTCCTATCCGATGCTGAGGGAGGGGACTGCCGTGGGCACCGTCGTCACCTTCACCGACATCACGCAGCGCAAGGATCGGGACGCCCAGCTTCTACAAGCCCAAAAGATGGAGGTCGTCGGGCAGCTTACCGGGTCCATCGCCCATGACTTCAACAACCTGTTGACCATCCTCCTGACTAACCTCCACTTCCTCGAGGAGAAGCTGGACACCGCGTGGGATCCGGAGATCGGCGAGATTCTCGGCGATGCGACATCCGCTGCGCAGGATGCGGCCAGATTGACCCGCCGCTTGCTGGCATTCGCCCGCCGACAACCGTTGGAACCGCGCGGGATCGACATCGAGGTCTTTATCAAACGCCTATCTCGGTTCTTGCGCCGCGTAACAGGCCCGGACATCGCGCTGGTCGTGCAGCCGAGCAGCGGGCCTCTGCCGGTGCGTGTCGACCGACAGCAGATCGAGAGCTCCATTCTCAACCTGGCCATCAACGCCCAGGACGCGATGCCGAACGGCGGCACCCTGACGATCGCGGCAAGGCGGCAGTCGGTCGGTGTGGAAGAGGCGTCTTCTCATCCAGGGCTTGCACCGGGCGACTATGTGGTCGTCAGCATCTCCGACACCGGGATCGGCATGTCGCCCGAGCTGGCACGACGTGCCGTCGAGCCGTTCTTTACGACCAAGCCGGCCCGCGAGGGCAGCGGGCTTGGCCTGAGCTCGGCGCTGGGCTTTGCCCAACAGTCTGGCGGCGACCTCCGCATCCGGAGTGCGCCTGGCGAAGGGACCACCATCTCCATTTTCCTGCCGGAAGCCACCCTGGTCGCGAATCCATCGGATGCCAGGCTCGAAGGAGCCGCCGCACAAGGCGATTCCACCCCCGTTCTCGGCGCAAAAGCGTTGGGGCAATCCGACCACCCGCAGGGAGGGAGCGGCCAGGCGCAAGGCCAGAAGGTGAGGAGCCGCCGCCCCTGGGAAACCCGGAGTACGGACTCGGAGTTCTAGCTGTGTCCGTTGTCGCTGCGGCCGCGATGGGCACGAAAAACGAAACCCCCCGGCGGGCCGGGGGGTTGCACTCCAGTGCGGCTTGGTGCCGCGTGTTTCGGCGGCTTCCGACCGCGCTAAATTATTCGCCTTCGCCGCCGCCGCCCGCCATGACCTCGGTCGTGCCGTAGACGGTGTTGTTCGGAGCGTACACGTCATCCGGGGCCGTCACGGTCGCCGTCCAGTTGACCGTGCCCACTTCCGGAGCAACAAACATGAATGCCCAGCCCTCGCTGGCACCGGCCGCCAAGCCGGCGAAGTCGAACGTCTCGTTGGCGACGGTCGTTCCGTTCAATACACCGACCACGGTCACAGAGCCTGTCGCTGCGTCCGGACCCGAGTTACCAACGGTGACGATTATTTCGCGTCCGTCGTCATTTGCCACCATCATCACCGGCACTGCCAGGCCGGAAGTCGCGTTGATGGAGACATCGTAGGCGGTCTCGTGCTCTCCGGTGCAGGCCAGCGGAGGTGTCGCCCAGCCGGCCGGAATCGGGTTGTTGTGCGCGAACAGGATGACCGCGCGGGCATCGTCGGCCGCCTGGGCAATCCCCCCGACGTTGCCGCCGATGAAGCCGCGCAGGAAGTCCCCGAGTTCTGCCGTGGTGAGATCCGGCCACACAGTGCGCAGGATCGACGCGTCCTTGATCCAGAAGAGCGGCTCATCGTCGGCTACCCGATACCGCAAGAACGCAAGGTACTCGAACCAACCGTCCTTCGCTTCCTCGGGATCATCAGGAATGTAGGCGGGATAGGGCAGGTACCTGTAAGTCCTGATGCGCCTGTATTTGTAACTGCTGTAATCCAGGAAGCACTTGTGGACCATCACTATCTGGCCCTGGACCTCGTCCCGGTAATCAATACAGATCTGTGGATGACCGTCTTGATCCAACGCGGTCGTGGTTCCCTCATCCGAGAGGCCCAGGATCTGGTTCAGGTAGACCACCAGGTCCACGTTGACCGCCCCCTCCTTGGACGCGGCCGCACCGAGCCCTTTGGCGGCTGTGTCGAGAAAGCCGTAGGTAGCAAAGGGTTCCGGCAGGACGATTGCCGGATCGCCCAACTGGCCCTTGAGGATCAGCTCCTTGTAGATGGCCAGATTCTGCAGCGGTGAGTCGATGGTCTTGGCAAGGTAGTCGTCGGTGAATCCGTCGCCGTCGCTATCGTTGATGTCGAGTGTCTGGTGGAGCAGCCGGCCGGCAGGGTCCAGGCTAATACAGTCGGCCGCGGCCAGGCCGATGAGAGCGTCCTCCAGTTGCCGCGCCATCACGTCTTCCGGGGCCCGGGCCACGTTGATGCGCTCGAACTCGATCTCCTGCGTATAGCTGGCGTACTCCGGCAGCACGGAGCAGGAATACTGGTCCACGGGGATCAGGCACAGGCCGTCAGGGTGTCTTCGCGCAGTCAATGCTGACACCTCCACGTCGACAATATCGACGCCGACGGCGGCAACGGGCTGCAGGCAGAGCCCTCCGTCGACCGGTAGCCCCGTTTCGGGGTCAGTTACGTCGCCGCAGCACTCAGGATGGGAACACCGGTCGCGTCGCGATAGAGGACGACCAGGTCGCCATAGTCGGGTGTACCACCGCCACCCCGCCCCCACTGGACCGGGCGGCAAGGACAATGATCGGACAGGCCAGAATGGCCGCAGACAGGACGGATACGACGGTTTTGAACGATGCTCGTGCGCTCATGATGTCGACTCCTCTCCCCGAGTAGTTACCTCGCCGCAGCGGATCGCCGTGGGGACCCGGTAGGTACCATTCCTTTCGGGATGGCTCCGCTGCTAACGCCCGGCTGGCGAGCCATGTACGCATCTCCCCGCTCGCGGACGCCTTGCGTTTGGCCCGTCCACCACGGATTCACTCGCCTTCCTAAGGGTCACAATAGCGGCCGACCGTTAACCGATGCCCACTAATCGGTAAGCATCCCGTAATGTTTTCGTATTCAAGGGGCGACCACCATGCCAGCGGGCCGGACATCGCGATTGACCGCGGGTCGCTTACAATTGTTCACAAACCCATTACCCTGGTCACACACGCAGAAACCGGATGGTTACATGCATACGCTATCGTCGTTCGTGCCCATCCCGACGGGACAGTCGCGGGTCGGCCGGCTGCGAGGAACCGCCACCGGCGAGCGACGCCAGCTGCAACTCAGGTTCGACAGGGCCGGCGACGGTGTCGATCATGTCATGGAGCCCCTCATGTCCGATGTGAACACTTTGCCCGCGGACGGCGGCAAGGCCCCGCGTGCGACCCCCGGGGGTGAGATCGAACCAAGGGTTTGCGTTGGGCGACCCCTTCGGATTCGCCCGACAGTACGGGCGGGCTTGGCCATCCACAGACCGATAGGCCAAGGCAGGGCGGTTCCCTGCTTCTTGTCCGTGGGGGCCCCCGGTCGAGGTGACGCGGGCAAGACCCATCACCGTCGCCTACTGGTTCAGGCCGTCCGGCAAGCAGCGACAATTCTCGTGGTAGATGACGATCCGCGAATGCGCCGCCTCGCGCGGCGGATGCTGTCGGAGTCGGGTTATCGGGTGGTCGAGGCAGAGAACGCAGGCGCTGCGGCCCGTCTGCTCGCCACGGATGTCAGCGTTGACCTGCTGTTCACGGATGTGGTCATGCCGGGCGAGATCGACGGACGCGCCCTGGGCCACTGGGCGCGAAAGGCGCGCCCTGGGCTACCGGTGTTGTTGACCAGCGGTTTCGACCAACACAGGGCCGACGCGCACTCAGGGGACACCGAGTCCCTGCCCTTGCTCGGCAAGCCCTTCTCGAAGCAGCAGCTCCAGGCGGCGGTTCAAACCCTGCTCCGCACGCCCGGATCTTGACGCCGTCTGCTACCGGCGAGCTTCCTGCGCCTCGCTCTCCATGATTGCGGCTTTGAGGGAGCGCTGCGGCTCACTGGAAGCACCGGTCTTGACAAGGACCTCCAGGCGGTCCACCTGTATCTGAAGGAATTCCGGCAGGCTGTCGCGCCTCGCCTTGAGCTCCCGCAAATTTTGCTCGGCCAAGTCGAATCGGTTCTGGTCCATATAGGCCATGGTCTGGTTCATCAAGCCACGGTTCGCATCGAGGGCCTTGCGGACCTGCATGGGCGTTTGGCCCGCCGAGGGCGGCTCCGTGCTCGGTCCCGAGCCGCTCGTGACGACGGCCTTGGGCGCGGCCGGCCTCGGGGTCCCCGGGGCCACTTGGGTGTCCGGGGCTGCCTGCGCGGCGTCGGTCTTGGGCGCGGTCTGGGGGCTGGAATCGCAGCCAGCCAGCACCAGAGGAATGAGGACAATCATCACCATTAGGCTAGGCTTCATCGTCTGCTCCTGGTTATCGTCGTTGGGGTCCCCATGCCGCGCTTGCGGCGAGCGCCCCGAAGGTATCCCCTGCATTCGGGAAGGGATGCCGGGCGGCTGGGCCCGCCATAAACCGAGGGCAGCCGCACCGGTGGGTCACTGGTCCGAATCCCCCGGGCCCCTCCGCGGCAAAAACGACCCAATCACTTTCCACCGAAGCTCACGGACTGGCGTCCAGCACCCTTCTCCACCGGAAACCCGCTGTCGAGCCAACCAGTCAGTCCCCCTGCGAGGTGAAAGACGTTTGGGATTTCATGATCTATCAAGGTCTGCTCGGCTTGCTTGGTGCGGGTGCCCGCGATGCAATACACCACGACGCCGTCCTGCCCCTCGATCTCTTGCACATGGTCAGCAATCGCGGAGGCCGCAAGGTTGACCGCCCCCGGTAGGTGGCCGACCCGAAACTCGGCGGGGTCCCGCACGTCCACCACCAGCAATTTGTCCCCTGCCTGTTGTCGATCGTGGAGCTGCTCCGGCGTGATGGACGGGCTTTGAAACCCCGCGCCCATGGCAAGGGACTGGAACAAAGGGGCCAGCAGAAGCAAGAGGCCGGCGTAAGCAAAGGATCGATACATGGCCGCGGAGTCTGGGAGGGTCGTAACCTACTTCAGACAGTCGGGCACCTTGAACTGCTCATCGAGGGTGTAGCGCTCGTCGAAGATGCCGTCACAGTTGCTGTCGCGCACCACATAGTTGCGCTGGTCGCTGGTCCCGCCCCCGTGCTGCTCCCTGCTCCAGGCCCACAGGCTGCCGTTCGTGGTCATACTGAAGACACTGTCACCGGCATAATTCCGGTAGCGCACGATGCGCGTCTCCTTAATGCCGTCGCCATCGCCGTCGCCATCCTCCGCCCCGACCATGAGGAAGTCTTCGAGGTCCGGCACCGCAAAACCTCGCGCGGTCTCCATGGCAACCGCTTGGCCACCGACCAGGGGGCTCAGTGCGGCGATCAGGGCCGCACCGACGACCATCAGCGGGGAAAAGGCAAAGGAAGGTGTCATGTCACTTTGTCAGCCGTTGTTGCCAGGTCGGCGCGGAGACAGCGGGCGCTGGATCCCCGGATGTCTCCATGCATCAAGGATTGAGCAGCTTCTCCATCTGCTCGGTCCGGCGCTGGCTCAGCGAATTGGGTGCCTTCGCCTTCTGTTCGAGCTGCGCAATCCATGCCACCTCCCGGCCAAACTGCTCGTTTAGACGATCCTGGTAGACCTCCACCTTGAAGGCGTTCAGGCGCAGATCCACCACATACTTGTCGAGCCGGTCGCGCAAGATGTTGCGGCGCGTCATCTTGTGTGTGTTGGCATCCGCCAAGTCGGCATTCTGGGCGGAGCGCATGTCTTCCACTCGGACCAGATGCCAGCCGGCCGGAGATTTCACCGGTCCGCCCAGTTCTTCGGGCTCGAGCGCGAACGTCACCTCGTCGAGCGCCGGGAAGCCCGATCCCTTGGCGACCCAGCCCATCTCGCCCAGGGTGTGCTTCGCCTGGGGATCGATGGAGTAGTCCCGCGCGGCCTGGTAGATGGTGATCTCGCCCGACTCGATCTTCTGCTTGATGTCCCTTGCCTCCTCCTCGGTGTTGAGGACGACCATCTGGATCTTGCGTTCCTCGCGAACCGCGATCTTGTCCTTGTTCTGGTTGTAGAAGCCGGAGATCTCTTCCTCGGTTGGCTCCATGGTCTGAAGCAGTTGGCTACGGTACTGATTGATCAGCCGGGTCTTTCGATACTCCCCGACGCGCGCCTGATACACCGGGTCCTGGGTCAAGCCCGCGGCCCGCCCTTTCTCGGCCATGATGCGGGTGTCGATCATCTCGTCGAGGATACCGATGCGCGCCTCAACCGGGTCCAGCCGTCCCCCGGACATCGACGCCCGTTTGCTCTCGGCGAGCAGGGCCCCCTTGGCATCGCCCCAGGTCACCGTCTGGTTGCCCACCTTCGCCACCACGGCCTCATCCGGGCGCACCACGTCGCCAGCGGGATCCAGCTCCGCCTTGTCGATGGTGAACTCGACGCCCTGGCGCACCCGCTCCCGCAGGCGGATCTCCTGGGCGTCGAGTTTTTGCTTGCGCAGGGCCGACTTGATGGCCATGCGCGCATCCGCATCCGGCGGTGTCCCGGATTCGATGGCCTTTCTGGCGTAGGCGTCGATCTCCGCATCCGTCACCTGGAGGTCGGCGCTGAGCTCCTGCTTGCGGTAGAGACCCGCGATCGCGCCGTCGGAGAAGCGCTGGATGTCTCTCTGGTAGGCGGCCTCCTTGTCCGCACCGTGCTTGAGCGCGTCCAGATAGAGCAGGTTCGCGCTGATGATCTTGTCGAGCAGCACGACGGCAACACCCTGCCGTTGCGGCGTGCCCAGCGCCGGGACGGACACCCCCACCACAGCGGAGCTGTTCATCATGGTGTTGATCTGGCCAAAGGTGATCTCCTCATCGCCCACAGCGGCGATCACCACGCCGGCGTCCGGGGCAACGAGTCCTGCTTCGCCGCCTGCCGTAGCGTCAGGTCCCTCGGCCGCCGCCGGCGCCATCGCCGCCGCACTCAGCGCAGTCCACAAACAGCAAATCGATAGCGTGAGAAATCTTTTCATTCCCTACCTCGGAGGACACTCGCAGGAGTCGATGTCGGTGGCTCGCGGGACGGGTACTGACCATCCCGCGCGCCGAAAAAAAGAGGGAGGGGAAGTACTACCCCCTCCGTCAGTCGCTGGACCGCCCGGGCCAGTGCCCGGGCGGCTTCATCTTGGATTACCAGCCGCAGGTGCTGCCTGTCAGCTCCTGGGACACAGCGGCCCAGACCTCTCGGTTGGAACGGCCGAGGACCAGATGGTTCTTCCAATCGTCACCGTCGCAGGACACCTCGTCGGCAAAGCTCACGTTGCCGGCGTGGCAGGCCGTGCAGACGCCCGCCAGCGCCGTAGCCGCATCCGGCTCCCACACCCCGGGGCTCGTCTCGGCGAAGCCGGCGATGTGCCCGTTCTGCAGCTCTTCGGTTTGGTCCATGACGTTTCGCGGTGAACGGGCACGCTCAGAGTGCCGCTGCCATTGCCGGTTGGTAGGCAGTACGTCGTTTTTGTAATCGTCGTGGCAGTTCAGGCACATGGATTGGCGCGGATCGGCGTTCTCCGTGAACTCATGCTGCCAGCCTACCGCGCCGTCGAAGTCGCTGTAATAGCCGCCCAGCGCACCCGATGTACGGAACCAGCTCGGTACCCCGGATTCGTTGACCGCGTGGCAGGCGCCGCACTTCAAGGGACCGTGGGACCCGTCTGCGTTCAGGTTCGCGGCCTGGGCATAGCTGGTCGCATCCACACCCGGGAAGCCCACACCCAGCTCACGGCTCGGCGCTACCGGATAGAGGCCGTGGGTCGACTCGTGGCAGCCCTGGCAGGTGATGTCGCGGTGCCCACGAGAGTAGCGCATCAGCCCCGCCTTGCGCGGGTAGTTGAACGGGGCGAACCCGTCGATGTTGCCGCTCTGCTCGACATAGGGCGGGGCATGGCAGTCCGCGCAGTGGGGCTCACCAGCGGACAGCCAGTGGTCCCTGCCGTCGTCGGCGGCATTGAAGGGCACTGCCACGGCCTTGTTCACGCCGGGTGCGACGAACCCGACCACCCCGTCCAGGGTCCCGTTCTCCGGGTACAGCCACTGGCTCGGGTCACGTTGGTGCTGGTTAATGGACTTGATGCAGTCCCGAGTGGTGCAGAGGCTCAGGATGTTCACGCTGAACTTGCCATCCGGGTCATAGCCGCTGTCGACCGGATTGCCCGCTGGATCGACCTCGATGACGGCCATGAGGGCATCGGCGTAGTTGGGGCTCCAGATATCCCGGGTGTGGTCGATTCCGTCCGGCGTGAAACCGTTGATATTGTCCTTCGGATCAAGCCAAGAGATGACGGTGTCCTTGTCGCTGCCGATCATGTTCGCCAACTGACCCAGGTTTCCGGCAGCCCGCGGGTTGACGCTGCAGTCGTTCCGGACCAGGTCGTTGCAGTCCTCCGCCTTCCAGATCTCCTGACTGAGCTGGGTATGGCAGTTGGTGCACCAGAGCCCGCGCACGTTGGGGGGACTGCCCGTCACGTCGGTCTGGTTGCGGGCGACGTTGTTCTTGAGCCAGTTACCGACCACGTTCAGGTGTACTGGCGTCTCCGCACCATCGATGTCCTTCAGCGGGTTGGAGTGCACGTCCCGTCCCACGAAGCAGCCACCGGCACCCAGTCGGTTGTCAGTCTCGGCGAAGGCATTGTCGCCGCCGTAGGTGATCGGATAGCCCTCCATGTCGCCGTCGGAACGGTGCGCCGGGTGGCAGCCCTGGCACATACCATCGCGGCCCAGGCTGTCGGCAAACACCATGTGCCCGCCCTGGCTGATGGCGCGGTGCTTACGGTGGATGGCCTCGCTGATCGGGCGGATGGTCAAGGATCCCGCCGGATCGAAGCTGGCGGCGGTCACCGCAGCCACGACGTTGTCCGCATGGCACTTCTGGCAGATGACGCTCTCATGGCCGAGGCGCGTCTCCTGGACGAAGGGCGCATCGATGGGGGCGCACTCCGGATGCTGGTCGGCCGGGTAGCAGGCGGTGAAGTCCGTGCCCATCTGCGCGTCGTGCAGCGACAGGATGCTCATGGCCGCCCCCTTGAGACGCGGGTACCAGTCCGAGTCCCCTGCCGCGGCATCCAGACCGTAGTAGGCGAGCCAGTAGTCGATCTCCTCCTGCACCAGGGTCGCCGACCAGGTCCCGGTCGTGTTTGGCGAGTTGGTCGTATCGAAGGCCGAGTGGCAACGCTCGCAGTTGGGGATGTCGATGGGCGCCGTGCCGAAGCCAATGACCGGTCGGCCGTCGTCCAGCACCGCGTTGCCGACACCCTGCGGCGCATTGGGGTCGTACTTGTGCAGCTGCGCCTTCATCGCGACGAAGGGTCGGACCGAGTCCTCGTCGACCAAACCCGGATCGGCAAAGAAATCCAGGGAATCCTCCAAGGGAGTCAGCGGCAGGCCGAGCGCCTCCCAGATCCGCGGCGAGGTGAGGGTAATGGGCAGGTCCTCGAGGACCTTCATCTGGGTGTAGACGACGGTGCCGTGCTCCCCGGAGAAGGTCAGCAGGTTGCCTTTGGAGAGCCCGTTGCAATCGTTCGGAATGGTCGCGTTCGGATCCATCGAGGTCGTATCTTTCGTCACGGGTCCCAACGGGTGCAGCGCCGGGCCGCAGTCCGTCGGCACCGCGATATCGACCCCAAGGAAGATCTTGTCCATGTCCAACCCCGGAACCGCCGGCTTCGTGCCTTCCAGGTCGCTGTAGATGTAGAGGTGGTTCAACCAGCCGTTGGCATAGCCGCCCTCGTCGTAGGTCCCATCACCGATGTAGGAGTTGTAGTAGCCCTCGCGCTCTCCCGTGATGAGGCTCCCGTTTGCGTCTCTGGCGGTCACGTCGTAGATGGTGTTCCACATGAACATGGAGTTCAGCTCTTGGGCGCTGATCAGCCGGCTGCTCTGCGGCTTGCCGCGGCCGTCGTTGCGCGGCTGGGCCTCGTGCCAGTAACGCAGGACGTATTTCTGGAAGTTACCATTCTCATCCAGGCTCGGATCGCGCAGCACCGTCTCGCGGCCAAGGGCGTCCTTGTTCTCGTTCGGGTCGCCTTCCAGCAGCTTGGGGAAGTCCTCGCCGTTGGCGCCTTTGTCAGTCTTGACCACCTGGGCCAGGATCGAGTTGTAGGGCGGCAGGATGCAGCAGTAGGCGAACTCGAAGCCCGTGCAGTGCATGCCCAGCTCGTAGTTCATCAGGATGTTGAACTGGTTCTGCTGGCCGACGCCCTTGACCTCCAGGCTAGTCTCCAGCACCAGGTGGACGGTACCAAAGTCCTCGTTGGCGCCCTGCCCGTCAGTGACCCGGTAGATGAAACTGTCGCCGCCCGGCACATTGCTGGTCGGTTTGTAGGTGAAGGAGCCATCCGTATTGAGGGACACAGCGCCGTTGTTGGGAGCGCCCCAAAGCTCAACGCTCAGCAGATCGCCGTCGGGGTCCGTGTCGTGCAGCAGCACGCCGGGAACGGGGACATTGATCTCGCCGTCGCGATCGACGACCGCCGTGTCCAGGGCGAAGGTGTCATCGCCAGCGGTGGGCGGCTGGTTCGCGGCGATGGTGGCTGTCGTGCCCGCGGCGTTGGTCGCGCCGTTGTCGTCGGTCACCATCAGGCTGACCGTATAGGTATCCGCCGCAGCGTAAGTGTGCGTCGTCGTCTTCCCGGACCCGAGCGGTGACCCGTCACCAAAATCCCAGGAATAGGACGCAATGGTGCCGTCGGGGTCGGACGATGTTGACCCATCGAAAGTCACCGCAATGCCGGTGGTGCCGGTGTAGGGCCCGCCTGGTCTGGACACCGGCGGCAGGTTTGCGGGCGGCGGCGGTGGCTGAGGCGCACAGTCGGCCGGTGCATTGGCGACGTCCATCTCGGCGGTGGCGCCGCCATATTGTCCCGCATAGACACGACAGGGCACCGGGCTGAGCCTCGCAGTCGCAAGCCTCCATCTCTCGGTATCGGCGGCCACCGTGGTGGTGCCTAGGATCTGGCTCAGGTCGTAAGCATTGGCCACGCTCACCGCCGCCTCAGCGGTACCGGTACCGGCCACGATCAGCCGTGACTTGGCGGTGTCCCAGTCCGCCCGGGTGATTGCAAACGGTCTGGCCAGGGCGGGATCGGCCAGGACCGTGATGCCGATGCCTATGGCGAGCAGACTCAATAGGCCGCGCCGCCCTCGTGTTTCGATTGATTGGTTCACTTTATACGCTCCTCTTAACCTCAGATTCGGACCCTGTCGTCCCCAGCGCGCGCCCAAGTCGGGCGAGGCGACCCGTCGCTACCGCTAGAGAACAGGGAGAGGCGGGGAACCGCTGCCCTCCGGCAGCGGCGCCTCGCGCGCCTTGGGCGGACCGCGACTAGGGCCGGATCAGCCCGGCAGGCGACCCACCCAGATCCACAATGGAGTCGTACATCGTCTGGATGACGTACTTGTGGTTGTGGATAGCCGCGGCCCTGTCGCGAGCGGCGTTCCAGTTGTAGGCCCCCTTGACCATCTGCAGGTCGTAGGCTTCGTAACGGGGAGGCGTCGTCTCTGGCGGTACCGGCACGCTTTCAGGGATACAGCCGTCCTGCACGTAGCACCCGTTGGTTACCAGCGAGAGGCGGGTTTGTCCTTCGACATACATGAGCGGCGGCCGGCCAACTGCCTCGGCGTGGATATTCAAGGCCACCACCAGCTTCTCCATGAGTCCGTCCATCTCGTGGCGGAAGCTCTCCGCGACACCGTCGCCGTCATAGTCGACGTTCGCATACCCGAAGGGCTTGCCAAGGTCCTCGAAATCCTCGAGGGGGAAGTCTTCCTCGTCACCGTGACAGCTGCTGCAGTCGTCCATGTTCGCGCGGAAGTCATGGTCCTTCTTGACGCCACCGGTCTCTTGATTGGTGGTGTAGAGGTGACACCCGATGCAGTCCTGCCGCTCGATCTGCTTGTGGCCGAAGAACCCGTTCTTGCCCTGATAGGTCATTCCGTCGTACTCGTAGCCGGCCGTCACATCGGTACCCCAGAAGGTCGCGGCCTCCGGGAGGTAATGCTCGCTGGGTACCGAACAGTTCCCGGTGGTGGCGCTGCAGCTCGGAATCGACTTGCCGGATTGCCGCCCCTGGTGGCACTGCATACAGACGTTGCTGGAATTGCCCAGCGTCTGGCGCACGCCCGATGGGAAGGCGATCTCCTGCAGCTTGCCCGCCTGGTACAGGGTCTTGCCGCCGCCGTTCGGCTCGTGGCAGCCCTCGCAGTTGAGCACCTTCGGATACACGGGAGACTGCGAAGTCACCGTGGTGTAACTCGGGTTGATGCCGTTCGCGTCGAGGGTGTACCAAGGTACCCCCGGAGGCGTGGGCTTGGCGGGATCGGTGCTCGTGCTGCTGTCGGCGAGCTGGCGATAGCCATAGGTGCTGTGACAGCGCGAGCAGCTCGACGAGATCGAGGAGTCCCCATTCCAATGGTTCCACGGCTCGGCGTAGCCATCGCCATGGCCAGACTTGGCCCATTGGGTGACGATGTTGTCATTCCCCGGGACATTGGGGTCATGGGCGTGGCAACTGGTGCAGGAATCGGGCATGGGTCCCACGGCGACGTGAGGCTCGGATCCGTCCAGCGGGTCATCGAAGGACTCGTTGCTTTCCCACCAGGAAAGGAAGTCCGTCCATTTGAACTCGCCTGGCTGCATGACGAAGCCGGGCCAGATGGGCTCGAAGGTGTGGCTGTGCAGGTCCCCGCCGCGACCTCGATCCACTGCTGCTCCCGCGCGTCATAGACCCAGTCCGGCTCGATTGCGGACTTGCCGGCCGGCACCATGTGGCAGCTGATGCAGCGCGTCTGGAAGCCCACGTCCATGAAGGCGCGGTTCTTTACATGGGCGCGAACGACGGTCGTGATGTTGGCCGATCCGCTGATCAGGTCGTCCTGCGTCAAGGCCGCAAAGTCCCCGTGGGTCGCGTGACAAGACAGGCACAGGTTGTTGCGCCTGTTGGTGCTGTCGCCGGGCTGCGGGACCGGCACCCCCTCGTTCTCGCTGACCAGCAGGTGCAGCCGATCGGCGTTGTGCATGTCGTGGCAAGTGAAGCAGGGATGGTCGTAGGTCTTGTCTGCCGCATGGGGCCCGCCGGCATGCTCTATGCCCTGCATATTGCTGGAGGCGGCGGCGATGAACTCCTTGCGGTCCAGCACGCCGTTACCGTTGGTATCCTCCCCCGTATCCAGCACCCCGTTGCGATTCAGGTCCTCGTCGTGCGCGACGATATCGACGAGGCCGTTGTTGTTCTTGTCCTGCCAGCCCCAGTAGTCGCTCGCATCCTGGGACGTGTGGAAGTAGTCGCTGAGATCCTGACCCGGGCGGTAGAGGACCGGCCTGCCATTGGCATTCGCCTTGCTGGGGTAGAGCAGTGCCCCGTCGCCGGTCCCGAAGCTGCCCGTGCCGCTCTGGTGACACTGGTAGCAGACGCCGTTCTGCGCGATCAGGTTGTCGATCGTGTTCTTTGTACCGTCGCCGTTCAGGTCCGACCTTGCCACCAGCGTCGCCGGATTGACGATGGTCGCCTTCTTCAGCTCCACCGTGGGGGCGTTGTAGACATGGTCGCTGCCGGGCCCGTGACAGGCCTCGCAGGCGACGTTCATGTCGGAGTAGCTCATGGTCCAGAGCCCGCTCGTCGGGTTCGACTCTGACCTTCACGCCGGTGGAGTGGCAGCCGGCGCAGCGCCGCTCATAGGACGTGGGGCCGATCCTCAGGCTGGCCTTGGCAAGCGGCACATTGGCCTGGTCGTACCACTCGGAGGTGTTATAGGGGACGTACTCGTTCGTCTTGGCGTTGAACTGAATCGGGAGGACGTAGTGGCTCGGCCCGATCTGGGTGATGTAGAGCTGCTTCCACTGCGCCTCGCGGTTCAGGATTCGCCCGTCGGCCGGATCCGTATCCGCCACCGTCGGGTTCTGCACCGCGGAGCCGCCGAGCGCGTAGACGACGGGGTACTTGGCCGTACCGATCTGGACGTAGGGCCCCAGGGTCGCGTTGCGGCCCAGAATGGGCGCGCTCGCTCCGAAGGCGGCAAAGGCGTCGCCGCCGGGGAGACTCGTGACCGGGAATCTTCCGCCATCGAAAAATTCAGAGCGGCCGGACTGATTGCCGTCGTTGATGTAGCTGTACTCGCTGGCCCCATCCATCAGGATCTGCTGATGGGCGGTCTGTACCCAGCCCTCGTGCTTGCCCAAGTGACAGCCGCTTCCGCAGACTGCCTCGCCTACATAGGTCGCCGCGGCTTCGGCATTGCCGCGGATGATGAATGCCGACATTAGCAGGCTGGCGCAGACGAGCCACTGCCAGCCGCTGCCGGTTCTTTGGCGGTGCATATCCCCTCCTCCTCTGTTGAAATAACTCCCCCACGAGACCACTTGGCGCAAACAGCAGGCGCCAACTCGCTTCAGAGACGGTTTGGTGCGGGCGAGGAAAAGGGTGCTTCGCTCGATTGTTGATATCCTGTGCGGCGGGTCTCTCGTCCGTCCGGACCCTTGGTCCGCCCGACTTTGGGTCCTTTCACCCGCGCACTGAGCGATTATTCCCCTCTTCGTGGGGACACTTTATAGCTCATGGAATTTGTGATGCCAATCACATTTTTCTATCACTGGAACTGACGATTGTCATTGCTGTCCCGCAGCGGAGCTCGGCGGCGAACACCAAGAACACCAAGAACACCAACGCCAAGCACCAAGAACACCAAGAACATCAATGGCGTACTGGCCAACCCCGAGATAGCGGCAGCAAGCCTCACCCGCGGGGAGGTCTCCCTGGACAGCCAAAAGAAGATGCACCATGCTCCCCCTCAGCCACCGGGGGAGACGCATGTACCGGCTCGTCGTCTGCGACCTCGACGGCACCCTGCTCAACCCCCAGCACCGCCTCGGGGCCTACACTCGGGATGTACTGGGGCGCCTATTAGACCTTGGGGTCGCGCTGATGCTCGCCTCCGGCCGCCACTTCGGCGACCTCCACAGGCTGTCGACGGAGCTGGGTGCAAGTAGCGGTCTCATCTCCTGCAACGGGGCCGCCGTGCACGACGCGGGCGGCAACCTCGTCCACCACCAACCCCTGGACCCCGCCTGCCTGGACTTCCTGTTGCGCGACCCGGTCTTTGACTCGGTGCACGTCAACCTCTACCGCATCCACGATTGGCTGGTGGAACGCCCCGAGCCTTGCCTGCTGCAGTATCACCAAGAGTCAGGCTTCGCCTACCAAGTGGTGGACTTCGCGGACCTGGATGCCCAGCCGGTGCTCAAGGTCTTCTTCTACGGCGACCGCCAACGCCTGCTGGACCTTGAGGGCTTGGTGCACGAGCGCTGCCCGGGGCGGCTTGCGACGACCTTCTCCCTGCCCGTGACCCTGGAGGTGATGGCCGCAGGGGTCTCCAAGGGAGCGGCCCTGGGCCGTGTGCTCGCCGGCCTGGGGCTGAAACGCTCCGAGGTCATCGCCTTCGGTGACGGTATGAACGACCTGGAGCTGCTTCAGGAGGCGGGCAAGGGGGTGGTCATGGGCAACGCCGACCCGCGCCTCAAGGCGGCGCTGGACGGACAGGAGGTCATCGGCACCAACGCCGAGGAGGCGGTGGCCCGTCATCTGGAGTCCCTGTTTCTGGGTGGGGCTGGATGATCCGACCGCAGGGCCCGTCGGAACCAGCGCCATCAATGGTTCGGGGATGCGCCCCCCGCCTCGCGCCGGTCCAGGTAGACGAGAACCTGGTCGATCTCGGCCCCCTTGTCCGGCGCCAGGCGCCTGGCCTCCCCCAGGGCGGCACGCGCAAGGGCGTAGTCGCCGTTGTGCAGGTAGGCGATGGCCATGCCGACGAAGGCATCGGCGTTGTTGGGATCAGCACCCAAGGCACCGCGGAAGTCCTGGATGGCGGCGCTGTACTCCTGGCGCATCAGGCGGGCCCCGCCTAGCCGGGTGCGGGCGAGGGACGATTTCGGGTCGGCGGCGACGGCCTGCTCCAGGGTTGCGACCGCCGCCTCGGCCTCACCCGCTGCGAGCTGGGCCTCGCCCGCAGCGATCAGGGCCTGAACGCCGTGGGGTGGATGAGACACGGCGCCATCGGTGGCGACGCTGGGCGCTGGGGTCCCAACCTGAGCCTGATCGGCGGCCTGAAGCGGCAAGATCAGGGCAAGACCGGCCGCGAGCAAGGCGACCTGAGCGTTGGCATGGGCTGGCATCTAAGCCTCCTGTTTCTGTTGGGTAAAATGAAAGGACCCCCGCGGGCAGGCCCGCGGGGGTCCGGTTGGGTCTAGGCCGACCCGAAGGTTACTTCAGGGCGCCCTTACCGTAGCGGGCCTCGAAGCCCTTCTGGACTTTCTCCAGGGCCTCCTTGCTCATGCCGTTGAAATACCAGTCATGGCCCTCGATGGGCTTGAAGTACTTGGCCAGCATCTCGTCGGCGAACTTCTCGTTGCCGTCCTTCTTGTGCACGACCTCTTTCATCTCCGGGATCCATTCGAAGTAGGTGTTCTTGGCCACGTCGTAGATGCCGTGCCACCAGGTGTAATCCGGGCCATTCATCGAGGCCCCGTGACGTGCACGACGGCCCTCGTGGTGCCAGATCTCCCACCAGGTCCACTCGATCTTTTCGTCGAAGGGGGCGGCGGTGATGTAGCCCTTGTCCTTGAGCTCACCCATGATGGCGGCAATGGGCTTGGCGAACTTGTCGTTGTAGAGTTCGACCACGTCGTCGAACTGCTTGTAGTGACCCTCGACCACGCTGGTGGCGTGGCAGCCGTAGCAGATATTCTCCATCTTGCCGCGGCGATCCTTCCAGGTCAGGACCTCGACCACCTTGGAGCCCTTGGCCTCGGAACCGACAGCCGGGATCTCTTTGCCCTCGGGGACGTCGAACTCCTCCCCGTTCTCCAGCTTGACCAGGTTGATCTTGGTGGAGATAGGCGGACGCAGGGTCCAGGAAATGCGCTCGCCGACGTTGTGGGTCTTGCCCTCGTCCGGACCGGCGCTCATGTGGCAGGTGGCGCAGGTGGGAGCGGCGGAGTAATCCACGCCCGCGACCCACTTGTCGGCGTCGAGGTTCATCTCGTCGATCTTGGCGCGGTAGATGATGCCGTGCTTGGACTCGTTGTAGACCTCGATCTGTGGATGGTCCGGGCCGACGTGGCACTTGCCGCAGGTGTCCGGGGTACGGGCCTGGGCACGGGAGAAGCGATGACGGCCATGACAGGCGGTGCAGGAGCCGTTGGAACCGTCCGGGTTCAGGCGGCCGATGCCGGTGTTGGGCCAGGTCCCGGGGAGCGGGCGTCCCTTGTCCTTGCCTTCGGTCTGGAACTCGAGCTTGCCGCCGTGGCACTGTTTGCAGCCGGCGTTGACGGCCGCAGGACCGCCGACCACTTCACCAAGCAGGTTGTCCAGGGAGGCGAGGATCTGGCCGGCGTGGGCGTGGTGGGACCCCTCCATCTGTTGGTATTCGGTCTCGTGACACTTGGCGCAATCCTTGGGGGTAACGACGATGGAGATCAGCGCATCCTCGTGCGCGAAGGCGTCGATGTCCCCCTCTTTGGCCTCATGGCAGTCCAGGCAGTTGACGCCGTTCTGGCCGTGCTGGCTGTGGTTCCACTCCCAGTAAAGACCGGGGTTCTCGGTCATGTGGCAATCGATGCACTCCTGGCCCTTGGGCTTGCCCCAATCCTCCCCAATCTTGCCCGACGGCCGGGCGGCGGAGGCTGGCCCCGCCTGCGCGACCAGGAACAATCCGGCCAACGCGCCTGCCAGCAGCGTCGTCAGCCGTGTACGGCTGGTATGTCTCATTGCGCTCTCCTCTCTTTGGATGTGGGCGGTCCTCGCGGCCCTTGGCGGACCCCGGAGGCTCGTTGGCGGTAGCGCGATGCAGGAGGCCGACCTCGATGCTTGCCAGGTACGGCATCTCCGCCTGCGCGCGGCATACCCTGCCCGGAGTGCGGGCGCCAAACCTTGATACGCCTCAAGGAACGCCAGCCGGCGCGGCCCGGGATTGACGCTCGTCAACGCCTGGAGCTTCGGCGGGGACGGCGGGCGGAGCAAAATCAACTGCCATGGGTGTGGGAACCTGGCCGGGGAAACGCGGTCTCTAACGCCGGTTTTTGCGGCAGCGCTTGGCCGGCGGCAACAGTTCGCCGCCCGCCGCCACCGACCCTCGAATCACGACAACAAGCGAGGTACGCATGATCGAAGTCGATTTTTTATCAAGAAGTTACGGTGACCTGCGGGCAGTCGACGAGGTCTCTTTCGCGATCGGGCGCGGCGAGGTCGTCGGGCTGCTCGGCCACAACGGGGCGGGCAAGACCACCATTATGAAGATGCTCACCGGCTTCCTGGAGCCGGACTCGGGCGAGATCCGCATCGACGGGCTGGACATCGCCGCCGACCGCCGCGCCGTTCAGCGGCGCATCGGCTATCTGCCGGAGAACTGCCCCCTCTACCCGGAGATGACCGTCATCGACTACCTGGATCACCAGGCCGCGCTCCATGGGGTCGGACCCCAGGACAGGCCGGCGGCTATCCGCCAGGCCCTGGAGCGCACCGAGCTGACGGCCAAGGGGGCTGTCTCCATCGCCACCCTGTCCCGCGGTTACCGCCAGCGCGTCGGGGTCGCCCAGGCCATCCTGCATGAACCGGCCATCCTGATCCTGGACGAACCCACCAACGGGCTCGACCCGTCCCAGATCCAGCACATGCGCGACCTGATCCGCGACCTGGCACAGACCGCCACCCTCATCATCTCCACCCACATCCTGCAGGAGGTGGAGGCGGTGTGCGACCGGGTCCTGATCCTGCGGGCCGGACGCCTGGCCTTCGACGCACGCCTCACGGACCTGAGCGCCAGCAACCGCCTGCTGGTGACCCTGGACCGCCCGCCGGCGGAGGTGGGCTCTCTGCTCGCCGGCCTCGCCGGGGTGGCTGGCTGGTCGCCGCTCGACACCCAGGGCGGACACCAGCGCTATGCCCTGGACACCGAGGACGCGGACGCCGCGGCCCCGGCCCTGGCGCGCGCAGTGGCGGATGCGGGCTGGCCGCTCTATGCCCTGCAACGGGAGGGCCGCGATCTGGAGGCTCTGTTCCGTCAAGTGAATCTGGACTCCGGCGCCGGGGCCCTCGGGCTGGCTGGGGAGGTCGCCCATGTCTGACATCTTCCACGTCGCCCGCCGGGAGCTGGCCAGCTTCTTCGGCTCACCGGTGGCCTATCTCTTCATCGGGGCCTTCCTGGCCGCCACCCTGTTCACCTTCTTCTGGGCCGAGACCTTCTTCGCCCGCAACATCGCGGACGCCAGGCCGCTGTTCGACTGGATGCCGATCCTGCTGATCTTCCTGGTCGCGGCGCTGACCATGCGCCTGTGGAGCGAGGAGCGCCGCGCCGGGACCCTGGAGACCCTGCTGACCCTGCCGGTCTCGCCGCTCAAGCTGGTGCTCGGCAAGTTCGTCGCCGCGCTGGCCCTGGTCGCAGTGGCCCTGGCCCTGACCCTGCCGCTGCCGGTGACCGTGTCCTTGCTCGGACCCCTGGACTGGGGCCCGGTGGTCGGGGGCTATCTGGCCACCCTGCTGCTGGCCGCGGCCTATGTGTCCATCGGCGTCTTCGTCTCCGGGCGCACCGACAACCCCATCGTCAGCCTGATCGGCACGGCCCTGCTCTGCGGCGCCTTCTACCTGATCGGCTCCGGGGCCATCGCCGGGCTCCTGGGACATCGGGGGGCCGAGCTGCTCCATCTGGTGGGCAGCGGGTCGCGCTTCGAGTCCATCGCGCGCGGGGTCATCGACCTGCGTGACCTGTACTTCTACCTCAGCATCGTCGGCGTCTTCCTGGCCCTCAACGTCTATGGGCTGGAACGCCTGCGTTGGAGTCGTCCGGCCCAGGAGTCGCCCGCCAACGCCCGCTCGCACCGCCGCTGGGGCTGGGTCGTGGGGCTCGCCGCGGCCAACTTCCTGGCCGGCAATCTCTGGCTGCAGCAGATCGGCTGGGCAAGGGCCGACCTCACCCAAGGCCAGGTCTATTCGATCTCCGAGGCGACCCGCAACTACCTGGGTCAGATCGAAGAGCCGCTCCTGATCCGCGGCTACTTCAGCGCCCAGACCCACCCGCTGCTCGCGCCGCTGGTCCCGCAACTGCGGGACCTGCTGCGGGAGTACCAAGTGGCCGGAGGCGGCAAGGTCCGGCTGGAGATCGTCGATCCCCTGGAGAACCCGGACCTGGAGCGCGAGGCCGGGGAGCGCTACGGCATCCGCCCGGTCGCCTTCGAGACCGCGAGCAAGTACCAGGCCGGCGTGGTCAATTCCTATTTCGACATCGTGGTGCAGTACGGCGATCACTTCGAGCACCTCGGCTTCCGGGACCTCATCGAGGTCAAGGGGCGCGGCGAGGGCGAGCTCGATGTGCGCCTGCGTAACCCCGAGTACGACCTCACCCGGACCGTCAAGAAGGTTCTGTACGGCTGGCGCGGGGCGGGGGATCTGTTCGCCGGCCTGACCAAGCCCGTGACCCTGCACGCCTACCTCTCCGACCCGGCGCAATTGCCCCAACCCCTTCCCGCGATCACCGAGGACCTGCGCTCGGTGGTCCAGGAGCTGGCCGGCGCGTCCAACGGGCGCTTCGACTACACCATCCAAGACCCGGACGCCGACGGCGGGGTCCTGGGCCGGGAAATCACCGACCGCTTCGGTTTTCAGCCCTTGGTGCTGGGCCTGCTGGATGCCAAGCCCTTCTGGTTCTACCTGGTGCTGGAGTCCGGCGGCCAGGCCGTGCCCATCCCCCTACCCGAGGAGACGAGCAAGGCCGGGCTCAAGCGCGCCATCGAGGCCGGCATCAAGCGCCTGGCCCCCGGCTACCTCAAGACCCTGGCCATCTACACCCCGCCGGAGGCAAGCGGCTTCCCCGGCATGGGGGGGATGAGCGGCGACGGCTTCTCCGCCCTGCAGGACAGGCTTCAGGACGGCGTGACCCTGCGTCCGACGGACCTGGCCGACGGCCGGGTCCCGGGCGATGCCGACCTGCTCCTGGTGGTGCAGCCGGAGTCCTTCAGCGAGCACCAGGTCTTTGCCATGGACCAGTTCCTGATGCAGGGCGGGACCGTCATCCTGGCCGCCTCCCCCTACCACGTCGAGCTGGGCGGGCGCTCCATCGACGCCCGGCCCCAGCCCACGGGTCTGGAGGACTGGCTCAAGCACCAGGGCGTGAGCCTCACGCCGACCCTGGTCCTGGACCCCCGCAACACGCCCTTCCCGATCCCAGTGGCACGCAACCTGGGCGGCTTCCAGGTCGAGGAAATCCACATGCTGGACTACCCCTACTTCCCGGATCTGCGGGGGACGGCCTGGGACAGGACCCCGGCATCGCCGCCGGCCTCGGCCAGCTCACCCTGAACTGGGCCTCGCCCATTGCCCTGGACGCCGACAAGCAGCAGGGACGCACCGTGGCGGAGCTGCTGCGCTCCTCCGCCGGCGCCTGGACCAGCGACAGCGCCGACATCCAGCCAGACTTCGATCGGTACGGGCCCCTGGGTTTCCCCGCCGGCAAGGATGAGGGGACCAAGCTCCTGGGGGTGACGGTGGAAGGGCGCTTCCAGTCGCTCTTCGCTGGCAAGCCGTCCCCACTGCTGGCCAAGGCCGAAGATGACAAGGCCAAAGCTGCCGGCGCCGAGGGCGAGGGCGAAAACGAGGACGCCGAGACCGACGCGGAAGCCAAGGCCAAGGACCAGGACAAGACGCCGCAGCTCACCGGTGTCTTGGACGCATCCCCGACCTCCGCACGGCTGATCCTGATCGGCTCCGCGAGCTTCCTATCCGATGCCGCCATGAGCCTCGCCACCCAGGCGACCCAGACCCTCTACACCAAGCCCATCGAGCTGATCCAGAACGCGGTGGAATGGTCCCTAGAAGATCGAGGTCTGCTGGCCCTGCGCGGTCGCGGCCAGTACAGCCGCCTGCTGATGCCCCTGAGCCAGGAGGGGCGGATGTTCTGGGAGTACCTCAACTACGCCGCGGCCCTGGCCGGGCTGGCGCTGGTCTATCTGCTCCACCGGCGCGCCCGCACCCGCCGCCGCCGCTACTACGACGCGGTCCTGACCGCCGGGAGGACCTGAACATGCACGCGACGACTGCCGAAAACGCTCAGCCGAGAAACGCCGCCGCCGGCTTCGGCTGGGGCCTGGTACTGGTCCTGGCCGCCCTGCTGGCGGCGCAGATCGCGCTCGCCCTCTTCCTGGGGCTGCGGGGGACCGGCCCGGGTCCCGCGGGGCGCGACACCCCCCTCATGGCCTTCGAGCCGGCCAAGGTCGATCGCATCCGCATCGAGCGGCGAGGCTCGGACCCCGTCGTCCTGGAGCGGGTCGACAAGGGCTGGCAGGTGCAGTCCCTGTCGGGCTTCCCGGCCTCGGGGACACGGATCGATACCCTGCTCGAACGCCTTGCAGGGCTCAAGCGCGGCCTGCCCGTGGCAACGTCGCCGGATGCCCTGGCCAGGCTGAAAGTCGCCGATAGCGACTATGAGGAGCGCGTGACCATCGAAAGCGGAGGCAAAGCATCGGTCGCCCTCTACCTCGGTGACACCGCCGGGGCGCGCCGCCGCTACGTACGGGCCGCGGGCGAGACGGCCGTCCAAGAGGCGGAGCTCAATCCCACGGACATCCCGACCAAGGCCGAGGACTGGACGGATCGGGCCGTACTGAACCTGGACGAACGCGACATCCAGCGTATCGAGCTGCCCGGCATCACGCTGGAGAAGGCCGAGGGCGGCTGGCAACTGGCAGACCTGAAGGACGGCGAGACCCTGGACCAGCCCAAGGTTGCCGACCTGGCGCGGCGCGTCGGAAGTCTCACCTTCCTCTCGGTCCTGGGCACCGAGGACAAGCCGGAGTACGGCCAGGACGCCCCGGCCCTGGAATGGCGGATCGGCCTCGCCTCCGGGGACACCCCGAGCTACCGGCTGTCGCAGCTCAAGACCGAACCGGAGCAGGATACCGCTGCCGGAGACGGCGCGAACGAGGCACCCAAGCCCAAGGGCCCGGAGTGGTACGTCCTCAAGGTCTCGGATCGGCCCCACTACTTCAAGGTCGCGAGCTACACGGCCGAGGGGCTGTTCGGAGCGACCCGCGAGGGACTGCTGGCTAAGCCAGAGGCCAGCACAGCGGGGAGTCCTGCTGAGAGCCCAGTTGCGGCCCCGCCGGAGCCTGTAGGTCAGGGTGACCAGGCTGTGGAGCCCGTCGCGGAGCCAACTCCCATGGCCGGTGACGAGGCCAAAGCCCCCGACGCTGAGGGCATGCAGGGTCCTCAGTAACAACGACGCGCGACCGGACACCACACCCATCGCCCCCCTGGACGGGGGGCGCCGCAACCCGGCCTTGTATCCCCCTCCGCGGCACCCCGCGCAGCTTCAAACCCGGCCCGGACCTACCCGCAAGCCCAGACGCAGCCGAAACGGCGCGGTGACAGTCACTACGGCGGCGCCCGACAAATCACGGCTGGGCCCGGTGCCATCCAACACCTCGCCGCGCACCCATCGATCTCCTACCGCATCGCGTCCCTGGCGCGCCGATGCCAGCGGACGACTCATGCGCCGTTCGAAAGAGTCGAGGACACCCCTGAGCCCGCAGTGTCTGGCCGATCATCGATGGCGAACCCTCGGCCCCTGGTTGTCCGCATAGGCCAGCCCGTTATGACCCAGTTCGAGCCAGCGGGCGCGGCAACCGTCTATGCTTGTAAATCGAAAGGATGGCGCGTGCAGCGCCACCTTGGGCGGACCCTTGAACGCGGGAACCGCGCAGGGGCGCTGGCGAAAGCGCCAGCCGCCGCCCAAGAGGTCGACGCTACTGTCTCAGCAGCCTTATTCTTACAGCTTTCGACGCGGTTACGCACGGAGTGCGACATGGGTACGCTGCCACGGGCGCTTGTGTGGCCCTTGCTCCTTGGCTTTGCGACCTCTGCCTGGGGCGAGCACCTTTGGCAAGACAGTCGCAACCACACCTGGCCGACGTCGGCTGCGGCCTGCGTGCAGGGGGAAGCCGAGACGCGGCTGGGGGATCTGAGGCGACAATCCCCCAGTACTGCTTACCGTTACACCAGTCTATCGGTCCAGGAGTGGTACCCCGGCTACGACGCCATTTGCCGCTTCACCGTCGAGCAGCGCTTCGGCTATGGTTGGCTGCCCATCGAGGTACACGACCACGCCCACATTGCGGCTGGGTCCGACGACCCCTGCCCTCGGGGTCCGGTGGACGAGACCGGCGCCTGCATGCCCAAGAACGCCGGCCCTCCCGGCTGCCCTGGAAACGGCAGCAATCCGATCCACGGCGGGACCGCCAACAAGTACCAACGCGAAGTCGACTACAGCGGCCCCGACAGCGCCGCATGGCATTTCGTGCGCCACTACAACCACCTGAGCACCGAGGCCGGCCCCCTCGGGGCACTGTGGCGCCACAACTACCAGCGCAGCATCGTCGTCACCGCCGTCACCGCCAGCCAAGCTAGCGGCGTCAAGGTCTACCGCGCCGACGGACGGCGTTACAATTTCAGCCGTACGGGCAGCCTCTGGCAACCGGACCCGGACATCACCGACACCCTGGCGCAGCGCTTCGACACCTACGGCACCCCCGCCGGCTGGACCTATACCAACAGCAGCGATGAGGTGGAGACCTACGATGCAGAGGGCCGGCTTGTCGCCCTCAGGCCTCGGGGCGGGGTTACCCAGACCCTGAGCTACGACAACACCACGGGCCAGCTGCACAGCGTCGACGACGGCTTCGGCCACCGGCTCACCCTCGGCTACCTCTACAGCGCCGCTTACACCCAGTACCGCCTGGATACCCTCACCGACCCGGAGGGCGCGTCTACCGCTACGGCTACGACGCTGCCAACAACCTGGTCTCCGTGACCTATCCGAACCTCAAGGTCCGCAGTTACTACTACAACGAGCCCGCCTACACCAACGGCGCCAACCTTCCCCACGCGCTGACCGGCATGACCGGCGAGAACGGCGTGCGCTTCGCCACCTACCGCTATGACGCCCTGGCTCGCGCCGTTGGCTCCGAGCACGCCGGCGGGGCCAACAAGGTCACGCTCGCGTATCACCCCGATGGCAGCGCCACCGTCACCGATGCCCTTGGCACGGCACGCACTTACAGCTTTCAGACCATCCTAGGCGTGATCAAGAACACGGGTTTGACCCAGCCTTGCCCCAGTTGCGGGAGCGATACGGCCGCCACGGCATTCGACGCCAACGGCAACGTCCGCTCGCGCACCGACTTCAACGGCAATCTCAGCTGCTACGCCTACGATCCGGCGCGCAACCTCGAAACTATCCGGGTCGAAGGACTCGCGCCCGGGAGCCCCTGTCCCGCCGATCTAGCGACCTACACACCCGCCGCGAACACCGCGCAGCGCAAGATCAGCACGGAATGGGATCCCACTTCGCGGGTCGTCGCACGCCGCGCCGAACCCTCGCGGATCGCCACATTCTTATGGGACGAGAACGGCGCCCAATGCGGCGCGGCCGGCAAGCTGTGCCAGGAAAGCCTGCAATCCACGACCGACGCCAGCGGCGGCCAAGGCCTCGCCGCCACGCCCATCGGCGCGTCCCGCACCTGGACCTACACCTACAACAATCGCGGCCAAGTCCTGACTGCCGATGGCCCGCGCACCGATGCGAACGATGTCGCCAGATACGCCTACTATCCGGATGACCACTCGGCCTCCAACAACCGGAGCCAGCTCAAGAAAATCACAAACGCCCTGAACCAGGCGACCGTCTACAGCAGTTACGACGCCCACGGGCGCGCTCGGCGCATCGTCGACGCCCAGGGTGTCGCGACCGACCTGGTCTACGACACGCGCGGGCGTCCGACCCGAATCACCGTCGCCGGGCGTACCACCGCCGTGCAATACAACAGCGCCGGATTATTGGCGAAGGTCACGCCGCCTGACCAAGGCCCCATCCGCTACGGCTACGACGCCGCGCACCGCTTGCGCAACATCACCAATGGGGCGGGCGAGAAGATCGTTTATCGCCTCGACGGCCTTGGCAACCGCACCCAGGAACAAACCTTCGAAGCCGGCGCGGCGACCGCTTCGATCACCCTCAATCGCAGATTCGACGCCCTCGGACGGCTCTGGAAACGGCTCAACGCCGCCAACGAGCCGATGGAGGTGCTTACCTACGACCCGCAAGGCAACCTCGACACCCGCACGGCCAGACCCGATAGCCTTACAGCGAACAATCAGCGCACCGACTTTACCCTCTACGATGCCCTCAACCGGCTGGAAGCCCTGACCGATCCGATCGGCGGCGTGACGCAGTTCGTCTATGACGGACTCGATCGGCTGACCCAAGTCGAAGACCCGCGGCTCAATGCAACGACCTATCGCATCAACGGGCTTGGCAACCAGAACCAGGAAATCAGCCCCGACCGCGGCACCATCAAGAACACCGGTTTCGATCGGGCCGGCAATGTCACAGACGCGCTCGATGCGCGTAAGAACAGCACGCACTACGATTACGACGCCTTGAACCGGATGGTCTCGGAGACCTTCGCCGATGGCACCAGCGTCGCCTACGAATACGATTCTGGGCCTGGCGCCGTCGGCCAGATCAGCCGCATCGACGACACCACAGGCCATACCGACTATCACTACGACAGCGAGGGCCGCCTCAGCCGCAAGGAACAGACCACCGGCCCCCTACCGCGCGCCATCGATTACAGCTACGACCCGGCGAGCGGACAGGTGGAGCGCATGACCTACCCCTCCGGCGCCAGCCTCGGCTTCGGCTACGACAGCGCCGGGCGTATCCAAAGCCTCAGCCTGACCACCGAGACCATGCCCGCGACGGTCATCGTCTCAGAGGTCAGCTACCAACCGCTGGGCCCGCTCGCGAGCTACCAGTTGCCCTCGGTCGGTGGTGCGCCGATCATCGCACGCGGCTACGACAGCAACGGCCGCGTAGAAAGCTACACATCGATCGAGACTGTCGGCGGCGTGCCGACCCTGGCTGCCAAGACGCTGTCCTACGACCGCCTCGGCAACCTCACCCTGCTGGGCGACCAGGGGACCTCCGCCAACGATCGAACCTTTGGTTATGACCGGCTCAACCGCCTGACCGATTTCAGCGCTCCGGGCCTCGTCCATCAGTACGGTTACGATGCCGCGGGCAACCGCACCCTCAGAACCCTGAACGGTGTTGATACCGGTTACACGCCGGAGCCGACCAGCAACCGCCTGGCGATAGTGGCGGACCTAAACTACCTGCACGACGCCTCCGGCAACCTCACCGACAACGGCGCCACGACATTCCACTACGATGCCAGAGGGCGGCTCGACAGCGCGACCACGGCGGCCGGCCTTGGTTACACCTACGGCATCAACGGCTTGGGCCAGCGGGTGACCAAGCAGGGCAACGCCCTCTCCACCGGAGGGCGGGTCTACGTCTACGACCAGGCCGGTCATCTCGCCGGGGAATATACCAATCAGGGTGTGCGCGTGCAGGAGCACATCTGGCTCGGCGATCTGCCGGTGGCCGTCATTGACGAAGGCGGTGCCGTGTTCTACGTGCTGAGCGATCATCTGGGCACGCCCAGGCAAATCGTGGACAGCGCCCAGCAACTGCGCTGGCATTGGGACCATCAAGACCCCTTCGGCGCCAACGCGCCGAACGAGAATCCCCAACGTCTCGGCAGCTTCGGCTACGATCTGCGCTTTCCAGGGCAGTATTTCGATGCGGAATCTGGGTTACATTACAACTACTTCCGCACCTATGACCCAGGGAGTGGGCGATATCTGGAATCAGACCCCATCGGACTGCAAGGTGGCCTGAATACGTACACCTATGTCGGCGGGAACCCGCTGAAATATTTCGATCTCTTTGGGCTTGATGCGCAAATGTGCTACAGGCCGTTCTATCCCATCCCTCAGCCTTACGCACGTCACTGTTTCTTGGAGTTCACAGATGGCAGTTCAAGCAGTTTTGATCCTGCCGGTGCTCATGGGGATCCTGCTCCTGATTGGTGGCCCAAATCGTGCCAGGACACCGAAGGCGATCAGGATGATGATTGCGTGAGAATGGCGATGAAGAAGTGCAAGGGTGATCAGTACGATTTCACTGGCTTTAACTGTTGCCATTGTGTGGAACAAGCCATGAAGGAATGTGGCTTAAGTGTTCCCCGCGACAGTTGGCCTAATTGGCCTGTAAACCCTGGGCCGCAGCCAGGGGAGCCAGGATATCAACAAGGAGTTCACTGAGGCGTCCCGCAGAAATGAATGTGACGGTGCTTAAAGCCTGGATTGCCGGCGTGGGAATCGTCGTCATTTTGTATGTGACATGGTTCTTTATGCTGCAAGCTAGTCAGTATTCTGAGGTATTGGTTTTTCTTTTATGGTTGTCGCCGCTCGCGGCGGCAATTGTGTCTGCTTATTTGGCACCGCGTAAGAAGATTTTGGTGGGAATGTCGATGGTACTGCCTACAACGATTTTGGCCGTTACACTGAATTTTGTTTATCAGTGGCTTGGCAACGCGGTAGATTTTCCTGGTCTGCGAGGCACGCTGATTCTTTTTACGACCACGTTGGTATATAGCGGTATTCTCTGCGGGCTGGGGTCTGCTAGTGGGGTTGTTTTGGCCAAGCGATTCCGTGGTAGAGTTATACCCAGCTAATGCCGCTTTTTCGACGTTATCATTAGCTGGTAATAGCAAAGTTTCTTTGAACAACGAGATCGGGGTCACACAACGAGATCGGGTAGGATCGGGGTCAAGTCTGGGTAGGATCGGGGTCTTGACTTGTGCCTCAAGGCACGAGTCAAGATTTGGACCCTGTGCGCTGTTTCGAATCCAGCGACGGACCCCGGCGAACCGAGTGACGCCCCGCAAGCCGTGGCAACGCCAAATCCACCGCCTGCGGAAAAGGCAGATGGCGCTGCTGCCGGGGCTGTGCAGGGCAGTCAGTAGCACAGCGCAGGGACGGAGCATTCGCCTCCCCAGGGATGGGGCTCCTCAACCCTAACGCCGGACGAGGCATTCGCCCCGTCCGGAACGTTTTCTTCAAATCTGCGCTGGGTCATGCCAGCAGTCCGCGACCCGTCATAAGGTTCGGGACCAGGCCCATACGGCGTCCTGCTCGCGATGCCGCCTATCTGCCTATCACGAGAGGATGTTGACCCGAAGAGGCGAATTCGGGTTCTCCGAGGACCAGACCCAATGCTCCGGGCGGGCCACATAATACTTCCGCACCGGATTCTCATGCACGTAGTTGAGCTTCTGCAGGTAGAAGGCCGGATGCTCAATCTTCTTCGGCGCGTTGGTATCCATCCAGAGCTGGTAGCCTCCCTCATCATCGACGAACAGACGCAGCACACTCGGCTCGGTGGCTTCGAGATTCTCCTTCAGCTTCTTGGACGTGAACCGTTTGAAATCGCCCAGAAACCCTGCGACGTCTGGCGACGTAACGATGAGATGGATGTGATTCAACATGAACACATAGCCGTTCAGCTCAAGGCCCTTGTGGTCCTGGCCGTACCGGATGGAATCGGCAAGGATCTCCCAGCGGTTGTGGCGATCGAACAGGTAATACCAGCGCTGGACCATGAGGGTGAGATAATAGGTCCCGGCGTTCAGATCCGCTGGCACGCGACGCGATGGCATAGACTTGGCGCTTCCTCTGCCCCGGGCGGATGCCTTCAAGATAGCAGCCGAGCCATTTCTCAGGGAGCGCTGGTCCTACCCGCCGGACGGGGCATTCGCCCCGTTCGAAACGTTTCCCCAAGACCCGCCAGCTCGTGCCACCGGCCGGCGACGGATCAAACGTTCGGGACGGGGTGACATACCCCGTCCCGCTCGGCAGATCCCGGCAGGGCGCAATAGCGGCACGTAATGCGCCGCATGGCAACGAACCGACATTCTGCGCACTACGGCTGTCGCCTATTGCGCCCTACGAATGTAACGAGCTGCGGAAAGGGGCCCCGCAATCCGGGGTTTCCGATCTATGCTCCGGCGCATGGCCAGCCCCCGCGAGTCGCGCGTATTGGAAAAACATGCTGCTGTCACTTCCCGCGGCGACCGCCGCGAGGCGATCTACCGGGACGATCCGCACCGGCCGGTTGGGGCGACTGTCCGACGCTCGCAGAACATAGCAGGGCGCGCTGGAAATTTGTCCGCGCCAGCGTCGCCATGGGCCCGGGCCCCCCGTACCAGGCCCCTGGCCCCGGCCCCCGGCATCCCAAGCTATTCGGACGACGTTGGTCCCGGCATCGGGTACCGGACCAGGAGCCATGCCTCGCTGGCGAACTCGAACGGCCGGGCCGCGATCACTGCAGCGGCGGTGCTCTGGGCCGCGCGGGCCCGCTCCGCCAGTGCCGGGTCACCGCTCGCCAGGCTCAGCTCCAGGATGACGCCGGCGGGTGACGGCAGGGGGCCGTCGGACAGGGCAGGTTCGGCCGGGACGGCGGGGAGCAGGGGTACGGCGGCCAGGCGCCAACCGCTGTCATCGTGAAAGCGCTCCCAGGCCAGATCGACCAGTCGCCGCGCCAGGGCGCGATCCGCTTGGGACCCGATGAGCACTGCCCAGTCTTGCAGTCCACACGCGACATAGGCGTAGTCCTCCAGGGTCGGTTCGCCGATCCACCCCTGGTCCGAGCGGGCTCGGTGCAGGTCCTGTCCATCCCATAGCTTGCCCACCAGGAAGTCGCGCAGGGCCTGGGCCGCATCGCGGTAGGGCCCGCCCGGAAAGGCGCGGGCCCCGGCGACCAGGGCACTGAGGGTCAACCCGTTCCAAGCCGCCAAGACCTTGGTGTCCGCGGGCAAGGTGCGCGCTGTGCGCTCGGCCAGCAGCGCGGCCTTTGCCTGATCCAGCAGGTGGGCAGCCGTCTCGGGGTCGAGCCCCAGGTCGGCAGCGACCTTGGCCGGGTCCGCCGCCATGACTGGCAAGGAACCGGCCGCGTGTTCCGGCGCACCACCCAGCCCCCAGGCATGGACCGCGAGCGGCAGCGCCTCCGGGGTCAGGAGGCGGGCGAGGTCCTCCGGCCGCCACAGATAGTACCCGCCCTCCTCCCCTGCCCCGTCCACCGCCGAGAAGCTGGCGATAAAGGCGCCATCCGGCGCGCGCATCTGCGCCAACAGGAAATCCAGGGTCTCGCGGGCCGCGAAGCGGTAGCGCGGCTCGTTCAGGACCTCCGCCGCACGTAGCAGCACGGGAACCAGAAGGGCCTGGTCGTAGAGCATCTTCTCGAAGTGCGGGGTGTGCCAGTTGGGGTCAACGGTGTAGCGGAAAAACCCGCCGCCGAGGTGATCGCGCAACCCGAGGCGGGTCATCTGGTCGAAGGTCAGGCGCAGGAAGGGGCCGAGCTCGGGGTTCGGGGTCAGCGCCTGGAGCTCCAGCAGCACCGCCAGGTTCGGGGCCATGGGAAAACGGGACTGATGACCGAAGCCCCCGGCCAGGCGGTCGCCCCAGACCAGCGCCTCGGCGACCAGACGGCCGGAGACGACCTCGGGCCCCGGCGGCGCCTCCGTCGGCTGGACGCCGGTCGCCGCCTGCCTCGCCGCAAGACGTTCCGCGTCACTGCGGGCGAGTCGACCCAGCTCGTCGGGGCGGGTCTCCCAGAGCGCGACCAGGCGCTTCAGCAGGCCAGCCAGTCGCTCCGGGGGCTCATAGGTGAAGCCGGTCAGGGGATAGCCTTCGGGGGTGAGGATGACGTTCAGGGGCCAGCCCGCCTGGCCGGCCGTGCGCTGGGTGAAATCGATCAGGTAGGCGTCCAGGGCGGGGTGCAGCTCGCGGTCCAGTTTGACCGGGATGAAGTGGCGGTTGATGACCTCGGCGATCCCGGGGTCGCTCCAACTCTCGCGCTGCATGACGTGGCACCAGTGGCAGGCGAAGTAGCCGCTGGAGACGAAGATGGGGATATTCCTGGCGCGGGCGTCCGCCAGGACCTGTGGCGCCCAGGGCCGCCAGTCCACCGGGTCCGCTCCATGCATGGCCAGATAGGGGGACGCATTGCCGGCCAACGCATTGACCCGCACGGGCTGGTCCCCGGTGGCGGGCGTGGGTTCCGGTGGCGGTGCCGCGACCGGCACCTCGCCAAGTCCTGGGTAGGACCAAGCCGGCGTCACCACCAGGGATACAACCAGCCAGAGGGCCGCCGCCCCGACGGCGCCACCGGAGCGTCCCGAGGGCCACAACCGAGCCCCGGCCTTCCCCTGCGCCATCAGGCGACGTCGAGCTGCGCGAGGATGTTGCGCGCAACCATTCTCTGATCCGCGTCGCCCTGCTCCAAGACCTCGTAGAGCAGGGCCCTGGCGCTTGCGACATCCCCCGCATCGCGCAGCGCCTGGATGCGACGGAGCTTGACCTCGCCGGCATCGGACAGGCGGTCTGGCAGCGCGTCGGGATGGTCCCCGTGATCGAGGTCCTGGGAGTCCTCCACCCCCCCCTCGGCCTCCTCGATGGCGTCGAGCTCGGCGTCCATCTGCTCTGGGGTCAGAGGGACGAATCGCCCAGGAAGGTTCATGTCCCCCCCGTCGATTTCGGTACCCACGACGACATCGCCGGCCATTTGTTCTCCCAACCCCTCGCCGGGTGGACTCCAGGGGCGCGGCTGGGGCTCGGCACCGGCCGCACCCGGAGGGGCCGGCGGGGTTAGTCGGGCCTGAACCCCCGCGGGAGCCGACGGGGCCTTCGGACCCCCGGCGGGCGGTGCGGCGCTACCTTGGGCGCTACGCCGGTTCGGATCGAGCAGAATCCGGGAGGCGAAGATACCCGCCTCGAACAGCATCCACATGGGCACTGCCAGCAGAGTCTGGGAGAAGACGTCCGGCGGGGTGAGGAACATACCGATGACGAAGGCCCCCACGATGACGTAGGGCCGTTTGCCCGACAACTGTTCAGTGGTGACCATTCCCGCCGCCACCAGAAGGATGGTGGCAATGGGGATCTCGAAGGCCAGGCCAAAAGCAAAGAACAGGGTCAGGACAAAGTCCAGGTACTTGGAGATGTCCGTCATCACGGCCACACCCTCCGGGGCCGTGGCAATGAAGAAGGCGAAAATCAGCGGAAACACCACGTAGTACGCGAAGGCCGCGCCCAGGTAAAATAGGATGATGCTGGAGATCAACAGCGGCACCGCCAGGCGCTTCTCGTGACGGTAGAGCCCCGGCGCGACGAAGGCCCACAGCTGATAGAGCAGATAGGGCATGGCCAGGAAGACCGCCGCCACCAGGGCCAGGCGAAAGGGCGTCAGAAAGGGAGCAGCCACCTCGGTGGCGATCATGCTGCTGCCCTGAGGGAGCTGCCCCATCAGAGGCTGGGCGACGTAGGTATAAACAGCGTTGGAGAAGGGAAAGAGGATCAAGAAGACCAGCAGCACCGCCACGATACCGCGGATCAGGCGGTCGCGCAGCTCGATCAGGTGGGAGATAAAGGGCTGCTCGGCCCCCGGCTCATCGTTATAGTCGGGCAGGGACATGGGTCTCGGGGCGGTTCAGGTGGCTCTGGGGGTCACCGGGGCCGGGCAGGATCAGACCCACCGGGGCTCAGGCACGCGTATCAGGGACGGAGGTACCGGCCGCGGATGGTGCGGGCGGACTGGGAGTAAGGTCCGAGGAAGTGTCGGTGGTGGCCGCCGGGCCAATGGCGCCGGTGGTGGCGATCACCGCATGCCCGCCAGCCCGAGGCACCGCGCCCTGCGATTCTTCCAGGATGGTCTCCAAGGGGTTGCTCTCGGCCTGCTTGCGAAGGATCTCTTTTAGCTCATCGGCCTTGAGCTCGCGGTCGATCTCGGCCTTGACGGAGCCGAGCACACGCCGCGCCCGCCCCAGCCAGAGCCCGGCGACCCGGGCCATGCGGGGCAGTCGTTCGGGCCCGACGATCACCAGGGCCACGACCCCGATCAGGACCAGTTCCCAGAAACCAACGTCGAACATGGGCTCCCCTCCTCACCCGGCCGGCGGGGCAGGCCGCCGGACCCGAGACAGACCCCCAGTCAGACCTTCGGCTTGCTCTGGTCGGTACCCGACGCAGTACCGGCCGAAGCATCCGCCCCAGGCGCTGCATCGGCGCCGGTACCCTTGGCCTCAGCCTGCTCGATCTTTTGCGGCTCGGCTCGCCTCGGCCTCGCCGTCCTTCATGGCGCTGCGAAAGCCCTTGATCGCATTCCCAAGGTCCGAGCCCAGGCCCGGTCAGGCGCTTGGTCCCGAAGATCAGGAGCACGATCACCAGGATGATCAACAACTGCCAGATACTGATGCCACCCATACCCATGCTGTCCTCCAACGCTACCCCTTGGGGTAGTCGCATCTCGATCGATTGTGTCGCCCCCGCCGCCCGGAACCAGCGAGGCGGGCCGAGTCTGGCGGAAGCGGCGGATCATAACGCAAGACCGGCCCCGTCGCAGAGCCGGGACTTCAGCCGCGGCGGCTCGCCTTCTCCTCCAGGCCCGGAGAGTCCGAAACGCCGATCCAGCTCTGACAAAACGGCATCTCGGACCCAGCCCCTGCTGGGCCAGCAGGACCAGGGTATGGAACCACAGGTCCGCCACCTCGTGGACCAGCCTGTCCGGGTCCCCATCCTTGGCCGCCATCACTGTCTCGGTGGCCTCTTCGCCGACCTTCTTCAGGATGGCGTCGAGCCCCTTGGTATAGAGCCTGGCCACATAGGAAGAGTCGGGGTCGGCCCCCTTACGCCCCTCCAAGACTTGCGACAACCGCACCAGCACATCGTTCATGGACCTGTCTCGCTGCCCTTGGCCTCGCTGGCCTTGCCGTAGATGGCACCGGGGTCCTTGAGGACTGGCGCCACATCGGCCCAGTCGTCGCCCTGGAGTTCCCGGAAGAAGCAATTGTGCCGGCCCGTGTGGCAGGCAATACCGCCCTTCTGCTCCACCTCCAACAAGACGACATCGCCGTCGCAGTCCAGACGCAGGGCGTAGACCACCTGCTGATGGCCGGATTCCTCCCCCTTGTGCCATAGCCGTTGGCGGGAGCGCGACCAATAGACGGCGTGTCCGGTCTCACGGGTCAGGCGCAGGGCCTCGCGATTCATCCAGGCGACCATGAGCACCTTGCCAGTGCCGCGTTCCTGGGCAATGGCCGGGACCAGACCCCGCTCGTCCCACTTCACGACCTCCAGCCAGTCGTTCCGTCGATTGCTCGCGCCCATGTTCGACTCCGTCATTGTGAGAGACCGTCCGCCAGGCGCTGCCCGGCGGCGAAGTCCAGGGTGCCCTCGTAGATGGCCCGCCCAGTGATGGCGCCGATAATGCCCCCGCCGGGGGCCGGCGCCAGGCCCGCCTGGATCAGGGCGCGCACGTCCTCCAGATTGGTGATGCCCCCGGAGGCGATGACCGGGGTGGACATCGCCCCTGCCAGCCGTTGGGTCGCCTCCACGTTGGGACCGCTCAGCATGCCGTCGCGCCCGATGTCCGTGTAGACGATGGCCGAGACCCCGTCCTGCTCGAAGCGCTTGGCCAGGTCCTCGACCCGGTGCTCGGTGATCTCCGCCCAGCCCTTGATGGCGACCTGCCCGTCCTTGGCGTCGAGCCCCACGATGATGTGTCCTGGGAAGGCGCGACAGGCCCGCGCGACCAAGGCCGGCTCCTTGACCGCCTGGGTGCCGATGATGCACCAGGTCACCCCCGCGTCGAGATAGGCCGCAATGGTCGCCTCGTCGCGGATGCCGCCGCCGACCTGGATCGGCAGACCGGGAAAATGCCCGGCGATGGCCCGCACGGCCTCCCCGTTCACCGGCTCCCCGGCGAAGGCACCGTTGAGGTCGACCAGGTGCAGGCGCCGCGCACCCTCGCCGCACCCAGCGCCCGGCCATGTCCACCGGATCGTCGGAGAAGACCGTCTCGTCGTCCATGCGGCCCTGACGCAGGCGCACGCAGCGCCCGTCCTTGAGATCGATGGCGGGGATCAACAGCACTGGCGATACCTCTGGGACGGCAGGCTGGGGCGAGATGGGGCGCGCGAGCGCCTCAGAGGGCGCCCTTGGTCGAGGGGGTGAGGCCAGCCATGCGCGGGTCCGGCTCCACCGCCATGCGCAGGGCCCGGCCGAAGGCCTTGAACACGGTCTCGGCCTGGTGGTGGGCGTTCGACGCCGCGGAGGTTGTCCAGGTGCAGGGTCACCCCGGCGTGGTTGACGAAGCCCTGGAAGAATTCCTGAAACAGGTCCACGTCGAAGCCCCCGATCATCGCCCGGGTGAAGTCGACGTGGTAGGACAACCCCGGGCGACCGGACAGGTCGATCACCACCCGCGACAGGGCCTCGTCCAGGGGGACATAGGCGTGGCCGTAGCGGCGCACCCCCTTCTTGTCCCCCAGGGCCTGCGCCAGGGCCTGACCCAAGGTGATGCCAATGTCCTCCACCGTGTGGTGGGCGTCGATGTGCAGATCGCCCTCGGCCTGGATGTCCAGATCGACGAGCCCGTGGCGGGCGACCTGATCGAGCATGTGCTCCAGGAAGGCCACCCCGGTCCGAAAACTCGACCGGCCCGTTCCGTCCAGGTCGATCTCGACTCGGATCCGGGTCTCCAGGGTATTGCGCTCGATGCAGGCGCGACGACCGCCCATGGGCGGGCTCGTCGGCGTGAGAGTCGGCTGATCCATAAGGGATGGTCGTCGTGGCTCTGATGGGGTCCGGGGCGCTATTAGACCACAGCGGGGCGGTCGGGTAGAGACCGGTCACCCGCCGCGCTGCAGCGCCACGACCTGTCAAGGGCGCGGACTTCGGCGCCCCTGAACCAGAGCCGCCTCGGCACCTTTGGGGCACGCATGGGCCAAAGGGGCGCGACCCGCAGCCAGACGCTGGGGCTCGGCTATACTTCGGGCAACCCCAGACACCGATAGTCCTCGATCACCGCCATGGCACGCCTACCCCGTTTCGTCCTCCCTGAGTACCCGCAACACGTCATACAACGCGGCAACAACGGCCAACGTATCCTGTTCGACGAGGCGGACTACTGGTTCCTATGGGAACGGCTCAGGGCCGGAGCGGATAAGTTCGGCTGCGACATCCATGCCTACGTGCTGATGCCGAGCCACTTTCACCTGCTCATCACACCCCGTTCGGAGAACGGCCTGGGCAAGCTGATGCAATACGTCGGACGCTACTATGTCCGGTACTTCAACCAGCGCTACGGGCGCACCGGGACCCTTTGGGACGGGCGCTACCGGGCCACCCTCGTGGACCCGAAGGGCTACTCCAACGCCTGTGCCCGTTACGTCGAGGAGAACCCGGTGCGTGCCGGGCTGGTGAAGGACGCGGTCGCCTACGACTGGTCCAGCTACGGGGCCCATGCGACGGGGCACGACGACGCCCTGGTCCGTCCCCACAGCGGCTACCTCGCGCTGGGACGCAGCGCCCGCGCGCGGCAGGACGCCTGGCGCGCGCTCTTTGCCAAACCGATGGACCCATCCCTGCTGGAGCGCATCCGCTCTGCCACCAACAAGGCCTGGGTCCTGGGGGACGCCGAGTTCTGCGCGGAGATCGAGGCCCACCTGAATCGTCGCGCCACCCCGCGGGCGCGCGGCGGTGACCGCCGATCGGCCGCCTACCGACAGGGACTGACGCAGGCCCACTAGGAACCATGCCCGGCGAGCCCCCGCGCATCCATCGTCCGGACGAAGCCGACGAATACCTCATTGCGGAGCGCTGCCGCATCCTGGAGACCTGGAACCGCCCGGACGATCCAGCCCTATCGGTGGCCCGTGCCCGCGTGGCCCCCGGCGTCACCACCAGATGGCACCGCCTGGCCGGCATTTGCGAACGCTACCTGATCCTCGCCGGCCAGGGACGGGTGGAGGTCGGCAATCTGGCGCCCGAGGTCGTCAGGCCAGGCGATCTCATCTACATCCCCGCCGGTTGTCGCCAGCGCATCGCCAACCCGGACGACAGCGACCTGGTCTTTCTCGCCCTGTGCACCCCGCGCTTCGTTCCAGAGGCGTATCAAGACATCGAGGACGAACCTCCCTCATGAACCTCGCGGCAAGGGCGGGCGATGCGCGTCGGCCGCCAGCCCGCCGGTCACACCGGGATCAAGCGCACCGCAGCCGCGGACTGTTGCGATGGGGGCTGCGGTCAGTCGCACCGCCTCACCGCACCAAGGCCAGCCTCTGGGCAGGCCGTTGCGCTTCCTGGGCACGCGGAGCTGCCGCCGCAACGCCGTAGACAACCTGCACCGCCTCCGCCCCCAGGATCTGCCGCAGCCGTTTGAGGAGCTCGTCGCGGGGCTGTACGCGCCAGGCGGAGCCGAGAAGCAGCCGTCCGCGGCCACCGGGGCGAAGGTAATCGATCTGGACGGGCAGGGTCCCGCCTTGGTACGCGGACAAAGCCCCCTCCAGGGCATCGCAGACCTGTCCCGCCCGCATCTGACCCTGCGAGGTGCCGAGGTCCAGGGTCAGGTCCAGGTGGCTCGCCCGCTCGGCGCGGGCGTCCTCCAGCGTGCGCACCCGATCCGCCCGCAGGGACCAGTTGTCGCGGTAGTCGTCGTAGGTAAAGGCCCCTGTGGCCACGAGGATGCGGTCGGGGGCGAGCAGATCGCGCACCTGCTCGTAGACCTCGTTGAAGACCGCTACCTCGATGCGCCCGGTGCGATCGTCCAGCACCACCGAGCCCATCCGCCCCCGCTGGGTTTTACCCTGACGCACGCTCACCACGAGACCGGCCAGGGTGCGCGGCTCCCGGTCATTGCGGTCCTTGCCGGTCTCCAGCAACGGGGCAATGCGGGCACTGACCAGTGCGTCAAGCTCGCGGTCGAACCGGTTGATGGGGTGTCCGGTGAGGTAGAGCCCCAAGGTCTCCTTTTCCCCCTGGAGGCGCTGGTCCTCTGCCCACTCATCCCGAACCTCGCCCGCAACCTGGGGGTCGGGGGCGCTCTTGCGGGAGGGCTCCAGGATCCCGAAGAGGTCTACCTGCCCGGCGGCCGAGCTCTCGCGATCCTGCTCGGCGAGCTTCAGGGCCAGAGGCAACTGGGCCATGAGCGTGGCACGATTGGCCCCCAGTCCGTCCAGGGCACCGGCGCGGATCATGGCCTCCAGGACGCGGCGGTTAGCCTTGTGCAGGTCGATGCGCCGGCAGAAATCCCAAAGGTCGGCGAAGGGCCCACCGGACTCCCGGGCCCCGAGCATGGCCTCGATTGCGGCCTCCCCAACCCCCTTGATGGCCCCGATGCCGTAGATCACGGCCCCGTCCTCGCCCACGGTGAATCGGAAGGCGGAGCGGTTGACGGCCGGCGGCTCGACCTTGAGCCCCATGGCCCGGCACTCGTCGATCAGGGTGACGACCTTGTCGGTGTTGTCCATGTCCGCGGAGAGGACGGCGGCCATGAAGGCGGCAGGGTAATGCGCCTTGAGCCACAGGGTCTGGTAGGAGACCAGGGCATAGGCGGCGGAGTGGGACTTGTTGAAGCCGTAGCCGGCGAACTTCTCCATCAGGTCGAAGATGTGGCTGGCGACTCTGACGTCCACGCCCCGGCCCTGCGCCCCTTCCAGGAAGATGGCGCGCTGCTTTGCCATCTCCTCCGCCTTCTTCTTGCCCATGGCCCGGCGCAGCAGGTCAGCCCCGCCCAGGGAGTAACCCGCCAGGACCTGGGCGATCTGCATCACCTGCTCCTGGTACAGGATGACGCCGTAGGTGGGCTTGAGAATGGCCTCCAGGTCCGGATGGGGGTAGGCAACCGCGGCCCGGCCGTGCTTGCGGTTGTTGAAGTCGTCCACCATCCCGGAGCCGAGCGGACCAGGGCGGAACAGGGCCACCAGCGCGGTCATGTCGTCGAAGGAGTCGGGCCTCATCTTCTTGATCAGGTCCTTCATCCCCCGGGATTCGAGCTGGAAGACCGCGGTGGTCTCGCAGCGCTGGAGCAGCGCATAGGCTGAGGGGTCGCCCATGGGGATCTCGGCGATGTCCAGGGGCGGTTGGCCGTCGGCCTTTCGGGACGCGTTGATGGTAGCCAAGGCCCAGTCGATGATGGTCAGGGTCCGCAGCCCCAGGAAGTCGAATTTCACCAGCCCCGCCAGTTCGACGTCGTCCTTGTCGAACTGGGTGACCAGACCCTCCCCGCCAGGCTCGCAATAGAGCGGGGCGAAATCTGTGAGCACCGTGGGGGCGATGACCACGCCCCCCGCGTGCTTGCCGGCATTGCGCGCCAGACCTTCGAGCTTCATGGCCAGGTCGATCAGGGCCTGGACCTCCTCGTCCTCGTCGTAGGCGCGCTTCAAGTCCTCGCTCTCGGCCAGGGCCTTCGTCAGGGTCATGCCGAGCTCGAACGGGACCAGCTTGGCAATGCGGTCCACGAATCCGTAGGGGTGTCCCAGGACGCGGCCCACGTCGCGCACCACCGCCTTGGCCGCCATGGTCCCGAAGGTGATGATCTGGGAGACGGCGTCGCGCCCGTAACGCCCCGCCACGTAGTCGATGACCAGGTCGCGCTTCTCCATGCAGAAGTCGATGTCGAAGTCGGGCATGGAGACGCGCTCTGGGTTCAAGAAGCGCTCGAACAGAAGCTCGTGCTCGATGGGGTCGAGGTCGGTGATCTTGAGGGCATAGGCGACCAGGGACCCGGCCCCGGACCCGCGCCCCGGACCCACAGGGATGCCGTTGTCCTTGGCCCATTGGATGAAGTCTGCCACGATCAGGAAATAGCCCGGGAAGCCCATCGTAATAATGACTTCGAGCTCCACGGCCAGGCGCTGGTCGTAGACCTTGCGCCGTTCGGCGAAGTCCGGGGCCGTCCGATCGAGGCTGCGGGCCAGGCGCTGCTCGAGGCCCTGGCGCGCCTGCTCCGCAAAGAATCCGTCGGCGGTCATGCCGGCGGGAACCGGGAAGTCTGGCAGGCAGGGCTCGCCCAGGCGCAACTCGAGGTTACAGCGCCTGGCGATTTCCACCGTGTTTTCCAGGGCTTCCGGGATGTCCGCGAACAGCTCGGCCATCTCCCCAGGCGTGCGCAGGTATTGCTCCGGGCTGTAACGCCGGGGGCGGCGTGGGTCGTCGAGGGTCCGGCCCTCGCGGATGCAGACTCGGGTCTCGTGGGCGTCGAAGTCGCCGGCGGCGAGGAAACGCACGTCATTGGTGGCGACCACCGGAATGCCCATGCGCCCCGCCAGCTCCACGCTGGCCTCGATACACTCGTTCTCCAGCTCACGCCCGGTGCGGGTCAACTCTAAATAATAGCGGTCGCCAAACCGGTCCAGCCAACCCTGGGCGACGCGCTCCGCCTCCGCGGCGTTGCCGGTCAGCAAGGCATGGGCGACATCCCCTTCCGCGCCGCCGGACAGGGCGATGAGCCCGTTCGCCGCCTCGTCCACCCAGGCGCGATCCACTTGGGGAATACCCAAGTGCTGCCCCTCCAGGTAAGCCCGCGAGATGAGCCGGGTCAGGTTGAGATAGCCGACGCGGTTCTGCACCAGCAGGGTCAGGCGGTAGGGCTTGTTGGCGTCGGCCGCGTTGCGCAGCCAGAGATCCACCCCGGCGATCGGCTTGACCCCAGCCGCCACCGAAGCCCTGTAGAAACGCACGAGAGCGAAGAGGTTGACCTGATCCGTTACGGCAATGGCCGGCATCCCGGCGCCCACTGCCGCTTTGACCAGGGGCTTGATGCGCAGTAGCCCGTCGATCAGGGAGTACTCGGAGTGGACGCGAAGGTGTACGAAATTGGGTTCCATGGGTGGGCGTCCTGGGTACTTAAGGTCCGGTCAGTGGGCTCCCGAGCGGCGGGACAGGGCGATGGGGCTGGTCTCACCCTCAAACGAATACGCGAAGACCGTCCCCACCAACCAAAGCCCTACTTCTTGAGCGCCCGGACCAGATCCAACAGGGCCGGGTCGTCCCACTCGCGTTCCCCCGTGGCAACATAGGCGAGCCGCCCGTCGGGGTCCACGACGAAGGTCGTCGGCAGGCCGCGCACCGGATAGCTCATCACCACCGTGGAGCTCTCATCCATGGGCAACGGAAACTCGACCTGAGCACTGGCCAGAAATTGCGCGACCGTGTCCGCATCCTCCCCCACGTTGATGGCGATGAGTCCGATCCCTTCCTTGGAGACCGTCGCGTGGGCGCGCTGCATCGAGGGCATCTCCTCGCGGCAGGGTGGGCACCAGGTCGCCCAGAAGTTGACGATGAGGGGCATTCCGCGAAAGTCCACAAGCCGGACGGCCTCACCACCGGGGTCCTTGAGGTCGAAATCGGGGGCCGGTGGACGACCCGGGACGGGCGTAAGGGTCTGTGGCCCCTCCTTGGCTTCCATCACCGGTGCACCGACGACGACCAGGATGGCAAACGCCAAAACGGTGAGGGTACCCAACAATTTGACAGAGGCATTCATTCGGTATTCGGCTCCAAGATCTCTTCAGGTACAAAGGTCAAGCCACGGAGGACACGCCATTTTCAACGGTGCTAAGCCGTTGGAAATGGCGTGCTCCACGAGTCGCGCCTCGGAGAGCGCGAGCTGATTGAAGCCAGGGATGACTTCAATCAGCATCTCCCTAGGGGGCGCGCCTCGGAATCCGCGCAGGCCGGAATTCAGATCGCATCGGGATCCAGGCATTTGTCGGACCCGAGCGGCGACCGAATGGTTCTGGCTGATGCCAGGATGGCGTTGCGCTGGCAGTGGCCCCAGGTCTGAAGGGGGCCGAAACAGCCGGAGGAAGGCCAACATACCACCACCCGGGTCGCCGAAAAAGTCGGCCCAGCCAGAACGGGGCTGCCGGTGAACGCGCCGGACCACCACCCGTCCCCCAGTTCGCCCAGCGTTTCTGGGTATACTCTGGTCCGACCGGCATGTCGTACCCATTTCACACCTGGCATGGCGGCAGGAGTCCATGCGCCAGCTCAACCACCTGAGCGACCGGCTCGATCGGCTGCTTTGGGACACGGACCTGACCCTGCGTCCTTCCTGGCAGGGCCGACTGGTCTTGGTCGCACGCATGGTGTTCGCCATCGCCCGCGACCTGACCCAGGGCTACCTGACCCTCCAGGCCATGAGCCTGGTCTATACGACCTTGCTCTCCCTGGTACCGCTTCTCGCGGTGAGCTTTTCCGTGCTCAAGGGGTTCGGGGTCCACAACGAAATCGAGCCCCTGTTGCTCAACGCCCTGGCTCCGCTGGGTGAGCAGGGGCATGAAATCAGCGCGCGGATCATCGAGTTCGTCGACAAGATGAAGGTTGGGGTCCTCGGCTCGGTGGGCCTCGTGGTGCTGCTCTACACGGTCATCTCGCTGATCCAGAAGATCGAGCAGGTCTTCAATTACACCTGGCACGTCAACCGTGCCCGGCCCTTCGCGAATCGCTTCAGTCAGTACCTGAGCGTCCTGCTCATCGGACCGGTTCTGCTCTTCTCGGCCCTGGCCGTAACCGCGTCCATCAGCCATCACGCCTATGTCCAGTCCGTCATGGCCATCGAGCCCCTGGGCCGCCTGGTCGAGTTGGCCGGTCGTCTGGCCCCCTATGTGCTAATCTCCCTTGCCTTCGCCTTCGTCTACGTCTTCGTCCCGAACACGCGCGTGCATCTGCGCTCCGCCCTGATTGGGGCCTTGGTGGCCGGCGTCCTGTGGCAGGGCGTGGGCTGGCTGTTTACCAAGGTCATGGTCGAATCAACCCAGTACGCGGCCATTTATTCCAGCCTGGCCATCCTGATCCTGTTTATGATCTGGATCTACCTGGCCTGGCTGATCCTGCTGATCGGCGCCAGCGTCGCCTTCTACCACCAGCACCCAGAGTTTCTCGGTAGTCCAAGCCACGAGCCACAGTTGAGCAACCGCATGAAGGAGCGCCTGGGCCTCTTGGCGGCCGGATACATCGCCCGCGCCTACTACGCCGGGGACTCGCCCTGGTGCACCGAAACCCTGTCGAAGGCCGTGCATTGCCCCGGCACCACCATGGAGCGGGTCCTGGGGATACTGGAGCACGGCGGCTTTGTGCTGCGCACAACCGAGGATCCACCCCGTTTCGTTCCGGCGAAGGCCCCAGAGGCCATACCGCTCAAGGCCCTGTTCGACCGGGTGAGATGCTGCGAGGAGACTGGGCGCGGCTGCCGCGGCCTCAAACCCCACCCCGGAATCAGCGAGATCGAGCACGCCGTCGATGAGGCCATCGGGCAAGCCCTGGAGGGGCATACCCTGCGGGACCTGGCCGAGACTCTGGGGACAGAGACCGCAGCAGAGGAGTCCACCGCCAGCGAGGGTATCCGCGGGGATGCCACCGCCCAGAATGCCCTCTGATGCAGTCCCCAGATCAACCCCCCAGCAACGCCCGCACAGGTCCGAAGCTCCGCCGATGGATCGGGCTTGGCCCAAGACGCTCTAACGCCTCGAGGTGGGCGGCGGTAGGGTAGCCCTTGTGCCGCGCCAAACCATAGCCGGGGTGGAGCGCGTCCAGGCGCACTAGCTCGCGGTCGCGCGCCTCCTTGGCGAGGATGGAGGCAGCGCTGATCGCCGCAACACGCGCATCGCCCCCGACGATAGCCCTGGCCAGGCATCCGAAGTCCGGACAGCGGTTACCGTCTACCAGAACCTCCTGGGGCGCGACCGTCAGGGCGGAGACGGCGCGGCGCATGGCAAGCAGCGTCGCCTGCAGGATATTGAGGGCGTCGATCTCGGCCACCTCGGCCCAGGCGACGGCCCAGGCGATGGCCCTGTGCTGGATCTCGCCCTCCAGCCCTGCCCGGCGCGCAGGGCTCAGGCGTTTCGAGTCGTCCAGACCCAAGATCGGCGAGGCCGGGTCGAGGATCACCGCGGCAGCGGCCACGGGCCCGGCCAGCGGACCGCGGCCGGCCTCATCCACCCCGGCGACCCACCGCATGCTCAAGCGGGGGGCCGCTCCTCGTCCCCTGTCGCAGACGCGGATAGAGGTCCCAAGTCCTTGGAGTCTTGCTCCCCCGGCCGGCGCTCCAAGCCAGCTGCCGCCCCTGCGCCGATCAGCTCGAGCACCGCCTTCGCGGCCTGCTGGGCCGCGTTGTGCCGCATCCCCTCGTGGATCCGGGTGTACTCGACCTGAATGCGGGCTACCCGCGGAGGATCGTCGAGGAAGGCAAGCAGTGCCGAGGCCAACAGGTCCGGTCGGCAGCGCCCCTGGAGGAACTCGGGGGCCAGCCCGCGTCCGGCCAGGAGGTTGGCCAGGGCCACATAGGGGACCTTGACCAAGCGGAGCTGCTTGACTAGGTGGTAGGTGATGGGGTGGACCCGGTACCCGACCACCATCGGGCGCTTGAGGAGCAGCCCCTCCAGGGTGGCGGTCCCGGAGGCGGTGAGCACCACGTCTGAGGCCGCCAGGACCTCCTGGCTGCGGCCGTCTATCAAGGTGATCGGCAGGTTCGGTGCCTCGCGGGCCACGGCGGCCTCGAATACCCGGCGCAGCCGGGCATTAACGAGGGGGGTCGCGAAGCGCAGCCCGGGGCGTTCCTGATGACAGCGCCGTGCAGCTTGGAGAAAGGGGCGTGCGAGATTCTCCACCTCGCCGGCCCGACTACCGGGGAGGATGGCGATCACCTCGCCCTCGACCGGGAGCCCAAAGGCGACCCGTGCCGCGGCCTGATCGACCCTGAGCGGAATCTCGTCGGCAAGGGGGTGGCCCACATACCGGGCGGGCACCCCATGGCGGAGCAGGAACTCCTCCTCGAACGGAAAAATGCAGAGCATCAGATCCACGGCCCGACGGATGCCCTTGACCCGCCCGGCCCGCCAGGCCCAGACCGTTGGCGCCACCAGGTGCACGGTGCGGATACCCGCCGCCCGCAGATGCCGCTCAAGCCCAAGGTTGAAATCCGGGGCGTCCACGCCGATAAAGACGTCGGGCCTATGTTCAAGGAAATGCCGACCCAGGTCGCGGCGAATGCCCAACAGCTCCCGCAGGTGGCGGATGACCTCCGTAAGCCCCATGACGGAAAGCCGCTCCATGTCGACCAGGGTTTCGCACCCAACCTCCTGCATGCGCGGCCCCGCCACCCCCACGAACCGGGCGTCGGGCATGCGTAGACGCAGCTCGCGGACCACGGCCGCACCCAGCATGTCGCCGGAGACCTCATTGGCAACGATGGCGAAGGTGCGCATCAGCGCACGATGCTGCGGGTGCTGTTGGCGATGAAGTCCGCCAAGGATGTCAGCTCGGGGCAGGTCATGGACATCTCGCGAATGGCGGCAAGGGCATCCGCGAGTTTGAGGTTGGAGGTGTAGAGGCGCCGGTAGGCGCGCCGGATCAGGGTGATGGCCTCGTCGCTGAAGCCGCGCCGTTTGAGCCCCTCGCTGTTGATGCCCCGCGGTACCGCCGGATTTCCGCCCACAGTCACGTAGGTCGGAACATCGCGCGCGATCACCGAGCCCATGGCGCAGAAGCTGTGGGCCCCAATTTGGCAGAACTGGTGGATCAGGGTGAAGCCGCCAAGGATGGCCCAGTCCTCCACGCGCACATGCCCGCCCAGCGAGGCGGCGTTGGCCATGATGACATGGTCACCGATGCGGCAATCGTGTGCGACGTGGGTGTAGGCCATCAAGAGGTTGTCGCTACCGATGCAGGTGACACCGGCATCTTGGACGGTACCGCGGTGGATGGTGGCACCCTCACGGACCACGTTGCGGTCGCCCATGGTCAGGCGCGTTTCCTCCCCTCCGTACTTCTTGTCCTGGGGGTCCTCGCCCACCGAGGCGAACTGGAAAATGCGGTTGTCCCGCCCGATGTCGCTCGGCCCCCGTACCACGACGTGGGGCCCGATGAGGGTCCCCCGCCCGATGCGCACCCCGGGCCCTACGATGCTGAAAGGGCCTACCTCGACCCCCGCCTCCAGCTTGGCGTCCGAGTCGATGATGGCACTCGGGTGGATCAAGCTCAGAATTCCCGCGCCGTGCACATGATGTCGGCACTTGCGACCAGCTTCTCTGAAACGTAGGCGTCTCCGTGGAACTTCCAGATCGCTCGGCGGACGGCTTGCAGTTGGACCTTGAGGATGAGCTGGTCGCCGGGCTCGACAGGCCGCTTGAAGCGCGCGTTGTCGATGCCGACGAAGTAGTACAGCTTGTGGCCCACCTCGTCGGGCCGCGACGCCATGGCCAAGAGGCCGGTTGCCTGAGCCAGTGCCTCGACGATCAAGACCCCCGGCATGACGGGGCGAACAGGGAAGTGCCCCGCGAAATACGGCTCATTGAAGGTGACGTTCTTCAGGGCGGTCAGGTGCGACTCGGGCTCGAACTCCAGCACCCGGTCGACGAGGAGAAAGGGATAGCGGTGCGGCAGCAGGTCCAGCACCTTGTGAATATCCATTGTGCTCAAGGTCACCTCCAATGGGGTGGGACGGACAACAGGGCCAAGCGGTGCGCCTGCCGGCGCCAGCACTCAGTCCCCATCCTGCCCCAACGGTTGATCGTTCTTTTCGAGTTGTTCTTCGAGGCGCTTGAGCCTGCGGGCAAGGTCCTCCAGGTGCCGGAACCGCACCACGGCGCGGCGCCACTCGGCGCTCGGCATGGCGGGAATCCCGCTGCTGTAGACACCTGGATCTGTAAAGGAGCGGGTCACCATGGCCATACCCGTGAAGTGGACGTCGTCGCCAATCTCCAGGTGGCCTGCCATACCCACAGCCCCAGCGACGGTGCAATTGCGACCGATGCGCGTCGAGCCCGAGATCCCCGAGCAAGCGGCCATGGCCGTGTTCTCGCCGATATGGACGTTGTGGCCGATCTGAATCAGGTTATCGATTTTGACCCCATCCGCGATGACCGTGTCCCTCAGGGACCCGCGGTCCACGGAACTGTTGACGCCGATCTCCACATCGTCGCCCAGAATTGCACGGCCAAGCTGCGGGACCCGCAGCCAGCGATGGCCCTCCCGGGCAAACCCAAACCCTTCACGACCGATGACGCAACCAGGATGCAACAGAGCACGCTTGCCGACGATGGTCCCCTCACACAGGGTCACCCGGCCCACCAGACGGCTGTCCTCCCCGATCCGGCAGCGCGACCCGATGAGCGAGCCGGGACCGACAAAGACCCGCGGGCCAATCTCGGCGCCACCCTCCACCACGCTGAGCGGACCAATCCAGGCGCTTTGATCGATGCGTGCATCGTCCGCGATGACGGCGCTGGGGTGCCGGCCGCCGACCACAGGCGCCGGAGGATGCAGCAGGCGTGCCGCAAGGGCGAACGTCAGGTGGGGGTCCTGGCTGACCAGGGCTGCGACGGGACAATCAGCGAGATCGCCGACGCGGAGGATCACTGCCCCGGCGCGGGTCCGCTTCAGGTCCCGGCGGAACTTCGGATCGGCCAGAAAGGCAATGCTCGAGCGGTCGGCATCGGCCAGTTCGGCCACCCGGCTCACCCGCAGATCTAGGTCGCCGTGCAGGTCAGCGCCCAGCCCTGCGGCCAGGTCTCTCAGCGTCATCTCCATCGCAATGCTCAGCGCACCCCCGGACGGGCGAATCGGTCGAAGGGGCTACTTGTGTTTGAACTTGCTTTGCAGCCGTTCGATCACCTGCGCGGAGATGTCGATGCGCTCGCTGAAATACACCACACCCTCACTGACAATAAGGTCCATCTTCTCCTCCTTTGCGACCTCCTGGACCACTTCGCGCACCTGCTGGACCAGTTTGGTGCGCAGCTCGTTCTGGCGGAGGGCGAAATCCTCCTGGAACTCCGCCTTCGCATACTTCACCTTGCGATCACGGGTGCGGATGTCATTCTGAAGACGGGCAATCTCCTCCTCACTCATGAGGGGACCGTCGCGCTCCAAGTTCTTCTTAAGCTCGTCGAGCTTGGCCTGTTGGTCTCGAAGTGCTCGTTCGCGGTCGGCAATCTCGTCCTGCAAGGCTTTGCGCGCCGCCTCATACTGGGGCGACTGCTCGACGACCCGCTCCGGATCGATCACGCCGATCTTGTAATCCAACGCGTTGCAGCTGCCCGCCGACAGCAGCAGGATGGCGAACATCAGGGATTCGGGTCTGACCCATTTGGCGTTGCCCCGCATGGCTCTTCCCCGCCCTAAAAGGCCTGGCCGAAGGTGAACTGGAACACCTGGGTGTTGTCATCTTCCTGCTTGTTCAGCGGATAGGCCAGGCTGATGGAGAGGGCCCCCACCGGCGACAACCATGCCACAGACAAGCCGGTGGAGTACCGCAGATCGCTCAGGCTGAAGCCGGTCGGTGCGACCAAGTCTGTGTCCGAGGTCTCCCACACGTTACCGAAGTCGAAGAAGAGGCCGAGACGCAGGGTCTTGGCGAAGTCGCCATCGACGGGCGGCGGGGCAAACAACTCTACGCTCCCGACCATCTTCAGATTGCCGCCCACCGTCGCGTAGTCTGGGTTGGTCTCGCGCGGGCCCAGGCTGCTTGCTTCGTAGCCACGGACCGACTGCGGCCCACCTGCGAAGAAATTCTCAAAGAAGGGCAGTGCGGTGAGGTCGCCGTAGCCGCCCCCATAGCCGACATCGCCCCTAGCGGAAAGGGTGAACCTGCGGGTCAGCGGGATATAGCTACGCCCCCTATAGGTCAGCTTATAGTACGTCAGATCGCTGCCGGGGACCGCCACCTCCGCTAGCAAAATATTGAGATTGCCATCGGTGGGGAATATGGCGGTATCCCGGGTATCGCTGGTGTAACTCGTACTCAGGATGACGTCGTTGAACTTGTCGCCGTTCTGCGCGATGAAGTCCTGGGCCAGGACGTCGTCGCCGGTCTGCAATTGCGTGTACTGGTAACGCAAGCCGAGCCCAGCCCTGCTCGTGTCGGTGATGGGCAGACCGAAGTTCATGCCAAGTACGCCCACGTCCGTCGTGTAGCGCGCGCCTACCAACTGGTCGAAGTCGGTGGTCTGATACGATGCCTCGAACCCCCGACTGATGCCGTCCACCGTGTAGTAGGGGTTATCGAAGGCCAGGCGATACAGCTGACTCGTCTGGCTGTTGTTGAAGGCGAACGCGAGTCGCTTACCGCTGCCCAGGAAGTTGTTTTGAGTTACGCTGGCGTTGAACAGGAAGCCACCGGACTGGGAATAGCCAATACCCGCGGCCAAGTTGCCAGAGGCCTTTTCGGTGACGGCGACATTTACGTCCACCTGATCCGCAGAGCCCGGCACGGCTGGGGTCTCGATATTGACCTCCTCGAAATAGCCGAGGCGCTTCAGTCGCTCGCGCGACTTCTTCACCAGATCGGTGGAAAACCAGGCCGTCTCGAGCTGGCGCATCTCCCTGCGCAGCACCTCGTCGCGCGTCCTGGTATTACCTTTCATATTGACCCGCCGGACATAGACGCGCTTGCCTGGATCCACGAAAAAGGTCACCGCAACCTGCTTCTTCTCGTCGTCAATATCCGGGATGTTATTGACGTTGGCAAAGGCATAGCCCTCGTTCCCGAGCAACCCTGAAATCCGTTCCGAGCTCTCGGTGGTTGTGGCGCGGGAGAAGGCGTCCCCGCGACGCAGGTGAATCAGGGGAAACAGCTTTTCGGCAGGCACGGTAGGCTCACCTGCCAGCTTGATGTCGCTGACGGTGTAGACACCACCCTCCGATATCACGACGGTGATGTAGATGTCCTTCTTGTCGGCGCTGATAGACACCTGAGTCGATTTGATGTCGAAGCGGATGTAACCGCGATCCAGGTAATAGGAGCGCAATGTCTCCAGGTCGCCGGCCAGCTTCTGCTTGGAGTATTGATCGTTCTTCGAATAGAACGAGTACCAACGGTGGGTGCCCAGTTTGAACTGGCCGAGCAGTTCGTTTTCGCTGAAGGCTTCGTTGCCGATGATGTTGATCTGCTTGATGCGCGCCGTCAGGCCCTCGGTAATTTCGATGCGCACGGCCACCCGGTTGCGCTCCAGCGGAGAGACCGTAGACTCGATGCGCACCCCGTACTTACCGAGGGCGAAATACTGTTTCTTGAGCTCCTGCTCGATACGGTCGAGGATCGAGCGATTGAAAACCCTGCCCTCCGCCAACCCAATGTCCTTCAACCCCTTCTTGAGGTCGTCCTCTTTGACATCGTTGTTGCCGGTGATCTTGATCTCGGCAATTGCCGGACGCTCCTGTACCGACACGACCAGCACGGTCCCGTCGCGCTCCACCCGCACGTCGTTGAAGAAGCCCGTCTGGTAAAGGGATCGGATGATGGAGGCGGTAACATCGTCCCCGACGCTATCCCCAACCTGTACCGGCATGTAGTTGAAGACGGTGCCCGGGGCAATGCGCTGCAACCCCTCCACGCGGATATCGGAGATCTTGAAGACGTCGCCGTACGCGGCCCAGGAAATTGCCAGCAGGACCAGGAAGGTCGCGAGACGGCCCCGGGCGGCCGCCATCGGTACCGCGCGGATTCGGACCGAAAGTGCTGTGAGCAAAAGGACCCCCTGAAGTGTCTAGCACCGCGGCCGCGGCGGCCTGCGTTAAGGGCCGGTAGTATAAGGGAACGGCCCTCGCTAGCCCAGCAATCGGGAGATATCGACGTAAAAGGCCAGGGTCATCAGGCCGGCGAGCACGGCAATGCCGATCTTCATGCCCTGCTCCTGCGCCCGCTCGGACAAGGGGCTGCCTTTTATCCCCTCAATCAGGAAGTAGAGGAGGTGCCCGCCGTCCAGTACCGGGATCGGCAGCAGGTTGAGGACGCCGAGACTGATGCTCACCACTGCGAGAAATTTGAGAAAAGCCGACAGGCCGTACCCGGCCGTCTTACCCGCGGCCTCAGCGATGGAGATGGGACCGCTCAAGTTATCCACGGACGCTTGCCCAGTCACCATCCGCCCGACTATCCGGAGCATCAGCCAACTCATGTCCAGGGTCTTGGCCGTGGCCGCGCCGAGGGCATCGAGGGGCCCAAGCCGCACCTCTGTCCGATAGCCCTGAAACAGCGCCTCCGGGACCATCACTGCGGCACCGATCTTGCCGACGGATTGCCCCTGCTCCTCCTGGCGGCGCGGCGTGATGGTCAGGTCCAACTCGGACGCGTCGCGCAGGACGCGTACCCGCAGGGGCCGCTCCGGATGCTGCCGCACCAGGTCGACCCAGCCCTGCCATGTAGCCACGGGTTCGCCGTCGACTTCGATCACCCGGTCTCCTGCGAGCAGCCCGCCCGCCTCCGCCGCCCCTCCCAGAACCACCTCGCCAATCACCGGCGGCAACAGGGGCCGCGCCTGAGACAACCCGAGGGCAGAGAGGATGGCTGGGTTCTCCGGCAGACCGGCCAGAGCGGGGCCGGCAAGGCGGTGCACAGACTCCCGTCCGCCGACGTCGCGGACCCGCACCGGCAAGTCCTCCCCGTCCAGGGCCTCGGCCATCAGGGCGAAGACAGCAGACTCCCAAGTCGGCGTCCGGCGGTCGCCGATCTGCAGGATCTCGTCCCCTTGGGCGAACCCCGCCGCCGCAGCAGCAGATTCGGCCGTCGACCTCGCCCACCAGGGGGCGATCTCCGGTCTCCCCCGCGACCAGCAGGGCCCAAAACACAGCGATGGCGAACGCGAAGTTGAACAGGGGACCGGCCGCGACGATGGCGGAACGTTTCCACAGGGCCTGGCGGTTGAACGCCAGGTGACGCTGATCAGACGGAACATCACCCTCGCGTTCGTCAAGCATCTTGACGTAACCGCCCAAGGGGAACGGCGGCAAGGACGTACTCGGTGCCGTCGGACCGGGCCCTGTGCCGCAGCAGCGGACGGCCGAAGCCGATGGAGAACCGCAAGACCTTGACGCCAAGCTTGCGGGCAACCCAGAAGTGCCCGAACTCGTGCACAGCGATGAGCACCGCCAGAGCGACGACGAAGTAGCCGGCGTAGGACAGGAAACCAGTGAGATTTTGCATGGCAGCCTATGCGACCCGCGAGTTGACCCTTTGTTCCGACACCGCGCGGGCTTTGCGGTCGATCTCCAGCAGGAAGTCGATGTCGCAGCCGTCCACCGGCTCGGCCGGCAGCCTTTCCAGCGTCTCCTCCACCACCCCGGCAATGGCCGTGAAGCCGATCCGCCGGTCCAGGAAGGCGGCGACGGCGACCTCGTTGGCCGCGTTGAGTACGGCCGGCGTCGTGCCGCCGGCGGCAGCCGCCTGAGCCGCAAGTGCTAGGCAGGGGAAGCGCTCCAGGTCCGGCGGCTCGAAATCGAGCCGTTGCACCGCGAACAGGTCCAGCGAGGCGACACCGGAGCTCACCCGCTCCGGCCAGGCCAGTGCGTGGGCGATGGGCGTGCGCATATCGGGGTTGCCGAGCTGCGCCAGGACTGAGCCGTCGATGTACTGGACCAGGGAATGGATGACGCTCTGGCGATGGACCACCACCTGGATGCGCTCGGGGCTGGTACCGAAGAGCCAGCATGCCTCGATCAGCTCCAGGCCCTTGTTCATCATGGTTGCGGAATCCACCGAGATCTTGCGGCCCATCTCCCAGTTCGGGATGGGCGCAGGCCTGCTCCGGTGTCACCGCCGCCAGGGCTTCCCGGGGACTGTCCAGAAAGGGCCCGCCGGAAGCGGTCAATAGGATGCGCTCCACCCCGACGGCGCCGAGCCCTCGCTCGAACCCCGCGGGCAAGCACTGGAAGATGGCGTTGTGTTCGCTGTCGATCGGCAGCAACTCGGCGCCGTGGTCCGCCACCGCCTGCATCAGCAGGGCCCCGGCCACCACCAGCGCTTCCTTGTTCGCAAGCAACACCCGTTTACCCGCAACCGCCGCCGCCAGCGTCGGCACCAGCCCCGCAGCCCCGACGATGGCGGCCATGACCACCTGAGCCTGAGGCAGGACCGCGGCATCCCTGACCCCATCGACGCCCGAAAGCACTCGGGGAGCGACGGGATCGCCGGCCAGCCGCTCGCGCAGGATGCGCGCCGCTCCTGGGTCGGCCATCGCCACCAGCGTCGGGCGGAACTTGCGGCACTGGGCCGCCATGGTCTCGACGTCGCGGTGAGCAGTCAATGCGACCACCCGGAATCGCCCCGGATGGCGGGCCACGACATCGAGGGTGCTGAGGCCAATGGAGCCTGTGGAGCCGAGGATGGTGACGCCGGTCACAGCAGCATCCGCAGGCCAAGGGTGAAAACGGGGGCCGCCGCGGTCATGCTGTCGATGCGGTCCAGGATGCCGCCGTGTCCTGGGAGTAGCCCGCCGGAATCCTTGAGCCCGCGGCGACGCTTGAGCAAGCTTTCGAACAGATCCCCGGCTACAGAGACGACCGTCGTCACCACGCAGATCAGGACCAGTGCCAGCCCGAGCCCAAGCCCGAGCCCGAGCAGGGCGGCAAAAACCACACCGCACCCCGCTGCCGCTGCCAAGGCGGCATAGGCCCCGGCACGGGTCTTTCCGGGGCTCAGGACAGGTGCCAGCTTGGCCCGACCCCATTGCCGGCCGGCGAAGTAGGCGGCGATATCGGCACCCCAGATTAGCAAGAGAAGACAGAGGACAAACAAGGGGCCGTCGGGCTGTATGGCATCCAGGTCCAGCATGGCAAGCCAGGGGCCCAGAAGAACCGGCAGGCCTAATCCAAGCACACCGATGTCGGCACCCTCGACCCGGCGGATCTCCTCCACTCGGGTGAGATAGTAGGAGAGCCCAACCCAACCCATGGCGACGGGGGCCAGGACATAGGGCCCCCAATCAAAGATGTGGACCTGCCACAGGGCAACGAAGCCCAGGATCACGACCCCAAGGTATCCGAGACGGGGGGCGGGACCGGTAATGCCGGCAAGGGTCGTCCACTCCCAGGCGCCCAGGAGGACCACCGGGGCCATGGCAATGCCCAACCAGCCGGTGGGCAACCAGAGTGCCGCGGCCAGGACCGAGGGCCCCAAGACCATCGCGGTCAGTACCCTCTGGCGCAAAGCGCTCGAACGCAGCAACGGGCTACACCCCACCGTCGCCGGGGATCTCGGCAATCTGCTCAGCGATCCGCCCAAAACGCCGCTGGCGGCCGGCATAGTCGCTTAGGGCGTGACCGTAGGCCACTGCGTCAAACTCGGGCCACAATAAATCGGTGAAATACAGCTCCGTATAGGCCGATTGCCAAAGCAGGAAATTGCTTAACCGCTGTTCACCTCCGGTACGGATAAAGAGGTCAGGGTCCGGACTATCGGCGAATGCGAGGCGCGACGCAAAGGCGGCCTCGTCGATGGCCTCGGGGGTGAGATCGCCAGCGGCCACGGCCGCGGCAAGCCGGCGGGCGGCATGGGTGATGTCCCAGCGTCCGCCATAGTTGGCGGCAATCTGCAGGATCAGGGCCTCGTTGCCAGCGGTCTGCTCCTCGGCCTCAGCAATGCGCAATTGCAGTTTTTCCGGAAAAGCAGCGCGCTCCCCAACCACGCGCAGCCGCACGCCGTTCTTGTTGAGCCGCCTGACCTCGCCTCGGAGGGTACTCATAAAGAGTTGCAGCAGGACTGCGACTTCGGTGGCGGGGCGATGCCAGTTCTCGCTGCTGAAGGCGAACAGGGTAAGCACCCGGACCCCGCGCCTGACGCTCTCCTCGACCACGGCCCGCACGCTCTTCACGCCAGCGCGGTGGCCCGCGGTGCGCGGGAGCCCCCGCTGGCGAGCCCATCGGCCATTGCCGTCCATGATGATCGCGACGTGACCTGGCACTCGCCCACCGATCTGGGCGACTGAATGACCCTGCCTATCGTTGTCCACGCGGAAAAGTCGAAAGGGGATGCGGATCAAATCGCCATCAGATCGGCTTCCTTCTGCTCCAGAACCTGATCGACCTCCTTGACGAACTGGTCGGTCAGCTTCTGGACGATCTCCTGACCACGACGCTCGTCGTCTTCCGAGATCATCTTCTCCTTGACCAAGTCCTTCAGCTCACCGTTGGCGTCGCGCCTAATGTTTCGCACCGCCACCCGGGCCTGTTCCGCCTCGTGGCGGGCGACCTTGATCAGGTCCCGGCGACGCTCCTCCGTGAGTGCCGGCATGGGTACACGGATGACGGTCCCAGCAGTATTGGGGTTAAGCCCCAGGTCCGACTGCATGATGGCCTTCTCGACGGCCTGGATCATGTTGCGCTCCCAAGGCGTGATAGCCAGGGTCCGGGCATCCTCCACCGTGACGTTGGCCACCTGCTTGATAGGCATATCTGAGCCATAGTAGGAAACCATGACGTGATCGAGCAGGGAGGGGTGGGCCCTACCCGTGCGGATTTTTGCGAGCTCGTGGCCGAGGGCCTCCACAGTCTTGCCCATGCGGGCCGCGGCGTCCTTCTTGATGTCGTCGATCATGTCAATCCCCGCTCTCAACCAGTGAGCCAACCGGCTCGCCTCGAATCAGGCGCAGAAGCGCGCCCTGCTCGTTGATATTCATGACCCGCAGGGGCATCGCATGGTCCCGGCACAGCACGATGGCAGTGGCGTCCATCACCTCCAACCTCTCCCGCAGGGCTTGGTTATAGGTCAGGCGGGGGTAGAAGACCGCTGCCGGGTCCTTCATCGGGTCTGCGGAGTAAACCCCATCGACTTTGGTTGCCTTGATCAGGACATCCGCCGCGATCTCCACCGCCCGCAGGCTTGCCGCCGAGTCGGTGGTGAAGAACGGGTTACCGGTGCCAGCGGCAAAGATCGTCACACGCCCGGCCTCCAAGTGCCGGACCGCCGCCCGAGGACTGTAGTCCTCACACACGGCGCCCATGCTGAGGGCGGACATAACCCGTACCGGAATCCCGATGCGCTCCAGGGCGTCCTGCATCGCCAGGGCATTCATGACCGTGGCGAGCATCCCCATGTGGTCCCCGGTCACCCGGTTCATGCCCGCTGCGGCCAGCCGCGCCCCACGGAAGATGTTGCCACCCCCAACGACCAGGGCCACCTGGATACCGGACGCAACCAGGTCCCGCACGTCGCGGGCCATGCGCGACATGACCTCGGGATCGATGCCGTGACTGCCCTCCCCCATCAGCGCCTCGCCGCTGAGTTTGAGCAAGATGCGTCGAACGGGTGCGCTTGCCACGAAAAGCCCTCGCCGCAGGAATATACTCGATGCCGTGCCTCGACCGCGAAGGCCCCTCAGTTCCCGCGAACCTGCGCCATGACCTCTTCGGCGAAATTCTCCGAGCGCTTTTCGATCCCCTCGCCCACTTCGATGCGGGAGAATCGCAGGACTTTGGCGCCGGCCTGCTTGAGCAGCTTCTCGACGGTCTGATCCGGGTCCTTGACGAAGGGCTGACCGAGCAGGGTCACTTCTTCCAGGTACTTGCGCACGCGCCCCTCGATCATCTTCTCGACGATGGCCTCGGGCTTGCCGCTCTGCAGCGCCTGGGCACGGAAGATATCCTTCTCCTTGTCGAGGGACTCGGGCGAGACCTGCGAGGCATCGACACACATCGGGTTGCTGGCCGCGATGTGCATGGCCAGATCCTTGCCCAGTTGCTCGTCGCCGTCCTGCAACTCGACCACCACGCCAATGCGCACGCCGTGACGGTAGGAGCACAGAACCCCGGAGACCCCGTCGAAACGCACCAGCCGGCGCAATTGGATGTTCTCGCCGATCTTGGCGATCAATGCCTCACGGGCGTGATCGACGGTCCCGTCTGCGCCCGGCATCGGCTGCTGGGCGAGCCCCGCCACGTCCGTCACGTCGCTCGCCAGGGCTTGCTCGGCCGCCGCCTCGGCAAAGGCCTGGAAGCCGGCGTCCTTGGCCACAAAATCCGTCTCGCTGTTGACCTCCAGGACCACGCCCCGCTTTCCGTCGGCGGCAAGCTTGACCACCACCACGCCTTCGGCCGCGATGCGTCCCGCCTTCTTGGCCGCCTTCGCCTGCCCCGACTTGCGCATCGCCTCGATGGCGGCATCGATGTCGGCGCCATTCTCGGTCAGCGCCTTCTTGCATTCCATCATGCCGGCGCCGGTGCGCTCTCTGAGCTCTTTAACCAATGCGGCTGTTACGGCCATGACCACTGCTCCTGTTCCGGATGCTCTCGGATGCTGTAGGTAATTTGATTCTGCCCCGGGGCGCGGCAGGCAGCCCCCGGCGTTACGGCCCTCTCTGGCCCGCTGCGCGATGGGGCTGCGGGGTGCTAGGCCCCGGCCTCGCCGGCGGGCACCGTGGCGCCCGCCTCAATGAACTCGTCGCGCCCGGCACTACCGGCGGCGGCCGTATTGCGCCCATCGAGGACGGCGTCGGCCACACCTCTGACGTAGAGGCGCACCGCACCGATGGCGTCGTCGTTGCCGGGGATGACGTAGTCGATGCTGCTGGGATCGTTATTGGTGTCCACCACCCCGATCACCGGGATACCCAGCTTGTTGGCCTCGGAGACGGCAATCTTCTCATGGCCGACATCGACCACGAACAGGGCGTCCGGCAGCCCATCCATGTCCTTGATACCGCCGAGGCTCTGCTCCAGCCGATCGCGTTCGCGGCTCAGCCCCAATGCCTCCTTTTTGTTGAATCGCTCGATGGATCCATCCTCGAACATGGCCGAGAGCTCCTTGAGGCGCTTGATGGACTGGCGGATGGTCTTGAAATTCGTCAGCATGCCGCCGAGCCAACGATGATTGACGAAGGGCATGGCGCAGCGCGAGGCCTCCTCGCGGGTGGCCTCACGCGCCGCGCGCTTGGTCCCGACGAACATGATCTTGCCGCCGTTGGCGGCCAGAGACCCCGCAAAATTCATCGCATCCTGGTAAAGGGGAAGGGTCTTTTCCAGGTTGACGATATGGATCTTGTTGCGCTGGCCGAAGATAAAGGCGCCCATCTTCGGGTTCCAATAGCGGGTCTGATGGCCGAAATGGACACCCGCCTCCAGCATCTGACGCATGGAAACATCACTCACGGACTTGCTCCTGATTGGTTGGGTTGAACCTCCACGCGATCCCATGGAAAAACCCGCGAGGCGGGCACCCAATCCCATGTGTCGATGCGTGTGTGGCTTGTCAGAAAGGCTGCGTCGACGCGGCCCCTCGACCTGTGCGAGAGGCGGCACGCTCTGCCAAAATCACCTTAAGAACAAAGCGAAAAACCAGCGTTTTTTGCTTCGCTTCTTGTGCCACGCGCGGCCCGGCGCCCGGGCTGGGGGCCGGTTTGCGCGAAAGCGACGCGTCTTATACCATAGCCGGCTCCCACCCAGCAATTCCGTCAGACATTGCCAAGCGTCGAGCAAACCCGTGGACGCAACAACCCACACCATGAGCGTGCCTACCAAGAGCCCCGACGAGATCGAAAAGATGCGCGTGGCCGGCCAGCTCGCAGCAGAAGTCCTGGAGATGATTGGCCAGCACGTGCGCCCGGGCGTCACCACCGACGAATTGGATGCGATCTGCCACGACCATATCGTTCAGATTCAGGGCGCCGTCCCGGCCCCGCTGAACTACCGCGGCTTTCCGAAGTCCATCTGCACCTCGGTGAACCATCAGGTCTGCCACGGCATCCCGAGTAACAAGCGCCTCAAGAATGGCGACATCCTCAACATCGACATCACGGTCATCAAGGACGGCTACCACGGCGACACCAGCAAGATGTTCTGCGTCGGTGAGCCCTCCATCCTGGCCAGGCGCCTGGTCAAGATCACCCAGCAGGCGATGCGGCTCGGGATCGGCCGAGTGCGCCCGGGGGCAACCCTGGGGGACATCGGGCACGCCATCCAGCAGTACGTCGAGGCACAGGGGTGCTCGGTGGTCCGTGAATACTGCGGTCACGGCATCGGCCGGGAATTCCACGAAGAACCGCAGGTCCTGCACTACGGGAAACCGGGTGAGGGCCTGGTCCTGGAAGCCGGCATGTGCTTCACCATCGAACCCATGGTCAACGCCGGCAAGCGCTTCATCAAGCTCCTGCCCGACGGCTGGACCGTGGTCACCAAGGACCGCAGCCTCTCAGCCCAATGGGAGCACACCATCCTGGTGACACCTGTGGGGCACGAGGTCCTCACCCTGCGGACGGAGGAGCACGGGGAGCCGGGGCTCGTATGAGCGCCCCGGCACCGGCCCTGGCCAACATCGGCACGGGCCACCCGCCACCGGCGGACACTGACGATCTGCTCAAGACCCTACGCCAGGGGTTGCGCAACGCACGGGCGGTGCTCTTCGAGCGCTTCGACCGCGGCGACCCGATCGTGGACCTGGTCCATGCCCGCAGCGCAACCATCGATGAGGCCCTTTGTACGGCGTGGGTCCACCATGTCCCCGCCGTGCAAGCCGCTGCCCTCGTCGCCGTCGGCGGCTACGGGCGTGGAGAGCTGCACCCATCGTCAGACGTGGACATCCTGATCCTGGTGGCCCCAGAGGCCCTGGAGTCGCTGAGCGAGCCCCTCGGCGACCTGGTCCGCTTCCTGTGGGACATCGGCCTCGAGGTCGGAGCCAGCGTGCGCACTGTGGAGCAGTGCGTCGAGGCGGCACGCGACGACGTCACGGTCATGACCAATCTTATGGAGGCGCGGCTGCTCGCTGGCCCCGCAAGTCTGTTCGAGGAGCTTGCGCGCGGCCACGGCCCCCGACCGCATCTGGCCGAGCGAGGCATTCTTCTCTGCCAAGACCCGGGAGCAACGCGCCCGATGGTCCAAGTTCGGCGATAGCGCCTACAACCTGGAACCCAACATCAAGGAGAACCCTGGAGGACTGCGCGACATCCAGATGATCGGCTGGGTCGCCAAGCGCCACTTCGCGGCCGAGACCCTGCATGATCTGGTGGACCACGGCTTTCTGACCGAGACCGAGTATGCCGCGCTGATCGGCGGTCAGATTCTGCTTTGGCGCATCCGCTTCGCCCTGCACCAGCTGACCGGACGCCACGAGGATCGGCTGCTGTTCGACTACCAGCGCACCCTCGCCAACCAGTTCGGCTATCTGCGACGGGGACAACAATCTCGCCGTCGAACAGTTCATGCAGCAGTACTACCGCACCGTCGTCGAGCTCAATCGCCTCAACGAGATGCTCCTGCAGCTCTTCCACGAGGCCATCCTGCTGCGGCGATGCGCTCGGGCCTCCGACCCCCATCAACCGGCGCTTCCAGTCCCGCAGCGGCTACATCGAGGTCACCTCCGACGACGTCTTCCGGCGGTCCCCGCTCGCCTTACTGGAGATCTTTCTGCTGCTGCAGACTCACCCGACCTGCAGGGGGTGCGCGCCAGCACCATCCGCCTGATCCGCGAGCACCGTCACCTCATCGACGAGGACTTCCGGCAAAGCCTCCCCGCCCGCAGCCTGTTCATGGAGATCCTCCGGCAGCCCGTCGGCGTCACCCACGCCCTGCGGCGCATGAACCAGTACGGCGTCCTGGCCGCCTACATTCCGGCCTTCGCCAACATCGTCGGGCGCATGCAGTACGACCTGTTCCACGTCTACACCGTGGACGAGCACACCCTGATGCTGCTGCGCAACCTGCGGCGCTTCACGGTCCCCAAGTTCGCCGCCGAATTACCCCTCTGCACGGCCGTGGCCCAGCGCATCCCCAAGCTGGAGCTGCTCTACCTCGCCGGACTCTTCCACGACATCGCCAAGGGTCGCGGCGGCGATCACTCCGTCCTCGGCATGCGCGACGCTTGGGACTTCTGCCAGCTCCACGGCCTCAGCGAATTTGACAGTCGCCTGGTTGCCTGGCTGGTCGAGCAGCACCTGATCATGTCCATGACCGCACAACGCAAGGATATCGGCGACCCCGATGCGATCCAGGCCTTCGCCGCCCAGGTCGGGGACACCAGCCGGCTGGACTACCTCTATCTGCTGACCGTAGCGGACGCCCGCGCGACCAACCCAAGACGCTGGAACACCTGGATGGATGCGCTGCTGCGCGACCTCTACCACGCCACCCGGCGCGCGCTGCTGCGCGGTCTGGACAATCCCCAGGCCCAGGACGAACTCATCGCGCTCAAGCAGCACGAGGCCCTGCGCCTCATGGCAAGATACGGGGCGGACGAGGCGGCGTGCATCGCTTTCTGGGCCCGACTCAGCCTCGATTTCTTTCTGCACAACTCCCCTGACGAGATTGCCTGGCAGACCCGGTTGGTCCTGGCCACCCCCCCGGAGTCTCTCCCCTTGGTGGAGATCCGCCCGGTCACCGCGCGCGGAGGGACCGAGATCTTTCTCTACACCCACGACCACGACGGTCTGTTCCGGATCACCACGGCCCTGCTCGACCAGATGGCGCTCAGCATCATGAACGCCCGCATCATCACCACAGACGATGGCATGGCGCTGAATGTCTTCCAGGTCTTGGAACAGGACGGCAAGCGGGTCGATGCACAGGGGCCGCGCACCGACGAGATCCGCAGCACCCTGGGCCAAGCACTGCGCGAGCGCCCCTGGGCCGGTACCCAGGTGCTGCGGCGCCTGCCGCGCCGCCATCACCACTTCCCCGTAGAGACTCGCGTCAGTTTCGCCCCGGACGAGCCCAACCACCGGACCATCATGCGCCTGACGACACGCGACCGCCCCGGACTCTTGGCCGAAATGGGGGCTGTCTTCGAAGCGTGCGGCATCCGTCTGCAGAATGCCAAGATCGCCACCGTCGGTGCCCAGGTAGACGACGTCTTCTTCATCACGACCCGCGAAGACACGCCCATCACCTGCGAGACGGCGCTGGCCTGCCTGCGCCGGGAGATCCATGCCCGCCTGGAAGCATCCACGACCTGAATCCGGCGCCACGCCCTTTTCCCCGCTCGTTCCCCCACCCTGCTTGACTGCACCCGATCGGTGCCGTACAAGTACGGCATTTAAGCAACTATTGAATTAGACTTCTGTCCAACCCGCCGGTCCGGCGGGCACGGCCGCGACCCAAAAGACGATTCGGTGCGACATGCCACACCACAGTTCCCTGCCCATAATGGCCCTGCTCTGGCTCGGAGCACTGATAGCTGGCCCTGCCGCGACTGCCCGTGGCGATGACGCCACTATGGGCGCTCGGCCTAACGCCGAGCGGGTTATCCCCCAGTCCGGCGGCTACGCCGACCCGATGGATCAGTGGCTAGAGGAAGTGAAGGCACAGAGGCGGGCCTGGGAGGAACGTCGGCGCGCCGCGAAGGAGGCGATCAACGCGCGCCGCCGGCTCACCGACCCCTGGGGCGCGGCACACCAGGAGGCCCACGAAAAGCAAAGCCAGCGCCGTCGAGAGGCCCTGATGGAACAGGTTGAACGGAATCGCGAGGCCTTCCGCGAGCCTGGCCCCTGGCCGGGGCCAGCGCCCACAGACCAGAGAGAACCGCCGCCGCCAGTCGCGCCGCCTGTGTCTCCTGGAACTCCTGCGGAGACCGACGGCACCCAAGACCTGGACGAAGTCCCCGCCTACCCCCCGGAGGGCTGGAACAACCGCTGGTACTACCGCGGTTACTAAGCTCCCGCGCCCCGACCCTTCGTGGCCGCCCAGAGGACAAGCCCTGGCGACGCCCTAGTCTGCGCCCGATTCGACAAACTCCAAGGCATTGCCATCGGGGTCGCGGCAGAACAGGGCCCGACGACCCGACCGGCTCCGGGTATAAGCAACTCCTGCCCCGTCCAAGCGCCGCGCCAGCCAGTCCAGGTTGTTGACCAATAGCGCGAGGTGCCGATCACGCCCTCCATGTGCAGGCCGCCCCTCCACTGGATCCGGATTCGGGAGCTGCAGCAAGTGGATCTGGCGCCCCCCGACCAGAAGCCACGCCCCCGGATAGCCCAGGTCCGGGCGGCTGCCGTCCACTGCCAACCCGAGCAGATCGCAGTAAAAGCCCAAGGCTCGCCCAGTATCGGCGACGAGCAGGCTCGCGTGATGCAAGTCCGTGATTATGGTCATGGGGCAATGCCTGAAGGAGCGGTCACCGGTCAGCGGGCTGACTTTGATCCGAGGAAAACCGTGGTGGAAGACGAACGCAACTGTCGAGTGATCTCCCCGCATCGCAGGCATGCCCGCAAGGTCTTGATCCATACGCGCCGATGGCTCACCGCCGATCGCTGCTCCCATTGACACCTTGGGAGATGCTGATTAAGGCCATCCCTGGCTTGAATCAGCTCGCGCTCCCCAAGACGCGACTCGCGGAATGCTCCGTTTTCAGCGGCTTAGCGCTGTCGGAAATGGCGGGCCCTCCGATGCCTGCACGGGAAACGCTTTATTCGGCGTTTCCCTAAGGTTCCGGCGGGATATTGCAATCGGCGGACAGCGTCAGATCGATTTCCCGCCCTGAGCGGAGCCACACATCCTGATTACAGGTGTCGAATCCGAACCGCCAGCCGAAAACATACTGACCAGGATCGAGCCTGATGCGATGGGTCTCGCCGTTGCTCAGTCCGTAGATCTCGGTTCCATCGATGGTGAAGACCATGGGGACCGCCGCACCCTCGATGGACTCGACGCGATGGAGGGAGACGGTGACCGGATTGGGGCTCGTGGGCGTCGGCGGGGCCGAAATAGGCCCAGATGTGGTCGAGCAACCGGCAAGCAGGAGAATGGGCAAAAGACCGTAGGCGCGCATGGAGCGATCTCCGGGGCTGTTTATGGGTGGATGTCTGTCCGGAGTGAGCTCTGAGACAGGGAAGGCCTCTGCGCATGCCTCAGTGGGTCAGGGGCCGAGCGGGCATGACGCAGCCCGCACGCAGACGTTTGGAGAGTTCGTACTCCGCATCCGTCATCTGGCTGCCGACGACATTCCGCAGTTGCTCAGCGTCGCGGTCGCCCTGAGCCACCGCAAGGGACAACCAATAATGGGCCATGCCGAGGTCGATCTCCACACCGCGACCCTCGGCGTAGATCAGGCCGAGGGTGTACTGGGCATCGACCTCGCCGCGCTCGGCCGCGTCGCGCACCACGCCGACCTTCGAGGGATCGTTGCGCAAGAGGACAAAATCCTTAAGGTAGCTATTGTCATTCATGGCCTGGTCCCGTATCTGCAGAGGTCCCGCCGACCACCCTGCCCACGCCGCGCCCTGCGTCGTAGCGCGCCAGAGTTTTATCATAGTCAGAGAAGCTGACCAGGTCGCGAATCGCAGCAAAATCCACCCGCCGTGTCGGCGTGCGCCCGGCCTTGAGGTCGACCAGGGCCTCCTGCATGGCATAGACAGGGGTGTTCAGCAAGGTCAAGGGGTAGGCAACGATGCGGTAGTCCAGGGCGGCTAGGCGCTCGGGAGAAAGGATTGGGGTGTCGCCCTCCTCCAGCATGTTGGCCATCCGCACGCCCGGGACCTGGGCACAGAAGGCGGCCATCTCGGCCTCGTTGCGCGGAGCTTCCAGGAACAGGATGTCGGCCCCCAGATCGGCAAAGGCCCGCATGCGCCAGATGGCCTCGTCCAGGCTCAAGAGTTGCGCGCGCATCTGTGCGGGCGACGACACAGATGCCGGCACCCTCGTCGCGGGCATCTACCGCGGCGCGCAACCGCGCCAGGGCCTCGTCCCGCCCCACCACATCCTTACCCCGAGTATGACCACAGCGCTTCGGGGCGAGTTGGTCCTCGATCATGACCCCGGCCAACCCGGCCTTGGCATACCTCTGAACCGTGCGCCTGACATTGGCCGGGTTGCCATAACCCGTGTCGCCGTCGCCGATAACCGGGATGGAGACCGCCTCGCAGATGGTGCGGCCCTGGTCGAGCATCTCGGCATAGGAGATGAGCCCGGTATCCGGCAGGGCCAGGCGGGCCGCAGAGACTGCAAAGCCGCTCATGAAGGTGAGGGGAAAACCGGCGTCCTCGACCAGGCGAGCCGAAAGTGCAGCGAAGCAGCAGGGCATCACCAGCAGGTCGGGACCACGCAAGAGGTCATCGAGCCGCTGGGCGGCAGAGGTCAGAACACCTGGCATCGTCGGCCACCAGGGAGTACAGGCACAGACAGGAACCTAGGGTCCAGAAAACGCTGTAGGCGATTGCCGGAGAATCATATACGAGATGGCGCCGGATTTACGTCAGCCTTCAAGGAGTATCGGCAGGGGCATAGCCGGGCTATGTGACTGCCGGCGCGACAAAGAAGGCGGGCGCAGAGACAAGTCATCTGGTGCATGATTTGACAGACATCGCCTGAATACAGGAAATCGCCAGACACAAAAAAGGGCGGGAGGACCCGCCCCTTTCCGCCGTGCGACGAAGCCGGATCAGCCCTTGACCCAGTCGCCGAAGCTGTCGGTGTTCTTCTCCTCACCGTCGGCATAGCCGGCCTCGTAGGCATCGGTCAGCCGTTGCTCTTCGCGCTTGGGATTCTGCAGGAAGCCGCACTGCCAGCCCTGGACGTATTCGTCGTCGACACCCAACTGCTCCATCTGGGTCACGGCGTCGTAATAGAACTTGTTCATTTCCGGTCTCCGAGCATCAGCGATGAGAAGGTCAAAGCTTGAGGATTGTAAGTTTTTCCCCGCATAACGACAACCCAGGGGGTCGCCTGATGCGCGGGTAACGCTGCGAGCTCCGCCACTGTCGTCCTGTCCCCCGAGGTACCCGAGACGCGCCGGTCCAGGGGCGGGCCATTAGAATACTGCGTTTATCTTATGCGTGCCAGCGATGTGCTGGCCTTGTGATCTCCGCCGCGCAAACCCACCTACCCTTCCAGAGCCTCAGACCGGTTGTCCCTTGTCACAGGCCCCACAGGACACCGGCCGCCCCCAGAGACCCAAGGAGCGAGGAAGACCCGAGCCCATGCGACCGGCACAGTTGTTACGCGTTCTGGACCGCGAGTTCGTCAGCACCGCCGAGGGACATCACACCCCCGTCATGCTCTGGGGCCCACCTGGGGTCGGCAAGTCTCAGATGGTCGCGCAGATTGCAGCGCGTCACGCGGCGCCCGTGATCGACATTCGCTTGTCCCAGATGGAACCCAGCGACCTGCGGGGCATCCCCTTCCGCGTCGAAGGGCGGGTGGATTGGGCCATCCCCAGCATCCTCCCGGATGCCCAGCGCCATGGTCCGGCCGGGGTGCTGTTCCTCGATGAGATCACCTCGGCCCCGCCGGCGGTCTCCGCCGCCGCCTACCAGCTCATCCTTGACCGCCGCTTGGGGGAGTACCAGGTCCCACCCCACTGGGCCATCTTCGCCGCCGGCAACCGCCAGGGCGACCGGGGGGTGACCTACAGCATGCCGGCCCCGCTGGCGAACCGATTCTCCCACTTCGAGGTCGATACGCACCTGGATGACTGGGTGAGTTGGGCCTATGCCAACGACATCGACGAGCGGGTCATCGCCTTCCTGCGATTCCGCCCGGAGCTGCTCTTCGACTTCGACCCGGCCCACAACCCGGTAGCCTTCCCCTCCCCGCGCTCCTGGGAATTCGCCCACCGGGGATTGCGAAAGTTCGAAGACCACCCAGAGCTGTTGCAGGGGACGCTGCAGGCCTGCGTCGGCCCGGCTGCGGGGATCGAGCTGCACGCCTTCGTCAACAGCCTGGATCAAATGCCGGACCTGGACGCCATCGTCGCCGGCGAGAAGGTGCAGGTGCCAACGGAGATCGACCTGCAGTACGCCGTGGCCGCCGCCCTGGTGGGTCGGGCCATCCGAGCGCGCTCCGGAGACAACTGGGCTACCCTGGTCGGGAACATCCTGACCTACGCCCGGCGCTTCCCCCAGCGTGAGATGGGGGTGATGCTGGTCTCCGACCTGCACCGGGCCATCGGGGGGGCCCTGTTCGAGGTCCCCGCCTTCGCCGACTGGGCCCAGGCGGTTGCCGATGTCATGCTGTACGACTAGGCCGCCGTCGTGGACCTGGACATCGATCGGATCGAGACGAAGCTCGCCGCGGCGCGCACCCGGCTGATCCTCGACAAACCTTTCCTCGGGGCCCTGGTCCTGCGGCTGCCCGTGCGGCAGGCCCGCCCGGACTGGTGCCCCACCACGGCCACCGACGCCCGCGCCTTCTACTACAACCCAGAGTACATTGCCTCGCTGAGCATGGAGCAAACACAGTTCATGCTGGCCCACGAGGCCCTGCACTGCGCTCTGTCCCACTTCGCCCGCCGCCAGCACCGCGTCCAGCACCGCTGGGACCTGGCCTGCGACTATGCCGTCAACCCGCTGCTGATCGACGACGGGCTCAAGCCTCCGCCGAACGCCCTGACGATGCCGTTGTACAAGGGCCTGACGGCGGAGGAGATCTATCCCCTGCTGGACGACAACGACCAGTCGGAGACGCTCGACAAGCACGCCTACGACAGCCAGGGCGAGGGTAAAGACCAAGCCCAGGGCACAGACAAGGGGATGCGCGAGGGCGATGTGCAGGGCTCCGGCGAAAGTGGCCCGCAACCCGGCAATGAGGGTCAAGGCCAGGGTCAAGCCGGGCGCACCGAAGGTGAGACCCCGCGCCAAGACGCCGATGCAGACGGCTGCGCCGGCGAACCTCAGCCTCTGGACCCTGACGAGCGCGAGACCCTCGCGGTGCAGTGGCAGCAGCGCATGGCCGGGGCCGCCCAGCAAGCGATGCAGGCCGGCAAGCTCGGCGGCGAGCTGCGGCGCATGATCGATCACCTGCTCCAGCCGCAGCTGCCCTGGCGCATGCTGCTCGCCCGCTACATGACCTGCACTCGCACGGGACGACTACAGCTACAGCCGCCCTTCGCGCCGGGAGGGAGACTTCATCATGCCGAGCCTGCGCAGTCAGCAGTCTCGACCTGGTGGTGGCGGTGGACACCAGCGGTTCCATCAAGGACGCCGAGATCGAGGAGTTCATCGACGAGGTCGATGCTCTCAAGGGGCAGGTTCGGGCCCGGGTCACCCTGCTGCCCTGCGACGCCAAGCTCTGCGAGGGGGCGCCTTGGATCTTCGAGCCCTGGGAGCAATTCCGCCGCCCAGATGGGGTCAAGGGCGGCGGCGGGACCAGTTTCACCCCGGTCTTCGACTGGGTCGAGCAGGCCGGGCGACGGCCGGACCTGCTCGTCTATTTCACCGACGCAGACGGGACCTTCCCGAAGGCCGAGCCGCCCTACCCGGTCATCTGGCTGATCAAGGGCAAGTCCAGGGTCCCCTGGGGGCAGCGGGTTCAGCTCAATTGATGCTATAGGCCCGCCAACTGCAACTCCCCTGGTCACGGCTGAAGGGCAAATCTGCCGCGGCCCAGCCGTTCTTGGATGGCGTTTGCGTAGCCAGCTCAGGCGCGAAGGGCGATAATCTGTCCGGCTGCGCGCCCAACGACATCCATCCAGGCTCAGCGCTCGACAGCGACCTTTCAACAAACGACTGGTATCACACCCCGGGAAACCTCTCGGGCCGGCGGGGGTCTCACCGCTGCATGAAAACCCAAAGTCCTGCCGGGTATATCGCCCGCACCCTCACACTTATCTGCGGCATCGCCATCGGCTGCGCTGCCGCAGCAGGACAGCCGCTGGACCTGCCAGACTTCGGCAGCTCCGCGGATACCGCCATGACCTCTGCCCAGGAGCGGCGCCTGGGGCGCGCCTTCATGCAGAGCGTGCGCAAGTCTCTGCCGGTCGACGACGACCCACTGCTCAACGACTACATCGTCGCGCTCGGCAACGGCCTCGTGGCCTCAAGCGGGACCGGCGCCGGGAGCTACACCTTCTTTCTCATCGACCAACCCGTGATCAATGCCTTCGCAGGACCCGGCGGCTACGTCGGGGTCTACGCCGGGCTCGTCCTAGCCACGCAAAGCGAGGGCGAACTAGCCGCGGTCATGGCCCACGAGATTGCGCACGTCACTCAGCGCCACCTGATGCGGTCGATCGAGAATCAGTCACAGCTTGCCCTCCCGACCCTGGCTGTGCTGGTCGCTGCGGCCATCCTTGGCGCCCAGGTTTCCGGGGACGTCGCCGCCGCCGCGGTGACAGGCATCCAGGCCGCCAGCGTCCAGCAGCAAATCAACTTCACGCGCGACAACGAGAAGGAGGCGGATCGGGTGGGCATCGTCACGCTGTCCAAGGCCGGACATGACCCCTTTTCCATGGCGGGATTCTTCGAGCGCCTGTCCAAGGAAAGTCGAGCCCAGGAGAACAACGCCCCCGAATTTCTCCGCACCCACCCGGTCAACACCAACCGGATCGCCGATGCCGTGGGCCGCGCCGAGGCCTACGGTCACCGCCAGAAACCCGACTCCCTGCGTTTCCACCTCACCCGCGCGGACCTACGGCAGCGTTCCTTCCGCCGCGCGGACCAAGCCGTCGAGTCCTTCCGCAAAACCCTCAAGGAGGGCCGCTACGCCAATGAGACCGCCGAGCATTATGGGCTCGCGCTGGCACTGGAACGTGCCGGCAGCCTCGGCGAGGCATCCTCGGAGGCCAAAGCCCTGCGCGCGAAGCTGCCGCAGCAGGCAGAGGCCGTCGTTCTGGAGGCCCGCCTTCAGCGGCGCCAAGGCGGCATAGAAGCCGCCATTGCCAATCTCCGCGAGGCCCTGGGACTCTCCCCGACCAGTGTCCCGCTGAACATGGCTTATGCGGAGACCCTGACGGCGGCAGGACGTTCGGCGGACGCGCTGAGGGCGTTGCGCGCAGTAGCGGCCCAGAGGCCCAATGACCCAGAGCTCTACAAACTCATGTCCGACGCCGCCGGCAAGTCGGGGGAGAAGGGGGAAACGCACCTCTATCGCGCCAATTATCTTTATCTTACCGGTGACTTGGAGCCCGCCGTTAAGCAATTGGAGAACGGGCTTCGCACTCCCGGCCTGAGCTACCAGGCCGCCTCGCGGCTTCAAGTACGGTTGGATGAGCTGAAGGAGGAACAACGCGACCTCAAGAAAGAGGGCGGAGTTTTCGGATCTCGTTGATTGGTGGCACAGGAAGCGTGCAGCCATGGGCGATGCGGCCGGCGGGTGAACCAACTCCGGGGCCGCTCGGCGATAGCCCGAAGGCAGCCTAGATGCCTCTCAAACATAAGTATTTATTGATTTTTTAATGTTTCTTTGCACCCCTGGCGGAGTCATGTAAGCTTGCGACTGGAGAAGGTCCGGTACTCCCTTGGGGAGCATTACGGACCAACTGGCTGGGTGCGGCTTGGTCGCGCAATCGCCTATCGCGTCTTGGACGCCACGGAACAGTTCGATACGCATGCCTCCATTCGGCGGGTCTACAGGCCCGGCGAGATCCATGGCGACAGGGCTCGGGTCGCCACCCACTCTCAACACCACCAATACTTGCTCGACTAGGAGTTCATTCATGATCGACGCAAAACGCAGAATCCTGCTCAAGGGCTCGCTGGCCGCCGGTGCGGTTGGCGTCGCTGTGGGTGCCGGCCTGCTGGCTCCGCGCGCCGTACTGGCCGCCTGGCCCGAAGCAGCCTTTAGCGCCAAGGACGTCGCGTCCTCACTCAAGGCGCTGATCGGTGTCGAGGCCGGTGAGCCGGGCGGCGACATCACCATCAAGGCCCCGGACATTGCCGAGAACGGAGCCGTGGTGCCAGTGACCGTGGAATCCACCGCCACCGGCGTCAAGACCATCATCATCGTCGCGGAAGGCAATCAGACCCCCCTGATCGCCTCCTTCAACCTCGGCGAAGACGCCATCCCCTCTGTTTCCACCCGCATCAAGATGGGCAAGACCGCCAACGTCCAAGCCCTGGTGCAGACCGCCGACAAGACCTATACCGCCATCGAAAGAGGTCAAGGTCACCATCGGCGGCTGCGGCGGCTGATCCCGAGACTCAACGCACACATTCCGAGGTAGCAGAGCATGGCAGGCAACATCAAGATCCGCGCCAAGGCCGACGGCGGAGAGACCAGCGTCAAGGCCCTCATGACCCACCCCATGGAGACGGGGTTGCGCAAGGACAAGAAGACCGGAGAGATCGTCCCCGCCCACTTCATCACCGAGGTGACTTGCAAGTGGAAGGATAAGGTGGTGCTGACCGCGCTCTGGAGCGGCGGCGTGTCCCAGAACCCCTATCTTGCCTACAAGTTCAAGGGCGGCGAGCCGGGTGACCCGATTGAACTGACCTGGGTCGACAACAAGGGCGGCACCGAAACGGCCACCGACAAGATCGGGTAGACCCTCTCGTCGGCCCCGCGCGACGCGGGGCCGAAGCCATTGCAACCGCAGGCAGCCCAGCCGGCACCGCTCTGGCGCCTCAGGGCCAAAAAGGTGCGTTCCTGCGGCGCACCGCTCAGGGACCGCCAATCCGTCGCCGTCAGCCGCCATGAGCAATCAGAGCGGCCCCCGGTAGGGGCTCGGCGGTCCTTCTGGCCTTCTGCGAAATCGTTTGTAGGGCCAGACGTATTGCTCTGGACAGATGGCGACGCACTGCTCTACCCCTCGGTTGAGCGCCTCGGCCGCGACCAGGTCGTTCTCCGAGTCCACGCCTTCTGGCGCAGCGATGCAGTGCATCCGAAAGCCCCGGCCCGACCCCAGACGCTGTGCGAACATGAAGATCACCCGGGCACCCGTCCTGCGCGCCAGACGGTTCACCAGCAGCATTGTGATAGGCCGGCACCCCGAAGAAGGGGGCGAACACGGCCCCGCTCTCCCCCTTGGGCTCCTGGTCCGGCAGTATGCCCGGCGTACTCCCCTCGTTCCAGACCGTGCACCAGCAGCCTGACGCCCCTGGGGTGGTCGGCGCGAGGGTCGCACCGCTGCGCCCGCGCGCCGCGCGGATGAGGTCGTCGAGCAACCGCTGCGGCTTGTAGAAGATGGTCGTCGGTCCCTGGGCGGCCAGATAGAGCCCAGCCAATTCCCAAGCGCCAAGGTGAGGAGAGAGGACGATCACCCCTTTGCCGGCAGACCGGTCCAAGAGTTCGCCGCCGCAGACCTCAGTCACCAGGGACAGGACCTCCTCCACGGGTCGCAACCACAGGTAGGCAATCTCCAGGTAGGTCCTGCCGAATTCCCTCAGGGTGCGATCGCGCAGAGGCGACCTGTTCCTCTGGGGCCAGATTCGGCTGACACATGCGGATGTTGATCAGGGCGTTACGGCGCTGTTTGTTCGGCCAGAGCCACGAACTAGGTGGCCCAAAGCCCAACCGACACGCTGTAGGGCGGTCAGCGGCAGCCGGGCGGCCAGACGCACCGGCCCAGGACGCGAGACGCTCTTTAAAGATCCGACCCTTTGATCGGTCAGACGCAACTGGGCGCTTAGCCATAGGCTGGATGTCTCTGCCGGCGGCCCCTCGTGGAAAACGGGCTTGCATTGGATCTCGGGTGCTACACTGACCTCGACCGCCCGGCGCGGGACCAGACTCGGACCCAGGTAGTCTGACTCTAATGATAAAATCCAGCAAACCGGAAGATGATGAGGATTACGCCCCATGAGTAATCAGGCTCCAAAGAGCATAACCCCCCAACAGGCTTGGCAAATGATGCAGGACGACCCCCAATCGATCCTGGTCGACATCCGATCGACCATGGAATACCTGTTCGTCGGACACCCGGCAGGGGCCGTCCACGTCCCCTGGATCGACGAGCCGGACTGGACCATCAACCCCGAGTTCACCACCGAGATCCGCAAGCTGCTGCTCGGCGGTGCGGTGTGCAGCGAGGGAGCCGAGTGCGCCCCGGTCATCCTCATCTGCCGCAGCGGCAAGCGCTCCCACGAGGCCGGCAAGGTCCTCCTGGAGGCCGGCCTGACCGCGGTCTTCCACGTCGACGAGGGATTCGAGGGTGAGCGCGACGACCATCATCACCGCGGCACGCTCGGCGGCTGGCGCTTCCGCGGGCTACCCTGGGAGCAATGCTGAGACGTCGCATACGGCCGAGGGCATTGCCGATGAGGTCAGCGTGTCCTGCGAGGCGGGTTGGGACGCGCCGGAAGAGCAATGCGCAGCTCGCGGCAAGGGCGTAGCACCGAGAATGACGGATGCGAAAATCATCCCGTTGCGAACAGGTTGGTTTGCGCCTTGGCGAGTCCGGGGCCGATTCCGCGATTCCGTCGCGGCTACTCCCGCTCCTCTATCCAGGCCATCTGAACGGCCTCCAGCACCTTCTCGCCCGAGTGCCCCGGAGCATCGTCGAAACCCGGCAGGGCCAGTATCCAGGCCCTCAGGTCCACGAAATTCAGGTAACGCGGGTCCGTGTCCGGACGCGCCTCGTCCAGGGCGATGGCAATCTCCTGAATATCGGTCCACTTCAGGCCCATAGCGGAAGATCCTCCGGTCTGTCAGTACGGGATCTGACCCGGTCAAGGCGCGACGCCGCTACCCTGGCCCCTGCCCAATCAATGTGACTCCGACACCATGTTGATAGTGTACCTGGGGATCTCGATGACCAAGTCCTGGGTCCCCACCACCGCCTGACAGCCCAGACGAGACTCTGGCTCAAGCCCCCAGGCCTTGTCCAGCAGATCCTCCTCTGCCTCTTCCGCCGGCCCCAGGGAGTCGAAACCCTCGCGCAAGACGATGTGACAGGTCGTGCAGGCACAAGACTTCTCGCAGGCGTGGGGCAGTTCGATGCCGTGGGCCAGGGCCGCATCGCAGATGGTCGTACCGGGCTCCACCTCGAACATGGCGCCCTCCGGACAAATCTCGACGTGGGGCAGAAAAGAGAAGTCTAGTCATGGGATCGGCGAACCTGTTCTGGGTCTACTTGAAAGTCATCGACACGGTGTCCAGCCATCGCCTCGTGGATGCCCTTGTTCATGCGCCGCTCGACGTAGAAGGCGCATGCCTGCTCGAGGGCGAGGACACCCCGCCGCACCGCCTCCGCGTCGTTGCCGGCGGTGACCCGCCGCAGCTCGGCCAAGGCCGCCTCAACTTGGGCCCGTTCGGCGGCATCCAGCAGCAGGTCGCCATCCGCAGCCAAGGCCGCGGTCAGGGCTTCGATCACGCGGTCCCGCCTCGACCTGTTGCTCGCGCAGACGACGCGCCTCGAGATCCTCACCGGCATGGGCAAGCGAATCGCGCAGCATGGTCTCGATCTCGGCATCGGTCAGGCCGTAGGATGGCTTGACCTCGACCCGGGCCTGGACCCCACTGCCCTGCTCCACGGCCGCAACCTGCAGCAGGCCGTCAGCATCGACTTCGAAGGTGACGCGAACGCGTGCCGCCCCCGCGACCATGGGCGGGATGCCGCGCAGCTCGAAGCGGGCAAGCGACCGGCAATCGGCGACCAGGTCCCGCTCGCCCTGGACCACGTGGATGGCGATGGCGGTCTGGCCTTCCTTGAAGGTCGTGAACTCCTGGGCACGGGCCACCGGGATGGTGGTATTGCGCGGGACCAGGCGCTCCACCAGGCCACCCATAGTCTCGATGCCCAGCGACAAGGGGATCACGTCCAGAAGCAGCATGGCGTCCCCCGGCTTGTTGCCGGCGAGGACGTCGGCCTGCAGGGCCGCTCCGATGGCCACCACCCGGTCTGGGTCGATGTCCACCAGGGGCTCGCGCCCGAACAGCTCTGCGACCCGCTCGCGCACCCGAGGAACCCGCGTCGAGCCGCCGACCATGACCACGTCCTCGACCTCGGCCGCGGTAAGGCCCGCATCGCGCAGGGCGCGGCGACAGGCGGTCAGCGTCTTCTGGATCAATGGATCGACCAAGGCATCGAGCTGCGCCCGCTCAAACTCCCCGTTCCAGACCCCTCCTCCGGGCAAAGCGACCCGCAGGGGTACCACATCCAATCTGGTCAGTGCCTCCTTGGCCGCACAGGCGTCGCCCATTATGCGGCGCAAGGTGGCGTGATCCGCGTCCTGGGCAATCCCGGCCTGGGCCATGATCCAGCCGGCCACCGCCCGGTCGAAGTCGTCGCCGCCCAGTGCGGAATCGCCTCCCGTAGCCAGGACCTCGAAGACCCCCCGGTGCAAGCGCAAAATCGAGATGTCGAAGGTCCCGCCACCCAGGTCATAGACAGCGTGGATGCCGTCCACATCGCGGTCCAGACCGTAGGCCAGGGCCGCCGCCGTGGGCTCGCTGAGCAGGCGCAGGACCCTGAGCCCGGCCAGGGTCGCGGCGTCCTTGGTCGCCTGGCGTTGCGCATCGTCGAAATAGGCCGGGACCGTGATCACGACCCCGGACAACTCGCCGCCCAAGGCGGACTGGGCACGCTGCGCCAGGACTCGCAAAATTTCCGCGGAGACCTCCACCGGGCTCAGGTCCCCACCGCGGGTGCGCAGCCGCGGGACAACGGCGTCGCCCTCCACGAAGGCGTAGGGCAGCCTGGCACCCAGGTGCTTGATATCCTTGAGACCCCGCCCGATCAGGCGCTTGGCCGAGGCAATGGTGTTGAGGGGATCGGCAGCAGCGGCGTCCCGGGCCTCATAGCCGACCACCACGGACTCCCCCGTGTAACGCACCACGGAGGGTAGCAGGTGGCGGCCCTGGGCATCGGGGATGGTCTCTGCGACCCCACTACGCACCGCCGCCACCAGGGAATTGGTGGTGCCCAGGTCGATTCCGGCCGCCAGCCGGTGCGCGTGCGGCGCGGCGGAGGCGCCAGGTTCCGCGATCTGAAGCAGGGCCATCGAGTCTCCAGGGCTGGCCAGGGGCCTGGCCCCTGTGACGCTCCATCTTATCGCGTTCCCGATCCAAGTCGCAGGTCCAAACCTCCGGGCGCAAGGCCAGCGGCAGCGCCCAGCCTCAGTCCGTGGGCCCAACCGCCGCGGCCAAGTCCCAAACCTCCGGGGAGTGGTACAGGCGAGCCAGTTGCAGCTCTCGTTCCAGCTCCATCTCGCGAGGCAGGTGGTCGCCGAAGCGGGTGAAGAGCTCCTCTTGATCGACCGTCTCCTGGCGCGCCACCTCCTTGTCGATATTCATGATGGCGAAATAGGATTCCCGCGGGAAGGCCAGTCCATTCCAGGTCAGATCCTGGTAGGCCGGGAGCCAACCGAGGGGACCCTCGATGGCGGAGGCAGTCCCATCGCAGCGCTCCACCACCCATTTTAGCACCCGCATGTTCTGGCCGAAGCCTGGCCAGATGAAGCGCCCGTCCTCATCTTTGCGGAACCAGTTGACGCGGAAGATGCGAGGCGGTGTGGCGACGTGGTGGCGCCCAATTCTCAGCCAGTGGCGCCAATACTCAGCCATGTTGTAACCGCAAAAGGGTAGCATGGCCATCGGGTCGCGCCGCACCGATGCCTGGCCAATCGACGCCGCGGTAGCCTCAGAGCCCATGGTCGCGGCCATGTAGACACCGTGCTCCCAATTGAAGCTCTGAAATGCCAGGGGAAAGTGGTGGCTTACCCGCCCGCCGAAGAGGAAAGCGCTGATGGGAACCCCACTGGGATTCTCCCACTCCGGATCCAGCGAGGGGCACTGGCTGGCCGGCGCGGTGAAGCGAGAATTCGGATGGGCCGCGTGGCGCCCGCAGCCCGGATACCAGTCCTGGCCCTGCCAATCGATGGCGTGCTCCGGGGGCTCCTTGGTCAGGCCCTCCCACCAGACGTCGCCGTCGGCGGTCAGGGCACAATTGGTGAAAATGCAGTTGGCAACCAGCGAGGCCAGGGCGTTGGGATTGGACTCCGCGTTGGTCCCGGGGGCTACGCCGAAGTAACCGTACTCCGGGTTGATGGCGTAGAACTTGCCGTCAGCCGGGTTGGGCTTGATCCACGCGATGTCGTCGCCGACTGTGGTCACTGTCCACCCCTCGAACCCCTCGGGCGGAATCAGCATGGCAAAGTTGGTCTTGCCGCAGGCGCTTGGGAAAGCAGCCCCCACGTAGGTCTTCTTGCCCGCCGGGGACTCGACGCCCAGGATCAGCATATGCTCCGCAAGCCAACCCTCGTCCCGAGCCATGACCGAAGCGATGCGCAGGGCAAAACACTTCTTGCCGAGCAGGGCGTTGCCACCATAGCCACTCCCGAAGGACCAGATCTCCCGCGTCTCCGGAAAGTGGCTGATGTACTTGTCTTCGATGCGAGTGGCACAGGGCCAGGGCACATCCTTCTCCCCAGGCTGAAGGGGTGCACCAACCGAGTGCATGCAGGGAACGAACTCCCCGTCCGGCTCCAGCACATCCAAGACCGCCTGACCCATACGGGTCATGATGCGCTGGTTGACCGCCACGTACGGCGCGTCGGTGATTTCCACACCGATATGGGCGATGGGGGAACCCAATGGACCCATGCTGAACGGGATGACGTAGAGGGTGCGGCCGCGCATGCAGCCCGCAAACAACTCCCTGAGTCGGGCGCGCATTGCCTTCGGTGCCATCCAGTTATTTGTCGGGCCCGCATCCTCCTCGCGCAGGGAGCAGATGAAGGTGCGGTCCTCCACCCGCGCCACGTCGCTGGGGTGGGATCGGGCGAGGAAGCTGTTGGGGCGCTTCTCCGGATTGAGGCGCACAAAGGTCCCGGCCTCCACCATCTCCTGGCAGAGGCGTTCATATTCATCTTGGGAGCCGTCGCACCAATAGATGCGGTCTGGGTTGCACAACTCGGCCATCGCATCCACCCAGGCCAGGAGTTTGCGGTTCGTGGTGCGGGCAGAGCCGTCGTGGGTCTTGGTCATGGGGCAAAATCCTCAGAGTTGCAGAGGCGGCCAACGCGGGCGAAACCGGATGCGTTGAATGAGAGGGGACCGCTGGAAAACCAGGCCGCCGGGGCTAGGGACCCAATCCTGAGTACCTTAGCAATCTTCGGACCAGGGGTCCGAGGTACCCTGGTCGCTCCGCCGGCCAGGGCCGAAAGACGTAGCAACAAGGCGGAAATTGAGCGCCATGACCGGGCAAACGCCGGGAATCTTACGCCGCGAGACCCCGGCCCTCAACCGCCGACCGGCCCGCCTGCCTGCTGCGCCGGGTGAAACCAGCACGAATCGGAAGCACCTTGCACTATCAAGGCGGGCCGAAGAACTAACCTGCCCCGAGCCATCCGCCCCGGGCGGGGTTCTTGCCCACCGGGGAAGCACCTTATCACTGCGTGGGACAACCTTCGAGGACGTCGCCTCGCCGCAAACGGCGGGGCATACTGCCCCGCGACCACCAGCGAACTGCTCGCCACCTGCCTAAGGTTTCGCGGGTTTCAGCGCCAGGGCAACTGCCTCCACGAAGGAGACCTGAACCGTATCCCCCTTCTTGAGTTCAGTGAGATAGTGCTCCAGGTCAGTCCCGCCCAACGCCATCTCGCGGACCCGGTTGTCCGCGCCCCGGAAGGAGACGGTCTTCTTGAAGGGGTCCACGTCCACGATAACGCCCGTCCTGGTGATCTGCCTGCCCGCCACCTCTGGGACCGGGGCAGTCTTCCCGGCCAGGACATCTGTGGTGGTCCCAGGCTCGACCGACCCGGGCGGGAGGATGGCGATCTGCTTGCCCTCGTAATAGGTCACCTCCAGATAGTCGCCGGCTTTGATCTCGCCGAGGTTCGTGACGTCCTTACCGACGCGGACGGTGGCCAAGCGACCGTCGAGCTTCAGGGTGATCATGCGGGCCTTTTGGTTGACCTCCACGACCTCCGCAGCAGTCTCCACCAGCATGCTCTGGTCGAGGTCGGTCGGTGCGGCCTCAATCTTGCTCTCGGTCCCGGGCCTCAAGGCGGAGTATGGGGCCGCGGGATCGGCGGCCAGCACCAGGCCTGGCACACAGGCGGCCAGGCCAAGGGAGGTCAGGGTCTTCAAAAACGTCATCTGGGTCACTCCAAAGCAATTGCACAGTTGAGTCGATCTTTCCGGCAAAGTACCCGAACGGACAGACCGCCGGGGCGGCGCGAGCTTAACACCAAATGCAGCGACGCGATTGCGCGCCTGGCGCAAGCGGCCGAGCCAGGTCCCGCCATGGCGACCCAGTCGAGATAGCTCCCGCCCCAGGAGGCAATCGCCTATACTGCCGCTCTTTTTCCGCCTCGGCCGACGGCATCCCATGCCGCAGTGCGCCGCATTGGACCCCTGCAAGACGACCCTGAAGACCCGACATGAACCCGGATCTGGACCGCCTCCAGCCCTACCCCTTCGAGCGCCTCGCAGCCCTCAAAGAGGGCGTGAAGCCACCGCCCGGGCTGAACCACATCGCCCTGTCCATCGGCGAGCCCAAGCACTCGACCCCCGCCCTGATCCGGGAGACCCTGCTCAGCCACCTGCAGGGGCTGTCCGTCTACCCGACCACCCGCGGGATGCCTGCCCTGCGCGAAACCATCGCCGCCTGGCTGACCCGCCGATTCGCCCTGCCCCAGGGCGCTCTGGACCCGGAGCACCAGATCCTGCCGCTCAACGGGACCCGCGAGGGGCTCTTCGCCTTCGCCCAGGCGGTGGTGGACCGCAACCGCGACCCACTGGTCTTGATGCCCAACCCCTTCTATCAGATTTACGAGGGGGCGGCCCTGCTGGCGGGAGCGGAGCCGCGATACCTGCCCTGCACGGTCGAGACGAACTTCCTGCCGGACCTGGACGCGGTGGACGCCGACACCTGGCGACGCTGTCAACTCCTCTACACTTGCTCCCCGGGCAACCCCACGGGGCGGGTGATGGACCTCAGGCTGCTGCAACGGCTGATCGCCCTGGCCCAGGAGCACGGATTCGTCTTGGCCGCGGACGAGTGCTACAGCGAGCTCTATCCAGACGAGGCCAATCCGCCGCCGGGACTGCTGCAAGCCGCGGCGGCCATGGGGCTCAGCGACTTCCGCAACTGCGTAGTCTTCCACAGCCTATCCAAACGCTCCAACGCCCCGGGCCTGCGTTCGGGCTTCGTGGCCGGGGACGCGGCCATCTGCGAGCGCTTCTTCAAGTACCGTACCTACCACGGCTGCGCCATGCCGTTGCCCCAGCAGCACGCGAGCGTCGCGGCCTGGGGCGACGAGTTCCATGTCGTGGCGAATCGCGCCCTCTACCAGGCCAAAATCGACGCCGTACTGCAGGTCTTCGACGGCGTCCTGCCCTGTGAGCGCCCGGACGCGGGCTTCTACTTGTGGCCGCAAACCCCGGGCGAGGACACGGACTTCGCCCGTGGTCTCTTCGCCGCCGCCAATGTCACGGTGCTGCCCGGGCGATTCCTGTCCCGGGCGGTGGACGACCTCCGCCCGGGCAAAGACCCGGGGCGTGGGCGTATGCGCCTGGCCCTGGTCCCCGCGCTGGACGAGTGTACCGACGCGGCTCGGCGCATCCGCAGTTACATCGAGACCCTTTGATCTATCCACTCCGGAGTCACCCCATGAGCGATACCCGAAACATCATCGTCGAGGCCTTCGAGCGCCGTGCCGAGATCACTCCCCGCAATGTCGAGACCCTGGTACGCGACGCCGTGCAGGACACCATCGAACGCCTCGACCGCGGCGAGATCCGCGTGGCCGAGAAGCGCGACGGCGACTGGGTCGTCAACGACTGGATCAAGAAGGCGGTCCTGCTGTCCTTCCGCATCGAGGACAATGCCTTCATCAAGGGCGGCTTCACCAACTATTACGACAAGGTCGCATCCAAATACGCCGACTACAACGCGCGCGAATTTCGCGACGGCGGGGTGCGAGTGGTGCCGCCGGCCGCGGCACGGCGCGGGGCTTACATCGCCCCGTCATGCGTCCTGATGCCATCCTATGTCAACATTGGGGCCTATGTGGACTCCGGGACCATGGTGGACACCTGGGCCACGGTGGGCTCCTGCGCCCAGATTGGCAAGAACGTCCACCTATCCGGCGGTGTGGGCATCGGCGGAGTCCTTGAGCCGGTCCAGGCGGCGCCGACCATTATCGAGGACAACTGCTTCATCGGGGCCCGCTCCGAGGTCGTGGAGGGGGTCATCGTCGGCGAGGGGGCAGTCCTGTCCATGGGCGTCTTCATCGGCCAGAGTACCAAGATCTTCAACCGCGAAACGGGCGAGATCACATACGGTCGCGTCCCACCGGGGGCCGTGGTGGTGCCCGGCAGCCTGCCATCCAAGGACGGCAGCTACTCTCTGGGCTGTGCCGTCATCATCAAACAGGTGGACGCCCGCACCCGCGGCAAGACCAGCATCAACGAGCTGCTGCGCGACATCTGACCAGGGGAAAACCGGGCGTGCGCGGACGTCAATCGAAGGCGTAGGCGTCCATCGCCAGGGCGCCCATCTGGACGCTGGCGTGGAGGCGCCTACCGCGGCCGGCGGCGGAGGCCCCGAGGGCCACGAAGAGGGGCATGAGGTGCTCCTCTGTGGGGTGGTTGCGCGCGGCTTGGGGGGCCCTGGCGCGATAGTCCACGAGATCCCCGACCTGCCCCGCCTCGATCCGCGCCGCGAACCAATCGGTAAACCCCGAGACCCAGTGGGGCACCTGACCGCTGGGGCCTTTGCCAACCCAGTCGAGCTCGCTCAGGTTGTGGGTCATGGCCCCCGAGCCAAGGACCAAGACCTCGTCGTTGACCAACGCGCGCAGGGCCGTGCCAAGCCGCAGGTGGTAGTCCGCACCCTGACCTTGCACCAGTGAAAGCTGCACCACCGGGATGTCCGCCTGCGGAAACATCAGCATCAGGGGCACCCAGGCCCCGTGATCCAGCCCCCTCTGGGTCGCGCACTGAGCCGCGAAGCCTTCGCGGCCCAAGATACGGGCCACCTCGACCGCCAGTTCCGGGTCTCCGGGTGCCGGGTACCGCAGTTCATACAGGGCGTCCGGGAAACCGTAGAAGTCATGCACCGTCTCTGGCTTGGCATTGGCACCCAGCACCGGGGACTGGGCCTGAAAGTGGGCCGAGACCACCAGGATCGCCCGCGGTCGATCGACCAGCCGCCCGGCGGCGGATAGGAAGTCCCGAGCCGAGCTCGGGGTCAGGGGCAGGCTCGGGGCCCCGTGGCTGACGAAAAGGGTATTGGCCATGGCTGGGTCGTCGGTGCTGTTTGTGGTTCAGGGACGGGTGCTGCCACCGGATTCCGCCAAGTGCCGCTACCCCGCCCAGACCGACATGTGGTCTGCAGAGCCCACAGCAAGCTCGGATCAGACTTCGGCAAACCCGGCAATGCTGCGGGCGCACCACGCTGGTGCAGTCCCCCGCTGAGCCGCACGCCTGGATCGCAGCCTGACCGCGGCCGCTTGGCCGAGAGGGCGCCGACCCCGGCCGAGTCCGTGTTGGCATGCGTCCTGCGTAGCATTGAAGGCATTCCGACACCAGAGGGCACCGCCATGAAAGACTCCTACGACGACTACAGCCCCTTGGCTCCCACCGCCGCACCCCTCCGGGGCCCGACGGACCCGGCCCCAGGGCTGCAATTGGCACTCTGGGCAGCCTCGGTGCAGGAGCAACCGCACCCGCGGCACACCCGCTTCGCGCGCCAGATCGAGGCGGCGGTGCTGCGCAACCTGGTCACCCGGCGACACTGAGGGGCAATATTCGCCCCGGGGCGACCCCTGCGAAGGTTCTTCAACCGTCGGTGGCCTGAGGCGATTTCTGTCGAATCATGTACCAGCTAGCGTGTCTTTGCGCCCGCCTTCTTTGTCGCGCCAGCAGTCACATAGCCCTGCTATGCTCCTGCCGGTACTCCTTGAACGCGGACGTAAATCCGGCGCCATCTGGTACATGATTCTTCGGCAATCACCCGAAGGCAGTGACCTGCCCGCCGCCGCCAATCGATTGACCTGTCAGCGCCCTGCCCCCGGCGGGATCATCTGCTGCATCACCCCCATCGGGTTGATCTGCTCGATTTGCTTCCCGCCGGACTGGATGACCGCGGACATGCGGTCCACGCTCGACCGCATTCCCCGTACATCCGTGCCCATGACATCGACCCCCTGGCGGATGCCGGAAACCTGCTCGGACAGGGCCGTGATGTCGCCTGCCATGCGGTGCATATCCGCAGCCATGGAGGTAATGTCCCGGGTCATGTGGCCCATGCTTTGGGACATGTCGTGCATGAGCTTGAGCAGAAACCCGAAGGCCGCAGCGGCGAGGAGCCCGATCAGGACAGTGGCGGCAAGACGAGGCGCAGCGGGCATGGTGAAACCTCCCTAGGTTGGTGCAGCCGCGGGTCTGGGAGCGGCGGCCGGTTGCGGGGTCGTGCAGGCCCACGTAGCATCGCACAGCGTGCCCGGCCCGCCTACCGCGGACAACGCGCGGCGCGGCGGCAACGACTCGTCAGGAGGGCGGAGATGCGCATCTGGGTGGACGCGGACGCCTGTCCCGGCGTCATCAAGGACATCCTCTATCGAGCCGCCGAGCGCGTGCAGATCCCCTTGGTGTTGGTCGCGAACCAGCCGCTCACGCCCCCGCGCTCGCCGCGCATCAGCGCCGTGCGGGTCGCCTCTGGATTCGACGTGGCGGACCATCATATCGTCGCGCATCTGGAGCCGGGAGATCTGGTCATTACCGCCGACATCCCCCTGGCGGCAGAGGTACTCGAACACGGCGGCGAGGCCATCAACCCCCGCGGGGAGCGCTACAGCCGTGACACCATCCGCGAACGCCTGGCCATGCGCGACTTCATGGACTTGATGCGCGGCACCGGCGAGGTCACCGGCGGCCCCCCGCCCCTCGGCCAAGCGGACCGACAAGCATTTGCGAACGCCTTGGACAGGGTGCTTGCCAAGCGAGGTCCTTGAGGCCAAGTCGAGGGCCAGGTGCCCCTCGACGCTCTCTCCGGACAGGTTGACCAGACCCTTTTGATTTTTTTGCGACGAAAGCGCATGCTAGGCTGTTTTTCCGGCGTCGCCGACCAAGGCAACGCCCGTCCACAAAGGCCACCTGTCCGATGGATACCCTCGATAAGAACCCCGCGATGAGCGCCACCACACCGGACCCCAGCGCGGCTGCAGAATCAACGACCCTCACCACCGCGCCGCCCGTGGACCCGGGCAACGCCGGGGCGACCGCCGAGCCCCAGGGCTTCGATGCCCTCGGCCTCCCGTCGCCGGTGCGCGAGGCCCTGCGTGTCCTGGGCTATGAGGTCCCTACACCCATCCAGGCCGAGTGCATCCCGCCGATCATGGCAGGACGAGACATCCTCGGCCAGGCCCAGACTGGCACCGGCAAGACAGCCGCCTTCGCCGTGCCCCTGGTCAGCCGCATCGACCTCGACTCGCCCGACCCCCAGGTCCTGGTCCTGACCCCCACCCGGGAACTGGCGCTGCAGGTCGCCGAGGCCTTCCACAGCTACGGGCGTCAACTCCCCGGATTCCAGGTCCTGCCGCTCTACGGCGGTCAGAGCTTCGGCGTGCAGATTCGCCAGCTGCAGCGCGGCGCCCACGTCATCGTTGGGACGCCCGGGCGAGTCATGGACCACATGCGTCAGGGCTACCTCAACCTGGAGGGCATCCGCACCCTGGTCCTGGACGAGGCCGACGAGATGCTCAACATGGGCTTCTCCGAGGACATCGAGTGGATCTTCGGCCAGGCCCCCCCCGGCCGGCAGGTCGCCCTCTTCTCGGCGACCATGCCCAACGCCATACGCAAGGTTGCCCAGACCCACCTGCGCGACCCGGTTGAGGTCAAGGTCGCGTCCAAGACCGCCACCGTGGACACCATCGAGCAGCATCACTGCGTGGTCACCGGCTACCACAAGATCGACGTCCTGACTCGGGTCCTGGAGGTCGAGCCCTTCGACGCCATGCTGGTCTTCGTGCGCACCAAGAACGCTACCCTGGAGGTCGCCGAGAAGCTCACCGCCCACGGCTTCTCCGCCGAGGCGCTCAACGGCGACATGACCCAGGAGGCCCGCGAACGCACCGTCGAGCCGCCTCAAGAGCGGCCGCCTGGACATTCTGGTGGCCACCGACGTCGCCGCCCGCGGTCTGGATGTCGAGCGCATCAGCCACGTCGTCAACTACGACATCCCCACCGACCCCGAGGCTTATGTACACCGGGTCGGGCGCACCGCGCGGGCCGGGCGCCAGGGCAAGGCACTGCTGTTCGTGCAGCCGCGCGAGCGTAACCTGCTGTTCGCCATCGAGCGGACCATCCGCCAGCGGATCCCGCCCCTGGCCCCTCCCTCGGCCGAGCAAGTCTCCGAGCACCGCATCGACCGCCTCATCGCGACCCTGCGCTCCACCAAGGCCGAGCAGGACCTCGACTTCTTCTACGGCCTGGTTGCCCGCATCGAGCAGGAGCAGGAAATGAGCCTGCTCGACCTGGCCGCGACCCTGACCTACCTGATCCAGCGCGAACGGCCTTTGGAGGTTCGCGAGGAGAGCCGGCCGGCCCAAGGCGACCGGCGCCCAGAATGGCGCCCGGATCGTGGCCAGGGGCAAGACCGGCACCCGGATCGGCGGGTCGAACGACCGGACACACGCCCGGATACGCGGGGCGAACGCCCCCGATACCAGGGGCAGCGCTTCGAACCCGGTCAAGATCGGAGCCAATCCCGCCCGCGACACGACGATCAACGCGCCTTACGCCCAGACCGCCCCGACTATGCCCAACGCGACCGCGACGGGAATCGGCGTGACGAGAGGCCGCCGCGGCCACCCTTCCAGGGCGGCGGCGGAGACAGGCCCTTCCATCCCAGGCACGAGGAGGGTCCGCCAAGCCGAGGCCCACGCCCAGCGCGCAACGAAGTCCCCATGGCCCACTACCGTATTGAAGTCGGGCGGCGCGACGGCGTCACCCCGCGCGAGATCGTCGGGGCCATCGCCAATGAAGGCGGACTCGACGGCCGCCACATTGGGCGTATCGACATCCACGACGACCACTGCACCTTGGACCTGCCCGACGGCATGCCGCGGGAGATCCAGCAGCACCTTCGCAAGGTCCGCGTCTGCGGCCGCCCGCTCAACCTGACCCAGGTCGATACCAGCCCCCAGGGCGGCGACCGCCCCCCACGCCCGCCCCGCAAGCCGCGGGGGGCCTGACATCAGTGCCTAGTCCTGACCCTGTCGGCCCAGACCCATGACCATCACCGAGAAACAAAGGCGCTGGCTCAAGCGCCAGGTTCATCACCTCAAGCCCGTGGTTCTGCTCGGCCAGGCCGGACTCACCGAAGGCGTCCTCAGCGAGATCGACGGAGCCCTTGCTCACCACGAGCTCATCAAGGTCAAGGTCAACGCCGGTGATCGCGACCTGCGCGCCGCCATGGTCGCGGAGATCGCCGCGCGGACCGGAAGCGACCTCATCGACCGCATCGGCAACATGGCCGCGTTCTACCGCGCCAACCCTGACAAGAAGGTCCCCGTCGCACTGCCCAAGGACTGAGATGCCGCGGTGCGCCGACCGAAATCAGGGGCCTCAACGAATGGCGGGGCAGGGCCTGTCGAAGGCTTAGGAGCGGTCCGCGGCCGCTGATCGGCTCGGATTCGAGGCCATCCTTACATGGACGACCCTGCGCCCCTCAGGCGCGTGGCCGCATCTGGTCATCGCGTATGCGGGGCGAGAAATACGCATCTGCGTTGTCCAGATCGACGGATTCACCCACGGCATCGACCAGCGGCTGCTCATAGTCCTTCCAACCCCGAAGACCTGTCTGCAGGGACACGACATTCCGGTACCCGAGGACCTGCATCGAGTGTGCCGCCAGCACGCTGCGATAACCAGAGCGGCACGCCACCACGACCTCGCGCTCTCGGGCCTGGACTAGGGCGGGAATGGTCTCCTCGTACTCCCACTCGCAGGCGGACTCCAGGATGCCGCGCGGAACGCTGATGGATCCGGGAATGTGCATCGCCTCGAACTCATAAGGTTCGCGCACGTCCACAATGAGCAGATCTGGGTTCTCCTTCAGGCGGGCCTCCAAGTCCCAGGGCATGATCTCCCGCACATCCGTCAGACAGTTCTTGATCAGCTCCAGAAAATTCTTCATTCGATCACCTTGAGTGAGAACAGCGCAAAGCCGCCTTCGAGGCAGCACCCCCAGACCTGCAGTGCCGCCCGCGCGGCCCTCCTCTGAAGGTTCGCTTGGACCTTACCCGAACAGGGTCTCCATCCGCCGCGCGAGGGCGAAGTCCAGCTCTGTGATCCCGCCCGCGTCGTGCGTGGCAAGATCGACCCGCACCCTCGCATAGACATTGAACCATTCCGGGTGGTGATTCATGGCCTCCGCGACCAGGGCGACCTTGGTCATGAACCCGAAGGCCTCGACAAAGTCCTTGAAGCGGAATTCCTTGTTGAGCTTCCCCTGGCAGACCTGCCAGCGTTCTGCCGCACCCGCGTTGAGCTCCCGCAGGGCCTCGTCGATGGCCGCGGCATCCAATCGTTCTCTCTTCATGGTGCATAACTCCAGCCGATATGCCCGACTCCAGAGCGAGACATGTCGGCGACAAGGGCCAAATCAAGGCGACAGATCCCGGGGACGGGGGCTGGCCCCTGGCCGGCCACCGCCCCCGAACGCATCGACGGCCATGCTGAGCTCCGGGCAGGAGGATGCCTGCGTCGCCAGGCTGACCCCGGTGCGGATCGCGTCCCAGGCCTGACGCACACTGGTCGCCCCCGCCGCCGGGCCCATTGGGTGGCCAAAGACTCCGCGCCCTGGGATGAAGCCAAAGTCCACGCCTCCAACCCGCCGGTAGATCCCTTCCAGGGTTCCAGCCCACTCGCTGCCGCCTGGAATCGGCAGACTGCGGGCGATGGGGCCCATGGGATCCAGACAGGCGCTGACGCCGTCCAGTACCTCCGTCTCGTTCATTCCCATCCGCGCCCCGAAGCCCGGCATGATGACGCCGTCAAGGCCCGCCAGCCGCTGGAGCTTGTTGATGACACGCGTATGGACCCCGTAGCAGGGCAGGCGGCTCGCCGCAGCGATGAAGGCGAAATGCCCGATCAGCGGGACCCGGGTGTGGCGCCGCAACATGCGCACGGCGCTCAGACCAACCGTCATGGCGTTGATCAGCAGCAGATTCGCGCCGTTTCCGACCGCCAGGTCGTGCAGCGCACAGAGGCGATCCACCTCGTCGGTAATGTTGGCCAGATAGCCCTTGGGGACACCGGTCTCTGCCTCCGCCCGCCGGCGTTCCTCCCCCAGCAGGAAAGAGCGGCGCGACAGGGGGCAGAAGGGGATGTCGGCCAGCATCTCATCGTCCTTGACGACATCGAGCCCACCCAGCCAGCCCTGGTAGCCCAACTCGGCAAAGGGCTCAGGGGGCAGACCGATGTTGGGTTTGGTGACCCCGAAAAAGAGGGGGCGGCCGTAGACCCGCAGCAGATCGCGGATGCCTTCGACGCCAAACTTGGGCCCCTCGAAACCAGCCAGATAGGTCTGGGGCAAACGTAGGTCGAGAAGCTTGATCAGCGGGATGCCGGGGACGAAATAGACCCCCTCGCCCGCCACCGCCGAGAGCAGGTTGGGAATGCGCGGCCCGAAGTTGCCATGTGGGTGGGCAATGGTGACCCGACAGACGGAGACTTCGCCCCCGACCCGCTCAGTGGTAGGGCAGCTTGGGGCAGGGAGGCGGCCCTCTACGCGCAGGTCCAGCACCTTGGCCGCAAAGCGGGGACGGAAGTCCTCATCGACCCCGACCCGGTGCCACTGGCCTGTGGACTGCTCGCTGCACAAAGCGGCGGCCGCCTCGCGGGGGTCGCCGTGGCACTCGAAGGCATAGTCGAGTTCGAGGTAGTCCTCGGGGTTCAGCTCCCCCGGTTGTGCGAAAAAGGCCGATACGTCAGAGGCTTTCATGTCAATTCCCGCCGTTGCGCCCATCGCGGCGCCAGAATCTCAGCGTCAGCCGCCGCCCTCGCCGAAGAACTGCAGGTGGATCTGCCGCTCCGCGCGGGGTCCATCCAGCTCACAGAGGAAGACCGACTGCCAGCCCCCCAGCATCAACCGGCCGTCAACGATCGGTATGGTCTCACTGGCATTCATGAAGAGTCCCATGAGGTGGGCGTGGGCATTCTGACGGCCATCCACCGGGTCGCAGTTGTGCAGATAGTCGCCATGGCAGGGAACCAAGCCCTGGAGGAAGGCGACCATGTCCAGTTGCAGCTTCTCCTCGCGCTCGTTGAGGTTGATGTGGGCCGTGGTGTGGGGAGAGATCAGGGTCAGCAGGCCCTGGCGGATCCCGCTGCTCTCGAACAAGGTCCGCACCTGGGGCGTAATGTCGAGGAGCTGGATAGGCTCTGTGGTCGCCAGGGCGATGCGATGGTATACGAGTTTCATGTCACCTCAGCATGCGGCGCAGGGCGGCGGTGAGCTTGACCGACGCCTTGGCATAGCGCCCCTCGGTCGCCACAAGCATCTCTTCGAGCCGCGCACTCAGTCTGGCCATGTCCTCGCGCAGGTGGGCGTCTTCCTGGTGAATGCGCTCGCGCAGCTCGGCCACCGAGCAGCAGCGCTTGAACAGGGACTCGCGGCGCCGGCGGGAGGCATCGTAGGCGTTATTGAGGTCCTTGATCCAGACGGTTTCGATGACCGCTAGGCAGGACTCGCGTACCGCCTCCAGCAGTTCGACCCCTGGGTCCTTGTTGCCTGCCTGGGTCAGCTCAGCGTGCTGGACCAGGATGGAAACAGCCACGGCGAGCCTGGAGACCAGGCCCTCCTCCAGGACCTCGCTGTCCTCGCGCAGGCAGCCCGACCGGCTGGGTTCAGGGTCCGTGGCGAAGCCAATCGGCCCAATGCTGGCTTGGACCAGGACCTCGACGCGCTCGATGAGCGCGCGGAGCTTGTGGTCAGTAACCGCCGCCCGGCGCTCGGCGGCCCTCGCCCCCTGCAACCGCAGCCCGGTGACAACGAGGACACCAGTGACGGCCACAAGGGTCGCCGCCTCACCGATACTCAGGGTCCAATCAATCGCGACCATGGGTTGCCCACGAGCCTAGAATGCCTGACAGGAACGACAGGACCGCAAAGGACGCACAAGACGCTTGCAGGGCCCGCCCCGACCGGACTGTCCGTCGGCATCCGGCCCCTGCTGACCGGACCGGGCGCACCGGGGCCCAGACCCAACCTTACTCCTCAGCGGACCCGCGCACATTAAACTCGACCTTCCAGTGCTTCTTGCCCTTACGCGGGATGGCCGTCAGCTCCAAGGTGCCGACCTCAGTCACCGCCGCCTGGAGACGTACAGGAACGATGTCCCCTGCCTGATGGTGGGCCCCGGTCGGTAGCTCGGCTTGGAGCTCCTCCAACTCCTCCAGCTCTTCCGGGGTCCAGTCTTCGAGCAGGACGCCGACGCGGTCCTCCCGGCGCACCGAGGAGCCGAAGAAGCGGAAGCGCACCGGCTCACCCACCACGAGCCCGAACTCCTGGGGCGCAATCTCTGGCTCAGATCCCTCCTCCATGCCGAAGGGGGCCAGGCACAGAGCCTGGAGCGGGGGCTCAAGCCCGGGGACAGCAGGCATGGAGCTCTCGATCCCGACGTAATAGGACTGGGCCGTGCCACCGCGGATGCGCACCCCGCCCACATGGCGAACGTAGCCGTAATAGGCCGCGCCTCGGGCCACCGCCAGGTCCAGGTCCGGGGCCCCGAGCAGGCGTGCACTGTCGCCTGCCTCTGCGGCCAGCCACCGCTCGATGATGTGCATGACCCGGTCGCGCAGGACCTCGGCCTTGAAGACGCCCCCATTAAAAAGGACCGCCGTCGGGTGCAGGAAGGTCCGCCCTGCTCCCTGAGGGACGAAGCCCTCCAGGGTTTCTGTGGCCGTGGTCTGGCGGCCGAGGAAGGCAGCCAGGTGCCGGGTCACCCCAGGATCTTGTGCAAAGGGCAGACCGAGCTTGGTCAGGGCCGTACGGGCCCGGCCCGCCGGGCGGGCGCTGGCCGGAACCTCCGGAAAGAAGCCGTCGATCAGCGTCTGGGTCACCTCCGCGCGGGTGAGCTCGGTACGCACACTCCCACCCACCAGCTTGGCCCCGCGGCTCGGAACCACCACCGGAACCAGGTCCAAATCAGGCTCGCTCAGGATGCGCTCCTTGGCGTGGCGGCAGCCGTGGGTCAGGGCCTGGATCTGCCAGCGGTCCAGCTCCACCCCGATCTGGCCGAGCTTCCCTTTGACCACATGCGCCAGGGCGAGGTCCATATTGTCGCCGCCGAGCAGGATGTGCTCCCCCACCGCAACGCGCGTCAGCTCCAGGGCCCCCTCGCGCTCGGTGACGGCAATGAGCGAGAGGTCCGTGGTGCCGCCGCCCACGTCCACCACCAGGATGATGTCGCCCACCCGGACCTGCTTGCGCCAGGTCCCGCGGCTGTCGTTGACCCAGTTGTAGAGGGCAGCTTGGGGCTCCTCCAGCAGGACCAAATTCTCGATGCCAAGGGCGCGCGCCGCATCGGCGGTCAGCTCGCGGGCGGCCGGATCGAAGGAGGCCGGAACCGTGACCGTAACCTCCTGGTCCGCCAGATCGGCGTAGGGGTGCAACCCGTTCCAAGCGTCGCGCAGGTGGCGCAGGTACTGGGTGCTGGCCTCCAGGGGCGAGACCTGGGGGACCTCCTCCGGAACCCCGGCAGGGAGTATGGGGGCGCGACGATCCACGTCCGGGTGACAGAGCCAGCTCTTCGCGCTGAAGACCAAGCGGATGGGGGTATTGGCCCCGAGGCTGCGGGCCAACTCGCCAACAATGCGCCCCGGGTCCGAGTCCCAGGGAAGTCGCAGGTCGCCGGGCTTAAGCTCCTCCGGGTGGGGCAGGTAGAGGAAGGAAGGAAGCGTGGGACGCTCTTCCACCGATCCTGGCCCGGTCAACTGGGGTATCTCCAACAGACCCTGGACCACCTCCTCGCCGTCGCTCTGCTCCAGGTCCACGTAGGACAGGGCACAGTGCGTAGTCCCTAGGTCGATGCCCACCGCGAAACGCCGGGCAGTCATAGTTCTACCTCCGCCGTCGTCACTATCTTGAGATCGTGGCCCGCGGCCACCTGGGGCAAGCTTACCTGGGTGGCCCGCCAACCGCGATGGATCAGAGTACCGGTGAAGGGCGCTTCACCCACGACGTTGCCGGTGACGCGCACCATGGAAGCGTCGAATCCGGCCCCAAGGGTCACCTGGCTGCCCTCGGGCTCGTCGCGTATGGGACGGATCGCCAGATACTCCTCCAAAACCTGACGGCACCCTTGGTGGACCAGGCGCGCCGCCGCCCCAACCTCCTGATCCGAGAAGGCCGTGATGTCTTGTTGGAGGAAGTCGATAAACCGCCCGTTCTGCTGCAAGAGCGACAGCAGCTGGAGGGCCGACTGCGGCTCGGTGGCGGCGGGGGGCGGCATCGGCTGCGCCGCCTTGCGGGGTGAGCGCTTGGCTTTGGGACGCGGAGCCTCAGCCTCGATTTCGGCCGCTTCTGCCGGCGCACTTCGGCCGATCAGGCGGCGCAGAGACGCAACGACGCCGGAGAGCCGTTCGAGAATGGACGGTTTGGAATCAGACATAGGGGCCCTCTGGTTATTGGCGCCGGACGGGGCCCCATCGTTCCTCGGCCCGGCATCGCGGCGCTGTTGGCGCGCATGTTAGCGCGGGTCGCGGACAAAGGCGCGGCCGGTGCACGGACTCCCAGCCCTCCTGCCCCAGGGGCGTGCCATAATCCGCGCACCAGGGACACCAGTCCCAAGACCAACGGGGTCAGTATCCATGCCGTACAGCCAGACCGGTTCGACCTGCCGCAAAGGGATGCCCTGAGGATCTCTGCAGTGCGAATGACCCCCACCACCGCCGAGCGCGAGGAAATGATCTGCGTGGCCGCCTATTATCGCGCGGAGCACCGCGGCTTCGCCCCGGGCGGGGCCGGGCAGGATTGGCTCGAGGCGGAGGCCGAAATCGACCGCCTCCTCGCCGCCATGGCCCGCCAAGGCATCAGCCGCGAGGCCTACGAGCGCGCCGGACTGCGCCACGCCCTTCGGCTCTGGGCGGAATAATGGGCATGGCCGGGAAGGCGCAGGCGGCGACCCTCGGACCCGTGACGAAACCGGTCTGGACCGCCGGCGACAAAAGAAAAGGGCTCGCACCCTGGAATGCGAGCCCTTGTTTTATTTGGCGCTCCCTAGGGGATTTGAACCCCTGTTACCGACGTGAGAGGCCAGCGTCCTAACCACTAGACGAAGGGAGCGGATCGAAATCGCGAAAGCCGGTATTATACGCAGATGCTACCAACCCTCAAGCAACGGATCGCGTCTATCGGCCAACGCCTCTTCGGGAAGAACGCCCCAGAGACCACCCCGGCGGGCTTGGCCGCAGCCACCGGGGCGGCGGCGCCCGATGTAGATCCGACCCCGCCTGACCCCGCTCGGCAAAGTCATCCCGACCCCGCCCCCCGCCCGAAGGCTCGGACGCGCCGACCTGGGCAGCCCAGGACCGGCTCGGCCCAGGGTCCAGCCGGACCGAGGGTCGTACCCCGTGCGGAACACAACATCTCGCGCGCCAACATCAGCCCCAATGCCCTCAAGGTCCTGTATCGCCTGCGCCAGTCCGGCTTTCAGGCCCATCTGGTGGGCGGCGGGGTCCGCGACCTCCTGCTCGGGCGCGAGCCCAAGGACTTCGACGTCGCCACCGACGCCGAGCCCGAAGAAGTACGCGGGGTCTTTCGCAATTGCCGGCTGATCGGGCGACGCTTCCGCCTGGCCCATGTCCACTTCGGCCCCGAGATCATCGAGGTGGCGACCTTCCGCGGCCTCAACCCGGACGTGGCAGAGGCCGACCGGCGGGTCGAAAACGGACTGATCCTGCGCGACAACGCCTACGGAACCATCGAGGAGGACGCCCTCCGGCGCGATTTCACGGTCAACGCCCTTTACTACGACATCGGCGACTTTTCCGTCCTCGACTACACCAACGGCCTCGATGACCTGCGCGCCGGACGGCTGCGCCTCATCGGCGACGACCCGGAGCGGCGGTACCGCGAGGACCCGGTGCGCATGCTGCGGGCGGTGCGTTTCGCCTGCAAGCTGGGCTTTCACCATCGATTCCCCCTGCGAGCAGCCCCTGCGGGAACAGGGTTACCTTTTGCAGGACATCGCCGCTGCCCGCCTCTTCGACGAACTGATCAAGCTTTTCCAGGCCGGGTTCGGGCTCGATGCCTTCGAGAAGCTGCGTCACTACGGGCTCTTCGGCCACCTCTTCCCGGACACCGAGGACTGCCTGGCCCGGGAGGAGCACGACTTCCCCATCACCTTCGTTTCCCGCGGACTGGCCAACACGGATGTGCGTGTCGAACAGAACCAGCCGGTGACCCCCGCCTTCCTGTTCGCTGTCCTGCTCTGGGAGCCCGTGCGCCAGCGCTACCAGGAACTTCTGGATCGCGGACGCGAGCCCATCGACGCCATGATCCTGGCTGGGAGCGAGACCGCCGCCCGCCAGCAGTCTCGGGTGGCCATCCCCAAGCGGTTCTCCCTGCCCATGCGCGAGATCTGGGAGATGCAGCCGCGCCTGGAGCAACGCCAGGGGACCCGGCCCCATCGGCTGCTTGGCCACCCCCGCCTGCGAGCCGCCTACGACTTCCTGGTTCTGCGCGCCGCGGCTGGCGAGGCGGACCTAGAGCTGGCCGACTGGTGGACCAGGTTCTTGGATGGTGACACCCAAGAGCGGACGCGTATGACCGAGACTGGGACCAAGCGACGCCGGCGGCGCAGACGACCGAAGGAGAAGGTGGCAACGACCGTTGGGACCCTGGATGGCAACTGAGGGGCTTTCCCTGTCCCAGGTGGCCTACGTGGGCCTAGGCAGCAACCTCGCAGACCCGCAGAACCAGGTCCGCCAAGCCCTGGCAGCCCTCGATCGTCTGGCCGCGACCCGCCTGCTCGCGGCCTCCGCCCTCTACGTCACCGCCCCTGTCGGCCCCCAGGACCAACCCGACTTCGTCAACGCCGTGGCCCGTCTGAGTACGCAGCTGTCCCCCATGGAGTTGCTCGCCGCCTTGCTCACCATCGAGGCCGCACAGGGTCGTCGCCGCGACGGCACCCGTTGGGGACCGCGCACCCTGGATCTCGACCTGCTCCTGCATGGCAATGTGGAGCTCGACCTGCCGGGACTGCGCCTGCCCCACCCGGAGATCTACCGACGCGCTTTTGTCCTCGTCCCATTAGCTGACGTGGCCCCCTTGCGGCTGCCGATCCCTGGCCAGGGGACCTTGGGAGAGTTGCTCCGCGCGAGCGCCGGCGCGGAGATCCGCCGCCTTCCCTGCCCACCACCCTATGCTGCTTGTGAGCCAGACGCCGGACTAGCAAGATCCTGAGTCGAGCAGCCACCTCCCAGCGGGACGCCTCAAGCCATCCCTGCCTACCCTTGGCGCTCGGACAACGCAATCGAGGCCGAACCCGCGGCAGCGCCGATAGCGGAGGGTCTTGCGCTGGCGGCTGGAATCCGGCACCCGTCGCCCTTACTCTACTACTCAGACTCGACCCGCGGAGCCCCGCATGCAACAGGTCACCGTCTCCACCCTCGCCGCCATGAAGGGGCGCGGTGAGCCCATCGCCTGTCTGACCTGCTATGACGCCAGTTTCGCCCGCTTGCTGGAGCAGGCCGGGGTAGAGGTGTTGTTGGTAGGTGACTCCCTCGGCATGGTCCTGCAGGGCCACAAGACCACCTTACCTGTGACCCTGGATCAGATGGTCTACCACTGCGCCTGCGTCGCGCGGCGCCGCGAGCGCGCCCTGCTCGTCGCCGACATGCCCTTCCTGAGCTGCGCCACCCCCGAGCGCGCCCTGGACGCGGCGGGCCGGCTGGTGCAAGAGGGCGGTGCCCACATGGTCAAGCTCGAAGGGGGGGCGGCCGTGGTAAACACCGTCGCCGCCATCATCGCCCAAGGGATCCCGGTTTGCGGGCACCTGGGACTCCTGCCGCAGTCGGTGCACCGGCTCGGCGGCTACCGCGTCCAGGGGCGCGATACAGCCTCCGCCCAGACCATTCGGGACGACGCCATGGCCCTCCAGGCCGCTGGTGCCGGGCTCCTGGTCCTGGAGTGCGTCCCCGCGGCCCTGGCCACTGAGGTCGCCCAGGCGCTGGCGATCCCGGTGATCGGCATCGGGGCCGGCAACGGCTGCGATGGCCAGGTCCTGGTGCTCTACGACATGCTCGGGGTGAATCCAGACCGCCCACCCAGCTTCAGCAAGAACTTCTTGCAGGGGCGAGATGACGGCGTCTCAGGGGCCGTCACGGCCTATGCGCAAGCGGTCAAGGCGCGCACCTTCCCGGGACCGGAACAAACCCCTGCCTGAGGACAGGTGAGGGACCGGCCGGAAGAGGCGAGGAGACCCGCGGCACCCCCACCCAAGACCAAAAGCGGAGGCCCCCGACCATGGAACTCATCGAAGACCTGACCAGCCTCCGGAAGCGCGTGCGCGCCTGGCGCCAGGCGGGCGACCAGGTCGCCTTGGTCCCGACCATGGGCAACCTCCACCGCGGCCACCTCCGGCTGGTCCAGGAGGCCAGGGCCTACGCCCAGCGCACCGTCGTCAGCATTTTCGTCAACCCGATGCAGTTCGGGCCCGAGGAGGACTTCGCCGCCTACCCTCGTACCCTGGCCCGCGACCGGGAACTGCTGGAGGCGGGGGGACCGACCTGCTGTTCGCACCGAGCGTAACCACCGTCTACCCCCGCCCCCCCGAGGCTCAGACCCGGGTCGAGGTCCCTGGACTCTCCGACATTCTTTGCGGGGCTAGCCGGCCCGGGCACTTCTCCGGGGTGGCGACCGTGGTGTGCAAGTTGTTCAACATGGTCCAGCCCGACTTGGCGGTCTTCGGGGAGAAAGACTTCCAGCAGTTGCTGGTGATCCGCCGCATGACGGAGGACCTCTGTCTGCCAGTGGGCATCCTCGGCGTGCCTACGGTGCGCGAGGCCGACGGGCTGGCCCTGAGCTCGCGCAACGGTTACCTCCTCCCCGAGGAGCGCGCCCGGGCGCCGGCTGTCCGCCGCGCCCTTGAGCATGCCTCCGTTAGGTTGCGGGCGGGCCTTGCCATTGCCGAGGTGGAGGACCAGGCGGTGCTGGAATTGCAGGCGGAAGGTCTCGAACCCGACTATGTCAGCGTCCGCCGTGCGGCAGACCTGGCGCCACCCGAGCCTGAGGACGCCGACCTCGTGGTCCTGGCGGCGGCCTGGCTGGGCAAGGCACGCCTCATCGACAACAGGCGGGTCTCCCGCCCGACCTAAAAAACTCCACAGTACCGGGCGCCCAGGGTCGACGGCGATCGGATAGCTGGAATTCCGATGCCTCGATCTCAAACTTAGAAGCGGACGAAGACCTCGAACGAGAGGGCGCAGGCCTTTTGTGCACCGCAGCACAGGACTTGCACGCCTGCTCCCCTTTTCTGCAATAATGCAGCCCATTTTGGAGAGTCCAGAACCTGGACCGAGGACCCACCGGAGGAGGTAGGCCATGCAACTCACATTGCTCAAGTGCAAGCTGCACCGGGCTTGCGTGACCCATTCCGAATTGGAGTACGAGGGCTCGTGCGCCATTGACGAGCACCTGCTTCGGCTGGCAGGAATTCGGGAGTATGAGCAGATCCAGATCTACAACCTGACCAACGGGGAACGCTTCACCACCTACGCGATCCGTGCCGAGTCCGGTTCCAGACTCATCTCCGTCAACGGCGCAGCGGCGCACAAGGCGGCACCGGGCGACCGCCTCATCATCTGCGCCTACGCCACCATGGACGAGGCCGAGGCCGAGGCCTTCAGCCCGAGCCTGGTCTATCTCGACGAGCACAATCGGGTGCTGCGAACCGGAGACGCCATCCCCGCCCAGGCCGCCTGACCGCCGGATGAGAGGCGACCGTGGCCCGGCCCCAAGGCCCCAAATCGCCGCGTTAGGCCGCGGGAACGGCCATCCTGCGCTGCTCCAGCGCAGCGTCGTACAACCGCTCATACTGGGCGGCACTATGTTCCCAGCTAAAGTCCTTGGCCATCCCTGCCAGGGCCATCGTCCGCCACTGGTCCGGGTGCTCCCGAAACAGCGTTAGGGCCTGTTGCACCGCCCCCCAGAGCGCCTCCGCGGTCGGCTCATCGAACAGGAAGCCAGTTGCCGATCCATCGGCCAAGTGCTCGGGCGACGCGTGCACCACCGTATCCGCCAGGCCCCCCGTACGCCGGACGATCGGCAGCGTCCCATAGCGCAGGCTGTAGATTTGGTTGAGCCCGCAGGGCTCGAAACGGGAAGGCATGAGAAAGGCGTCGCAGCCCGCCTCGATTCGATGGGCCCGCGCTTCATCATAGCTGGCCCGCACAGCCACCTGGTCCGGGTGCGCGTGGGACAGGTCCTGGAGTACCCGCTCCATCCGCAGGTCCCCGGTCGTTTGGAGGACTAACTGAACATCGTGCCGATCGAGCAGTCGCGGCAGGATGTCTAGGATCATGTCGACCCCTTTCTGCTCCACCAGGCGGCCGATGTAGCCGAAAAGGAGGGCGCGCTCGTTGCGCGGAAGGCCGACCTCGCGCTGGAGGCTGAGCTTGTTCTCCACCTTGAGGGAGAAAGTCTCGGCCCCGTAGTTCTGGGCGATGAAACCGTCGGCCTGGGGATCCCAGGCACGATAGTCGATGCCGTTGAGGATCCCCTGGAAGCGGCCGCCGAGCTGGCGCAACAGGCCGTCCAGCCCGCAGCCGTAGCGCGGCGTGCGCACCTCGTCGGCATAGGTCGGGCTCACGGTGTTGACCAGGTCGGAGAAGACCAACCCGCCCTTGATGAAGGACATGCGCTGGTGGAACTCGAGCCCGTTGACAGCCCATAGCGCCGGGCGCAAGGCCCAACCGGTCGAAGGTGGCGCGGTCGAAGAGCCCCTGATAGGCGAGGTTGTGTATGGTAAAGATGGTTGCCGGGCGCTCCGGCGTATCCTGAAGCAGGGCCGGCGCCAGACCCGTCTGCCAATCGTTGCAGTGCAGGATCTGCGGGCGCCAGCCCAGCGCCGGCAGACCCATGGCGATACGGGCAAGGACGCGGTTGAAGAGCATGAAACGCTCGGCATTGTCGCCCCAATCTCGCCCCGATAGGTCCGTGTAGGGGCTGCCCTCGCGGCAGAAGTGGTCCGGGGCCTCTACCAAGTAGACCTGGAGCAGGGTGTCGGGGAGGCGCCCCTCCAGGATACGCACCTGCTCGTGGCTGCCCTGCACCCGAATCTCGCACAGGGGCTTGGGCTCACGAACCTGTTTTACGGCCCTGGGGTAGGCTGGGATAATGAGCCGCGCGTCGTGCCCCAGCTCGACCAGGGCCGCGGGCAGGCTGGCCGCCACGTCGGCGAGGCCGCCGGTCTTGATCAGCGGGTGGGCCTCGCTGCTGGCCATGAGGACCCGAAGCCCGCCCGGGCCCTACGCTGGCCTGGGGCTTGGACTGGAGAGGGGACTTCGGGGAAGGCGTAGACTGCTCCATGGCTGCGCGCTGCACGTCGCATGTTCCTGCCGAACCGCACCGCGCGGGTTGGGAGAAACCAAAGTTATCACAATTCGCCGCCAGGGGAGTCCTCACGATGAACGAAGCCTGCACGCTCGTGATCTTCGGCTCCACCGGGAACCTGTCCCGCATCAAGCTATTACCTGCCCTCTATCACCTCGAGCGGGCAGGCCGGCTCGCACCGCAGACGCGCATCCTGGGCTTCGGCCGGCGCGACTGGCAAGACGCGGACTGGCGGGCCGAGGTCATGCAGTCCCTCGCCGAGCGCATCGGTGCCGGGCTGGAGGCCCAAGTCGCCGCGCGCCTTGGCGAGCGCCTCGGTTTTGTCAACGGCGACCTGCAGGATGCTGCGGCCTTCGGGCGCCTGGCCGAGCGCCTGCGGGCCGACACGGCCCTGCCCCCCAACCTGATCTTCTACCTCGCCGTCGCCCCCCGCCACTACGGTGAGGTGGCGCAGCACCTGGCGGCCAGCGGGCTGCACGGCCAACAGCAGGGGTGGTCGCGTCTGGTAGTGGAAAAGCCCTTCGGTTTCGACCTCGAGAGTGCGGAGATCTTGGACGAACGGCTGCGCCGGCACTTCACCGAGGACCAGATCTACCGGATCGATCACTATCTGGGCAAGAGCACGGTCCAGAACATCCTCGTCTTCCGCTTCGCCAACCTCTTGCTCGAGCCCCTTTGGAACCGAAACTACATCGACCACGTGCAGATCTCCCACAGCGAGGCGCGCGGGATCGAAGAGCGGGCGGGCTTCTACGATGGGGTTGGAGCCATGCGGGACATGATCCAGAGTCACCTGCTGCAAATGCTCACCCTGGTGGCGATGGAGCCCCCGCCCTGCCTGGACGCGGAGGCCCTGCGCGACGAAAAGGTCAAGGTGCTGCGCTCGATCCGCCCCATCCCCCGGGAGGCGGTGCACGCCCATGCCTTCCGCGCCCAATACCGCTCAGGCCAGGCGGGACGGGAGAAGGTCCCCGGATACCTTGAAGAGCCCGGAGTCGGTCACAACAGCACCACCGAGACCTACGCCGCCTTCAAGGTGTACATCGACAATTGGCGCTGGCGCAACGTCCCCTTTTATCTGCGCACAGGCAAACGCCTGGAGCAGACCCAGTCGCTCATTGCCATCCGCTTCAAGCACCCGCCCCAGCAGCTCTTCCGCTATACCGCCATCGAGAGTCTCAAGCCCAACTGGCTGTTGCTCAACATCCAGCCCAGCGAGTGCATGCGCCTGGAGATCCAGGTCAAGCAGCCGGGACTCGAATTGCGCACCCAGACTGAACGCCTCGACGCCAGCACCTGCACCATCGCCCCCGACCAGATCGACGCCTATGAGGCCCTGATCCTGGATGTCATCGAAGGCGACCACTCCCTGTTCCTGCGATACGATGAGGTCAACTGGGCCTGGCGGGTGGTCGATCCGGTGCTCAAGCTCTGGGCCACGGAGCGCGACTACATCCACACCTACCCCGCCGGTACCTGGGGCCCGGCCGAGGCCAACCGGCTGTTCGACCGAGACGACCAGGACTGGCGCAACGGCCTGGACGGCTGACCCCATCGACCCGAGTCGATCCGCAACCCTGCGGACAGTAGAGACGTAACGAGAAGGAGCACCCGAAGATGTCGCTCGTGAACCACACCCCCGCCTGGGGCGCGCTACAGACCCATTGGCAACAGATGCGCCAGGTCCATCTAAGGGACCTGTTCGAACGCGACCCCCAGCGCGCGACCCAGATGACCCTCAACGCCGTAGGTCTGCACGTCGACTACTCCAAGAACATCCTAACGGAGGAGACGCTCGGGCTGCTTTTCGACCTCGCCAAGGCGGTGGATCTTCAGGGCTGGATCCGGCGCATGTTCGCCGGGGAGCACATCAACAACACCGAGGACCGCGCCGTCCTCCACATTGCGCTGCGCAACCGCAGCAACAGGCCCATCCTGGTGGATGGCAAGGACGTCATGCCCCAGGTCAACGCCGTCCTGGCGCAGGTCGAGGCGTTCACGCACCAGGTTCGCAGCGGCGCATGGCGCGGCTACACGGGCGACCGCATCACCGATGTGGTCAACATCGGCATCGGCGGCTCCAACCTGGGCCCGCTGATGGTTTGCGAGGCCCTCAAGCCCTACCAGTCCCCCGAGCTGCGGGTCCACTTCGTCTCCAACGTGGACGGCACCCACCTGGCCGAGACCATCCGCCACCTGGAGCCGGCCACCACCCTCTTCGTGGTCGCCTCCAAGACCTTCACCACCCAGGAGACCATGACCAACGCCCACAGCGCCCGGGATTGGCTGATCGATGCCCTGGGGGATGAAGCGGCGGTCTCCGACCACTTCGTGGCAGTTTCCACCAATGCCGAGCGGGTCGCGGCCTTCGGCATCGACACCAACCACATGTTCGGTTTCTGGGACTGGGTCGGCGGGCGCTACTCCCTGTGGTCCGCCATCGGGCTGCCCATCGCCCTGGCCATCGGCTACGAGCGGTTTTGCGAGCTGCTCGCCGGCGCCCACGAAATGGATGAGCACTTCCGCACCACGGACCCCACCGAGAACCTGCCGGCCATCCTGGGGCTCATCGGGCGTCTGGTATGCCAACTTCGCCGGGGCCCGCACCCACGTCGTGCTGCCCTACGACCAGTACCTGCGCTACCTGCCGGCCTACCTGCAACAGGGCGACATGGAGAGCAACGGCAAGCGCGTCACCCGCGACGGGTCGCCGGTGGAGTACAGCACGGGCCCCGTGGTCTGGGGCGAGCCGGGCACCGACGGGCAGCACGCCTTTTACCAGCTCATCCACCAGGGGACCCAGATGATCCCCGCGGACTTCATCGCCCCGATCCACAGCCACAACCCGGTGAGCGACCACCACGCGAAGCTCATGGCCAACTTCTTCGCCCAGACCGAGGCCCTGATGCGGGGTCGCACCGAAGAAGAGGCTCGGGCCGAGATGATTGCCGAGGGCATGAATCCCCAGCGGGCCGACGAGCTCGCTCCCCATCGGACCTTTCCCGGCAACCGACCGACCAACAGCATCCTGGTGGAGCGCGTCACCCCCTGGACACTGGGGGCCCTGATTGCCATGTACGAGCATCGCATCTTCACCCAGGGCGTAGTCTGGGGCCTGAACTCCTATGACCAGTGGGGCGTGGAGCTCGGCAAACAGCTCGCCGGGGTCATACTCAAGGAGATCCAGGAAAACCGCATCACCACCCCGCACGATGCGTCCACCAACGCCCTGCTGGAGTACTTCTTGCGGCGCCGCGAGGCGTGACCGCAGGCGACCTTGGTGGGCACGGCAACCAGGACGCCGCAGCCAAGGCTATCGAGGTCATCTGCGAGCACCCTGGCTCGGCGCCTGGCGGTGTTGCATCCGGTGATGCTGGGCTTGGCTTGTATTCCCGTGCACCCGAGCCTTGCGTGCGCGCGACAGGCGACCTGTGGGACGGAATGCCGCTCCGCACGCGCCAACCCCGCGTAGCCGAGCCACTAACCCCGAATCTCGATCCCCTGCGCCCTCAGGTGCGCCTTGACCGCCGCGATCGGGACCTCCTCGCGATGGAAAATCCCGGCGGCCAGGGCCGCCTCGACCCCGGTGGCGGCGAAGACCTCCGAGAAGTGCTCCACCCGACCTGCCCCGCTGGAGGCGATGACCGGGATGGACACCGCATCCGCCACGGACTGGATCAGCCCCAGATCGAAGCCGAGACCCGTACCGTCGCGGTCGATGGAGTTGAGCAGGATCTCGCCGGCGCCCAGCTCCTCGCAGGCGCGGGCCAGCTCCACCGCGTCGATATCCCGCCCCTCGCGCCCGCCCTTGATCGTGCATTGGTACCAGCACCAGGTCTCGCCGTTGGGGCCGGACTCGGGGCTGCGTAGGCAATGGTGGCGGGTGTCCTCCGGCGCGTTGACATAGACGCGCCGGGGGTCGATCGAGATGACTACCGCCTGGTTGCCGTAGACCTCGGCGATCTGCTCGATGGCGGTGGAGCCGTCCTTGCTCCCGCGGGCCAGGTACTGCTCGACGGCCTCCACGGCGTCGCTGCCGATGGAGATCTTGTCGGCACCGGAGCGGAAGTACTCGGAGGCCACGTCCAGCGCAGAGTAGCTCCGCCCCTCCGCGTCGGTGAAGGCGCGGATGCCCCCGCCGATGGTGAGCGGAACGAAGACGTTCTCCGAGGTCCGACGCAGGACCTCGAGCATGGGCTGGTCGGAAAGCGGGAAGTCGCGGAAGGCGGTGATGTTGAGGAAAGTGATCTCGTCCGCCCCCTCCTCGAAGTAGCGCCGCGCCAGGTCCACGGGCTTGCCCAGGTTGCGCACGGCACCGGCCTCGCGGACGTCGTACTGATCGCCCTTGGTCACCACCAGGTCGCCGGCATCGTTGGTGCGCACGTCCAGGCAGGCAATGATGCGCTTGGCGAGCCGGGTCGGTCCGGAGTCAAGGGTCGGGAACCGCGCGGATACCGCACCCGGGTCCTCCCCCGCCAGGAAGTGCCGCAGCAGCTTGAGCCCCGCCGCCCCGCTCTTCTCCGGGTGGAACTGGACCGCCGCCACCCGACCCCGCTGTACGGCGCTGACGAAAGGCGCTCCGTAGTCGGTGGCGGCCAGGGTCCAGTCGGCGTTCTCCGGCCCAGGGACAGCTCGGTAGGAGTGGACGAAGTAGAGCTTGTCTCCCGCGTAGTCCGCGAAGAGCGGCGAGGGTCGCCCGATCCGCACCCCGTTCCAGCCCATGTGGGGGACCGATAGGGAGGTAGAATCGAATCGCCGGATCTGCCCCGGTATCAGCCCGAGACCGGGGACGCCGGGCGACTCCTCGCTTCCCTCGAACAGGGTCTGGAGCCCGATGCAGATCCCGAGATAGGGTCGGCCCTCGGCCAGGTACGCCTTGAGGGGCTCCACGTAACCCAAGCGCTCTAGCCGCTGCATGGCCGCCCCGAAGGCCCCGACCCCTGGGAAGATCAACCGCTCGGCCTTGAGGATGTCCTCCGGGCGTTCGATTTCCGTCAGCGAGAAACCCAATGCCTGGATGGCGTTGCGCAGGCTGCGCACGTTGCCGGCGCCGTAGTCGAGGAGCGAGATCATGGTTGATTACCGCCTTGGGTCAGGGACGGCGCGATTGTAACCCGGAGCAGGGCTGCGGTCGGCGACGACACCGGGGCAGCACCGCGAGGCCCTCGCGAGGGACAGTAGCGCCACTGAACCCAGCGGACGGACGGAGAGCACATGCCCAACTGCACCCCAGACCCTAGGCACAGGCAGGCTCACGCGGCAGGGCTGGCCATTGTCGCCGTCCTCCTCACGACGGCGACATACCCCGGCCCGCCCGGGCCAAGAAGTCCTGCCACGGGTGATTGAGAACGGCCTGGGGATGCAGCTCGTCCTTCTCCCGCCGGGGGATTTCCTCATGGGCAGTGACGAGACCACCGAGGACCTCGCCGCAGCCTATCCCCATTACGAGACCAAGCGACTCCGCCGTCTCAGGGACGAGGCGCCGGTCCACCGCGTCCGTATCACCAGGCCCTTCTACCTCGGCCGCCATGAGGTCACGGTGGGGCAGTTCCGTCGCTTTCTCGCGGCCTCTGGCCATGTCCCCGAATCCGAGGCCGACGGCACCGGGGGCTACGGCTACAACCCTGCCTACGACCCGGCCACTTCACCCCGCGGCGACGCCTTCGAGGGACGCGACCCGCGCTACTCTTGGAGCAACCCCGGCTTCCGCCAGGGCGACGATCACCCCGTGCTCAACGTCACCTGGAATGACGCCGTTGCCCTGGCCCAGTGGCTGACCCGGCAGGAGGGGCACCGCTACCGCCTACCGACCGAGGCCGAGTGGGAGTACGCCTGCCGCGCCAGTATCGGAACCAGCACCGGGGACCCGTTACCAGGGCGGCGGCCCCGAGAGCCTTCTGACCACGGCCAACACCTTCGACGCCGACAGTCTGGCGAACTGGCCCCAGTGGGCGCGCTTCGCGCTGGGGGGCGTGACGGCTTTGCCTTCACCGCACCGGCGGGCAGCTTTGCTCCCAATGCCTTCGGCCTCTGCGACATGCAGGGCAACGCCTGGGAATGGGTCGCGGACTGGTACGCCGAGGACACCTATGTCAACTCGCCCGCGGAGGACCCTCAAGGTCCCGCCTCAGGCGATCGGCGGGTGCGCCGCGGCGGTTCCTGGCACACCTGGTCCCTCTATGCCCGCTGCGCCTACCGCAACTGGAACAGCCCCAAGACCCGCCACACCCTGGTCGGCATGCGCTTGGCCATGGATGCCGGGCAGGGATCGGACCCCGTGCAACAGGCCCCTTGACCCGGCCCGATCCCGACCCTTGACCCATCGCCGCAACCTTGCAGGTCACCCGTGCCCCCCGAGGTGTCCGCCTAAGCAAAGCGGAAGGCCCGCTCCGCTCGGCCCCCTTACCCCTTAATGCAAATCAGCGGCTCCAGCCGCACCACCTTTTTCGCCAGGCCGGCAGCCGCGGTAGCATCGACCACCGCGCGGACGTCCTTGTACGCACCAGGGGCTTCCTCGGCGACGCCGCGCAGGGAGCGGCTGCGGATCAGGATGCCGCGCTGCGCGAGCTCGTCCACAACGGCGCGACCCTGGTATCGCTTTGCGGCCTGGTGGCGGCTGATCCCACGTCCGGCGCCGTGGCAGGCAGAGGCAAAGGCCGTGCTAGCGCCGCTCTCCCCGCCTTCCTCGGCGGCGTATCCGGAGAGAATGTAGGAAGCAGTCCCCATACTGCCGCCAATGATGACCGGTTGGCCCGCCGAGCGGAGTTGCGGCGGCAGGGAGGGATGGCCCGGTCCGAAGGCGCGGGTGGCGCCCTTGCGGTGCACAAAGAGGCGCCGTCGCTGGCCGCCCACGATGTGCTCCTCTTCTTTGCAGGTGTTGTGCGAGACGTCGAATAACAGGTCGACGCAGGCCTCGGGCAGGATGTCTGCGAAGGCCTGGCGCGCGAGGTGGGTGAGGATCTCGCGGTTGGCCAGGGCGCAATTGATGCCGGCGCGCATCGCACCCAGGTAGGCGCGGCCCAAGTCGGAGTCGAGCGGGGCACAGGCGAGTTCCCGATCGGGCAGGCTGATCCCGTGACGCTGGGCGGCGACCACCATCCTCTTCAGATAGTCGGTTCCGATCTGGTGGCCCAGCCCGCGCGAGCCGCAATGGATACTGATGACCACGTCGCCCACGGCAAGACCGTAGGTCGCAGCGATTGCCGGGTCGTGGATCGCGACGACGTGCTGCACTTCCAGGTAGTGGTTGCCCGACCCGAGCGTGCCCATCTCGTCCTTCTGGCGCTCCTTGGCATGCTCGGAAACCTGGTCCGGCTCGGCCCCGGCCATGCAGCCATGCTCCTCGATGCGATCGAGGTCCGCCTCCGTGCCAAAGCCGCGCTGGACCGCCCACTGGGCGCCGCCTGTCAGCATGGCCTTCATTTCTTGGCCGCTCAGCCGGATCGTGCCGGTGCTGCCCAAACCGGCGGGGATGGATCGGTAGAGGTGCTCGGCCAGACGGTGTTTGTGGGCTTCGATGTCGGCGCGGGTCAGCCCGGTGCGCAGGGTGCGTACACCGCAGGAGATGTCGAAGCCGACGCCTCCGGCGGAGATGACGCCGCCATCGCGAGGGTCGAACGCCGCCACCCCGCCGATTGGAAATCCATAGCCCCAGTGCGCGTCGGGCATGGTGTAGGCAGCTTCGACGATACCCGGAAGACTCGCGACGTTGCACAGCTGCTCGTAGACCTTGTCATCCATGTCGCGCAGCAGACCCTCGTCGCCGAACAGGAGGCCGGGCACGCGCATCGGCCCGTGCGACTCGATGCGCCAGAGGGTGTTCGACAGTCGTTCCAGTCGCGACAGATTCATGCTGGCCTCCCGTTCAGACGTCGACGACGCACTGGGCGTGCCAAGTGCCATCCGCCTCCTTCCAGACGCGTAACTCGGTGTAAGTGGCGCCCTTGATCTCGACAGCCGGTTGGTGGCGTGCAGGATCCACCGGTTCGCCCCACCCGCGCCCCCATAGGCCACCCTCGACCATCCTGACCTCGAACCGCGAGAACAGCATGTTTCGAACGGCCATCTCAAAGACCCAGGCGTTGAGCCAGTCCGCCAGCAGCAACTCCGGGTCCGGCGCCGTGCAGAAAACTTCAACGACGTCTTGCTGGCGCACCTTGACGGGCTCGGTGATCACCGCCGTCATGGCGATTGCAGCCTGCTCGAAGGCCTCAGCCAGACCGGTGCCGAAGCCATGAACGCCGATGTCGGCCATGTGATGGAAGTGTTGCCAGCCGGTCATGACAGTTGAGGGAATCGCCTTCGAGCTACCCGATGCGAGACCTCCTTACCTAATCCTGCGTATTAAGGATAGCGGAGCAGAAGAGGTACTTCGCTCGACGCGGCGATGTGGGCGCAACCGGAAACTGTGGTGATCCGCATCCCCTCCGGTTACAGTCAGCCTACAGACCGGCTCGGGTTTCTGCCCCAGGCAGCAGGGTGGTTTGGATGCGGGAGATGCGGACCGACAAACGCGACAAGGGCAATCCGTTGGCGATTGCGTCCCGAGCCCATGCCCCTGGGCAGGCTGCCGGGACAAGGCCCGCGTCCGCCCTGGATCGCTGGCTGCTTGAGCATATGCTCAGGTCACTGGGGAATCCGTTGCTTGCTCTCGTGCTCTGGGATGGGACGGCGCTCACATTCCCGGGCGGGGGCCAACCGCAGTTTCGTTTGTATCTGCGCGACCCCGGCGCCCTGATCAGGTTGGCCGTCGACCCCGAGTATCAGTTCGGAGAGCTGTACAGTTGCGGCCGGATCGAGGTGGACGGCGATCTCGTGGGGCTGATCGAATCGATTCAGACCAAGCAGGGAACACGGCAGGGTATCCGCAGCCGCCTATCGAGGGTCGTCCATGCGCCGCGCTCAAACCTGCTTGGCAAATCGCCTGGCAATATCCATCACCATTACGACATCGGTAACGATTTCTACCGACTCTGGCTAGACCAGCAATTGCTCTACACCTGCGCCTACTTCCCGGCGCCAACCCTCGGGCTGGAGCAGGCCCAGGTCGCCAAGATGGATCATGTCTGCCGCAAGCTCCGTTTGCAGCCTGGCGAAAGCGTCGTCGAGGCCGGTTGCGGCTGGGGTGCGCTCGCGCTGCATATGGCGCGTCAGTATGGGGTGCGGGTGCGGGCCTACAACCTCTCCAGGGAGCAGATCGCCCATGCGCGGGATCGAGCCCGCAGCGAGGGGCTTGATTCCCTGGTGGAATTTATCGAGGCCGATTACCGTGCGATCGATGGCCAGTACGACGTGTTCGTGTCCGTTGGCATGCTTGAGCACGTGGGGCGCCGCCACTATCGGGAACTCGGGGCAGTCATTGATCGCTGCCTTGGAAAGCAGGGGCGCGGCCTCATCCACTCGATCGGAACGGACTATTCGGCGCCGTTCAACCCCTGGATTGAGCATCGGATCTTTCCGGGCGCCTACCCCCCGACCCTGGGCGAGATGATGGAGGTTTTTGAGACGGCCGCCCTGTCGGTGCTCGATGTGGAGAACCTTAGGCTGCACTACGCGAAGACCCTGGAGCACTGGCTGACCCGTTACGAGGCGACGGCCGATCGTGTCGAGGCGATGTTCGGCCCGGTGTTCGTGCGCGCGTGGCGACTCTATCTCGCGGCGTCCCTGGCGGCATTCCGCAGCGGCAAGCTCCAGTTGTTCCAGGTGTCGTTCCAGCGCCACGGCGACACGCACATCCCCTGGACCCGCGCCTATCTGTACGCCCCCGAGGACAAACCGTGGAAAGCTGCGACGTCCTGATCGTCGGCGGCGGCCCAGCCGGGGCGTCCTGCGCCTGGGCCTTGCACCGGGCGGGCCTGGATGTGGCCGTCCTCGACCAGGCGCAGTTCCCCAGGGACAAGGTCTGCGCCGGCTGGATCACACCGGCCGTACTCACGGCCCTGAAGATCGACACAGAGGACTTTGGCCGCGACCGGGTGCTGCAGCCGATCACGGGTTTCCGAGTGGGACTGATGGGACGCCCGTCAATCGACATCCGCTACCGAGAAACGGTCAGCTACGGGATCCGCCGCTGCGAGTTCGACGACTATCTGTTGAGACGCTCGGGGGCTCGCTTGTTCACTGGAACGCCGGTGCGTTCCCTGCGGCGCGATGCCGGGTCATGGCTCGTCGATGACCGCTTCCGCACCCCGATGCTGGTCGGGGCAGGCGGTCACACCTGCCCGGTTGCCCGTGCCCTAGGTGCCCATCCCGGCGCCGAGCCGGCGGTGGCGGCGCAGGAAGTCGAATTCCTGCTGCCTGAGGGCGCACGCGCCGCCTGCGCCGTGCAAGGCGAGCAGCCCGAGCTCTATTTCTGCAAGGATCTCGCAGGCTACGGCTGGTGCTTCCGCAAGGGCGATTATCTCAACATCGGCCTCGGGCGGGACGGTCGCCAAGGGTTGGCCCCTCAGGTCGAGGACTTTCTCGCCTTCCTCTGCCGCGAGCGCGGCGTCGCTCGGCCACCCGGCTCGCTTGCACGGCCATGCCTACCTGCTGTACGGCCGGGGGAAACGCAATCTGCTCGCCGATGGAGCCCTGCTGGTGGGCGATGCGGCGGGCATGGCCTATCCCCAGAGCGGCGAGGGTATCCGCCCGGCGGTGGAATCCGGGCTGCTCGCGGCATGGACGATCATCGAGGCAAAAGGCGATTATGGCGCAACACGGCTGGCGCCCTACCTCATGCCGCCTGCGCAAGCGCTTCGGGCGCGGCGTCTTCCGCTCGCCGCGGCCATTCCTGCAGGGTTGCGAGCCATCCTCGCCCGGGGCCTATTCAGCCAACCCAGGCTGCTGCGCCGATTCGTGCTCGATCAGGGCTTCTTACATCTGAAGCGACGAGTCCCTAACACCGTCTGCCGGTGCGGAACGGTAGATAACAGCCACCGCCGAGCTCGACCCCAAGCTCTCATTGACGAGCGAGGGACGCACGTTGGGGCTGGCGCTGTCAACGACGGCAGCCAAGTCACCGCAAGTCCACACCGAGTGCAACTGGCCGACACGGGAAAAGGCTCTACCAATCACCGCTCGAAGCTCCCGTTGCGCGTTATTTCTGCAAACAAATGATGGCGAAGTCCCCATCCACTTTTACAGAGCCGCTGTCCGGCCAGGTCGGAGCAGTCTCGCAGTAACGGTCACCGACTACCTGCTGCTCTGCATTTGCCGGTTGAAATCGATAGCCAGACGCACGCAACCAGCAACGGCACCTTGGACCATGACCTCGCCAAGCGGCGAGGTATTCATGTCTCCGCTCGCAGGTTCTGATCCCGGCGGCTGGCCCCACCCCCCCCCGCTTATATGCACATGCCTGAATATTCTTAAAGCCCGGCGAGTCTTCCAAACGCCCCACCAATCGCGTCGCCATCCTCATGTCCCAGTCGTTTAGTTTGCCCTGATCGGCAAAGATCTGATTACTTATGAGTACGAATCCGAACAGCATCACCCCGCGGCCCACGCCCTGGATGCGCCGGACCAGAGGATGATTGAGACCACACGCGCAAGAATCCCCGATGAGAAATACCAATCCGATGATTACGGCAATATGCCCTATGGCACGAGGGACAGGCCACCAACCCTGAAAAGAATGATCAAGCCCAGAGACAGTGGGACCAGTAACACCATCGATAACGCCAACAGAACCGCACGTCCAGATCGATTCTCGGTCTGATCCACACTCCAATGACACCTAATGACGGACACAACGGAGAACCCAATCAAAAGCCAGGCCAGCACTTTTACCCATGCAGGCATAATCGGTTCACTGCGCCAGTACATCATCTTCAGCGATCCGGCAATCTCTACCAACCTCTGCGGGACCATATCCAGCGCGATCAAATGGGTCCTGTCCTCAGTATTCACCACACCAAACAGCGAGAGCATCCGCATAACCGACAGGAACGCCACCATCGAACTTAGGCCAACCGCCGCCAATACACCCGCCCGCTCCCGATAGATCGACCGGAGATCCCTGGAAGAAACTTCTCCGAACACCCATGCGCCAAGGATCGCTACTGCAACGTAGTTGACAAACACCTGATAGGTAAAGAGCATAGCCAATGATGCAAAGAATGCCCCGGATCGAGCGGCCCACTGCCTGGGATACCTAATAATCGCTTCCAAAGCCAGAACAGAAAAAAGCATTGCCGCACAATAACCTGGCAGTGCCATCCGGAACGTAAAAATCTCAGTCCCATACGGGTGCACTGCTATTAAGGCCCCCACTAATCCGGCACTGTGTATTTCATCCACCCCCACGAAACGAAGTATCGAGACAATGAAACCCGCCTGCAAGAACAGCGCCAACAACCCGAACGCGATATATACGTCAGAGACATTGACCCCCATCGCACCAATCGCACCAAAAATCCCAGCATGAAGAAAGCGACCCTGCGAAATAAGAGCCGGATAAACGACATCGGATGAATCAAATGACACAGCATAGTCATCTATCGAAAGCCCGCGCGCCAGGACTCCCCCTCGCGCGATCAACGAAACCAGAAACACCAGAAGAACGAGTTGTGCGTGTCGCTGCGTAATCCCAAAACGATGGTAAAGCCAATTCAGCCAATCCCGATTCATGAGTGCCTGCTCCTCTTTATCTTGACCACCGCGAACAGTCCAGCCCCTCCGACGCAAACTCCTGCACGTAACCTGCCGTCCGTGCTGCTCTTAATGCACCATACCGGCCTCTGCATAGCGCCAGGTTCGTGTGCCCGGTCAGTCGCCGTAGCGCCCCCGGGGAAACCTCAAAGAGCGCAAGGAACTGGGGCGGTCACTGACCGCAGCATTCAGTGCGACCCCGGTGACAAGTTCGCCATACGAGCCCGAGGCACCGGCAGTCCCACAATAGTCCCCACCAGGTTCAATCTCGATGATCTGCTTACCCTCTGGTCGCTCAAAATGGGAATTGCGGCTGTGCCGAACTGCGCGCCCCGCATCGCCTCAGTCCGAACAGCGGAGCCCTTCTAGGCCCCGACACGCCCCCACAACAAGGGCCCAATCAAGGCCATCGCCAATCGCCACACGCCGTAACTTACCCACCTGGGTGATGCAGGCTCTTTACCGCTTTGGCTGCCCCACGGCTACCCGGTGACGCCGGGCCCGATCAGCAGCAAGCAGAGAATTCTCCACATACCCATCAAAGACCTACGGCACATGATCACACGGGACGGAACACCTAGGGCTTCCTTAACGATCCCGGGATGGGGTTGCGCGCGCAGCCAGTCACTGTCGAGGTAGAGTCCAGCGACGGCCCCATTCTGAGAGTGCATTAGGAAACCCTGCTTAATTCGAAACCCCTCGGGGCGAGCGCAGAAAATTCAATGCGTTGGCGAACCGCTGTTGCCCCAAGCTGGGGCCCTGAGCGCTCCCCTGGAAACACAACCGAGACCCAATGTCTGATCAGGGAATTGCTGACCGCAGATGGAAAGGCGGAAGAAACTCCGCGCAAAAACAATGCCGAGCACCCGGGACTCGCCGAGCTACTGGTGTTCGAGTTCCCAATATCGTCGAGACTCAATAATAGTGATTGAGGTTATCAGATCCGCGACCGGTTGTCCTTCGGGTGGGCAAGCGGGCCGGGATTCCCATCAGAATGGCGACCCCATATCGAGCCGAACCACGGCACGAGTGTCGAAACCGAAGCCCGCATCCTACGCTGCGTGTTTGGTGTCCTTTGGCTTCGCGTGCTCAAGTCCAGAAAAGCGCATTGCAAGGTGCTGAGTTCATCAGGGGGTATGCTCGTACCGTGGCGGCCGCCGGCCCAAACGGTCGCGTGCATGAGGCAAGGCCGTTGGTTATCATGGCCCTGGGAGTACCTCCGGCTTTCGCCCCTTGCCGTGCCCCGCACCTCGGGAGGTCCTGTTGAAACACCATGCGCCGGAGACCGCTTCGTACCGTTGGCAACTGGCCCCGCGAACACTATGCTGCGACAAACCCGCCAGTATCGCCCGGCCGGCAGAGTGCGTGCCTTTAACCACCGAGCAGCAGCGCGTCAGGTAAGGGGCATGTTCGGCGTCCGTCTTCTCAAGATAGCTCACCCGGATCGAAGCAGAGTTAGCCCTTTGAGCCGCACAGCAGAAGTTGACCGTTGGTGCGTGCGGGGGAGCCGATTGTCCTTCAAGGCTAGGCCTGAAGCCGGTGCCCTAATCCGCACCCTGCACCAACCAACCTGGCCCTGTTTACGCCTCAACGACCCGCATGCTTCACCGAAGAACTCCCCCACCAGGTCCCGGCGATACCGCACTCTATCCTTTCGCGCCACCTTGGTGGTCGGCAATTTGCTCAACCAAATGACAGATCGCCTAACTTGGACCGCTGAAGGGCGCTGAACTCGGCAGGCAGCCCCATACGACTAGGGAATATTCTCATGACCACGTACGACAGCACATTCTTCAATTATCTCAACGCAGGCGCACTGCGATCCGCTCGCCGTGTACTGCCAGTACTACGGAAACAACTGCATATCGACAGTGTGCTTGATGTTGGCTGTGGTCAAGGTGCATGGCTCTCCATCTGGAAAGAACTCGGAACCAGCACCGTGCTCGGAATCGACGGTGACTATGTTGACCGCACTCGATTGCTCATTGATCCCGACCATTTCAAGGCACTGGATCTCGCAGCTGGGTTCAACCTCGGCCGTCGATTCGACCTCGTCCAGAGCCTTGAAGTGGCTGAGCATCTACCCCCCAGCAGCGCTGATGCATTTGTCGCGAGCCTCACTCGGCACGGGGACCTGGTATTTTTTTCCGCCGCTCCGAAGGGCCAGGGCGGCGATCACCACATCAACGAACAAAGCTACGAGTTTTGGCGCGAGTTGTTCAGGAAACACGGCTACCGCGCCGTTGATCTCGTGCGCCCAGCCGTCAGCAAGGATGATTCAATTGAGCCTTGGTACAGATACAACGCACTGCTGTATGTATCGCCCGCCGGCTTCTCCAAGCTTTCCCCGGCGGTCCAGGAGCGGGCGGTGTCCGAAGCGGCGTTGATACCGGACGTGTCCCCACCCCTCTACCGGCTCCGCAAGCGCATTATCGCCGCCCTGCCTGTCCCGGCGGTGACCAAACTAGCGAAATGGAAGGAACGAGCAGCTGTGCGCAGGCTCTCCTCCCTGAAATAGCGTTAGTACGGCATGCCCGCATCATCTGTCCTGCTCCTCGTCACCGCCGCCTTCGCGGCCGCCGCCGGTCAACTCCTTTTCAAGATCGGCGCCCAAGGGCGCGGAGGCTGGCTCGCCTTCCTTAATCCATACATTTTTGCTGGGTTTCTATTTTACGTCGTTGGCGCCGTACTTTGGATATACGCGTTGTCCTTCGAGAAACTTGTTAACGTCTACGCATTCACTGCCCTTACGTTCGTGCTAGTACTGGTTGGCGCCGTGCTGGTCTTGGGTGAAAAGATGAACGCCGCGGGTATACTGGGAATCGCCCTCGTGTTGGGCGGGCTCTACTTACTCACGACTCACAATGGGTAATTCGACTTCGACAAAGCCGAACGCGACCGCGCCGCCGCTAAGCAATCACCACCCTCGACGGTTCGCCCCACCAATTACAGCTAACTTCCGTACGCCCGCTATAGCCGTTTTCCCTATATCGCAACCCCTTTGCATCCGCAACGATCGCAGACCTTTGACCGTCCGCTACCAAGAGAAACGCCATGAAGCCTCCTGTCTATGACATGATCCATCGCGCTGAGAGTGGCTGGTGGTACCGCGGAAGGAGTGCCGCTGTTCGGGCAATTTTCCAGCGCGCAGGCGTCGTGGCTCGCGGCAAAGCGCTTGACTATGGCGCAGGTTACGGAGCCATGCGAGACTTCTTTTTCAGCTATGTATCGGTCGATGCCATAGAAGTCTATCCTGACGCTCGACGAGCGTGCAGCATGCGAGGATATGAGCGCGTTTTTTCAAATGATGATGAAGTCCACGCGCAATCAGGGAAATATGGTTGCATCGGGGCCTTCGATGTAATCGAGCATATCGACAATGATTCTCAGTTTCTCGCACAAATCTCGCTCCTGCTCGAACCTGGAGGAGTACTGGTCGCGACTGTCCCTGCCCACCAGTTCCTCTATGGCCCTTACGACGAAGCGGCGAGGCACTTCAGAAGGTACGAAAAAAGCGAGCTCCACCATAAGCTCCGCGCGGCGGGTTTTGAAGTGATCCAGATTAGTTATTGGAACATGTCACTCTTCCCCGTCGCAGCTCTTCTCCGACTATTCGGAACAAAGACCGGCGGATCCCTTTCTCCCTCTGCGATTACCGATAAAATATTGGGCTGGATCGTCGCCACAGAGGCATTCGCCTTGCGCTTCGTCCCGCTTCCGATCGGCCTCAGCATCGTCTTCGTAGCGCAACGGCAATAACAACGTCTCGACCGCAGACTACCGCGAGCGTTTCTTTCGGGTGGGACGCCTAACTGGGCCGGGTGAATCGCCCAAGCCTGACAAGATCCCCGATCGGCAAAACAGCATTCTGTGATACCAACCACCTATTTCCTAAGCAGAACAACATCTTGGTAGTTATGTCCCTCAGGAACAATGTCAACGATCTCGAAATAGCGGCCCCATAGATTGCGGATGTAGTCCGTGTGCAGGAAAACATTCGTGTTATAGGACATGCCAGTCCGGTAGGTGAATACCGTCTTCTCCTTCGGCATTGGCCCCGCCAGGAACTCTGGTGTGACCTTGTACTCCTCTATCACGCTTGCCCCATTTATCAGGGCATCGTAAATTGGCACCCCCTCCTGCATTCTCTTCCACGTCCCCTCACTATGGACGCTGAGGTACGCTACTCCACCTGGCTGGAGTATGCGCCGCAGCTCCAAGAGCCACGCGCCATCCAGATAGTCGATATGCGAGAAGACCGAGAACGCGTACACCAGTGAAAAGTAGTCGTCCTGCAGCGGCAGCGTGGGCAGTATGGTGCCTTGAAACACCCTAAGCGATGGATCGAGATATCTCCTTACCCACTCAGTGTGTCTGTTGTTTATGTCCATTCCCCAGAGCTCAAGCCCCGTCTCGTGAGCGCTGAAGTGCCGTATAACACGCCCAGACGCACAACCAAGATCGAATATTCGCTCCGGCTTCGGTAGCTCAAGCTGGTAGTTTCTCGCGAGCTGGTGAATCATTAAATAGTCACGAAGGCCACTCAACCAGTAATCGAAGTGCCGCTTCCCGTGGTATCCCTCACGGTCCTCCGTAGTCGGCAATGGCCATACGTCCTCCGCCGCCAACGCCTGCAAATCAGGCGCCGGGTCAAAGTCATCAAAGCGCGTGCTGACTTCCTGCCCAGTCTGATTAGATGGGCGGTCAAGTAGGATAAACTCGTCCGCAGGTTTGAGTATTGAAATATTGTTCTGTACCTGTGCACCTAGCTTACCTTTAATCTCCGCAAGCTGGTGTTTTATGGTGTTCGGCCTCGTCCCGCCGTCACCGATGTCCTTGAGCCTTCTGGCTATCCTTCCGAAAATCGCCACTGACATGTCTCCCCCTAATCACGCAAAAAATCCAAAACGGGCCTAGGACCAAGGAATCCTCTCATCAAACAGTGGACCAATTCAACCCAATGGATGTGGCCACCCGCATATATCGCATCGAAGGTGGGAACTTGACCCCTGCTAAACCGCCGACACACCGGCCCAACCTAGCCATATCGGTTTCATTTGCGCGCATCGGGCACGAGTGACTGGCGGCCGGAACCCGCCGCCCCAAGGCATGATAGTTAGGACGCATCGCCACCGATACCCGGTTATGACATAAGCACGCATGGACCTCTGGTGGTACACGACAAGCGATGGCCCTCTTGCCGCTGCCAGTGCCGGGCGCCATTTTTTCCGGATCCTGCATACGCCCCAACGACCAAGGGAAACGCCGACTAGAGCGTTTCCCGTGCGGGCAAGGGACGGCGCGCTACTTTCGACGGCGCTAAGCCTTCGAAAATAAGCTGCTCCGCGAGTCGCGCCTCGGGAGCGCGAGCTAAATCAAGCCAGGGATGGCCTTAATCAGCGTCTCCTCCGGCCTGCAACTTCGAGTCAAAGTCTTGGCGTCTCGTCTACGCACATACCACAATATGTTACACTAAACTAATTTTTCATCCTTAAGCATGAGCGTAAAAGTGATTAAACATACAGTAAATGGGTTACTTCGACGCGTGGGATACCAAATCCGCAGGGTCTCGCTGGACGATTCCGCTCAGCCCCAGCAATCCGGCATTTCACACGCGCTTCTGCGCGAGCCGAAGGTACCGCACGGCCACTACTACTCACCCTATCCTGACCTCCACAAGATAGAGAGTCGCAAAGCAGTCATATTTGACCGCGACCGGATTGTGCTTGATATAAACCTCAACGAGGATCATCAACTTGAACTTCTTGACGGGATCTTTGAGATAGCGAAAGACGTAGACATCCCCGAACAGCAAACCGAGCAACGCCGCTACTACTCCGCCAACAACTGGTACGCCGAGCTAGACGGCCTCGTGTTGCACTTCATGATCCGAACGCTGAGACCCAAACGCATACTAGAGGTCGGTTCTGGCTTCTCTTCCGCCATGACCTTGGATACGAACGAGCGGTTCTTCAACAACTCCATCGAGTGCACTTTCATAGAGCCCTATCCAGAGGATCGACTCAACGGACTACTCCGAAAGACCGACAACAGCCGCGTCATCGTCGAGAACATCGAAACCGTTGACGTCGGCATATTCGACACCCTGCAGGCGGGTGACTTCCTGATGATTGACTCGTCGCACGTGTCGAAGTGTGATTCGGACGTAAACCATATCTTCTTCGAGATTTTGCCACGACTAAAAAGCGGCGTGCACATCCACTTCCACGACATCTTCTTCCCCTTTGAGTATCCCAGTGATTGGATTTTTGAGATGCTCTCCTGGACTGAATGCTACCTGCTCCGCGCCTTCCTGATGAACAACAACGACTACAAGATAAACTTCTTTTGGCACATGATGCTCCACAAGCACGGAGCGCTCATCAGGGAAAGGCTCAAGGGATACCTGCGCAACGAAGGCGGCAGCAATATCTGGCTTCAGAAGACTGGACAACCAGCCCCGAGGTGATCCGCGCGCGGTCCAGCCGTGCCGGTTACGCTGCCTATGAGCACAACAGATAGCCTGTTGGCGGCGCTCGCGCAACCCAAACCCGCGGTCGCTAGCGCCGTCAGCCCGTCAAAGTATAGGAGTCAATTCGGCATCACCATAGCGCAAACCGGAACTGAAGCAAGTGGGGCACTAATACCCCAACAGCATCGCCGCGTTCCGGCTATAGCTTGCTACCGCAATGCGCCACAGCAGCCTCTGGCTGGGCGCGCAGCCTGGCCGGACCGAATGTGTCAGAGAAATGAGGCCGACCGGTTACGCCGAACCGCCCACAGAACCTTGAGACGACCCAGGGATCTCTCCGCCGAGCCCTGCGGAATCAGCGAGATTCGCAGCTACGTCACGGCCAGTCTGCTCCCAACGAATGACTTGGTCTCGGTTGCCGCGGCCCATTGCAGCTCCGTCAGCTCGGCGCTCACCTACAACAGCGCACGCTCCACTCATGCCCGAGCATCAACCCAATCATTGTCGCCGCTTTTCATCGGACGTGACTGACCCCACTACAAACTGGGGCTTGCCGTTTAGTCTCAAGTACGTGCGTCCAAGATACTCACCAAGCACGCCGATACAGAATGTCTGTACACCACCAACGAACAGAATTACAGCAAGCAGGGACGCCCAGCCTACTGGCCAGTCCGGATGCTGTAACCGTTGCACCAGCACGACCGCAATGATGATGAAGCTCACAAGCGAAAGCCCGAGACCCAGCATAGTCGCGACGCGCAAGGGAAACACCGAAAAGTTTGTTGCCATCCTCAGCCACAGCGAGATCGATCGTTTTAGATTGTAGTTTCCCTTACCCTCAAGCCGAGCCCGATGGCGGATATCAACTACGGCGATTGATCGGGTGACGTCCAATATCAAGCCATCCAGGTAAGCATAGGGCCCGTCGTATTTTACAACCTCTTGAACGATTTCTCCGCGCAGCGCCTTAAACGAAGAGAGATACAACCCCTTCGGTTTGCCTAAAAGCCAAGTCGCTACCAGATCGTTGAATCCACTTCCCAGCCTCTTCCATAACGCATGTTGGCGCTCCTGATAACGCACATAACACACGTCGAACCCCGCTTCAATTGCGCCCAACAACTTGCCAATCTCCTCCGGCGGATGTTGAAGATCGTCATCCATGATGATAACGGTCTCACCGGAGGCATAATGAAGCCCAGCCATTATCGCGCTGTGCTGCCCAAAGTTCTTACGCAATGAGATTCCTTTCAGGAATTGATATCGCTGCGTTAACGCTGAAATGACTTGCCAACTATCATCCGGACTACCATCGTTTACGAGCAAGAGCTCAACTTGGCCCGAAAGCCCGAGTGCAGCCGTCGACCGTTCGATCTGCTCCACCAGCTCAGCTAGGATCTTGCTGCTGCGATAGACCGGAACAACAATTGATAGCTTAATTTTCGTTCTCCAAGTCAATAGGGCTGCGCGGACTTATCCCGCTCCAGACCAGTTTTCCGTTCGACCGCTTAGCGGACCCAGTCGGGATTGCAGCTGCTTTGTCAGGGAACCCGAGGCAGCCGCGCCCAATGCTTCCAGAAGTACCGCAACACGCTCGCCAAGTGCCAACGCAGATGCCGCAAGTTACGTCGACTGTCCCGCCTGGCGTCGTGAACTACATTCACCTCAGTACAGGCCGCCACTTTCATCCCTCGCTTCCAGGTACGTATGCAGATATCGACGTCCTCGTAGTACAGAAAAAAGCGCTCATCAAACCCGCCCAATTCGCGAAACTCCGAGCTACGGAACAACATAAACATGCCCGCAACCCATTCCGGGAAAAAGACAGACTGACCATACTCTGCCGTATGGCGCCCTTCGGCTCCCCCAAATATCTTCCTGATGAACGACGCCGGGGTCGGGAAATATCTCGTACTATCCTCGACGTCCCCCTCCGGACCCCGAACCAACGGAGCAACCAAGGCAACGCTAATATCCTCCAGCACGGCGAGCAGACGCGGGAAAGGATTGCCAACGAACTCGATATCCGGGTTTAGCACGCAAAATGTCGGCTCGACACAACCAAGGAAGGCCGTGTTATGATTTGCGCTAAAGCCCTTGGCAACAGAGTTATCAATTAGTCTTACTCGCCGGTCGACCCCCAATGCGAGCCGCTCTGGCACATTGCGCGTAACAACGATTTGCGTGACCTGTGGAAACTGAAGCAGCGATTCCACGAGGTGACTCACCATGCGGCCGTGCTCGTGGCTCACGATCGAAACAGCAATCAACTCGGCATTACCAGCACTCAGCGCGGAAGCAACTGCTTGTTAATGGCGGACCAGATATCACTCACTGTTGCTGACCGGCTACGCTGAATGCCTTTTCGTTTATGCCACATTTTCGGAAGACCTTTAAGAGCATCCCATTTTGCCTTCCAAATCACCCCTCCCCGCCCATTAATGGAAAACGCAACCACCGTCGCTAAGTTGAGCAGCAGGTGCACAGGCAGCAGGGCACACAAGAGGGGCCCCGGCATGTTCTTAAAAAATGTCCAAACAAGATTCCGATGGCCGTGATAAGCAGAGAAATCGCTGTGCTGTCCGCCTGTAGTCGCCGACCCGCAATGCAGCGCCACGGCCTCCGGCACATACCTGGCTGAATAGCCTGCCAACCTTAGCCGAAAACCCAAATCCACATCTTCTACGTAGCAAAAAAAGTCCTCGTCAAATCCCCCCACCTCCGCCAGCGCCTTGCGCCTGTACAGAGCCGCTGCCGCGCATGGCGAAAAGATGTCTCTGGGGATTAAGTCCCCTCGCTCCTGCTTGCAACCATGCCGCTCTCGCCAAACCCGGCCGCTGAAATGGTACGCATCACCGATGCCATCCATGATCCCAGGGTCATCCGCGGACAACTGCCGCGAACTGAATGAGGCGCAACGAGGGTAGCTTTTCGCCGCGGCAACTAAGCGTTCAAGCCACTCTGCCTCAGGGAACGCATCGGGGTTGAGCAGTGCAACAAAATCCGTGTCACACTGTCGAATTGCGACATTATTTCCCCCCGCGAATCCAAGATTTTGGCCGATCCGAAGTAAAGAGAAGGCTGGAAATCGCCCGACACAGTCAGCCGAGTGGTCCGTACTTCCGTTATCCACAATCACCACCCGGTCTGGCATAAGAGTCTGCCCCGAAAGCGTGTCCAAACAGCGTTCTAGGAGACGCCCGCTGTTCCAGTTAACAATGACAACGGTTACCGACACCATCCTCACCTATCGCGCGACTCCTCTGCCGGGCCAGACGGTCAAGTCTGGGTGCCCTCCGCCAACCTATCCTCATCGCGACACGCCTCTATTCGCCAGCCCACCGGGCACTAGGGAAATGCTGATTAAAGCGTGTTCCCTGTGGACCACGGACTCTCCGTCATTTTCGATGGCGTTAAGCCGTTGAAAATGGCGTGCTCCACGAGCCGCGCCTCGGGGGCCCAGAGCGGGTTAAAGCCAGGGCAGGCTGCAATCAGCATCTACCTAGCGTGGCCACAGTCCGTCGGGAAAACCCGCCCACTCCAAATATCTATTAATTCATCCACATACTTCGAGACCGGCTTCGGTGCCCGGGAGGCGCGGCTCATTTCTACGAGGAGGTCCGGGGACTCGACCACCCGGCGCAATTCACTCGCCAGCGCACAGGGGTTTCCTGGCTCGAACAGAACGCCATCAACGCCATCTTGGACGGCAGCTGCGATCCCCGGCACGTTCGACGCAAGGATCGGGCAACGAGCGGCTTGAGCGGAATAAAGTACTAGCGGGGTATTTTCGTTCCAGACCGAAGGAATCACAAGAAGATCGAGCTGGTCAAATATTTCTCCAATTGCGTTGTTCGGAAAGGTACCCCAGAACTGAATCCCATCTACTCCCATTGCGAGTCGGCGCAAACCTTCCGAGTACTCTGGGAAGTCCGCTGCGCTCCCGTAGATCTTCAATATCGCGCGTCCTGGCGGGAGCCTTTGGAAGGCCTGTAACAGCACATGACACCCCTTGTGGGGTGCCAGGGTTCCAATGAAGCCGACTCTTAATGGGCGATCCGGGACGGCTCGTGCGGCGGAACTACCCAGGTCCACCTCGACCACGCCATACGCCGCCACGATAACCCGATCTGGCCTTACGCCGTACCGAACCATCAACTGCTGCATCATTCGGTTCGGAGCTATGATCGCGCGTAGCTCGTTAAGCCTTTTGACGTTCAGACCAAGTCGAACGGAAAGCGCCTTCACTTCTTCCGCGTAACGGAAGTCCGATATAACCCGAGTACTCGATAGCCGAACCAAAGCCTCGCCCACCACGGCGGGCAACCGCCAGACGAGCCTCCCTAGACGCCCCCCGACAGTATTACCAGCTAAATGGACAACGCAGTTACCCGCACTAGGGCTAGGCCCGGGACACGACTTGCCATCGCCATACACAAGCTGCGCAGTTGGACAAATCGTCCAGAAGTCGGTCGGTGTAAAATACGCAGGGACGCCCGCCTCGACCGCCCGATCGATCAGTCCAGTACCAAGCCGGTTGAAGTGAAAAAAATGCACTAGATTCGGACGGAACGCCTCAATCACACGCGAGAAATATCCTGCCGCGAGATGGTTGTCGAAGCCAATTGCGATCCTTGATGTCTGCCCTCCCATTGGCGTATAGGCGTGATGAAATCGGTGGATATGGATACCATCATGGAAGTATTCGTCGGTTCGCTCGTTGTCCGACATGCCCGCAGCGGCTGGAAAGCCAGTCATGACCCGCACCTCATGGCCCCGCGCGACGAGCTCCCGCGCCACGGAGCGTGTAAGGACTTCCGTACCTGCGCTAAACTCCGGGAAGAACTGATGCGTTGTCAGAAGAACCTTCACCTTTGTAACGAATAGGCCCTACCAGCTTGAGGCCTTCCTCCCGCTCGCCGCGCCCCGACCGGACGACCTAAGCCGTCGATACACAGGCCGGGGCGGCGCGTTCCGAGACGGCCAGCGAATCACGTACTTGCTTCAGATGTCCTCCAAAACTCCTACCAGCGCCGGGTACGAGATGGGGCCGCCTACCAGCCGGTTGACACCGGATCACTGTGCCGCCGTGTCCATACTCGTCAGTCCCAATTCATTGATCATCCACCCCGCGGTTCGCGCAATACCGTCACGCATCGAGACAGTGGGTACCCAGTCCAATTCCTTACGGGCCAACTCGTTGCTCAACACATTGGACTTAACATCAAACGGGCGACCAGGAAGGTACCTCCGCACCACAGGTCTGCCCAGCGTGTCTTCGAGGACCTTGATGAGTTCGTTCAGGCTCATCCCGATACCGGAACTGATGTTGAAAATCCGAGTATCCCCATCGTATCCGAGTGCCTTCACAAACGCTTCCGCCACATCGCTGACGTGAATGTAGTCACGCGTGATACTTCCGTCACCCCAGATCTCCAGAGGTACACCCCTGATCGCATTGTTAAGGAACACACCTACCGCCCCTTGCGCAGTTTCGATACGCTGTCGTTCCCCATATGGGTTTGCAACCCGTAATACCACCGATTTTATGCCATACGCGTGCCCGAAGACGCCCAGGTACTTCTCAATCGCAAGCTTGGTGACACCATAGGATACGAGGGGGTCTGTCGGGTGCTTTTCGTCGACCGGCAAATAAACCGGGTTACCGTACACCGTTCCACCGGAGGAGATGAAGACCATCCGGCGAACGTTGCGAACCACCATGGCTTCGAGCATTTGCAGCGTCCCAATGACGTTCGTCTCGACGTCGAAGATCGGATCGTCGTTAGAAGACTTCGGCAAAGTAGTGGAAACAAGGTGGAGGACGGCGTCGACGCCATCGACGGCATTCGCCACATCGTGGGTGCTGAGTAGGTCACCCATGACCCATTCAACCTTCTCCTCCGGCTTGAATGTCCGGTACGGAACAACCCGCGGGCGCTCAAAGATTCTAAGTGCGTGGCCATCCTTCAAAAGACGGTCAGCGATCGTGGACCCAATAAACCCGCCCCCACCAAATATCGCGCACTTCATTGCCTGACAATTCCTCTGTTCGCGCTCGACTAGGGGCAAACAACCGCAGCCCAAATCAGCACAGGTGTTCTGGACGGGACTTACAGCAAAATCATCCGTTGATCCTTACCACTCAGCGACCGACACAGCTTTGCGCATGGTTTAGGCCGAAGAAACGTTAGCCCCGCGATCAATCGGCTCCTCCAGGCCCGGTGCTGCTGATGCCTACACCCGCCCACGAGGACTTGGCAATGACCGGGATTGCCATTAACCTCCGGCGCAACGAGGTCACCGACGCGACTCACGCCCCGAGCCTTTCTATTGGTCCAACGGGTACTATCCCGGCGAAAAGCACGCACGGTGGCTGGGCCCATGATCCATATCGTCTGATGATCATCTATATACGGGGTCGGGAAGTTGACGCCAAAAACCTTGCGGCAAATTTCCGCCCAAGCCGTTTGACCATCGCACATTCTAACAAATATCGCCCAACCGCCGATCTTCGCAGAAGCGAGGCCACTCGCACAACGAAAGGCACACTGAACCCGGCGACCTGACCTTGTGGTGCTGAATTGGTGTTCCACCGCCAGTCGTAGGCCTCGCTCAGGCGCCTGTTCTCCAACGCAAGCGATGCGAGTTCCCTGCCCAATGCGAGCGTGAAGTAGCACCTTCTCTCCAGAGCCATCTCGCGCGCCTCGGAGAGAATCTTCTTGAAGTCGCTGATTGTCTTATCCCAGGAATAGTCTGCGGCGATGAGCGCCCGGCAGGCTTCCGATTTCGCTTCCAAATCACCCGAACCATCCGTAAGGCTCACCAGAGCCCGCACATACTCCAGAACCTCCCCATCTCCGTGTGGAATCAGATAGCCTTCCTTCGCCCCGACTATTTCGTCTTGGCCGCCCACCCGCGCCACCACTGGTACGACACCTGCCGCCATAGCCTCCAGCAGTGCGATAGAGATACCCTCATACTGGGACGGTATCAGAAGAATATCCGCGACTGCCAAGAGATCAAGCCACTGCTCATGGGGCAGCGAACCCAGCATCTTCACGCAGGATTGCAGGCCGTACCGCACCAGTCGCGCTTCGAACATCGGCCGGAGTTCGCCGTCTCCGACAACTACTGCATGAAAGCGGAGGCCTGCTTTCCGCGCCTCGCAAAGCACCTCCGCTAAAACGGCGGGCCGCTTCTGCTCGCAGATCCGGCCGGCAAAGACGATGACAGGCGTATCATCCGCTATCCCAAAGCGCGCACGAATCGTTTCGCGATCCGTCATCGACGGCCTGGATCGGGGCGGTCGCACGCCAGTGTACAACACGCGGATCCGCGCCGGGTCAGCACCCCTATCCGCCATCCACTGGGCCAAGTGGCGTGTTGTCACCACATTAAGATCCAGAGCGTCCTGGTATCCTACCCCGAAACGCGGATGACCGCCGTTGAGCCAGTGTGGCTCCTCTACGTGCGACAGATCGACGAACGCGGTCTGCGGAGCAGCAGCCCGCAAATAAGGCAACAATTGATAGCCAATTGTACTGCCTGTCACGACAACGGTATCGATCCCCCGCGACTCAATCAAATAGGACAAAAACCGCGGAAAGTCGCTCAGGTGTAGGATAGTCGGAAGTATAAAGACGTCAGGCGTCAATTCGGAGAACTTGTACTCCCAACGGTGGTCCGCCTGAAGCGTGGCGCACACTGTAACGTCGTGCCCCCGCCTCACAAGGCCCTCGATCAGATCGAGATTGACGCGATCGGCGCCTCCGACGACCATCCACGGCACGAGAAATAGGATGCGCTGGCCCTCTGAGTTGCGCGCCAGCTGATTATGCGCAGGCCACGTGGTCGGGACCGTCTCGTACGGTTGGGGAAGCCGTCGCTGCGGATCGGGGAACGTCGCCTTGAGACCCGCATATTTTTGCGAAATATGCTTCTTGAACTCGGCATCCACGTTTCCGGAAAGCAATATCTGCTCGTAACGCCCACCGCCACGCTTGCGATACCATTGGAGATATTCGGGGATCGTGTAGCCCCAATGCCCTGCTTTGGCCATCGCGAGCCAAAAATCCCAGTCTTCGTGGCCGAAGCGAATTGACGCGTCGAACCCCCCTGCCGCGGAAAACGCCTCATGCCGTATCAGCGAGATAGGTGGTCCGCTGTTAGCACGAATATGCTCTTTTTGGCGCTCAAAGCCCACCGACCACAGAAATTCCTGCTCGCCGAATGCAACACTGTACGAGTTACAGAATGCAAACTCCGGATTCGAATCCAGAAACCACATGCACTTTTCAAGGTAGGTCGGCTCAATCATGTCGTCGCTGTCAAGCAGACAGACATACCGACCAGCACACATCTCAAACGCCCGATTCCGTGCGGCCGCCGGACCCGCGTTTTGCTGGCGTGTCACCTTAATACGCTCGTCGTCCTTGGTGAGATTCGAAAGCCGCGCGATAGACCCCCTGTCGTCAGAACCATCATCGACAATGATCCACTCCCAGTTTTGGAGAGATTGCGCGAGCACCGACACCACGGTCTCGGCAAATAGCTCCTCCGTATTGTAGTAAGGAGTTATAATAGAAACGTCAACGGACTCGCTAGCGCTCGGTGGCAGCCGCCTGTAGGCTCTTGGCAATGGCCGTCGCCCAGGCAAGTCGCTAAAATTTGGATGCAGGTAATTTATCATCAACTATCGGTGGATCCCCACGACACCGGTGCTGCTAGCAAGCAGGACTTCCAGTCGCTCTGCGCCTCTGGTCCACACGCCAACGCGAATACACTTGCGGCGTTGCACTGGACCACAGTCACATTGCGATTCTGTTACCATAGCCAACAGTAAGAGTCGCACGTCAGTTCTTGAATCTACCGGCTTGGTACTTCCGGCCGATGCCTTGCCCGCCATGACGTTTGGTGATGCCTTCCGCCGGCCAGGACTGTGGCCTGGTTAAATATTACGGTATCGCGCGGAAGTCAGGTAAAGTAGAAACCAATGACAGCACGAGTCGCGCGTCGGACCGGGCAGCGGCTGGTGCCAATCCCCATACCGTTTGAATTGAAAGCCCTTCCGGTCAGCGACGCAACGTTATCAGGAGACGCAGACTCCGGAGCGGAGAGAGCAGAGCAGTCCCTAGCCGCATGCCGGAACACGTCCGCAACTCGCTGATCTCCTGGTCTCGATCCACTATTGCCAGATTAAATTTGGCGATCTCCCCGTCGCACATAGCTGCTCTCCGTATAAGCTCAGCGATTTCGCCGTCGCGCTCAATAACTGTTTGGGTTAGATCAGCAACAGCGCGTTCGCACATGCTCTTTGACTCACCTAGGTCTCGCAATTGGTCTTCAAGCTGGGACAAGTATTGGAACGCCATTGAAAACTCGCCAAAGCCGCGCCGGAGCTCCTGAAGCCTCGCCGTGAACGCCTCTCCATCGATCTGAATTTCATCCCGCGCCGCACCGTTCAACATCTCATATAGCAGAATGACGTTTCCCGGCACCTGAGGATCTTGTTTCAGGTCAAAGTCGGTATACCGCGTGTGCCGCAGCTTGCCATCCAGGAATTCCTCAGAGAACTCGCGAGACGCATCCGCGCCTTCCACCGACATATTCAGGCCAAGGGCGTTTGCAATGCGCGCCAACTCTCGCGAGGGGTCGTCAATAAATCGATCAAAGTCAACAACGAGTCGCGGGAAGCCGATGCTATCGATGAGAGCAGAGACCATATGCTCAAGCCAGAGAAAATGTGCCTTCCTGCTATCAATAGCATTGCGCACCCATAGAGACGCTGCCACGCTTAGCGGGTTCCGAACAGCGATGACAAAACCCGGGACACAGCCAACCCGACTGAACACCTTTTTCCAGAAAGGCAGCAGCCTTGAGGTTCGCGGGTCCTTGAATCCGTAGAGTTTCATCCGGCGGAGCTTGATACGCACGAGGTCCGCGGCTTCTCGCAGCAGAGACTCCATTTGGGCGTCGCCCGCGAACGACGCTGCCAGATTAACTGGCAAACCAAGCACGTCATAGCCGGATTTCAGGTGCTTCAGGAGCCGCTCGTTCAACACCAGGAAGTCCTTGTCCTCCCAAAAGCCTTTCGGGTTGTCAATCGCTGCAGGATACAAGTCGGCACCCAGATCAACGCCCAGGACGGACAGCCCACGCGTAATCGCACTTGTCCCGCTACGGTGCATACCAAGCACGACGATGATACGCTTCCCCTGAGTGTTCACGTGCCAATAACCTCACCCGGGGGGACCACCGCAACGTCCGGCACACAGCCAAAGTCCACAATGGCGGTCGAGAAACTGTCTGGGTCTGGGAGGACGCGAAACACGTAGCCGTCCAAGAGACGGTGTAGGTAGGTCTCCTCCTCTTCTCTCGCGCCCAGCACCCCGGCGTTAAGAAAGTATGACCCCGGATTGAGCGCGCAGGAGAATTGGAATTCGACGCGAAAAACCGTGCCACTCCTAACAAAAGGCACTCCAGGTTGGCCGAATGGCATCGATACGGCACCACCTAGCTCGGTGCCGGAGGTCGACTTTATGAGCATGCCAAATCGAACATTCGTCGCCGGAGACTCGAATCTCACGCGATAAGTGTAACGGTAAGCCTTGCCGCGCTTCAGACAGTTCACCGGAGACCCACTCATCGTCAGGATCTGGGGTAATTCGATGACAGCACCGTGGCTTTCGTAGACGATTGTGCTCTGCGGCACAAGATCAGGATCGAAAAACTCTTCAGGTGCACCCCGTTCAGTCGGCCGTTCCTGGTGAAGCACCGGATCGTCGGGGACTGCAATATCTCTCAATGCCTCATCCGCTCCCCGCCTGATCTCGTCCCTAATTGTTAGGCGCCTGACCGCGGTCGCATAAATTAGCCGCTGATATTTTCCAACGACGGTCTTCGGCACGCCAGCGGTTAGCAGCTCACCGCCGTCAAGAAGAACACACCAATCACACAGATCGACCACAGTCGTAGCGGAATGGGAAACGAAGAGTATGGTGGCACCCTTGTTCTTTATGGCCTCGATTCGGGAGAAACATTTCCGCTGAAACAGCTCGTCGCCCACCGCCAGGGCCTCATCCACGATGAGGATCTCCGGGTCGACATGGATTGCAACCGCGAAACCGAGGCGTACCACCATGCCACTCGAGTAAGTCTTCACCGGCTGCTCGATGAACTCCCCGATATCAGCGAACTCAGCGATTGCGTCGAATCGCTTATCGATCTCCTCCCGGGTGAGGCCCAGCACGCTGCCGTTCAGGTAGACATTCTCGCGTCCGGTGAAATCGGGGTTAAAGCCGGCACCGAGCTCAAGCAACGCGGCCACTCGGCCCGTCGTCTCCACTGTCCCGGTGGTCGGTGTCACGGTTCCGCAGATGATCTGCAGCAGGGTCGACTTACCAGAGCCGTTGCGGCCGATGATGCCGACCGTCTCACCCTTGCGCACCGCGAAAGAGACGTCCCGCAGCGCCCAAAACTCTCGGAAGTATGTCGGTTCGGGCTGCCCAAGCAGGCGCCGCATGCGCGGTACGATGGACTGTTTCAGGCGATCCTGCGGCCGGTCGTAGATCTGGTAGCACTTGCCCAGGCCGGCGACATGGATGGCAATTGCGTCAGACGACATCGGCGAAGCCCTTACGCGTCTTCTGGAACCACCAGAATCCGCCCCAAGCGATTCCGAGGCTCACCGCCATGTAGATCCACCAGCCATGCCAACTCGGCAACTGTCCGAACAGCAGAACCTTGCGGCCTTCCTCGATCACGAAGGTCAGTGGATTGAGGTGGATCCACACTTGATACTGCTCGGGAAGTGCGGAGACCGGATAAAACACCGGTGCGAGAAATAGCAGCACAGTCGTGACGATGCCGATGGTCTGACCGACATCGCGCATAAACACGCCAATGGCCGCGAGAAACCAGGCGAGCCCCATCGTCGCCAGAATTAGCGGTGCAATTACCAACGGGAAGAGGATCACCGTCCAAGACAACTGGTGTGTCAGGACGAGCTGAGCGATCAGCAACACCACGAGGCTGATGCCCGTGTGGAACAGCGCGGAACCCATTGCGACCCAAGGCAAGACCTCGAGCGGGAAGACGACCCGCTTAACATAGCTGACGTTGCCAAGGATCATCCCAGGCGCGCGGTTGGCAACCTCGGCAAACAGCTGGTGGACGATCATCCCGACGAACAGGACGATAGCGAAGCCTGCCCGGCTCGACTCCCCCCCAATCCCCAGCGCGCCTTGAACACGACAGAGAATACGAAGGTATAGACAGCAAGCATGAGCACCGGGTTAAAGAAGGACCAAGCGATGCCCATGATCGAGCCACGGTAGCGCCCGACCACTTCGCGCCTGGCCATCTGCCAAACCAACCCTCGGTGGCGCCACAGAGTGGCGAAGGGCTCAATCGGACCCGTGGAGTGGTGTGCGTGCGGGTTCATGAGCTGGCAATTCGGCCGACGACGGTCCTGGTCAAGTGTGGCCGAATGGTCGGCGGGCGGCACAATCCGAAGTGACTAACCGCTGCGGCGAATATCGAGGGACACCGGCTCGATCTCCCTCTAAAGCACATCATGGGACACGCGCTAAGGGTTACCCAATCCCATCAGAAACCTGTCCAGCAATGCGAACTAGATCCGGCTCCGTGAGATAGGGATGCATTGGGAGACTGACCACTCGGGCTGCGGCGTGCTCCGCCACCGGGACCTCAGGCGGCGAACGGCCGGCGAAGGCGGGTTGGCGATGCAATGGGACCGGGTAGTGCACAGCCGTGGGGATACCGGCCTCGCCGAGCTTTGCGATGAGCCCGTCCCGATCCTCGACAGCGATGGTGTACTGGGCGTAGACGCTGGTGCCGTGAGGCTCGATGTAGGGGGTCACGCAGTCCACGTCAGCAAGGAATTCGCTGTAACGGGCGCCGATTCGAATGCGGGCTTCAACCTCGTCCGGAAAAATAGCTAGCTTGGCAAGCAGCACAGCCGCCTGGAGGCTGTCCAGGCGGCCATTGATGCCGATGCGGGGGTGGTGATAACGCCGATCCTGGCCGTGCACCCGGATCTCCCGCATGATCTTGGCCAGCGAGGCGTCATCGGTGAAGCAGGCCCCGGCGTCGCCGTAGGCCCCTAAGGGCTTCGAGGGAAAGAAGCTGGTGCAACCGATGAGCGATAGACCGCAGGATTGTCGCCCCTTGTAGGTGGCGCCGAAGCTCTGGGCGGCATCCTCGATCACCGGCAGTCCATGGCGTGCGGCAATGGCATTGATCGCGTCCATGTCCGCGCATTGGCCGTAGAGGCTGACCGGGATGATGGCGCGGGACTTGGGCGTGATGGCCGCCTCGATCTGCGCCGGGTCGATGTTGTACGTCCTGGCATCGATATCGACATAGATCGGGATGGCTCCGATCAGGGCGATCATCTCGCCCGTAGCGATGAAGGTGAAGGGGGTGGTGATGACCTCGTCGCCCGGGCCGATCCCCAAGGCAAGCATGGCCACAAGGAGGGCGTCGGTGCCGCTGGATACGCCGATGCAGTGTTTCGCGCCCACGGCGGCGGCCAGTCGCTCCTCTAGCTCGACAACCTCCGGACCCATGATGTATTGACCGTGTTCCAGGACGGCCTTGATCCGCGCGCCTACGTCGCCCTCGATGCGCCGGTATTGGGATTGGAGGTCGATGAAGTTCATTTGGCTCTTCAGCTCAGTGGCAGCATGCAGCAGGGTTCGCGGTTACAGGCGTTAGCCCCCGGGATACGACGATCCGGGACAGACCTTAATGCTACGCCACGCATAGATACCCCGGGCCGGATCGCCGCCGAGCGCCGTCAAGGTCAGAACTTAAACTCCAACCCCTTGACTTTCTTTCTGAAATCCTGCAAAGCCCCCAGCGCGTCCGAGTCGCTGGCGATGACCCGAGGGGTAATCACCACGACCAATTCGGTACGATCGGCCTTCCTGGTGGTCTCGCCAAACAAGGCTCCAATGATGGGGAGACTGTACAACCCGGGGACACCATCCTCGCTGTTGGAGCGCTGATCCTGGATCAAACCACCCAGCACGACGGCCTGGTTGGAGCGAACTGCCACGCTACTGGTGATCTTGCGCGTCAAGAACGCCGTCCCCAATGAGGATTCCGCTCCCGGGGTAGTGATTTCCTGTTCGATTTCCATCTGCACCATGCCGCCTGGGGTAACCCTTGGCTTGACAGTCAGGATGACCCCGGTGTCCTTGTACTCGACCGAATTAACTAAATTCGAGGTGGTACTCGTCGACTGCTGCTGCTGGGTCAGAATCGGGACTTGCTGACCAACCTGCATCTTGGCTGTCTGGTTGTCCATGACCATAACCGACGGCGAGGACAAGACGTTGACCAGGCCATCGCTCGCCAAGGCGGACAAGGTGGCCCGGACGTTGCCCGGATCCAGGACCAGCGCATAATTGAAGCCAGGGTATGTCAGGCCGAGATTGGCCTGGCCCGTCTCGGTCCCCGCAGACCCCGCCGCGTTGGTCAAGGAATAGCTGCTGCGCGCTGCGGCCTTACCACCGAAGAACTGCCATTGGACCCCGTACTTCAACTGCCCTGAAAGCGTGATCTCAACGATGGTCGCCTCCACCAAGACCTGCAGAGGGGTGATATCGAGCTGTTTCAGGGCATCGAGGATCCTCTTATAGTCCTTCGGCGGGGCCTTGATCAGAAGCGAATTGTTGGCGACGTCCGCGACGACGCTCACCCCGGTTCCGAGATCCACCGCGGTTGCCCCCGTCCGCTGTTTGGATGCCGGGGCTCTATCGGCGTCGGCCCCTGCCTCTTGGGACTTTATGGACGCAGGAGTCAGGCCCGGGGCCACGCCTCCGAGCTTGCTTCGCCGCTGCGTTTGCGTGTCTCCGAAGAGCTGGGAAAGGACCTCGGCCAGTTTCTCGGCGTCCCCATGGCGAACACGGTACACATAAAGCCGCTCGCTGGCCTCGCCGGCGGCCTCGGCGCTGTCCAGGCGTTCGATCCAGCCCCTGACTTGCTGGAGATACCGTTCCTGCGGAGAAACCACCAGCAGGCTATTGGCACTCTCCACCGGTACAAAGCGGAATATCCCCTTGAAGGAGCTACTACCTTCGTCCGATAAGAGCTTTTCCAACTGAGTCGCAACGTCGTTGGCCTTGGCGTACTCCAGGGTGAAAAAGCCCACTGACAACCCCGACATCCAGTCGACATCGAAAGTCCGAACCGTATCGATGATATTGCCCAACTCTGGCCCGGAGCCGGCGACCACCAACAGGTTGCGCAGGGTGTCAGAGCGCACCACGCTCCCCTGCGGGACCAGAGGTTCAAGTATCTTACCCATCTCCTCGGCCCCGATGTACTGCAGTGGGATCACCTGGACCCCGTACCCGGCAGGGAGCGCACGGTCGTTGGAACCAAGCTGCGGCACAACGAGACCCTGTACCGCGCTGCTGATCGGCTTGACCTGGTAGCTGCCTCCGCTCTCGATGAGGGCCGCGTTATTCATGCGCAGCAGGGTTTCAAGGGTCGGGATCAGGTGCTCGCGCCGCAGGGGGCGCTCCGTCTGGAGGGAGGCCGCCCCGGTCACCTGGGGGTCGATAACGTAGTTGACTTGGAGCAGATCGCCGAGAACGACCTTGACCACTTCGCGGATATCGGTCCCATCGAAGTTGAGCGTGACGTCTCCCGGCGTCGTGTCGACCTTGGGCGGCGTAATCTTTCGAACAAAGGTCCCGGTACCGGCCTTGATCGAGGTCTTGGGTGCCGCGGCCCCATCACCGCGAAGGGCGATGCTTTCCTCGCGCATCAGAGGCATGGTCTCCACAGCACCACGCCGAGGGCGGTCCTTGTCGGTCATATGGCCTTGGGGGTCGCCGACCTTCATCGTCGGATCCCAAAAGCTCGTTGTACAGGCGCCGAGCACGAGGGCCACGAGCAGGGACAGAAACGCTGGTAGGCCGCGCAAGACGCCACTCCGGACTCTGGAATGTCGGTGAGCGAACATTGGACCTCTAGTTTGGATTGCCTGCCGGTGGTCGGGTTTTACGCCCGATCAGCTGCGGATTGACGGTCCTTTGCTTGGCGGAGGGTGACGGCGGCCGACTCGGCGCAGCCGGTTTCGCCGGTTTCGCGGAATCTTCACCCTCCTGCGGCTTCCCCGGAGGGGCCTGCTTGGCCGCTGCGCGTGGGGGCAGCGGCGGCGGAGGCGGCGACGCCCACGGGGCGTTAAAGGTGCGTAATGGTAACGTATCCGTCGTGCCCTGTCGCTCCAGTACGAGACGATCGGTTTTGATGTCCTTCACCGTCCAACCATTCAGCTCCTCCCCAGGACGCACGCGAAGAGGCGCCGGCTGTGTGGGATCCTTGACCCAAGCCACAGTGACGCCGGGAGAGATCAGTACGCCGGCGAGGTCCAGGCCGTCAAGCTTGGCCGTCTCCTCTGGGGGCGGCGGAGCAGTCTCCTCCTCTGGTTCATCGACCCGTGGTCGGCGATCCGGCCGAAACAGGGGACGGTCCTTGATCGCCGCGTACTCTTCTAGGTCCTCCAGCGGGCTGAGCTCAACGAGCGGGTCCGGCTCGGTCGCCACCTGGGTCGCCCCCGGCACGGCTTGAGCCCGTTGCACGACTGCCGGCGGGGGCCAACCGCTCCACTGGAGGTACAGCAGGCCGCCCAGCCCGAGGACGATGACCCCCAGCACCCACTTGATCATGCGCCCCCCAAAGTGAAGCCGAAGATGTCCAGGCGTACCGTCAGATCCTCTGTCGGTGCCCTCTGTCGCCCACGGCGAGCCCGCCGGATTCGCTCGTTGGCCGCGGGGCGATCCGGCTGGACCATGGAGCGAATGGAGAGCTGGTCGACGAATAGGAAGGGACGCGCTTCCTCGATCTTGTAGAGGACATCGAGCAGTTCGTCAGTCGACCCCTGCAATTGGATGCGAACGCGCACGGTTGGCGGCTCCTCGTTCGGCGTCGATGGCAGAATTTGGGTGCTAACGAGGCGGGCGCCGGCCACCTTGACCATGTCCTGGACCTTCTGCTGGAGACCCGCTCCAGCCAAGGCATGCGTTGCCGCGTCAAAGTAGAAGGCCTTGAAGGATTGGTTGTTGCTAACCTGCTCCAGCTCGGCACGCAACATCGGCAGGGTCGCTACCAGGCGTTGATAACGGTCGAGCTGGTCGCGGGTACGCTCGATCTCGCCATCAAGCGAGCCCATCCGCTCCAGCCAGGGCCACGCGACCCCAATAGCCAGCGACGCAGGTATCAACAGCAACAACACCCAAGCCGACACGCAACGCGCAACGCGCGAGGCCTTGGCGATATCGGTCCTGGCTACAGATGCACTCACGGCGGCGAGGGCCTCGCATACTGAAAGGTGATATTAAAGCGCTCAGCGCCGGTCTGGGCCACTTGGGTAACTGGCGAAGCGAACGAAACCCCGTGCACACCCGCGGACTTTTCCAACAGTGCGATGAGCGCCGTTGCCTGGGTCGACTCGCCCCGCATTTGGAGCCCACCCTTGTCGAGGTCGAGGTTTTGGATCCAGGTCCCGTCGGGCAGACGCGCGGTGAGCTCACGCAGGAGGTCAATCATGCGCGGCTGCTCCATCTTGCGCTGCAACACCGCAACGCTGCCGTGGCGCGCCCGTTCCAGATCGGTGCGCAGCTTGTCGACCTGCTGGGCAGCGCTGCGCACTCGCTCCAGCTCGATCTGCAAGGTATCAAGCACCTGCCCACGCTGCCATAAGGGCGTGATCAGGGCCGCCGCCCCCAGCGACAATGCGAGCAGCAGTATCCCGAAGGTCCAACCCAGACCACGAATGCTGCGGCGCGGCCGTTCGCCGACGGGCAACAGGTTGGCTCTCGGCCAGGCCCCCTCCCAGGTCACCTGATCGACGGGGAACCCGACCTCACGCAGGCGCTGGAGCCAGGGCTCTGCGCGGTCGCGGCGACACAGGGCCAGTTCGACCAATATCCGATCCCCGCGCCGTGATGTGCCACTCAGGTGCGTGTCGAAGAAGACTTGATCGCCCGGGAAGGGTGACAGCCGGTCCATCTCGTAGCGAATCACTTGCTGTAGGTTCTCGCGCACCTGCGCGGGAAACGAGAGGCTGCGCCGCAGGACCTGGTCGGCCGGCAGCAAGACCACGGTCCTCTGGACCTGTCCAGCGAGCCCCTCGGGCCCCGGGGCGCCGCCCGCGTCGACGCGCAACTCACCCAGAGGGTTCCGCGAGTCCTCCTCGGCCAGGAAAAGGTGGGCATCGCCATCCTCAGGCAACACCAACAGGCGCCGGTCGCGGCCGAGCAGCAAAGAACGCAGTGGCCGCGACAAACAGGCCCCAAGCTGCCCGCGCCAGGCGTCAAGCAGATCCCAAGCCGTGATGCCCCGTTCTGACCGGGTCAAGCGAAACGATTGAAGGGCGTCGGTGAGTGCCATAGACGAAGAATATGTTGACTAGGTGCCGGGCGAAGTGCTGCCCCTTGCTGGCGAACTGAAGGGAACACAGAGACAAGACTACCATGCGCGGGCCGGTTTTCTATCGGCAGCACAGCTCCCACTCAGCGCCAAGGGTCCTGGCCCTACTCCGAGACAAGGGGCGAAGGGGGTGGAGCCAGCCCGTACCGGCGCCACTGGACCTGAACGGGCTGCTGCCCACCCTGCTCCACGAGGACCAAGGCCTCCATGGCGGCCCCGGTTGTCGACTGGGACCCGCCCAAAGAGGCCGCCCGGGCGACGCGGATGCGATACAGTGGACCGCCGCGCCCAAACGCGGCAGCTGCGCGCCCGCTCGCGGCACCAGGGATCGCAGGCTCGTTACGCTCGGTCACCACCAGCTGGGCCTCCTCCAGGGTCACGCCCTGGACGGCGGCCAGCACGACCGCGGAGGCAAACTGCTCGTCGAGCTTAGCCTTGCCCGAGTCGACGGTCACCTCCGGGGCAAGACGCCGGTAGAGATCCTGGGAGATCCCCATGACCTGTCGCAACTCCTCAACGCTCATGAAGGGGCCATCCTTAGCTCCGTACGGCAGTCCCTCAGCGGCATAGTCCGGGTCCTCGGCGCCGTTGAGGGACTTGAGGTCGTCCGCATCGCGCCAATCGAGGATCCCGTCCGCAAGGGCGGCGCTGATATCGTCCGAAACACCCAGCACCGTAAACAGGGCGGTGAGCACATCGGCATCCGCCTGATTGATGTCGATCCGGGATCCCTCGTTTTGAACTGAGATCGCCAGGGGGACATCGGCGAAGGTCCAGGCGTGCGGTGTCCCGTCCGGCAGCCACACGACGTCCTGGCCCTCGGCGTCGGTTGCCGCAGCCTCCGGATCTGAAGCCTGCGGTGCAAGCAAATTGAGCGCTGCATAGGCGATGCCTGCGTCCGCAGCGGCCCGGAATCGGGCCCCGGCGAGGGCATTGGCAGTGAGCGTACTCTCGGTGCGCTGGACCGCGGTCAGGCCCAGGGCCATGACCGAGAGGAGTGTAATGACCCACAGGACCAGGATGAGGGCGATCCCTCGGCTGCCTTTGACCGACCGCATTACCTGCCCCCCCGCTGAGAGGACCGGCCCCCCCCCGTACGCGCCTCCGCCGGGTCGGACAGCACCCGGATGAAACCCGCTTGGATCTGGACCACCTCAGCCTGATCGACCTGGGGCAGGCGCACGACGCTATCGGGCCAGTCCTGACGACGGCTGGTCAGACGGACCCGGATGAGCTTTGGGGGGTGGGGTTGGTTAATCCACTCCTCATACCATTGGCCCTCCGCCTCTGTTCCGTCTCCCCCGACCTGGGCACCTCGGGTGCTCTTGACGGACCGCCCGGACGCGGATGCGTTCAGGCCCGTTTCGTCGGCAACACCGAAGTAGGCAAGGTCAAACACACCCACGCCCTCCAACAGCGCGGTCTGCCCGAAGGCCCCGACCGACATGTCCGTCTCCTCTGCCGGGTCACTGGAGATCCCTGGTGAACCCGGGTCCAGCGGCCGCCACTCCGGGGCCTCGGCATTGCCGATGAGGACATCGGGGTGCAACAACCAGCGCGTCAGCACCAGGCGCACGTCCTCACCCTGCCCCTCCAGCCCCAGTCGCAGGACATAGAGGCCCGGAATACCAACATGCTCGGACAGGGGGGCGACGAACTCCAGGCTGGTGGCATCGCCGGCGAACACCTGGTGGTCCTGTGCGTCGAAGCGCAACACCAGGTCGCGGGTCTGACTCAAGGAGCGGTCGAGAAAGCCCCGCGCGCTGCGAAGCTCCGCATTGCGCTCGGCCACCCTGTCTACCCCGTCCCAGGCGCGGCTTCCTAGGCGCAACCCCGAGAACAGCAGCACGGTAATCAGGGCGACAAGGGCCAGAGCAATCACCAGCTCGATAAGCGTAAAGCCGTTGGGGTGGACCGTGGCGGCAGCGACGCGATCCCGGCCGCACGGCGCCGGCTTCGCCGCACTCATCGCGACTCCGTTGTGCCGGCAGAGGAGGACTGGGCCCGCGGCGCCCGCACTGGCGCATCCCCCGCCCCGAGCCCGACAGTCTCCAGGGCCTCGCCAAGGCGCAGGGTTGCCAGACTGAAGTGCCGGTCGGTCGAACCGTCCTGCCAATAGGCAGTAGCCGTTACCCGGTAGGTGGTAACCGGGGGGGACTGGTCGGGAAAGAGGTCACTGACGTCGATCTGGGTAACGCGCATCGCCCAGGTAAAGCCCCCCTCCGCCTCCCCTGCGTAGTCGCCCTCTTCCAGAGGGGTCTCCACCCCAGCGCGGGCGAGGGTCGCCTCCGCAAGCTCGGCCGCCCTGGCGAAGGACCCGCTCACGGCGGTCGTGCTGAGGGCACGGGAAAAGATCTGCAGCAGGACGCCCATGGTCAGCGCAAGGATGGCGAACGCAACCAATACCTCCAGCAGGGAAAAGCCTGCCTGGTCGGCAGGCCGCGGGGACTGCAGGGGCGGTTTCGTCCGAGACGACGATCCGGGTCTGACTACCCTCAGTGGTGGGACGCGCCTCGACATCGAGCTAGTCCCCATCCCAGCGCCCGATGGCGATGCGCCCGGTGAGCCAGGTCACTCCCACCTGATAGCCATGCCCGTCCCGGCTGATGAGAACCCGACCCCCGGTGGAGCTACCGTCGGGGTAGAAGCGCACCCCGCCGACCCGGTCGTCACGCATCTCCGAGCGCGCGCCCTCCAGCTTGAGGTCAAGCCCCGACGGCAGGGAGACAGTACGCCGGTCACCCTCGACCTGGTAGCGGCGGCCGTCTACGTCCATCAGAAATGCGACATCACGACCGCCGCGGATCGCTTCTTCCCGGGCCAGCCGCAGGCCGGCGGCGGTGCTGCGGACGGCAGCTTTGAGTTGGACTCCGGGGAAGGCGGCCGCGATCAGGGGCGGGACCAGGCCGATCAGCAACCCTGCCAGGGCCAGGACCAGCAGCAGTTCAACGAGCGTGAAGCCCCCATGGGAATGGCCATTGGCCGGTGACCAGCGGGGATGGCAATGCCATCCCGAGCGCAGCGGCGGTGCTCCCCACCGGCAACGCATCGCCGACTGCCGTCCCCTAGCCACTAGACACTGCCGTTCACTCCCAGCTCGTCACATCTCTGTCTTCCGCGTCGCCCCCCTCGCGGTTGTCAGCACCCAGGGACCAGATGTCGAACGAGCCGTGCTGCCCGGGGGCCCGGTAGTGGTACTCGAAGCCCCAGGGGTCCTTCGGCACTACGGTCTTTTTCAGGTAGGGACCGTTCCAGTCGGGGGTGTTGCCCGGGTCACGCACCAATGCCTCGAGACCCTGGTCCGACCCGGGGTAGTTACCGATCTCCAGACGATAGAGGTCAAGGGTGGCCGCGAGGTCATGGATCTGCAGGGCGGCGGTCTTGGTCTTGGATCCGCCGAGGAACTTCATCACCTGGGGCCCGACGAGGCCGGCGAGCAGGCCAAGGATGGCGAGGACAACGAGGAGCTCGACGAGGGTAAAGCCCGAGATAGGTTTGCGCGTGCGGTTCATGCAGTCGTTCCCTCCGTACAGGCTGGCGCCGGAATGGCGCCGATGCAACCCGCGGTCAGTCGAACATCTTAGCCGAATTGCGATGCGGGTAAGACCGTCAGAACACCAGGTCGTTCGCTCCCAGGATCGCCATCAGAATAGAGATGATAATCCCAGCGACCACGATGCCCAGCCCGATGATGAGCACGGGCTCGAGCAGGGTGAGCATGCGGCGCACGCTTGATCGGGTCTCGCGGTCATAGATTTCGGCCACCTTGGCGAGCATGGTATCCAGCGCGCCGGACTCCTCGCCCACTCGGATCATTTGCATAGCGAGCTGTGGCAGAACCTCCCGCCTGGACAACGGCTCGGCCAGCCCGCGACCGTGCTTAAGGTCCTCTGCGGCCTCATCCATCAGCCCCGCCAGCTTGCGGTTGGCGACAACCTCCTTCGCCAGCGTCAGGGCAGACAGCAGCGGCAGACCGTTCTTGAGCAAGGTCGCCAAGCGTATGGCAGAAACGGGCGGTCTCCAGTTTCCAGACCAGATCCCCGAACAAGGGCGTGGTCAAGAGCCGCCGGTCGAAGCGCTCCCGCACCTCGGGTCGCTTCAGGCGCTGCTCGATGGCCAAGGCGATTAGGGCGATTCCGACGAGCATGGCCCACCAGTAGTTGCGGAAGAGGTCTCCGGCCCCCACCACGATGCGCGTGGGTAGCGGCAACGCCGCGCCCATATCGTTGAACAGGGTGGTGAACTGGGGAACCACGAAGACCAGAAGCATGATCACCGAGAGGCCTGCCACCACCAACAGGATGGCTGGATAGACCAGCGCCGAGGTGATGGTCTCGCGCAGCTCCGCGGTGCGCTCCAGGTAATCAGCCAGCCGCGCCAGTACCTGGTCCAGGGCACCGCTGGCCTCCCCGGCCCGAACCATGTTGACATAGAGGCGTGGGAACTGTCCGCCCTGTTGGTCCAGGGCAGCGGAAAAGGTGGACCCGCCGCGTACCCGCTGCTGCAGATCTGCCAGAACCCGAACCAGATGCTCCTCGGAGGTCAAGTCCACCAAGATCTGCAGCGAGCGGTCGAGGGTCAGGCCGGCCTCCAGCAGGGTGGCCAGTTCGCGGGTCATGACGCCGATATCTTTCTGGCTCAGGGTCCTGCGACGCTTACCGCCGATCTGCATCCGCAATCCGCCGGCGGGGCGAGTCTGGATGGGAATCAGTCCCTCCGCCTGGAGCTGGCGGACCAAGGTCGCCTCGTCAGGGGCGTCCTTCTCACCCTCCACGGCCTCGCCGTCAGGCTTGACCGCCTTGTAGGAATAGCGCGGCATAGCCTCAGGCCTCCTCAGCAACGCGCATGACATCCTCGACGGTCGTTCGGCCTTCCATGGCCTTGCGTAGTCCGTCGTCGTACATCGTGATCATGCCCTCATCAATGGCGAGGCGCTGGATCTCGGTCGCCGTCGCGTGGCGCAGCACGGCTTGGCGAATGCCGTCGCTCATCAGCAGGACCTCGGTGATGACCAGGCGCCCGCGATACCCGGTGCCGCTGCACTCATCGCACCCGACAGCACGGTAGAGGGTGACAGGCTCAGCCGTGCCACGGCGGCCAGCGACACGGGACAACTTGGCCGTAATCTCGGGTAGCGGCTGGTAGGGTTGGCGGCAGTGCGGGCAGAGGCGGCGCACAAGGCGCTGGGCGAGGATGCCGTTGACCGTGGAGGTCAACAGGTAGTCCTCCACGCCCATGTCGAGCAGGCGGGTGACACCGCTCGCCGCATCGTTGGTGTGGAGGGTAGACAGCACTATGTGGCCGGTCAGGGCAGACTGGACGGCGATGCGGGCGGTTTCCAGGTCGCGCATCTCGCCAACCATGATGATATCCGGGTCCTGGCGCACGATGGCGCGCAGCGCGCCCGCGAAGGTCATGCCGATCTGGGCCTTGACCTGGATCTGGTTGATGCCCGGAAGCTGGTATTCGACCGGGTCCTCCACGGTGATGATCTTGCGCTCCTGGGTGTTGAGCCGCGACAGGGCCGTGTAGAGGGTGGTGCTCTTGCCGCTGCCCGTGGGACCGGTGACCAGCAGGATGCCATAGGGGACGTCCAGCACTGAAAGCAGGCGCTCCCTGGGGCCGCCGTCGAAACCCAGCGAGTCGAGGTCGAAACGCACGCTTTCCTTATCTAGCAACCGCATCACCACGCTCTCGCCGAACATGGTCGGGACGGTGGAGACACGCAGGTCGAGGTCCTTGCCCTGGACCCTCAGGGGGATACGGCCGTCCTGAGGCAAACGCCGCTCGGCAATATTGAGCTTGGCCATGATCTTGACGCGGGAAATGATCGCGGCAGTGGAGCGTACGGGAGGTGATTCAACCTCTTGGAGAATGCCGTCAACCCGATAGCGGACCTTCAGCTCGTCAGCGAAGGGCTCAATGTGGATATCAGAGGCGCGGGCATCCACCGCCCGCTGCACGATCTGATTAACCATGCGGATCACCGGGGCCTCGCTGGCCAAGTCCTTCAGGTGCTCGATGTCCTCCTCGTCAAAATCGCCAAGCTCCCCCTCCTGCTCCGCGGGCTCTTCAGCCGACTGCTCGTAAAGGCGTTCCAGGGCCGTGTCGATGTCGGAGGCCACCCCGACCCGGACCTTAACGGGCTTGCCCACTGCCAGGGCCAACGCCTCGATGACAAAGGTCTCCGTGGGGTCGCCCATGACGACCTCCAACACCTCCCCGTCCTCCCGCAACGGGAGAACATGGTTGTCCTTGAGGAATCGCAGGCTCAAACGACCCTCGGCCACGGGGTCGGGGGGGAAGGCTGTGGGCTCTGCCAGCGGCAGTGCCAGAACGTCCGACAGGGCAAGCGCCAAGTCGCGCCCCGAGACCAACCCGAGGCGTACGAGCATGCGCAGGATGGGGTCTCCTCCATCCTCCGCGAGGCGGCGGGCCCGACCATACTCAGCGTGGGTCAGTTTGTCGTGGGCCTCCAAGTAGGCGACAACCCTAGCCTGGGCGGAGTCCTGACCCTCCGGCAGGAGGTCCTCGCCGTTGGGGTCGCCGTCCGCATCGTCCGAGCCCTGGCCTGGCGGGACTTGGGGGGCCGGGTTGACCGCGGCGGGTCCATCCTCGACACCCATCGCGGACCCATCGCCGATGCGGGTGCCACCAGGCTCCGGCCCGCCGAGATCGGCATCACCCACCACGGGCTCCGCGCCACCCCGCCGAACCTCATCCAAGGCGCCGTCGCCCGTCACCGGCTCTCGCTCAAGCATGTGCGTCACCCTCCCCCATGGCCAGCGTGGCCGGCTCGGTCGCCTTCACCCAAGCGCCTGCGTCCGCTGACCGCCACTCCGGCAGCAGCCCCCGCAGAACCTCCCGCAACTCGGACTCATCGCAGCGCTCCAGGGCGCCACCCAACAGATCCAGGCCGGCGTCCAGATTCGGGCCCACCGGTTGCGTCGGGCCGCGGGCCACACGGATCTTGGGGTGCGCGGTCGAGACCAGCTCTTCGGACCCGTAGAACAGCTCCTCGTAGAGCTTCTCACCCGGGCGGAGCCCGATGTATTCGATGGGAATATCGACCCCGGGGCGGCGCCCGGACAGGCGAATCATCTGCTCCGCCAGGTAACTGACCTTGATCGGCTCACCCATATCGAGCACGAAGATCTCCCCGCCCTCACCGATGACCGCCGCCTGCATGATAAGCTGGCAGGCCTCCGGGATCGTCATGAAGAAGCGTTCGATGTCGGGATGGGTGACCGTCACCGGGCCGCCCTGTTCAATCTGGCGGCGGAACAGGGGTACCACGCTGCCGGCTGAATCGAGGACATTGCCGAAGCGCACCGTGATGTAGCGGGTGGCTGAGCGGGTGTCCAAGGCCTGGCAGAGGGCTTCGCCGATGCGCTTTGTCGCGCCCATGACGTTGGTCGGGTTAACCGCCTTGTCTGTGGAAATGAGCACGAAGCGCTCGCAGCCGAAACGGTGCGCGGCTTGGGCCACGACCCGTGTCCCCAGGACATTGTTGCGCAGTGCCGCTCGCACCTGATCCTCCAGCAGCGGAACATGCTTGTAGGCGGCGGCGTGGAACACGATCTGAGGCCCGACGTCGTTGAACAGCGCCGCGATGGCCTCGGCGTCGGTGATGTCGACAAGGCGGCGGACAAAGGCAAGGGCGGGGTATCGTCCGGCCAATTCCATTTCGATACGGTAGAGATTGAACTCCCCGTTATCCACCAAAATCAGCCGCCGCGGCCCGGTCGCGGCGATCTGGCGGCACAGCTCAGCACCGATGGACCCACCTGCGCCCGTGACCAGGATGTCGCGCCCCGCCAGGCCGGCGCGTATCCCCGGCCAGTCCAGGGTCACCGGGTTGCGTCCGAGGAGGTCTTCGATGGAGACCGCACGCAGCTGGTTGATACTGACCTGCCCAGTCATCAGATTCTCCAACTGAGGCACAGTCCAGAAAGGTCGGCCGGTCGCCTCACACAGGCCAACCAGGCGCTGCATTTCCTTGGCCGAGGCGGTGGGGATGGCGAGCAGGATCAGGTCGATACCCAGCGTCTCTGCCAGTTCGGGAATCTGCGCTGTGGTCCCGCGCACCGGCACGCCATGGACCTCGCCGCCTTGGCGGCGCGGTCGATCGTCGACGAAGGCCACCGGGAGATAGGCGCGCCCCGGATCGCGCAGCATATCGCGCACCAGCATTTCGCCCTCCCGCTCGGCGCCGACGATCAGGACCCGCTCACCGGATCTGAGGTTGAGCCGGTGGTCCTTGAGCCAGCGGTACAACAGGCGCGGCCCGGCAAGCAAGAGCAGCTCCAACCCCACGAAGAGGACGGGGACCGACCGTGGGACCTGACCCATGCGGTTGAAGGCGAACAGCGTGAACAGGGTGAGGGCGGTGCCGGCGACGACCGCCTTGGTGATACGCATCAGGTCGGGCAGGGAGGCGAAGCGCCAGACCCCTCGGTACAGGCCGAACAGCCAGAAAACGGCTCCCTGAACCAGGATCACCAGCGGCAGGGCCAGGAGCGCGCCATCGCGAAACTCCGCCGGGATCTCACCCAGGTTGAAGCGCAGCCAGTAGGCCAGCAGCCAGGCGATCGGAATCGTCATCAGATCGTGGGCAAAGGCCGCGGTCCGCGAGCGCAGTCGTTCGAAGAGCGGGCTCATGACCCCTCCCCCGCCGCCACACGTTCGACCAGGCCGACCTTGACGTGCACCAGGGCATAGACCCCTCCCCAGACGACCAGCAGCCAACTCTGCTCCGCCGCCGGCATGCGAACCCCCGCCACGGCCGTCGCGGCGCTCGCCCCCATGAGCGCGTAGGACCACAGCAGCGTCTTGCGGTGCCCCCAGCCCGCCAGGACCAGACGCTGGTAGTGATGGGAGCGGTGGGCCTCCCAGGGACGCTCACCCCGGCCCAGGCGGGCCAGCAGGGTCCAGGTGGCGTCCACGATGAACGGCGAGAAGGCAAGCCCGGCAGCCCACAAGGGGAAGAGCCCGCGTTGCGCTCCCAAGAGCGAGAGCCCAGCTGCGAGCAACCCGAGGGAGGACGAGCCCGCGTCACCAAGGAAGATCCGCGCTGGCGGGAAATTGCTGGTCAGAAAACCGCCCGCAGCGGCGGCGATGATCGCCGCAGACGCGGCATAGGCCAGGTCCCCGGCCTGCCAGCCAAGCACAGCCAGGGCGCCAAAACCGAACACGGCCATTCCGGCAGCGAACCCGTCCATGCCATCCATAAAGTTGTAGAGATTGATCATCCAAACGACAGAGAGCAAGGTCAGGGGCAGGGCTACCGAGAGAGGCAGGTGCCAATCGCCCCAGGGCAGGACGACGTCCGTCCAGAGGATGCCGCCTGCAGTCAGCAGTCCCGCAGCCCCAAGGTGGGCCAGCAAGCGCCAGTGCGCTGCGACCCCAGAGCGGTCGTCGATGAACGAGACGAAACCGACCAGTGCGACGGCAGCAGCGAGCCAACCCCAAGCCGCTGAAAGGGCCCCTTGCGCCACTGCAATCCCCGCAATGGCGAGTCCCGCAAAGACACCCAGGCCGCCGGTCCGCGGCACCGGGGTCTGGTGCAGGGAGCGGTCGTTGGGGTGATCGAGAATGCGCAACGGGCCGAACCCGTGCGTCCATAGAAGCCGCGTCACGACGGCGCTCACCCCAAAGGCGAGCGTTGTCGAGGCCGCGAGCACCCAGATGGACGGGGACAGCAACGTTTAGCACCCGCCCGAAAGGACTGCAACGGATCCAAAGACCCCAGGGGGGCTCCATGGCGACGATTGCCGATGGTCAGGGAACCCAGACAGGGCCTCGTGCCGCTCCGGAAGATGCCCCGAGGCTTTCAGTCCCGGCCCCACAGGCAGGGAGGAATGGTTGCCGCGCATCTGGTCACCGTGGCCGGCTGATCCCAGGGACGAATGACCCTGTGTCTCCTTAGACACCGGGGCGCAACAGTTTGGCCTCGACCTCGTCGCGTCGCGGCCGGCCGACGAGGCGCTCGATCAGAACCAGGGCGAAGTCCATGGCAGTCCCCGGCCCACGCGAGGTGATGAGGGTCCCATCGATCACCACCGGCTCCGAGCGCAAATCGATGTCCGGGTGGACCGATGCGTCCAAGGTGCCCGGGTAGCAGGTCGCCGACTTTCCCGCCAGCAACCCGGCAGAGGCCAGGACCTTAGGCGCCGCACAAATCGCCGCAATGAGCCCCTGCTCCCTTTCCTGACGCTGCAGAAGGCGCCGCAGCCGAGGGTCTGCCGCCAGGTGGTCCGCCCCAGGCAGGCCGCCAGGCAGTACGATCAGATCGAAGGCCTGGTCTGCAACAGCCTCGATGGTGGTGTCCGGGACCAGAACGGTGCCGCGGCTCGCGGTCACCGGACCTGGTGCGAGCCCGGCAACGACAACCTCGATGCCGGCGCGCCGGAGCAGGTCGATCAGGGTCACGGCCTCCAGTTCCTCGCAACCGGCAGCCAAAGGAATCAGTGCTCTCGTCATGCTGGGCTCTCGTATGCTCCTAAGGAAAGCGCTGAATCAGCCCGTCGTGGAAAACCCCAGCGCACAGCATTCGTCATCAGAGTTCCTGGATGCATCCGCCACGCCCCGACTGTTGACAAACACGCTACCGCTGAGCCTCGACCTTTGGAGGCTTGGTAAGGACATTCAGCCCCTTGAGCAGGTTCAAAGCCTCGCTGAGTTGGAAGTCCTCTACGGCCAGGGGTTTCTTCGCGCCCTCATCGCCATTCTTGTCCCTAGCGCCCGCATCGTCCTTGCCGCCCTCGTCGAGGTGACGCGCGAGATCGGCCTCCTTCAGGCGGTCGGGGTCCTTGTCGCCGGTCAGCGTCAATGCACCCTGAGCAACGACGATGTCCGGCGTGATTCCCTGTGCTTGGATGGAACGTCCGGAAGGGGTGTAGTAGCGGGCCGTGGTCAGCTTGAGCGCCGTGGCGTCATCGATTGGGACTATGGTCTGCACCGAGCCCTTGCCGAAGGTCTGGGTCCCCATGATGACAGCCCGATGGTGATCCTGGAGGGCGCCGGCAACGATCTCGGAGGCCGAAGCGCTGCCGCCGTTGACGAGAACCACCATGGGCGCCCCATCGAGAACATCGTCCGGTCCGGCGTTGAACTGGAGCTTGGCATCGTCCACCCGGCCCTGGGTGTAGACGATGAGCCCCTCAGTCAGGAAGGCGTCGCTCACCCCCACGGCGCTGTTCAGAACGCCGCCTGGATCATTGCGCAGATCCAGCACCAGCCCCTTGATCCCATTCTCGTTCTCCTTGGTGAGGTCCCCGATCGCCTTCAGCAGATCCTCGGTTGTGCGCGACTGGAAGTGCGCGATGCGCACGTAGAGGTAGCCAGGCTCCAGCGTCCGGCTCTTGACGCTGGCGACGTGAATCACGTCGCGCACCATCTTGACTTCGAAGGGCCGCTCCGCGCCCTCCCGGACGATGGTCAGCGTGATCTCCGCGCCCGGCTTGCCGCGCATCATGTTGACGGCCTCGTTGAGACTCATGCCCTTCACCGGCCGATCGTCGATGCGGCTGATCAAGTCACCCGACTTGATCCCCGCGCGTGCCGCCGGCGTATCGTCGATCGGCGAGATGACCTTGACGAAGCCATTGTCCATGCCGACTTCGATCCCGAGCCCGCCAAACTCCCCAGTGGTCCCGGCCTGGAGGTCACGATACTCATCCTTGTTGAGGTAAGACGAGTGAGGGTCCAGGCCGGAGAGCATACCGCGAATGGCACTCTCCAGCAGGGCACGGTCGTCGACGGACTCGACGTAATCGTTCTTGATACGCCCGAAGACCTCAGAGAATGTGCGCAACTCCTCCAAGGGCAGGGTCGGCCGCGGAGCGCGCGCCTCTTCCTCGGGCTTGGTCGGCGTGGATGCCGTCTGCCCCCCCGGCGGTGCCGTCCGGCCGGGCGAGGCAGGGGCCGGCTCGGTCTTCGGCTCGGGCGGCTCGCCGGCCCAGCTCGCCGTGGCAGAGGCTAAGCCGCCGATGAGCATACCAAGCGTCAGGGCGAGGCTGAGCAACGACCGGTTATTCATTTGGGGTTCGCTATATAGAGCCATGATTTCTGTGGATTCTGTCAACAACCCGGAGGACGGTTTGGGGCGGGACCTCGACAGGGACTGCATCCAACGGGCCCGCCGAATCGCCCCTGTGCCTAGCCCACGCCGACGGTCGGGCGACACCAGACCGACGGATCCTGTGGCTGACCGCGGTAACGGATGGCGAAATAGAGCTGCCCGGCATCCTGCCCGCCGCTGCGGCCAGTCAAGGCAATCACGTCGCCCGCCCCAACCCATTCCCCAACCTCCTTCAGCAGGGTCTGGGTGTAGCCGTAGAGGGACATATACCCGTCGCCGTGGTCGATGACCGCCAGCAACCCGAAACCACGCAGCCAATCCGCGTACACGACCCGCCCATGGTGGACCGCATGGACCTCGGTACCCTCATCGGCCGCAAGGACGACGCCATCCCAAAGCTGCCCCGCCCCGCCCTTCGGCCCGTTGAACGGCGCCAGAACGGTCACATCGGTCAACGGCCAGGGGAGCTTCCCTCGGCGCTGCGCGACCGACGTTTGCTGGACGTCAACCTCAGCCATGATCTGCGCCTGGCGCGCGAGCTGCTCAATGACCTGACGCAACGCCTGGGCATCGGCCTCCAGGGCGGCGATTCCCGCACGGCCATTGGCGATTCCTCGATCCAACTCCCCGAGCAACGCCGCACGCTCTGCCCGTGCCGCGACCAGGCGCCGGCGGGTATCCTCCTGAAAAACGACCACGCGGCCCAGTCGCTCGGACTCCTGAGCGGCCTCGTCGGCGAGGCGCTCCAGCGACCGCGTCTGGTCACTCACCTCCGCGATGCGGCGCTGGCGCTCACGGTTGAAATACCCGTAGTAGGCCATGGCGCGATCCAGCCGGCGGACGCCGTCGCGGTCGAGCAGAACGCGCAGCGCTCCGCCGCGACCCGCAATGTAGGCCGCCCGCACCAACTCCGCCAAGCCCTTGCGCTCTCTCTCCAGGCTCGCCCTGCCCGCGGACAGGCGCACCTCCAGCCCCTCCGTGACCTTGCGCTGCTCGGCCAGCATCACCCCCAGCTCGCGCCCCGCGCGAGCCAGGTCCGCGATGTCGCGGTCGCTGCGCTCCAGATCGTCGCCGATAGTCTCGCGTTCCGTCTGCCGCGCCGCGAGGTCGGCCTGCAGCGTCTGCATCCGCTGCTCGACCTGTTTCAGGTCGCGCGCCGGTGCCGCTGTCGGGTCGTCCTGGGCCCGACCCGGAGCAGCAGCCAGGGCGACCCAGAGACCCACGGCGACTACCCCCCCCCACCAGCCGTGCGCGCCAGAACGCGGCGCAAGGTCCGCTGGCAACGACGAGGATGCGGACCCAGAGCCCAGTATCGACATGGGTGCACTGTCGCACAGGGCGCCATATTGCAGCAAGCCGCCAGGCGTCGCGCGGGGACCTGGAGCACCGCGCGCTGCGCTGTCCCGAGTACCCTTGCGGCCGATGCTTCGCACCAGAGGAAAAAGAGCTTATTATTGTATTGTAAAAAACCGAAAAGGGGGTTCGCTCATGGTCGGAAGTCTCAGTCGTCCCATGCACCCGGTCCTCAATCAGGCCCCCGCTGAGCGGGATCACAGCGACCTGTTCGCGGACGATGCCGACATCGATCGGGCGTCCCGCTCCCTCAAAGCCATGTCGCACCCACTGCGGCTGAAGATCCTCTGCACCCTGGGTGACCAGGAGGTCAGCGTCCAGGACATCGTCGACCAAGTCGGCACATCCCAGAGCAACATCTCCCAGCACCTCGCCATCCTTCGCGACAAGGGCATCCTGGCCTCGCGCAAGGATGCCAACCGGGTCTATTACCGGGTGAGCGACGGCCGAACCCTGCAGCTGATCGGAATGATGCGCGAAGTCTTTTGTCACCAGATCCGCTAGCAGCCCGGCGGCGCCCGCCCGGGCCCGCACCAGGATGACGGGTCGGGCGCGCCTCGATATACTTGCGCCCCCCAATTGCGCGGTACGTCGCACAGGCATCAGACCTGCACCGTGCGCAGGCCGACCTTACCCGACAGCACTCCGAGATCACCCCGCCGATGCAAACCGCGCAACTGATCGAGTTCGTTACTAACCATTGGCCACTTTTCCTGGCCCTCGTGGGGGTCCTCGCCCTGCTCACCTACAATCTGGCGGTGGGCGACAAGGGGTCTGTGGACCCCGCGGCGGCGACGGACCTGATCAATCACAAGGACGCCGGCGTGATCGACGTGCGGCCCGCCGCAGACTTTGCCAAGGGGCACATCATCAACGCGCAAAACATCCCGATGAACGGGTTCAAGAACCAGATCGGTGCCCTACAGAAGCACAAGGACGAGCCTTTGGTCGTGACCTGCCGCTCGGGATCGCAGTCGTCCCTGGCCGCCGGGCTCCTGCGCAAGGCGGGCTTCGCGGAGGTCTATAACCTGCGCGGAGGCGTGCTGGCTTGGCAGAATGCCAACCTGCCGCTGACGCGCAAAAAGCGCGCCTAGTCCAACCCCAACATTCCCCCCGGGAACTCCAGCCCGACCCACCTCGGGCCCCCCTGCCTACGGATACCCCCAGAGATGGCCGATGAAACCCAACCCGACAACGCCCGCCAGTTCGCCGTGCAGCGGATCTACGTCAAGGACCTGTCCTTCGAGTCACCCGGCGCTCCGGACATTTTCCGCAGCAATTGGGAACCCAAACACGAGCTCAATATCAACACCAAGGTGACACCGCTCGCCGAGGACACCTACGAGGTGGTCCTCTCCGTCACGATCACGACCAAAATCGAGGACAAGACGGCCCTGATCGTCGAGGTCCACCAGGCGGGCATTTTCGCCGCGAAGGGCTTCTCGGAGCAGGAACTCGGGCCCCTGCTCGCAGCCTACTGTCCCAATCAGCTCTTCCCCTATGCTCGGGAGGTGGTGTCGGATCTGGTGACCAAGGGCAGCTTCCCCCAGGTCCTACTCCAACCGATTAACTTCGATGCCCTCTACGCCCAGCACCAGCAGCAGGCCGCCCAGCAGCCCACCCAGCCGGCGGCAGGGGACAAGCGCGGACACTGAGGCCCTGACCACGCCAAAAGGTCATGTCGCCGTCCTCGGCGCGGGTTCCTGGGGCACCGCGCTTGGACTCTTGTTGTGTCGCAATGGCTACGCCGTACGCCTGTGGGGCCACGAGCCCGGGCATATTGCGCAGTTGTGCGCCGAGGGAGAAAACCGCCCATTCCTTGCAGGGTTTCGCTTCCCCCCCGACCTCGTCCCGGTCGCGGACCTGGCTGTTGCCCTCGACGGCGCACGCGACGTCCTGATCGTCGTCCCAAGCCACGCGTTTTCCACGCTGCTGTCCCAGGTCTCGGCCGTGCTGCCGTCCGGCATCGGCGTCGCCTGGGCCACGAAGGGCTTTGAGCCGGGCAGCGGTCGGCTACTGCACCAGATCGCCGCCCAGTTACTGCCCGGGCGTGATCTGGCCGCGGTCTCGGGTCCCAGCTTCGCCCGGGAGGTGGCCCAGAACCTGCCGACGGCGGTGACTGTCGCATCCCCCCAGCCGGCCTACGCCCAGCGCGTAGCCGACCTACTCCACGGAGAGCGTTTCCGCGCCTATGTCAGCAACGACATCGTCGGCGTCCAAGTCGGCGGTGGGGCCAAGAACGTCCTGGCCATCGCCGCTGGAATCGCCGACGGGCTTGGTTTCGGAGCCAACACGCGCGCCGCGCTGATCACCCGGGGGCTGGCGGAGCTGATCCGGCTCGGCGTCGCCCTGGGCGGCAAGCCAGAGACCTTCATGGGCCTGGCAGGGCTGGGCGATCTGGTCTTGACCTGTACCGACAACCAATCGCGCAACCGCCGCATGGGGCTGGCATTGGCCCGGGGCCTCGACTCAGCCTCCGCGAGGGCTGAGATCGGCCAGGAGGTCGAGGGGGTTATCACCGCTCGGGCTGTGCACGCCATGGCCCGGGGTCTGGGTGTCGAGATGCCCATCAGCGAACAGGTCTATGGCGTGCTCTATGAGGGGATAACTCCAGCTCAGGCAACCGCAGCATTGCTGGAGCGCAGCAGCAAGGCGGAGTTCTACTGACTAGATGCTGCCTTCGTCCGTGCCCCGACCACCCCAGGTTTAACGGCTTGGGGCCGTCGAACCTGGCGGGGCACCCTGCCCCGCGCGCGCGTCCCCGAGCGCTGCGCCCGCAAAGCCGTTCTGGCGCCAAGCCTCGAAGACCACCACTGCGACCGCGTTGGAAAGGTTCAAGCTGCGGTTGTTGGGGTACATGGGGAGGTAGATCCGCTGTGACACAGGACAGGCGTCAAGCACGACTTGGGGCAACCCGCGGGTCTCCGGGCCAAACAGGAAGGCATCGCCAGGGGTGTATCTGGGTGCAGAGTAGGACTCGTGGCCCCGGGTGCTGCAGGCATATAATCGCTCCGGTCGAGCCACCGCCAGACAGGCATCTAACGAAGGGTGGACGCGCACGTCGACCCACTCCCGATAGTCGAGCCCGGCCCGCCGCAGGTGGCGATCATCGAGTACGAAACCCAGCGGCTCGACTAGGTGCAGGCGCGCCCCGGCGTTGGCGCACAGCCGCATCACATTGCCGGTGTTGGGCGGGATCTCCGGCTCATACAGAATGACTTCGAACAAGAGTGGTCTCCATTCGGGCCGTCGCTTGGTTTGACCGCCCGGAGCCGCCGCCCCTCGCGGGTCGATCGATTGGGCCGGCCATGGCCCCCTCTCAGCGCAGGTGTCCCCCATGATCACAGCAAACGATCCGCGCCTGGCAATGGACTTCTGCGGGCTGCACTTCAATACCCCGCTCGTCTTGCTCTCCGGGTGCGTGGGCTTCGGCGAGGAATACACCCGAGTCAAGGGATTCTCCAATCGCGACGCCGGCGCCGTCTGCCTCAAGGGGACCACGCTGGAACCGCGTCTGGGCAACCAGCCCCACCGCGTCTACGAGGCCCCCGGAGGCATGCTCAACGCCATCGGGCTGCAGAACCCCGGAGTCGACTATGTGGTCCGTGAGATCCTACCGATGCTGGATTTCGCCGAGACCCGCTTCATCGCCAACGTCTCCGGCTCGACCGTCGAGGAATATTACGAAGTCACCCGGCGCTTGGACGATTCTCCCATCGACGCCATGGAGGTCAACATCTCCTGCCCGAACGTCAAGCAAGGCGGCGTCGCCTTCGGCAACGACCCCATGATGTCTGCGCGGGTGGTCGCCGCCTGCCGCAAGGCCACGCGCAAGCCCATCATCACCAAGCTCTCTCCCAACCAGACCGACATCGCCGCCAACGCACTCGGCTGCCTGGAAGCCGGCAGCGACGCCTTCTCGGTCATCAATACGCTGATGGGCATGGCCATTGACGTGGACAGCCGCACCCCGGTGATCGGCAACAACCAGGGGGGATTATCCGGCCCTGCCATCAAGCCCATCGCGCTGCTCAAGGTGCATCAGGTCTACCAGGTCTGCCGCGAGCACCACATCCCTATCATCGGCCAGGGCGGCGTGCAAAACGCACGCGACGCGCTCGAGTTCCTCATCGCCGGGGCCAGCGCGGTGGGCGTGGGGACGGCCCTGTTTTACGACCCCCTGATCTGCAAGACCATCAACACAGGCATCGCCTCCTACCTGGAGCGCCACGCGTTGAGCCACGTCTCACAGTTGACAGGAAGCCTGCGCCTGCACGAGCGCCAGCCCGTTGTTTGCAGCTGCTGACCGCGGCAGCACGAAGGGCCCCACACCTTGACGCTGGTCCGGAGGCCCGTGGTATATTAACAATTCCGTAAGCACTGAATTCGCCCCCTTTGCGGCATACTCACCCTGGTCCGGAGACTCATATGAGCGACACCGAAGCATTGAAGAAAGAGCGGCAGGAGTTGATCGAGAAGATGCTCGATATGCAGAAGCAGTTCATCGCCTACGAGCACGAGCACGGTGTGACCGGAAAGGACTACTGGGCCTCCTCGGAAGGGCTGCTCGCCACCTACCGTGAAGAGTACGCCGAGATGGCCAACCGTGTGGTGGATATTGCCCACGAGCTCGTCGGCTCCCACCGCTAGTCTTTCTGCAGCTCGCGATTCGGTCGAGGCAACCCCCTCGGCACCAGAAGGCCCATGCTTGCATGGGCTTTCTTTTTGGCGACATGCGCGTTCGCGGTTGCTCCGCGCGTTTTGACGGAGATAGGCGACTGCCTGTGGGCGCGCCGCGCCGGCGCGGCGCAGCGTCTTCCAGGGCCATTCTGGAAGACGTCCCCGGGCGCGGCCCCGTCAGGCCGCCCGGCGACCCTCTTCGGCCAGGGTCTCGCGCGCCGGCTGCAGGGGGTCCGCGCCCAAGGTCCCGACCAGTGCATCCAGATAGGCGGCGTCCTGAACCGATGCCAGCCGCGCCTTGGCCCGCTCAAGGCGCGCGGCAGCGTCCAGGCGGTGCGCCTCGTCGGCGTAGTGGCGCAGCTCCAGGAACTGCTGCAGGTTGTGGACCAAGCGCCGAGCGAGCTGGATGTCGCGCTGCTGCTTGACCTCCAGGCGCTCCCGGTACCAGTCCGAGGCCAGCAGTGACTCGCGCGTGAACAGGCCGCGGATGGCAGGGTGGTGGACCGATAGCCCCTGGTAGTGCCCCTCGGCCATGATGTGGAGCAGCGCCTTGAGCGGCGGACAGGCGTCCTCGATGCTGCCGTCCTCCAGATAGCGCCGCGCGACCCGCTCCTGGGCCTCGCAGATGTTCTCGATGCCGTCCACGAAGACCTCGAGGTCCTGGGTCTCCGGCCGCAGGATGGCCGGCGTGAAGACCGCGCTGGGGGTTGTCGAAGATCTTGCCCAGGAAGTGGGCGACGAAGCGCTCGGTGATGCGGTAGCCCGAGCCGGCTCGCCAGCACGGTGCGCCCCTGGTGCTCGAAGTCCTCGAGCGGCTCCAGATAGCCGTTGGCGATCAGGTACTGCGGGGTCGCGCTCCTGCTCGGAGAGGCGCGCCCAGATCTCCGGGATCAGGAGGGAGACGTCGTGGGCGACCTTCACGTCCGGGCCGATGTGGCCGGCCGAGCTGGAGAACCCGGCGTAGCCGGTGAGGATGTAGGACACCAGGGCGTTGTTCAGGTCCACCGTCGGGCGCAAGGCGTTGAATGGCGCCTTGGTCAGGGCACCTTCGCTGCCGGCCCCGGTGGTGGACGGGGACTTGCCGGTCAGCGAGCAGACGAAGTCCATGAACAGCTCGGGCAGCTCCTGGTAGTGGATGGGGTTGTAGACCGCCAGCGCCCGGATGCCGGGCTCCGGCGGGTTGTTGCGCCGCCCGGTGAGGACCGCGTCCACCGGGTTGCAGACCAGGCTGTCCAGGGGCAGCTTGCGGTGGAAGCGGGCCCCGATCTCGGCGACATACTTGCGCACCGGGTTGACCAGGTCCGGGCGGACCTGCAGGTAGCGCGGGTTCTTGGACGGCTTGCCGTCCACCAGCCGGGGGTGGGCGGAGGAGACCACGGTGACGCCGTCCCGTGCCGCCTGCTCCAGGCGCTCACGCATGGGAGGCGTGAACTTGGCCAGGGTCAGGACGTCCTCCACCACCTCGGCCAGCGCCTCGCCCTTCAGCGGCTCGTAGTTGGCCATGAAGTTGCCGTACTGGGCCATCTCCAGCTCGGTCTGCTTGTCGAAGCCGGGGATGATGGCGTCGTCCGGGCGCTGGAACAGCCGGTACTCGCAGTTCTTGGCGAGCTTGACGCTGTGTCCGCTCTCCAGGACCGCGGCCGCGCAGCCGTTGACATAGCCGGCAGGGACCACCACCGAGGCGGTGATGTCGTCCTCCATCTGCATCTTCTCGGCGGCGATGAAGTCCTGGCGCAGCTTGAAGGTCCGCCACTTGCCGTCCTGGTCGAACCCGACCCGCAGGTAGGACGCGACGATGCGCCGCTCGAAGACCTTGAGCTCGTGCCCGGGGGCGCCGTCCACCTCGTCCACCGAGAGGTGCTCGCGCCAGGACTCGCCCCACTCCGGGCGGTAGAGGCGCTTGATCATGAAGGCCAGCGCCCAGCAGCCGTGGCGGGATCGACTCGAGCCAGGCGTTGAACTCCGGCTTGTAGCTGGGCGACGGGGTCAGCAGCTTGATCACCGAGCCCAGGCTGCGCTCCGGGGACAACGGCTTGCGCCCGGGATCGTGGTCCTCGTGCTCGAAGCCGGGGAGGAAGCGGTCGGTGTAGTCGCGGTCGAAGATCTCCTGCACCCGGTCCAGGTCCTTGTGCAGGTCGTCGACGAAGATCGGGCCGTAGAGGACGGCGTCGTCGAGGGACTTGGAGATCTCGGACTTGCCGCCGCCCGAGACGGTGCAGGGCTTGTGGCAGAAGGTCCCCTCGGGGTGGGTGCCGATGAGACGCCAGGACGGGGCGCCCGGGTGCTTGTGCATCTCGACCTTGTAGCCGTTGGGCTGGATGTAGATCTTGCCCGGCTGCAGGCGGATGGACTGGGTCGTCGCCGTCCTTCTCCCAGGTGATGCGCTGGGCATTGAGCTCCATGCGCAGGGCCTGGGGGACATAGATCACCTGCGGGAAGCGCTTGTCGATCCCGTAGCCCTCCGGCTGCAGGTCCATGATCTCGCCGTAGCGCTCCACCATGTCGGCGAAGAGCGTAGCCCGGCTCGCGGGTGCGTGCTGTCCACGCCGAACTCCTCGCCGTGGTTGACCCGCGGGAAGGCCAGCGCCCCGCCGGCGTGCTCCTCCTCGGCCAGGCCGAACAGATTGGCGGCAAAGCTGATCTGGGTCTTCACCTCCTTCTTGCAGTAGCCGTAGTAGTTGTCCGCCAGGATGGTGAAGATGACCCCGGAGGCGTCGCGGGCGGTGAGCTTGAAGGCCTCGCCGTCGTTGTAGCGCTCCGTCCGGGTCCTGCCAGCACATGCCGTCCGCGCGCTGGCGGGCGGTGGCGTGGTCCCAGTGGGGCAGGCCCAGCTCCTGCTTGGTGAGCGTGGTCAGGTGCGGGGCGAGCAGAACGCAGCCGGTGTGGCCGGACCAGTGGTCCACGTCCAGGGCGGCGTCGAAGTCGGCCAGGTAGGGGTTGCCGCCGTTGCCGAAGATGCTCTCCACGAAGTCCAGGTTGGAGACCAGGTTGCCCGGGGCGAAGAAGCGGATCTCCATGTTCTTCTCGGGCTGGAAGCCGGGCACCTCCGGGACAGATCACCGGGCGCAGCAGGAGCGAGACGAACATCCGCGCGGGCTCGGCTCTGGTTCGCCGTGAAGGGGATGGTCAGCAGGTCGTCCGGCGGGCTCAAGGCCGCGCTCGAGCATCCGCGCGAAGACCGCCTTGGGCACCGCCTTCTTGTCGCCGGGGATGGGCAGCCCGCCCTCGGCGACGTGGAAGGAGCCCTCGGTGGTGCGCCGGTCGCTCGCCGGGTTGTGCAGGACCCCCTGGGCGACGCGGTAGCTCGAGACGATGTCGGAGTGAAACTCGTCGCTGTCGATGGGCACCGACAGCTCCCGGGCCAGGCCGTGGCGATCGAGGATGAAGGACTGGAAGGGCAGGGTCGGGACCTTGTCCAGCTCCAGGTCCTCGAGATAGCGGTTGAGGAAGTCCTGGATGCGCCGATCCACCGGGCAGTGGTAGGAGGACAGCAGCCGGTTCTTCTCGCGGTAGCTCAGCAGCAGATCGTGGGCGATGTCGATGAAGCCCGCCGTCTCCCCTGTGCCGCAGGACGGCTGCCCGGAGGAGACCAGCTTGAGGTTGATGTAGAGCTGCAGCTTCTGACGTTCTTCCGCCGACAGCGGGTTGGCGGCCAGGGCAGAAGAGGAGGCGCTGGGGTTGAGACCAAGCTCGCGAATGGGGTCCATAGCTTCGGATACCTGAGGTTGTGCGGGGGCCTGCGGCGGGCGCGTCAAAAGATTCACGCAAAAATCGCGCCGCGGAACGACGGAAACGCCCACGCGATTAGCATACGCAGCCGAGCAGCGTGCCCGCCCCTTGCAGAGACATTAAGCCTCTGAAAGAGTTGGCATTTGATTGAGCGCTTACGGTGGTGGGGAGCTACGTGCCGAGGCGAAGCACATCAGCCGCCCGCAAGCTCTCTGCAGCGCCCCGGCCTCTGACCTACGCGCCGGGTCGCGACGCACCCTGTTGGTGCATGCAGGGCACTACGTTACCACAGGCACGGTAGCCAGGCCCACACTGACCCGCAGACCCACCGGCTTCGGCGCCCGTATTGCGCCGGATGACGCTCCCCGCATACGGCGCTAAGGGCCAGGCGGTTTCGCCTCTAGATCAGGGTGGAGGGGCAGAAGTAAAGACCCCGCGAGCTTTTCCCCCGCCGCCTATTTTCCAGTCCAATTACGCAACTGCTGGGTCCTGCCTTTGGTGAGATCCTCCCGGCATCTTTCATACAACATCGGCCAAATCGAACCGCCGTAGGCCTCCGCATTCGCTTCCTTCTTGCATTTTGGGTCCCGGTCTCGCAACCATCCGCGCTGCTCCATCCGAAGTGTCTTCTGATCCTTATTCGTCAGAGAACCCATCAGCTTCTTGTATACACGGTTGAGTTCTGCGTCCGCAATGCTGAAATCGCGCCCTACACAAGCCGTCAATTCAATCTGTGTTCCCTCTTCATTACACTCGGGCGCTTGTGACCAGGCAGCATTATTGGCCGCCACCAACATGAGAAGAGCAACCGAGCGGGAAAACTTGTTCATTAACTTCTAGACCTCGCTCTCGGTTTCAGCTGACAAGATATTCCATACAGCATGTAGGTTAAACCCGCGGGACCCAATTTCCCTTGCGTTATCAGTTGGCTGGCATCAGCTAGGCCGCGGTAGGGCGTCTGGACTGGTCATCGTCAGCCACCCTGATGATTTCCGTGCCCGTATTGCACCGAAGGGGATACGTGATTGCAAGACTTAACCTCGGCCTTCGGTGGAGACCTCAGGGTCTATCCCGGGTCTCCCCCTATCGCTTCGGAACAAGGGCGCGAAGCGCGTTTGCCAGGCTCATTTGAAGAAAATTCAGATTAGAAACGATGGGTCCAGTGTTCATGTCTTCGAGCGGCACACTCTGGAGAATCGCGGAATAGGCACCAAGAGACTGCCTGAGGGCCTCGCCGGTGTCAGAGGCTGCACGCGGGTCCCCTTGGCAGCTTCCTTTCAGGTCGGCAATAAGACCCGGCAAGCGCTTGAGTCTGACCAGAGCACGGTCGAGTTCTGCGAACAGCTTCGTGATTGCGGCCTGTGTGTCCCGTTCTCGTTCGCGGGAGAAATTGCTCACCGCGGCGGCAAGAGCCTTAAGAATCGAGGAGAACTCTCCAGCCAATGGATGGTTGATCGGGGCGGATGCTGCAGTTCCCGCAAACGACGAGGCAGCGGCCAGGGCGCCGGCCAGGGCACCAATCCCTGCGCCGAACGAAAAGACCGATACAACAATGGCGACAACAACAGCGGCAACTGCAGCCATGTTCGCTCCCACGATCAACCACACGGCGGCTTTTCCAGCCGCTTCGTCTGCCCTGGCGGCCGCTGCTGCAGCGGCTTGAGTCAACGCAGCGACTTCTTCGATCTTCCGCACAATCTGCTGTGCCAATGCGGCCTTTTCCTGTTTCAAGAGCGCGAGCTGTGGCGCGAGCTGCTGGGTAGTCTCTCTGGTGGCGTTAGGAACGTGTTGAGCTAATAGCAAAGCATTGGCCCGCTGCAGCTGTTGCAGCGCGGCCCGTTCCTGTGCGGCGAATGCCGGGTTCATCGCTATATTCTTAGGCATCGAAATTCAATGAGGCGATTCGCAAAAGGCCCAGGGTCACCCTTTAGCTGACCCCGGTCAATAGAACGACGCATTCTCTCGTGCCCGAACACGCTTCCTGTCCTGCCACGTGTTCCTGATCCGTTCCAAGACGCGCCGTCGGTTCTCGCTGCAGCGGTGACGGATAGTCTCCGATCTGCACCAGTCACCCTTCTGGATCAAGGCGGTGGGACCATGCCGATTGGGCATGGACACCCGGCCCCTGGCTCGTGGGAGCCCCAGAAAATCGTCGGTGCCCCACCAGGGTCCAAGTGGTCCGATTCGTCTCGTTTCATGCGGACCCCGCGTCTCGGGAAACCGCGACATCTAACGAGAAAAGGGTTCCGCCCCCTTTTTCCCGCTGCCCCTTTTTCCCTCAAGTCTATCTGATCCACATCCCGACTTCGTCCGACCGGGAGGATTTTCAGAAAATAGATCAGGCCCCTTTCCAGACTTCTTCCCACCAGCTTAGGACGCCTCGTTTTCGATGCGATTGCACTCAATTTCATAATCCGACACCATAGATTCTAAAGCGTCGTGAAATGTGTTTTGATGGGTGATCAATACCTCCAGTTTTTTCGCGTTTTCTTCTTGCTTCAATTCTCCGTCGAGCAAAAGCCAAAACTCTCCAAGCTTTTCTATATTAGTCTTCGAGTAGTGGCGCATTTCTTTGAGCTGAGAAATGATATCTCTCGATTTCTCTAGTTCGGTTTTTTCGTTCACTTGATCAGTCATGTTTTCCTCCTGGCGTTAATGGATTCATGTAACTCATAGAGCTAAGGTTGCAATCTAGCCAGCCGAAAAGCGCACGAATCTTTTTGGGTCAAAGGCCCAGGGTCTTGCAATCACGCGTCCGGATGCCGCGAGCACGTTCCCGAGGGGAAAAGGGAGATCCATTTTTCTTCCTTCGCTCGCGACTTCGGGAGTATAGGCGGACTGAGCACAACGTGGCGCCCTCGCGGGGCATGTGGGTCGGAGCGGTAAGGCCGATGGGCATCGAACGAATCCCACCGCCAGTAGCCGCAGACGACACGGGCACCCCAGCATCAATGAGCCTCTTCCCAATTTCCCCCAACCCCCACCTCCACCAGCAGCGGCACGGCGAGCTCGGCTGCACCCTCCATGATGCCGCGAATGCGCCCGCGGGCCTCCTCCACCGCCCCCTCGGCGACCTCGAAGACCAGCTCGTCGTGGACCTGCATGATCATGTGCACCGGCGGCCGCTCGGTCTGGATCCAGCGGTCCACCGAGATCATGGCGCGCTTGATGATGTCCGCGGCGGTCCCCTGCATGGGGGCATTGATGGCGGTGCGCTCGGCCCCGCCGCGCCTGGCCTGGTTGCTGTGGTCGATATCCGGCAGGTACAGGCGCCGGCCGAACAGGGTCTCGACATAGTGCCGCTCCCGGGCCTGGGCGCGGATGCGGTCCATGAACTCCCGCACCCCGGGGTAGCGGCGGAAGTAGAGGTCGACGTACTCCTGGGCCGCCCCGCGCTCGATGCCGAGCTGGCGCGCCAGGCCGAAGGCGGACATGCCGTAGATGAGCCCGAAGTTGATGGCCTTGGCGGAGCGGCGCTGGTCGCTGGTGACCTCCGCCAGCGGGACACCGAAGACCTCCGAGGCGGTGGCGCGGTGGATGTCCTCCCCGGCGGCGAAGGCGGCGAGCAGCCCCGCGTCCCCGGAGAGGTGGGCCATGATGCGCAGCTCGATCTGGGAGTAGTCGGCGGCGACCATGCGCCAGCCGGGCTCGGGGACGAAGGCCTGGCGGATCAGGCGCCCCTCCTCGCTGCGGATGGGGATGTTCTGCAGGTTGGGGTCCGAGGAGGACAGGCGCCCGGTGGCGGCCACCGCCTGGTGGTAGGAGGTGTGCACCCGCCCGGTGACGCGGTTGACCATCTCCGGGAGCTTGTCGGTGTAGGTGGACTTGAGCTTGGCGAGCCCGCGGTGCTCCAGGATCAGGCGGGGCAGCTCGTGGCCGTCATCGGCCAGGCGCTGGAGCACACCCTCAGAGGTGGACGGCGCCCCCTTGGGGGTGCGCTCCACCACCGGCAGTCCTAGGCGCTCGAAGAAGATCTCGCCGATCTGCTTGGGGGAGCCGAGGTTGAAGGGGTGCCCGGCGACCTTGTAGGACTCCTGCTCGAGGGCGTGGATGCGCTCGGCCAGGTTTTGGCTCTGAGCTGCCAGGCGCGGCCCGTCGATGCGCACCCCGGTGCGCTCCATGCGCGAGAGGACCGGGATCAGCGGGATCTCGATGTCCCGGTAGAGTCCCGCCAGCGTCGGCTCGGCCTCAAGCCTGGGCCACAGGGTTTGGTGCAGCCGGAGCGTCACCTCGGCGTCCTCGGCGGCATAGGGCCCGGCCTGCTCCAGAGGGATCTGGTCGAAGCTCAGTTGCTTGGCCCCGGTACCGGCGATGTCTGTGAACGCGATGGTCTTGTGGTCGAGGTACTTCTTGGCCAAATCGTCCATGTTGTGGCGGGTGGCCGTGCTGTCGAGCACGTAGGACTCGAGCATGGTGTCGTGGCTGATCCCGGCCATGGCGATGTCGTAGCGGGCGAGGATGCTCATGTCGTACTTGAGGTTCTGCCCGACCTTGGCCCGCGCCGGGTCCTCCAGCAGGGGCTTGAGCCGGGCCAGCATCGCGTCCCGCCCGAGTTGGTCCGGTGCCCCCATGTAGCTGTGGGCGACGGGGACATAGGCGGCGGACCCGGACTCCACCGAGAAGGACAGCCCGACCAGGTCGGCCGTCATGTAGTCCAGGCCCGTGGTCTCGGTGTCGAAAGCGAAGAGCTCGGCAGCCTCCAGACGCGCGACCCAGGCATCGAAGGCGTCCATGGTGAGGATCAGGTCGTAGGTCGCGGCACCCGGCTGCGTCGCCTTTGTGGGGGCGCCCGACTCGGGCATTGCCCCAGGCTCGGCCGCACCCAGGGTGGCGAGGAGACGGCGGGACTCGATGCGCTCGTACCAGGTCCGCAGGGCGGGGGCGTCCGGCGGGGTCGGGCGCAGGTCGGTGGGGGCCAGGTCCAGGGGGACGTCGCACTTGATGGTGGTCAGTGCCCGGGCCAGGGGGAGTTGGTCCAGGCTGGCGCGCAGGTTGTCCCCAACCGCGCCCTTGACCTCGTGGGCGTGGGCAATGACCTCGTCCAGGCTGCCGTAGGACTGGAGCCATTTGACCGCCGTCTTGGGGCCGCACTTGGGCACCCCCGGGATGTTGTCGACGCTGTCGCCCACCAGGCTCAGCCAGTCCACGATCTGCCCGGGGGCAACACCGAACTTGTCCACGACCCCGGCGGGATCGAGCAAGGTGTCGCTCATCGTGTTGACCAGGGTGACATGGGGACCCACGAGCTGCGCCAGGTCCTTGTCGCCGGTGGAGATCAGGGTGGCGATGCCCTGTGCCGCGGCTTGCGTCGCCAAGGTCCCGATGACGTCGTCGGCCTCGACGTCTGGGACGGCCAACAGCGGCAGCCCCATGGCGCGGACGATGGCGTGCAGGGGCTCGATCTGCTCCCGCAGGTCGTCCGGCATAGGCGGGCGATGGGCCTTGTAGGCCGGGTAGAGGTCGTCGCGGAAGGTCCTGCCCGGCGCGTCGAAGACCACGGCCATGTACTCGGGGCGGTACTCGTCCGCGAGCTTGCGGAGCATGTTGAGGACGCCCACCAGGGCCCCGGTCGCCTCGCCCCGAGAGTTGGTCAGCTTGGGCAGGGCGTGGTAGGCGCGAAAGAGGTACGAGGACCCGTCGACCAGGACCAGGGGATAGTCTGCGGCTGCCATTTGCAATGTCCGGCGGTGGCGAGGGCGGAAACCTTAGCACGCCGGGCCGAAGCGGAGCATCCGCATCCAACAGCGGCCGCTCGAATGGATCAGGGGGCCCTTGTGTCAGGGTCCCGCCCATGCCATGTTTCGCCCCCTTGAGCGACAGGCGGGCCAGAGCCGCCGCTGACCAGACAGGTGTGCGATGGATGACAAAGATGTAGAGCCAAGGGCGACCACCCGCGCGGATACCCTGATGCAGCGGGTGGGCGACTGGTTCTATGCCACCCGAGACCACTGGAAGCGCGGTCTGCTGATGCTGCTCTACATCCTGGTGTTCAGCCTGGTGAAGCTCGCGGTGACCCTGATCGCCATCTTCCAGTTCGGCTACATCCTGATCACCGGCGGCCCCAACGGCCTGGTGCGCGACTTCGGGGCCTCGCTCGCCCTGTTCACCGGCGATCTGGTCGCCTTCCTGGTCTGTGCCGAGGAGCGCCCGCCATTCCCATTCAGCGACTGGCCGCGCCCGTCTCCGCCAGACGCTTGAGACGTTCCAGCCCCTCCGCATACTTGTCGCTCACCTGACCCTTGGTCAGCGCGCCGATGTAACGGCCCGCGATGTCGTAGCCGATGCGATAGACGGGGTCGCTGTCCCGGTCCCGAGGCCGTAGGCAATCGGCTATAGTCTTGGCCTGAGTGACTCGTCCGCCAGCCGCAAAGCCCCAAACCATGGAAGCCCACAAGCTCAAGACCATCGATGACCTGCTGCTCTGCCCCGACGAGCGTGTCGAGCTGATCGGCGGCGAGATCGTCCGCCGGCCCATGGCCCGCTCGGAGCACGGGCGAGCCCAGTTTAGGGCATCCGCCGAGCTGAGCCCTTTCGACCGCAAGTCCGGCTCAGGTGGCTGGTGGATCATGACCGAGGTCAGCGTCGCCTACGAAGCGCACCAATGCCCTGTGCACGACATCGCCGGCTGGCGTAAGGAGCGCGTTCCCCACTTGCCAACCGGCATCGTTGACACGGCCCCGGACTGGGTCTGCGAGATCGTCTCACCGGGCCACGAGCGCAAGGACACGCTGGACCTCTTCCTGCTGCTTCAGCGCCACAGGGTCCCCTACTACTGGATCATCTGGCCAGAGGACCGGGTGCTGATCGCCCACCAACTGGACGGGGCAGGCTATCGGGTCGTCGCGACCATCTCCGGGCAGGCCAAAGGCCAGGATTCCGCCCTTCGACGCCATCGAGCTCGACCTCGCCTACATCCTCGGCGACTAGGCGACAGGATTCCGCCGACCCACGGCTACCCCTCGGGCTCGTAGGCCAGATTCTGGCCCCAGCCACTTCTCGATGAGCGCGGATGCGTCACGCCCTTGCGCTCGGCATAGTCCGCCACCTGGTCGCGCTTGAGCTTGCCGACGGCGAAGTAGCGCGCCTCGGGGTGGGCGAGGTAGAGCCCGGAGACCGCCGCGGTGGGCACCATGGCCTTGGATTCGGTGAGCCAGATCCCGGTGCGCGGCTCAGCCTCCAGGAGCCGCCAGAGGGTGTCCTTCTCGGTGTGGTCCGGGGAGGACGGGTAGCCGATGGCCGGGCGTATGCCCTGGTAGCGTTCCTCGATCAGGTCCTCGTTGGCCAGGTCCTCCTCCTCCGCATAGCCCCAATAGCGGGTCCGGACCTGCTGGTGGAGCATCTCGGCGAGGGCCTCCGCCAGGCGGTCGGCGATGGCCTTGAGCATCAGGGCCGAGTAGTCGTCGTGATCCGCCTCGAAGCGGGCTACATGGGCGTCGATGCCGGCCCCGGCGGTGCAGGCGAAGCCCCCGACGTAGTCGTTCAGCCCGGTCTCCACCGGCGCCACCCAATCCCCCAGGCACTCGTTCCACTTGCCCAGGGGCTGACGGCCCTGCTTGCGCAGGTTGTAGAGGGTGGCGACGGGCTCGGCCCTGGACTCGTCCGCGTAGATCAGGATGTCGTCCCCCTCGGCGTTGGCGGGGAAAAGCCCGATTGCGGCGCGGGCCTCCAGCCAGCCGTCTTCGATGACCTGCTCCAGCATGGCCTGGGCATCGTCGAGGAGCTTGCGCGCCTCCTCGCCCTTCTCGGGGTCGTCGAGGATCTGCGGGTAGCGCCCCTTGAGCTGCCAGGCGTGGAAGAAGAAGGTCCAGTCGATGAAGCGAGCGATCTCCCGCAGCGGGATGTCCGTCAGGGTGATCAGCCCGAGCTGGTTGGGAGTGGGCGGGGCATAGTGGTCCCAGTCGATGGGGGTCCGGTTGGCGCGGGCCTCGGCGAGCGGGACCAGGTCGCGGGCCTCGTCGCGGGCGGCGCGGCGCAGGCGCACGGCCTCGTACTTGGCGGCGATGCCGGCGACGTAGCCGTCGCGCAGGTCCTTGGAGAGCAGGCTCCCGGCCACGCCGACGGCGCGGGAGGCGTCCTTCACGTGGACCACCGGATGCTGGTATTGGGGGGCGATCTTGACCGCGGTGTGCAGCTCGGAGGTGGTGGCCCCGCCGATCAGCAGGGGCATGCTGAAGCCCTGGCGCTGCATCTCCTTGGCCACATGGACCATCTCGTCCAGGGACGGCGTGATCAGCCCAGACAGCCCGATGATGTCCGCCTTCTCCTCGCGAGCCCGTTGCAGAATCTTGTCCGCCGGGACCATGACGCCCAGATCGATCACCTCGTAGTTGTTGCACTGGAGCACCACGCCGACGATGTTCTTGCCGATGTCATGGACGTCACCCTTGACCGTGGCCATGAGGATGCGCCCCTGGGTGTCCCCCTCGCATTGCTCCGCGGCCAGGTAGGGCTCCAGGTAGGCGACCGCCTTCTTCATGACCCGCGCCGACTTGACCACCTGGGGCAGGAACATCTTGCCCTCGCCGAAGAGGTCGCCGACCACGTTCATGCCGTCCATGAGCGGGCCCTCGATGACGTTGATGGGGCGGCCGAGCAGAGCGCGCGCCTCCTCCGTGTCCGCCTCGATGTAGTCGGTGATGCCCTTGACCAGGGCGTGGGCGATGCGCTTGGACACGTCCCAGTCGCGCCAGGCCAGGTCCTTCACCGGGTCCGCCGCGGCCCCGCCGCCCTTGTACTTGGGTGCCAGGTCGATCAGGCGGTCGGTGGCGTCCGGGCGGCGGTTGAGGATCACGTCCTCCACCGCCTCGCGCAGCTCCGCCGGGATCTCGTCGTAGACCCCGAGCTGGCCGGCGTTGACGATGCCCATGTCCATGCCGGCGCGGATGGCGTGGTAGAGGAAGACCGAGTGGATGGCCTCGCGCACCGGGTCGTTGCCGCGGAAGGAGAAGGAGACGTTGGACACCCCGCCCGAGACCTTGGCGTAGGGCAGGTGCTCCTTGATGCGGCGGGTCGCCTCGATGAAGTCGACCGCGTAGTTGTTGTGCTCCTCAATGCCGGTGGCCACGGCGAAGATATTGGGGTCGAAGATGATGTCCTCAGGCGGGAAGCCGATCTCCTCCACCAGGATGCGGTAGGCCCGGGCGCAGATCTCGAACTTGCGGTCCTGGGTATCCGCCTGGCCCTGCTCGTCGAAGGCCATGACCACCACCGCCGCCCCGTAGCGGCGGCACTTGCGGGCATGCTCCCGGAAGGCGTCCTCGCCCTCCTTCATGCTGATGGAGTTGACGATGGGCTTGCCCTGGACGCACTTGAGCCCCGCCTCGATCACCGACCACTTGGAGGAGTCGATCATGATCGGAACCCGGGCGATGTCCGGCTCCGCCGCGATCAGGTTCAGGAAGCGGGTCATGGCCGCCTCCGAGTCGAGCATCGCCTCGTCCATGTTGATGTCGATGACCTGGGCCCCGCTCTCGACCTGCTGCCGGGCGACGTCCAGGGCGGCGTCGAAGTCGCCGTCGAGGACCAGGCGCTTGAACCTGGCCGAACCGGTGACGTTCGTCCGCTCGCCGACGTTGATGAAGGTGGCCGTGCTTCGGATTGGCGGGGTCATGGGAAGGGCCTTAGGTGCTGGCCGGTCGTGCCCGGCGAGGTGTGGCGGACGGGGGTGAGGCGCGCCGGCACACCCCCCGGATTCGGCCGCAGACTCTACCACGGTACCCCGGTTGGGCTGTAGACGATGGTGCCCAGGGCCCTTGCACACCAAAGGGAGCACAACCGGACTCGCGGTGAAGGGCGCGGATGCGAAGTCCCCTCGGGTCCGCCAGGCGGACCTTCGGGATAGGGTCATAGCGAAGCGGCGGATGACTCCGGGTCGGGCTTACCAGTAAGCCAGTATCCGCCCGCCCTCGACCTTGTGCTCGAATTGGCGTAGCGGCCGGTTGCCGATCTCCACGCAGTCCCCGCTCTCCACGTCGAAGGCCCAGTGGTGCTTGGGGCAGGTGAGCTTGGTGCCCTCGAGGGCCAGGTGGGGGATGTCGGTGACCTGGTGCGGGCAGCGGGAATCGTAGACCTTGAGCAGTTCCCCCTTGCGGTAGACGAAGAGGTGCCGGCCCGCAACAGGCAGGAAGCTGATCTCGCCGTCGGGCAGGTCGTCGAACGCGGCGACGTCGTGCCAATCGGGCTTCGCGTCAAGGTTCTCCGGGCGAAACTCCGGGATGTCCATGGCGAGCAGGATGTCCGCGGCCCACACGATCTTGGCGAGCCCCAGCACCGGAAAGGCCATGAGCAGGGCATCGATGATCTCGTTGGGGCTTGCGCCGTTGCGCAGTGCCCGCATGAGATATTGCTTGAAGCCGGGCTCGGTCTGCACAGCCACTTTGGTAATGACGGAGATCAGGTCGCGGGTGCGGGTATCGAGGTGGTCGCCCGCCTTCTTGAGGAACTTGAAGTAGGCGCCCATGGCCTCGGGGCGGGTTGCGACCAGATAGTTGAGTGCGTCGCTCATGACGGTCTCCTGCGCGTTGGGGTTACGACAGGCACCTACGGGTGCTAGCCCCGGGTGCCGGCGGGCATTATCCGCCCACCGAAACCCTAGCGCGACCTGACCAGGTCAATTAGGAACGGCGGTCAGCCGACAGCTGATAGCTCATCTATGCATCCTTGTCCTTGTCCTTGTCCTTGTCCTTGGTACCCAGGGGAAAACCCGCGGCGCGCAGGAAGTCCTTCTGCAGGTCCGCCCACAGCTCGACATTGCGCTGGGTGGCACGGGCCATGGATTCGACCGGGTTTTCGCCCCAGGTCTCCTGCATCTGCTGCTGCTGTTTGGCGAAGACGTCCAGGGAATCCTCCAGGTAGCGGGCGAAGAGCCCCTGCATGGTCCCGCCGTAGAAACGGATGATCTGGGCCAACATGTTGGCGCTGAAGAGGGGTTTGCCTCCGGACTCCTCCTCCAGCATGATCTGGAGCAGGATGGAGCGCGTGAGGTCTGCCTCCGTGGCAGTGTCCTGGACGCGGACCGGAACGCAGCGCATGACCAGATCGCGGACGTCCGACAGGGTGATATAGCGGCTGAGCTCGGTGTCATAGAGCCGCCGATTCGGATATTTCTTGATGATGCGCAGGTTCGGCATGAGGCTGGTCCCTCGGATGGAGCTGACGCCTAGTGTATCCCAGGCACTGCGATCAGCCCCGGCTTGCGTGTGGAAATCAAGCGCCGGCGCGACAAGGGCGCGGCCCCCGCCAGCCGCCCGCGCCCCTCGCAAGCCTCCGGCTAGTCCCGCTCCACCGCCAGCGCCACACCCTGGCCGCCGCCGATGCACAGCGTCGCAAGGCCCTTCTTCGCGTCCCGCCGCTGCATCTCGTGGAGCAAGGACACCAGGACCCGCGCCCCGGAGGCGCCGATGGGATGGCCGAGGGCGATGGCACCGCCGTTGACGTTCACCTTGGAGAGGTCCCAGCCCATCTCCTGGTTCACCGACATGGCCTGAGCGGCGAAGGCCTCGTTGGCCTCGACCAGGTCCAGGTCCGCCGACGGTCCAGCCGGCCTTCTCCAGGCACTTGGTGGAGGCCGGGATCGGGACCGGTCCCCATGATGGCCGGGTCCACCCCGGCGCTGGCGAAGGCCACGATGCGGGCCAAGGGCTCGAGCCCCAGGGCCTTGGCCTTGGACTCGGTGGTGACGATGACCATGGCGGCGCCGTCGTTGATGCCCGACGCATTGCCGGCGGTCACCGTGCCCTCCTTGTCGAAGGCCGGCCGCAGCTTGGCGAGGGTCTCCGCGGTGGTCCCGTGACGCGGAAACTCGTCGGACTTGAACACCACGGGGTCGCCCTTGCGCTGGGGGATGGTCACCGGGACGATCTCCTCGTCGAAACGCCCAGCCTTCTGGGCCGCCTCGGCCTTCTGCTGGGACCCGGCGGCGAAGGCGTCCTGGGCCTCGCGGGTGAAGTCGTATTTCTTGGCGATGTTCTCCGCGGTGACGCCCATGTGGCATTGGTTGAAGGCATCCCAAAGCCCGTCCACGATCATGGTATCGACCATCTTCCAGTCGCCCATGCGCTGGCCGTCGCGGGACCGCGGCAGGGCATGGCAGCGACTGGCTCATGCTCTCCTGGCCGCCGGCGATGACGATCTCGGCGTCGCCGCAGGCGACCGCCTGCATCGCCAGATGCACCGCCTTGAGCCCGCTGCCGCAGACCTTGTTGATGGTCATGGCCGGGACCTTGTGCGGCAGGCCCGGCCTTGAGGGTCGTCTGGCGGGCCGGGTTCTGGCCGGTTCCGGCGGTGAGCACCTGGCCGAGGATGACCTCGTCGACCTGGTCGGCGGCGATCCCGGTGCGCTCCAGCAGCGCCTTGGCGACGGTGGCGCCCAGCTCGTTGGCGGGCAGGGCGGACAGGGTGCCGCCGAAGGTGCCGACGGCGGTGCGGCCGGCGGCGACGATGACGATGTTCTCGCTCATGTCTGGTGTCCTCTGCATCTGCGGTGGTCATGTTCGGATCGAAGCCCCGACGGGGGCGCATCGCAATGCCCGATGCCGCCCGGAGCCTCGACGCGGGGGCAGTGTACGCACTTTTGTTGCAGTGCACAATAATCCGTGCTAGCTTCTTCCCTCGACCACCACAGGAGGAGTCGCACCATGACCGACACAGGCACATTTCCTAACGACTGGCTGGAGTTACAGCGCAAGTACTGGGAGAGCTGGACAGACCTGAGCCGCAAGGCCACGGGCGCGGCGGCGCCCGCGACCAACCCCTGGGAGGCCGCCCTGGACCACTGGTGGAAGGCCGTCTCCCCCGCCGCCCCGGACCTGGGCCGCGACTTCATGGCCAAGATCATGGACCAGGGCAAGGCCTTCTTCGCCCTGGCCGACGGCTACAGCAAGAACCTTGGCGCCATGTCCGGTGCCAGCTTGGGCACGGGGCCGCCGACGGCTGGACAGCGCTCAGCCGCACCCTGCAGGACATGCAGAAGGCCTTCACCGGGCGGGCTACAGGGTGGCGACGAGGCCAGCGCCGCCTCATGGCCTTCTGGGAGATGCCCTACGACAACTGGCAGCGCATGGTCTCCTCCCTGTCCCTGGTGCCCGGCGACATGCTGCGCAACATGCCGCACGGCCAGTCAAGGACGACCTCAACCAGGCCCTGTCCGCCCCCGGCCTCGGTTACACCCGCGAGGAGCAGGCCCAGTACCAGGACCTGATGCGACGGCGGCATCGAGTACCAGCAGGCCCTGCAGGAGTACATGCCAGTTCTTCTCCGGCCTGGGGCCAAGTCCGTCGATGCGCATGCGGCGACTTCCTGGAGGCCCAGGACAAGCCGATCGAGTCGGCCCGCGCGCTCTACGACTCCTGGGTGAGCTGCTGCGAGGAGGTCTACGCGCGAAGAGGTCAAGACCCCGGAATACGCCCGCATCACGGCCGGCTGGTCAACGCCCAGATGGCCGTCAAGCAGCGCATGGCCGATCATGGTCGACGAGGCCCTGGGCGCCATGAACATGCCGACCCGCAGCGAGCTGCGCACCCTCCAGGACCGCCTCCAGGAGACCCGTCGCGAGATACAAGGCCCTGCGCCACGAGGTCGAGGCCCTCAAGCGCCAACTCGGAAACGCCAACGGTGCGCCTCGCCCCGCCCTGGTGCGGCACCGCCGCGACCCAAGCACCGGTGCCTACGGCACCGGCCGAAAAACACCGGCGCCCAGAAAGGCGCCGACCGCCCGCAAGAGCACGCCCAAGCCGGCCCCGTCGAAGTAAGCGCCGCCCCTCGCCCCAACTGGCACAGCATTCCTTAGGAGAACGACACCGTGTTTACCATCGACATCCGTCCCGACAAACTGAGCGAGGAGATGCTCGATTACAGCCGCAAGCTGGGCCAGGGTATGGAGAACCTGATGAACGCCGGCGACATCGACACCGGCGTCACCCCCCGCGAGGCGGTCTACCGCGACGACAAGCTGGTCCTCTACCGCTACCAGACCCCGGCGGACGTCAGCCCCAGAGCCGGTGCCGCTGCTCATCGTCTACGCCCTGGTCAACCGCCCCTACATGACCGACATCCAGGAGGACCGCTCCACCATCAAGGGTCTGCTGGCCACCGGGCAGGACGTCTATCTGATCGACTGGGGCTATCCGGACCGGGCCGATCGGGCCCTGACCCTGGACGACTACATCAACGGCTACATCGACCGTTGCGTGGACCACATCCGCGAGGCCCACGGGCTCGACCGCGATCAACATCCTCGGGATCTGCCAGGGCGGGACCTTCAGCCTCTGCTACAGCGCCCTGCACCCGGACAAGGTCAAGAACCTGGTGACCATGGTCACCCCGGTGGACTTCAAGACCCCGGACAACCTGCTCTCCGCCTGGGTCCAGCACGTGGACGTCGACCTGGTGGTGGACACCATGGGCAACATCCCCGGCGAGTTGCTCAACTGGACCTTTCTGTCGCTCAAGCCCTTCAGCCTCACCGGGCAGAAGTACGTCAACATGGTCGACGTGCTCGACGACCCGGAGAAGGTCAAGAACTTCCTGCGCATGGAGAAGTGGATCTTCGACAGCCCCGACCAGGCCGGCGAGACCTTCCGCCAGTTCATCAAGGATTTCTACCAACAGAACGGCTTCATCGAGGGCGGCGTCGACGATCGGCGGGCAGGAGGTCGACGCTGAAGAACGTCACCTGCCCCGTGCTCAATATCTACGCCCTGCAGGACCACCTGGTGCCCGCCCGACGCCTCCCGCGCCCTCAAAGGCCGCACCGGCAGCAAGGACTACACCGAGCTCGCCTTCCCCGGCGGCCACATCGGCATCTACGTCAGCGGCAAGGCCCAGAAAGAGGTCACCCCGGCCATCGGCAACTGGCTCAACGAGCGGAGCTGAGGTTGCGGCAGCGGCCCCGGCGTTGCACCACCCAGGCCGCTGCAAGTCCGGGAGATTTTTCCAGGAATCCGGAGCTAGGGCGTCCTTCGCTAACAGTTCGCTCAACAAAAAGCGTAAAGGACCCGGCCTGGCCTGCCGGCCGGTAATTGTCGGTGACGAAGCGGTAAACCTGAGCGTGGGTTGCGATGGCGTTGCGCTCCGGCAGTCCGTCAAAAGCCAGGCCGGTATCCCAAATGACAAGTTTGGGGCGATCTCGACGAAGGCTGGCCACGATTCGCTCCTGAAAACGAGGCTGGTCAAAATACCCCGGCGCGACTGCCAGGGTATCACCCGCCATCAACCTCTCGGCGAACAAATAGACTTGTGGCGCAAAGGGAAACACCACAATTCGCTCGTCGGGCGTTGTCATTTCGGCGGCGGCAAGGACTGCAGCACCTGGGGCATAGGCGGATGCCTCGGCCGGAATACGGGCCCGAAGTGTTGCGGGAGTCAGCCATCCGTCCCGTAAACGCTCCGCGACCACGGAAAGGGAGTACCGGGGAATCCAGCCGGAGGGCAGGGCAACCGCCGCGACTGGGATAAGGATCCAAAGCAAGGTTGCTCCGCGTAACACCCCTTGCACCGAGGGGGTCAAGGCCAGTTGCGCATACAGCCGCCAACACACCGCCAGCAGAACAAATCCCGGAGCCAAGGTCTGAAGGAGGTGCCAAACGTCCGAGCGATGCATGCTTTGGCCCAAGGTCGCTGCGGCCATCAGTGTCACCATCCAGCCCAGAGCCTTTTCCGCCTGCCTGAGGCGGCGGTTGAGAGCGATCAACAGGACGGCCGCCAGTACGGGCAAGGAATAGACTGCAAGAAAAAGCACGGCGGGCCAGGCCTGGGTCCAGGTGCGCAATGGATGGGGCAAGGCGAGCCCAGTGCTCTGGCCGAAGGTGACGTCGAGCAGGTCCCGAAGCAGCGGCAAGACAAAGGTCGGCCCTGCCACTGCCATCATCCAAGAGCCCACAACTGCTATCAATCCGCCAACCAGCCAACGGCCGTTGGCGATGCGGGTTCCAGGGATGCTCCCAAACCACCAGGCGGGAACTGCGCCAACCAGACAATAAACCCCGAAATCGTGGCGGAAGAGCATCGCCAGACCAACCGCCGCGCCAAGCAAGAATGCTTGCCATCGCTCTGGCCTCGCGATATAGGACGCACCAATCGTTGCGGTCAAAACAGGCATCAGGATTACGAAGAACTTGTAATAGCGGGGAATGCAGATCAACGCCATCAGCAAGGTGAAAAAGGCCAAAAAGCGGCTTGCCGAAATGCGCCGAACGAGACTGAACAACAGCACATAGGCAAAGGTATACCCAACCCAAGCAACAGCCATCTCAGCGATCAGTCTCTGGCCGAAGAAGTATTGGGAAACGGCACGGACATAGAACGACATAGGTCCGTACGAGGAGAGCAGGTCCACAAGTGGCTGGGCACCGGTGGCAAGCAGATGCGTTGCACCGTACATGAACATCCCGCCATCGGGATCGTTCAGGAAATAGATCCAGGGCGGGGTGAGATATAGCAGCCAACCGAGCGCCAGGCAGCCGGCAATGACCAAGTCCGTGCGGGGACTCAAAGCAAGAGAGAGAGGGATGTTATGGTCATCCGTTGAGGGGTCCATGCCGGATTGACTCATCTCAATAATTGCCTCATTGACAGGTTGCGCCGTAACGACAATTCGGAGCGGCAACGTATGTCCGGCCAGATGCAACGTTCCGGCATGACTTCGTACTCCTCGACACACCCGCTGTAGAGCATCGACGAGGAACGTATCAAGCCAGACTATGCGCCGGTTCTCCAACCGAACGAGGCCTTCTTGGCGCTTCCGTCGTGCCTGAGACCGTCGCGGCCCACCCAGATCGACAACGGCAAAGGCGCGAATCCTTTCGGAGGTTTTCCATCTTGGCAGGCGAAGCGTAAGCAGGTCCCCCGTGCAGTCAAGAGCAGGCAAGCCCCATTCGCAATGATGCAGGTCAGTCAGGCTTTTGAGGGGCGAATGGGTCTGGCATCCGACGCTGCCAGTCCGTCAGCCAACAACCGGAAAGACGCCAGGTCCGCGGAGCATTAGAATCAGCCTTTCCGGATCCCTTCGCCCGCCCAGGTACTTGTCGTGGCAAAGAAAGCGGCTTGTTCGAGTCTCGCCGCAGCGACCACCATGGTCCTGCTTGCCGCATGCACGCCTACCGGAGTGACGGACCACAGGCGCTCGGCACAGCCGCCGATGCCGGCGCAGTTGGTCATGGCCCGCGGGCCAATGATGGGCGGCATGCGCGGTCCCTGGTGGGCGAGGGGAATGCAGGGCGGTCCCCCTCGCGGCGGGTGGGGCCGGATGCGACATGGGATGATGCAGCGCCGCGGGACACCCCAGTCGGCGCCAGAGCCAGAGACGCCTGCCACGCAATCGGACGGGGCACGGGTCTTTGCGCGCTACTGCACACAATGCCACGGACTCCCAGATCCGCGACAGCACCGCCCCGACGATTGGCCAGCTGTGGTCGAACGTATGCGCAATCACATGCGGACCTCCGGCCGGGCGGTCGCCAGCCCCACCTCGTCTGACGTCACGGCCATCCTGGACCACCTCACTGACCGAGGAGACGGGTAACCCAGATCGGCGTTTGCGCCCTGGCGCGAGCGATCGCGCAGCGCTAGCACAAGTTGCCGTGAAGATTTGAATCGACGTTGGACGCACGAAACCCAGGCATCTCGCCATGTACCCCCGGTTACCCCGCGTTCAACTCCATCGCCCTCCGCTTCGCCGGGCCGATCGCCAGCACAGCGGGCTCGTCGAACTCCGAACCTCTGTCCCCGCGCCAGCCGGTTGTCTCATCGTGCTGCGCCACTGTCGTCCTTGACCGGAGCTGTCACGCGCTCCCGCAGGGCCAGGAATGGCCATTGGCCCTGGCTCGACCGGCCGACCTCACGCCGCGAGGAGCCACTTTGACTTGGAGTGTATTCAGCCGCAATGATGCCGATGCCGCCGGACAACCTGGAGCGGCTGATGTACCAGGTCGAGTGTCCGCCAAGGCACCCGGGGAGCCTGCCGGGCAGGCGCTGGATCGGCGCGGACTACCTGGAGGCGACAGCAGAGGAGGGGGAGTGGGAATACGCGCTTTGGGATACGCAAATGCAGGTCTATGCCGAAAGCCTCGACGGGTCGGCGAAGCAGTGACTGCATCGGGGTGCTGGCCGGGGTGCTAGGCGCGCGGCGAAAGGGTCGGCCGGCGCAAGCGGAAGATCGCCGATGTAGTGGCGAGGTGAGTCCATCGGGTAGTTCCTTAGCCCAGCCGGCCTTGCAGTTGAAAGGATTCCGCACAGAGTCCTTTGCGGCGCAACGCCCAGCGCGTCGCTCGCCTTGGCGTTATCAGTCCAGGCTGGTCAAGAACGCAACAAGCCCCCGCCGGTAGTCCGCCTCGCTCGCCAGAAATCCGTCATTGTGTCCTCCCCGCAGTTCCAGGAACTGCTTCGGCGAACGAGCCGCCGCAAGCAGGGCTTGCCCGTGGCTGAATGGGATGATTTCGTCGCCGCTGCTGTGCACCACCAGCACCGGGACCCTTACCGAGGCGATACGGTCCAGATTGTCATAGCGGTAGCGGGCAAGTAGGCGAACCGGAATAAAGGGGTAGATCTCGGCCCCCAGATCTGGGACCGAGGTGAAGGCTGACTCGACGATCAGGCCTGCGGGCTCTGTCCGCGTCGCCAGCTCGGCAGCCACAGCAGCCCCCAGGGAACGCCCGAACAGCACAATCTGCCCCGGGTCGATCCGTCTGTCCCCCGTCAGCCAACGCCATGCGGCGGTGGCGTCGCGGTAGGTGCCTTCCTCGGAGGGGCTGCCGCCGCTCTGCCCATAGCCCCGGTAGTCAAAGATGAAGACGTCGAGGCCGAGGTCCGCGAAGATGCGGAGGGAGTCGAGTCGGTGACTGATATTGCCTGCGTTGCCGTGGAAGAACAGCAGGGTGCGGCGCGGAGCTTGGGGCGCCCTCTCCGGGGCCGAGACCAGCCAGCCATGCAGGAAGACCCCGTCTTCCGTGCGGAGGTGAACGTCCTCATAGACAAGCCCAATGGCGGCGGGCGTTGCTACAAGGCCTCGCCCCGCAGCGTCTGGCAAGTAGAGCAAACCGGACTGCCCGAGGTAGACCAGGGTGAGGAAGACTAGGTAAACCCCAACTGTAGCGATCACGGCGGTCAGCATGACCCTTGGCATGTCCGGTCCCGGTTGCAGCTGCACCCGATTCAGCATAACACCAGGTCGAGGGGCAACCGCGCGCGCCTGCCACAGCCGTCGGGCACGGCTGCGAGACCAGCGGGCGCGGCGCGGGCAGTCCCGGTCGTTGGAGTAGACTGCACCGCCAAGATCCCACCGCCGGCCGGCCCGGCGCTGCAGGTAACCCCGAGGCTCCTCAGTGCACCCCGATTTCCACGCCGACCTTTTCACCGCCGCCGCCCGCTGCCGGC
>CAVPXP010000012.1:0-10375 GCA_963709645.1 uncultured Gammaproteobacteria bacterium
AGGGCCTTTGGAGTCGCGATCTCAGTCGAGTACTTTACCGATGGCGTTAAGGCTAGTGCAGTAGGGCGCTTCAGTGCTGCGGTACCATCAACCTACAAGGGTGTAGGTGACTCAACCGACAAGGGCCTAGGTAATTCAACCGACATGCAGATTGATCGGTGACAATGAGTGACGGATGCGGGAGTGGTTAGATAGATGCGCTGGGCCCACTTGACGGTGCTGGCCCAGAACCAGCGATCAGGCGTGTCCCCACATGCAACGCAATTGGCCGCGATAGCGGCCTCCGGTTACGGCCTTGTGGTATCCGTCAGTTATGCCCCAAGGGCCAGGGTTGTTTCCGGCCAAGCGCCGGAGCTTTCAGCGTGATGGCAGACCGTCGGAGGCCGCAGGGTGATGTCCGCTTCGGGTCTCGCGCCGCCAGCGGGCCACCCGGCCGCCCCGACCTGCGACAGGGCAGACCCACTGCAACCGGCCAGAACCAGGCGGAGAGCAATCCGCCGCACCGTAGGTCGTCGTTACGGCGCGCGGTAAACCCGCAGTCCCATCTCCGCGCGCACTTCGTTGAGCTCCTTGAAATCTTCCCGATACTCTTCTCTGAGCTGAAACTGCACCCCGTTGTCGCCTGCAAAGGTTCCGTGTGATCGACTTCGCCCATGAAAATCTGGTCGGGAATGGCGTCGAAGGCGTCGCAGCTCGGCAACTCGTCGCTGTGCTCATTGCGCTCCTCGTGATAGTGCTGGCAGAAGACGCAGGTAGCCGGGATCATGCAGCTCATCGTTGACTCCTTTCGGCTTCTGGTTGGATCGGGCGGCACTTTGCGTCGGCCCGCTCGGTCGTGGCGAGCGACAAATTTGTTGCGAACGACCCGCGCGCAGCACCGGGCGGACCCGCCGCTACCCCCTCTACCGGTGCATTCGCGATAGCGGTGGCCTGGGGGCACCGCTCGCAGGGTGCGGCGCCTTACAATGGCGGAGCCGGCTAGCCTCCAAGGAAATTCCTCCGCCCCCAAGCCCGGACCGAATGCGTTGGGTCTATGAATCGGGGGCCATGCAGGCCGACGGCAGCGACCGGTTCCAGGCGTTTGAACTGCACCATGCTTGAGTCGGTCCCGTTCAGGTGCCGATCCAAGTCGTACAGCGCGTCCTGAATCGCTTCCTCGTAAACCGGATGGTAGTAGGGCATCCGCAAGGCCTCGGTCACCGTCATGCCCGCCTCTACGGCCCATGCGACCAGGTGCGCTAGATGCTCGCATTCGGCGCCGACCATGGCGGCACCCAGGATCTGCCCGGATTGCTCGCTGGCATAGAGCCGCAGTATCCCTCGGTTTCTGCCGGTGATCACCGCGCGTCCCACTGGGCCAAAGCGAACCTGTCCGACGGCGGTCGCTTCTGTATCCAGCTCGGACCATGAGGCCCCGACCGATGCGACGTTCGGGTTGCAAAAAACGATGGACATATTGGTCTTGGGTTTAAACGCCGTCGCGCCGCCGCGTGCGGCATTGTGTCCGGCGATGCGTCCCTGGTCGGCCGCTCTCTGCAACGTGGACAGCCCGCCGCCGGCGTCGCCCGCGATGTAGATGGGCAAAGAGCCGACCTGCATGGTATGTGGGTGGTGCTCGGGCACGCCTTGGTGGTTGGTTGTGACCCCCAGGCGCTCCAGCCCCATCCCGCGGAGGTTCGGGTGACGGCCCACGGCAACCAGCAGCTTGTCGACCTGGGTCTCGCGCTCGCCCGAACTGACCCGGAATCCGTCGCCCTGCCGGTCAACGCGGACGTCCGCCCCGAGCCAAAGAGGGAAGCCCCGCGCCATGATCTCGATGGCCATGCTATTGACGACGGGGTCGTCGATGCGCGCAATGGTGTCGCCCCGCTCGACGCCAACGACCCTGGCGCCCAGTCCGTGCAAGGCCTGAGCCAGCTCGATCCCCATGGGGCCGAGCCCCAGGACGGCGATGGACTCGGGGAGGGTCTCCTGCTCGAATAAGGTCTCGACGGTTAGGATGCCGTCCTCGAAGGCGTGCCACTCCGGCGGTATGAACGAGGACGCCCCGGTCGCTATGACCGTGGCCCCGGTGTGGATGGTTTGGTTGCCGACCCGGATGGTGCGCGGGTCGACGAGCTCCGCATAGCCCTCGATGAGTTTGTCGCCCATGTCGTCCGTGGTGTTGGCGAGGATCAGATCGACGAACAGATCGCGCAAGTCCCGGATACGCTCCATGGCCTTGGCAGTGTCGACCCTGATGGTCTCCCCACCCGCGATGCCAAGCCCGGGACCGTGGGCTCCGTTGCTGCGCGTCTCGCCGAGATGTAATGCGGCCTTGGAAGGCATGCAGCCAATTCGCGCACAGGTGGTGCCGAGCTGCCCGCCGTTGATCAGCACGTAGTTGTCGGTGACCTTGCGAATCTCTTTGATGGCATTCAGACCCGCGTGGCCCGCGCCGATCACCGCGACATCGACCTGCCTGTTCATCTTCGCGTCTCCATGAATGATTAGTGTGGGGTGCGAGAGGGACGAGTGAGTGACCGCAGGGCCGAGGTGGCATGGGCCTAGCCCTCCTATCTCCCGCGGTGCTCTATACTCACCTCTGCACCATTGCGGTCGGTTTGCATCGAGCGCTTTGATGCCTCATGACGGCGGTGGGCCGACTCGGCCCCCTGCCCCATGAGGAACCCTTATTGCTCGGACAGCCAGGTGGTAATGGCCCGCAGCTCGGAGTCGTTGGGCGGGGCGTCGCAGGACTGGCTGTAGGCGATGGCGCTGTGCATCAGCATGGACTCGTCCGTGAGATCCTCCCCCGCCAGAATCTTGGTGGCCTTGTCGAGCAATTTGTCCGCCGATTCCCCCCCGAGCTTCGGTACATGCTTGCTTTTGGGGTGCTTGCCCTGGGTCCCGTGGCAGTACACGCAACCGTAGTAGGTGAACAGCTTTGCCCCGTCGGGCGAGGGGCTCTCAGCGGCGCTGGAGCCGGTGCTGCCGAGGAGGGTGACGGCCGCTGCAATCGCAAAGACTGAGTTTCGGTTCATGGACCTGATCTCCTTGTGGGTCTATCGGGCGGATGGGGCAGAGAAGGCATAGCCCCCATACGAGCAAACCTTAGGAGAGCCACACGGGGGCCGGTATAGGAATCCGTCTAGCCGTGGCTAGGAACATTCGCCCCATGGGCTCGACACGTTAGAGACGGAGGGTCAGGTGCTGCAATGCAACACTCCTGATCTAACCCGGATCTTTGCCATGGCGTTGCTCCATTCCCCCTCCCTGAGTCGGCTCGATTTTCCTTCCCGCGGCTGGTTCCAATACCGGACAGCACTTCCCATCCCTATCGACGGTTTGAAGGATACTTGGCATGAAGGATCCGCGCTGCGGTACGATTAACCTACAATGGGGTGGGTGAATCTACCGACACGCAGATTGATCTGAGACAAAGCATGAAGCGTGCGGGGGAGGGCTTGAGCCGCGCTGGACGCAATCGACATGCTGACTTCAAGCCGGCGGTCGGGAAGTTCCCTCATCCGCCGCTGATCTGCGAAATCGTTGATCGGCGGGGTCATCCTGTGCTCTGACTCCTGCGGCTTGCACGCAGCTATGACTTCAGCGGAGTCGGAGTAAGCGCAGCAACCGTATCTGGCGCTCAATCGTTCGTGGAGTCACTCCCGTCCATCCGGCGCCCAAGGGCGGCGAACACCTGCTCCTGCGGTACGACCTAGCCGCCCTCGATGTCGTGCTCGCCCGGCTCCATGACTTTTAGCATTGCCAGGCTGCCGCGCTTGGTGTTGCTCATAGTCCTCGACGTCCGGTAAAACGCCGTACGAGTGCCACGAAGGGGCGTCCCATGCCTTCGGCGTACGGGCGTAACAGTTCGGACAACCGATCAGTCGACCATTCCAGCCCGAACTGCGTACCGCGCCACATCTGCAACGGTATGCAGCGCAAGCTTGTCCATCAGCCGATTGCGGTAGGTGCCGACCGTCGCCGGGCTGATGTCTAAAATTCGGGCGATCTCTTTGCTGCTGTTGCCCAGGGCGATCAAGCGGATGACTTCGCGCTCCCTGGCCGACAGGGTGACGGTGGTACCCCCACTGCGCGTGAGTTCGCGCAGCTTGGCCCGGATGGAAGGGGTCATGAAGGTTCCGCCAGCGGCCACGGTCCGTACGGCAAGCAGTAACTCCTCAAAGGCGCTGTCCTTCAACACGTAGCCCGAAGCACCGGCCTCCTGCGAGTCGGCGGCGGCGTTGGGGTCGTCGCGCATGGTCAGGAGGACGACTCGGGTATTGAGCCCCTGCGCCGCGACCTCGCGCGCCACCTCAATGCCGGATAGCTCCGGCATGCCGATATCGAGTATGGCGACATCGGGTTGATGGGCCTGGATCTGCTGCCACGCCTCTTGGCCGTTGGCGCCCTGGGCGAGGAGGACGATGTCGGGTTCCATCTCCAACAGCGGAGCCAATCCTTGTCGCAACACGGCGTGGTCGTCGGCGAGTATGACGCTGATGGTCACGGCGTTGCCTCCATGGTCAGCGGGACATCAATGGTGACGCAAGTCCCGCTCCCGGGGATGCTGACGATTTCCGCCTGGCCGCCGACGCTCGCGGCGCGCTCTTGGATCATGGATAGGCCGAGACCGGCGGAGCGCTGAAACGCGATGTGCGTGTCAAACCCTACGCCGTCGTCGATGATCTTGAGGGTCAATTTGCGCGGCCACGGGGTATCTAGGATTACGTCGACTCGGTTGGCCTTCGCATGGCGTACCGCGTTTGCCAATGCCTCGCGGAAGCTCAAAAAGCACTGCTCCTTGACCCGATCCGGCAGTCCGACGCTGGTATCCGGGGCACGCACGCAAATTTCGGTCCCGGTGCGCCCACTGAACGCGCTGCACTGGAAACGTATGGCATCGATGAGCGGCATCCGTTCGAGAAAGATCGGCCGCAGTTCCGTGCTGAGCTCGCGAAGCTGTCCGATAGCGGTACCGGCCTCGACGATCGCTCCGTCGAGCAGGTCTCGGGGCATTTTCGACCCGGTTGCCGCCGATGCTCGCAGCCGCTTCAGCGTGAGGTTGACGGCCTGCATGGATTGGCCGACGACGTCGTGCAAGGTCGCCGCGATGCGCTTGCGCTCGTCCTTCTCTGCCTCTTCCCTGAGACGGCGGACCTTCTGCGCCTGGGCCGCGCGTGACCTGACGGTCTGGATACCGTACGCCAGATCCCCCGCGAGATCTGTGAGCAAGGCGGCCTCCCGGTCGTCGAAGGCGTCCACCTCGACAGAGAAGATGCTGAGGTTACCAAAGGCGCCCCCTTTCGCCTTGAGCGGCAGGGCGATCATGGATTGGTAGCCGAACTGCATCGCCATGTCTCTCCACGGGACTAGTTCCGGCTCATGCTCGATGTCGCGGACGATGACCGGATGTCCGCTTTGGATAGCGATCCGGCAGGCACTTGGGCTGTCGGTGGCGTTCGTCGCCGCCAACGCGGCGGCTGCGAAGTCCGCCTGGTCCAGACCCGCGTGGGCGGCCATATTCACCCCAGGCCTCCTGCCCTCCCGCACGTACCCAACCCAGGCGAAACCGTAGCCTCCCTGGTCTACGAGGTTGTCGCACAGGGCCTGGAGGAGATGCCCCTCGTCGGTCGCACGAGCGAGGTTATGGTTGCAGCGTGCGAGGACCGCTTGCGCCCGGTTCATACGGAGCAGTTCGGCCTGCTCTGATTCGCGCATCGAAACATCGGCTGAAATGCCGATCAGCTTGACGATGTCGCCGGCCGCATTGGGCAGCGGGATGAAGCAAGAGGTAAAGACGCGCGTGCGCTTGGCCCCCGCAACGCTAAACTCGAATTCTGCAGCTTGTCCGGCGAGTGCCTGGGCCATGAGGCGCCCGATGCGTTGGCGGTCTTGAGGACTCACGAATTCCAAGTAGCGGACCCCGACGATCTCATTCGGATCGGTGACCCCGATGAGCCTGAGCCCGGCGGGGTTCATCGACACCATGCGGCCGTCGGTGTCTATCTCGTGGATGCAAACCGGTGAGTGATCGAACAATATTCTGTACTGATCGAGCTCGGGCAAAGGCGCTCCCTCCCCGTCAATCTTCGGCCATACTGCCGCTTCTCGGCCCGAGCCTACGGCATCCGGCTGACCAATTGCAATGCTCGGACTGGGCAGTACCAGCGTCATGCCAAACAGCGACGTTAGCGATTATCGCGGGTTGGCGGGATCAGCGGGATCGGACTGGCGAGTGTGCAATCAGCCGCCGGGCTGGCTCGTGGATGATCGCAATCGACCTGACGACCCAGCCACGCCTCCAGCGAGGTGGTTGCTGTGGTTGGATGATGGCGAAACCCGTGTCACCCTGGTGGACCGGCCGGGGACGGAAAGATGCACTCCAGCCTAACAATCTATCAAGCAGGGTTTTTCTTGTTGTTGTTTGGCGGAGAGGGAGGGATTCGAACCCCCGGACCCTTGCGAGTCAACGGTTTTCAAGACCGCCGCTTTAAGCCGCTCAGCCACCTCTCCAGAGAAACTTGCGAGGCCGCGGTGCGCGCTGGTGAGCGCTCGCGACTGGGTCTGTGCGCCAGGGGCCCGGCCGGCTGATTCGCTCAGTGACCCTTGGGTGCGGTGGGGTTTGTCCCCAACATTCCTCGCAGGCGTGCAAGGATACCGAATTCCGCGGTGGCGACAAGGTGTTGTCGATGACCGACACCGTGCCGCTTGCAGTTTCCCGGTCGGTCGGTATCCTTCCGGGAACTGTCTGCCCAGGCCCTGGTCACACAGGGCGACTCGAACCTTTCGTCAATCCTTTGGAGATCCGTCCCCATGGCAAGCTACGATTACTCCGTTGTGCAAGGTGCCAGCAATGCGCTGAGCGCCAACAAGGTCCTGAAGAACACCTATCTGTTGCTGGCCGCGACCCTGGGCTTCAGCGCGCTGACCGCGACGCTTTCCGTCGCGCTGGCGGTACCGGCCTGGACTTATCTGGTCTCGGTGATTGTGGCGATGGTGATGGGCATCTTTGTGCTGCCGCGTACCGCCAACTCCGCCGCCGGCATCGGCGTCATCTTCGGCATCACCGGGCTGCTTGGCTTTGGTTTGGGGGCGATCCTGACCCAGTACCTCGCCCTGCCCAATGGGCCACAGATCATTGGCACGGCCTTCGGTGGTACCGCGATCATCTTCCTCGGCCTGTCCGGCTATGCCCTGACCAGCAAGCGCGACTTCAGCTTCATGGGCGGCTTCCTGTTCGCCGGCATGATGGTCCTGGTGATCGGCATGTTGGCCAACATCTTCCTGCAGATGCCGGCCCTGTCCCTGGCCATTTCGGCGGGCATCATCCTGGTGATGAGCGGCTTTATCCTGTTCGATACCGGTCGGATCGCCCGTGGTGAAGAGACCAACTACATCATGGCGACCTACGGGATCTATCTGAGCATCTTCAACATCTTCATCAGCCTGCTGCAGATCCTTGGGATCATGGGCGACGACTGATCGGGTACCGACGCGGTCCTGAAGCCGCACAACCCCGGCCTGGTGCCGGGGTTTTTTTTCGCGCAGGATGGGGCGCCTTGGGTCGTTTTCGGCTAGATCTTCGACGCCTTTGTTGGACCGGGGCGATGACTACGCGGGGGGGGATTTAGATGGATCTGTTTTTAAAGATTGCCGCCGGGGCCTTCCTGGTGATGATGCTGTTCTACATGTGGCCGGCCTTCAAGCGCTGGCAGGAGCATGGCCCCAAGGCGCAGCAGGGCGACTGGATGGCCGCTGCCCTCCCCCTGGGGGCCGTCGTCTTGCTAGTGATATTGCTGGTGATGTCCGTGCGTTAAGGCACTCAACGCGTCGGTTCGGGCCGCTCAGGCTCCAGTTCCATCCGTTCGACCTCGGCCAGGGTGATCTGGCGCCCGTCCAGGGTGCGGAAGGACCTGCCTGCCACCTCGTCCCGCCGTGCCCGGTAGATGACCTCGTGCCCGGTGTTGGCGTTGATCACCCGCACCCGAACCGCCTCGCGCCCACTTTCCCATCCATCGAACAGGTACAGTCCGGTGCCGGCGACCATGACGCCGACCATGCCGTAGGCGAGGGTCCGCATAGCCCCGGGGGGCACTAGAGGTGGTCGGGCAGGGGTGGCGGGCGCCGGTCGGGTTGGGTTCGAGCCTCGGCTGCGGGCCCGGATGGCCAGCCAGGCGAGCAGGACGACGACGGCGGTGATGAGTATCTTTCCGAACATCAGTTTAAAGTACCACGCGCCCCCCATGCGGGCTATGCATCGGCTGCGACCTTGCCCCGCGGGCGCCGCCGGTCTTACCATGCCGTCCACCTTGCAGCCTCTGGCCGAGCATATAGCCTCAATCTCCATGTCTCTGATCCGGCGTATCCCTTCGCTGTTGGTCGCCCTCGCCTGCGTGGGGGTGTTGGCCGGCGGCTGTACCAGGCCGCAGCCGCCGACGGTGCCCCTGTATCGGGCTCTGCAGGTGGGCGATCTGGATCAGGTCAAGCGCCACCTCTATCACGGCAGTGCCGTGGACAGCCCCGACGCCCAGGGGGACTACCCGCTGCATATCGCCGCGACCAAGGGTCAGGTGGCGATTGTCCGTGCCCTGCTGGAACATGGTGTCGAGGTGAATGTGCACGATCCTGCGGGCCGCACGCCCTTGTACCTGGCCCTGGCAGGTGGCCGGGTGCAGCTCGGGGAGATGTTGTTCGACTCGGGGAGTGCGGAATCCCCCCAGGCGCTGCTCTTCGCCCTGGTGCGGGCGGGCAGCGCCGACCGCGACGTCTTGGCCTTGCTGCGCCGACGCGGTGCCGATTTCAACGCTCGTGATCCGTCCGGCCAGGCGCCGTTGCATCTGGCCGTGGCCGACGGCCGGGTGGCTTTGGCCAAGCGCCTGATCCTGGCCGGGGCGGACCCCAATCTGCCCGATGCCCAGGGTCGCCCACCATTGAGTCAGGCCCTCGACGGGCGCGATGCCGATCTGATCCGCATGCTGCGCCAGTACGGGGCTGGCGAGCCTGAGCCGGTGGCGGGCGCCAGGGCGGACCCGAGCCCTGGAGCCAGCACGCCCTGAGACCGATTTCGAGCCCGGCTGTGGCCGGGGCCCACCCTGATATTCCCATAGGAGATACCTGGAACATGGCGGAAACAGTAGACGATCTGACAGTTGCCTATAGCGAGGGCGGTGTCGCGACCGTAGAAGAGCTGGATAAGGTCATCCTGTCGAAGGGGGCCTGGACGACCATCCTGTTCCGGTACCGCGATTGGGACCGGGCCAAGGAGGTGTGGGGTCCGGAGAAGTACACCATCAGGCGCTATCAGAAGCGCAACGGTGAGTTCCGCCAGCAATCGAAGTTCAACATCTCCAGCCGAGCCCAGGCCCAGGGCATCATCACCGCCCTACAGGCCTGGCTGGATGTGGAGTCCGTGTCGTCCGAAGGAGGGCAGTCATGATGCATCAGGTCTTGCGTTGGGTCTTGGTGGCGGTCGCAACCGCCGGTCTGGGCGGCTGCCTGGATATGGAGAAGTTGGTCCATGTGAAGGCCGATGGGAGCGGCTTCGTGGAGGAGCGGATCCTCATCAAGCGCGAGGCCTTGGCCATGATGCAGGGTATGGCCAAGATGGGGGGCCAGCCGGGGGCGGAGACCAGCGTCAAGTTGATCGATCCGGAGAAACTCGCGGCGGAGGCGGCCGCCATGGGGCCAGGGGTGAGTCTGGTCTCCACGGAGGCCCTGAGTACACCTGAGGCTGAGGGTTACGTGGCCCGTTTTGCCTTCACGGACATCAATCAGCTGATCTTGGACCAGAACCCCAAGGACCCGGCGGCCGGCGATGACGCTCAAGCCGGCGGCGGACCCGAGGCCGCGTCGTCCGCCAGCGAGGCCATCCGCTTCGAGTTGCGTCCCGGGGCTGCGCCCGTGTTGGTGGTGCATACGCCTGCGGATACGGCCAAGGACCCGGCCGCCGTCTCGCCGGAGGCGAAGGACAGCGTCTTGCCGGAGGGGCCCGAGGGGGACATGGCAATGCAGATGATGCAGCAGATGTTCCAGGGGATGCGTGTGGTCGTTGCGATCGAGGTCGAGGGAGAGATCCAGGAGACCAATGCCGCCTTCAGGGAGGGTTCCCGGGTGACCATGTTGGACATCGAGTTCGAGCAACTCCTGAAAGACCCGGAGCGCTTTCGGCGTTTCGCCGCTTCCCAGCCCGAGGGCGTGGGGGAGGTCAAGGCACTGATGAAGGACATGCCGGGGGTCAAAATCGAGCCCGCCGAGACCGTCGAGATCCAGTTCGCACCGCAGTGACCGGGCAGCGATTGACCAACGTCAGCGACGACCTTGGGCCTAGCCGTTAGGCTGGTGCCCTTTGTCGGACCTCGGGGCTTGCCCGGGGCGGCTTTCGGAGCAG
>CAVPXP010000013.1:0-136999 GCA_963709645.1 uncultured Gammaproteobacteria bacterium
TGTTCAGCCACGGGACCGGCGGTTCGGGCAAGACTTCATCGACAGCGACGAGGCGTTCCCGCTGGCGCTCGCGCTGTTCCAGCGGGGCTACGGCGTCATCGCCACGGAGTCGAGAGCGTCGTCGGCGGACCAGACCGGTGAGGGCAAGCAGCGCTGGAACACCCAGCCACGGCCGAGAACGTCGACCTGCGGAACCTGGAGGTCCTGTTCGACGACCTAGAGGCCCGGGGCCTGGTCCCTGCCGGGACGCTGAAGTACGCCCTGGGGATGTCGGCCGGCGGGGCCTTCGGCCGCTTTCCTCGGCACCGTCGGCGACCTCGCCATCGCCGAGGAGTTCCCCCAACTGCGCTTCGACGCCGTCGTAAGCTGCGCGGACGCCACCACGACGCGATCAGCGACGAGGTCCACCACCCCGTCGGCGTGGTTCATGTCCGCGGCCGAGGACAACCCCGAGGTGTTCAACGACCAGGCCCGGGCCAACGAGGCGACGATGCGCCGACGGGGGATCCGGACCCAGTACCTCGAGAACCCCCCGTCGCCGCTCTACGACGCGCGGTTCACACGCATCGGGGGCATCAGCACCGCCACCTCCGCGGCCATGGCCGAGGAGCTCGCCGGGGTGGCTTCGTCGACGACGCCGGCTTCCTGGACACCGATGCCGACGCCGTCACCGCGGCGATCTTCGCCGACCCGGCGGGCTTCCCGACCATCACCTCGGCGACGAGGGCCCGTCTGTTCCAGGGCCAGCTCAAGGCGATGCGGGCCGAGCACGGCATGTTCGCCGACGCCACCCAGCGCACGATCGCCTTCTTCGAGGACCGCCCCTCCCAGCCGCTCTGAGCCACCGGCGTCGTGCCAAGCTGCAGCGGACACGGCCACCGCCCAGAGGACACCACTCATGGAGATCGCCTACACCCCCGCCCAGGCTGCGCTGCGCAACGAGCTTCGCGCCTACTACGACGAGATCCTCGACGACGAGACGATACGCGAGGTCCGCGCCGACAGCGTGGGACCGACCGCCGAGCGGGTCTGGAAGCAGATGTGCGCCGACGGGTGGGTCGGGCTCGGCTGGCCGACCGAGTTCGGGGGTCGCGACCTCGACCCGTTCGACCAGTTCATCTTCTTCGACGAGTCGATGCGCGTGGCGCTCCGGTGCCGATCTCACGGTCAACACCGTCGGGCCCGACGATCGTGCAACTTCGGGACCGACGGCACAGAAGGCGAGGCTTCCTCCCCCGATCCTCGCCGGCGACCTCCACTTCGCCATCGGGTACTCCGAGCCGGAGGCCGGCACCGACCTGGCCGTCGCTGCGGCCGTGCGGTCCGCGACGGCGACGAGTAGGTCGTCAACGGGCCAGAAGATGTGGACCTCCCTGGCCGCCGAGGGCCGGACTACCTCTGGTTGGCGGTGCGTACCGACCAGGAGTGCCAGAAGCACAAGGGGATCTCGTGCTGATCGTGCGCCATCGACAGCCCCGGGCATCGAGCTGCAACCCGCTGCACCCTCATGTCCTCCCACGACATCAATGCGACCGTGTCGACGACGTGCGGGTCCCGGCCACAACCTGGTCGGGCGAGGAGGACGGCGGTTGGAGCTGATCGTCAACCAGCTCAACCACGAGCGGGTCACCCTCTGTCGCCCGCGGCTGCTCGACGCAGAGCTACACCGAGGTCCGGCGCTGGGCCCAGGAGACCCCGCTGCCGACGGCGCGCGGCCGATCGACCGGGAGTGGGTGCAGCTCAACCTCGCCCGCGTCCACGCCCGCGCTCGAGTTCCTCCGGCTGGTCAACTGGAAGGTGGCCTGGCCGGCGACAACAGGCCCTGGATGTCCGGCAGGCCGTCCACGGTGAAGACCTTCGGGCCGGAGTTCTACCTCGAGGCCTACCGCCTCCTGATGGAGATCCTCGGACCACGTGGCTACGTGAAGGAGGACTCGCCCGCCGACGTGCTACGCCGGCGGGTTGGAGGCGATGATCCACGGTGTGGTCATCCTCACCTTCGGCGGTGGCACGAACAAGGCTTCCAGCGACCTCATCGCCATGTTCGGCCTCGGGTTCCCACGTTCGCGCTGAGGACCCCGCCGCCGAACGACGGCACCCCGGCCGGATCGTTCACCCTTGAGGTGCACCTCGTCGCCGACCCTGATCCGACCGGGGCGACGCACCTCGACGTAGACCCCGAAGTCCTGTAGAGCTCGCGGACGATGTGGCGCAGCACCGACCGATCCGCGGGGACGTCGTCGTCGATCTCCCGGTAGCCGTACGCACAGACGCGGGCACCGCACCCCGACCTCGAGCTCCACGTCACCGATCGACAGACTTCGTCCGAGCCACTCGAACTCCGGGTACCCCGGTGCGTCGCCCGTGTCGACGACGAGGCTCGGCCGGAAGCGGCGCACGTCCACGGCGGCGTCGGGCAAGGCCTCGGCCAACGAGCGCAACGACGACGTGGTGACGACGAGCAGCGGGAAGGCGTCGTAGTAGGTGCCCGGAGGTGACTCGAACTCCATGATCTCCGGAGGGAAAACCGAGAGGTCCGGCAAGGGCTCATCGGGCTCCCGCCGAAGAGCCCGCGGAGCTTTGCGCCATCGCGTCGTCGCTGTCGGGAGCGCCGCGCCGGTAGTGCTCGACGTCGTCGGCCGGGCGCAGCGCCTCCAGGGCGACCCGATGACCGACCGCGGCGCTCACACGCTCGTCGCAGTCCTCGGCGTCGGTGGCCACCGTGGAATCGTCGGGCAGGGTGATGACGGCGTGCCCGTCACCACGATCCTGGGCCGCGCAAGCGCATCAGGCCGGCGATCTTCTTGGCCCCGGATCCCTCCACGCTCCAGGTCACGGGTGGCCCAGGCGCGGTCACGGACGATACCCACACGGTCGACCTCGACCTCGCTGACGCGCTGGCCGATCATCGACTTCACCGGGTACCGCCACAACTCGTCGACCTTCATGGTTGCCTCCGAGAACACCCCCGATGGACCTCACCGCACCCTAGGTTCCGCCCGTCGGGCGCTACGGGACATCTTGACGTACTGCGAGAAGACCACCACGTGATGGTCTCCCTCCAGTGCTTCGAGGATCTGCTCGAAGACCTCGAGCTTGCCTGACCGGGAGGCCGAGCCGGACCGCCGTCGACCAGCGACGGGTGGTCGCAGATCTGTTTGAGCCGCGTCAGCAAAGCGAATATGTGCATATAGGCGCATCGCGAGGATCTCCAGCAGCTCGGCGATTTGGGAGATCTGCTGGGCGTGGATGGCGCGGTACAGCTCCTGCTGTTCGGTCACCAGGCGGCAATACCGCAGGTCTTCGACTTTCTCGGGCAGGTCGGACAGCACCTGGTCCTTGACCCGACGGAGGGTCAGAACTGACAGACGCTGACGGAGCCGGTGGAGCTGGTGGTGGGTGGGATTCGGGTGCCGAGGCCTTGAAATCTCGTTCTGAGCCAAGGTATCCGGGCAGGATCAGATCGACCACCGACCAGAGCTCCAGCAGTCGGTTTTCGAAGGCGTGCCGGTCAGGGCGACGTTGAAAATCTGCCTGAAGACGTTTCGCGAGGGCTCGCGGCCGCCTTGGTCTCGCGGGTTCTTGATCCGTTGGGCTTCGTCAAAGACGGCCAGTGTCCCAGTGCTCTGGCGCAGAGCTGATCGGTGGTCCGGAGCAGGGAGATCGTAGGTGGTCAGCACGAGCTGGCCGCCCAGGTCGCAGACCGTCCAATGATCGTCGAACGGGGCCCGTGGTAGACCACGACCGGAATGCTCGGTGCGAAGGTCGAGAGCAGGTTGTTCCAGTGCTCCAGGACCCCCCTCGGGCAGACGACCAGGAAGTTGGCAGTCGGGGCTTTGTGGGTCGCGAATGAGGCACAACAAACCCATGATCTGGTGGGTCTTGCCGAGGCCCATGTCGTCGGCCAACAGAGCCCCAACCCGTGCCAGGTACCGGGTCCAGAGCCAGGCGACGCCGTCCCTCTGATAAGGCCTCAACACAGACCGCAGGCCCGGGGGGTCGATGATCTCTGCAGGGGCTTCACCGCGCAGCACGTCCGCCAGTTGTCGGAGCTCCTCGTCGCCCGCCACCACCGGCAGGCCGGTTTCGGCGATCAGTTGGATGAAACTCAGCCGGGTGCCGAGCAGGACCTTGTCCAGTCGGCGCTTCGGATGGCGGAAGCCGGCTCGGGTCATCACGTGGAGATCTGGTGCGCGGACAATCACCTCGCCGATTCGGCTGAATCCCTGGTTCGCTATCTCCAGTGACTCCTTCCATCCGATCTTCTTCCCCGACGGCGCTGACAGCCTGATCCGCAAGTACGGCGAGCGCCTCGGCAGTGCCGCCGAGCTGGCCGCGGCGATGCGTACCCAGGCACAGACCTATACCCTGCATGTCTATGGCGCCGTGCGCGAGGTGGTGGCCGCCGAGCGGGTGGTCATGCTCAAGACCCTGCGCTGCCCCGTCCGTGTGGTGTGGGTCTATCGCAAGACCCAATGGGTGGCGCTCATGACCACCGATCTGACCCTCAGCGTCGAGCAGATCATCGAGTACTATGCCGCGCGGTGGAAAATCGAGGCCGGGTTCCGCGAGATCAAGCAGGAGATCGGCAGCGCCTACACCCAGACCCGCAACCCCGACGCGGTGGTCAATCATCTGCATTTCTGCATGGCGGCAACCGCCATCACCTGGATCTATGCCGCCCATCTGAAACAGGCGCCCATCCGCCGATACGCTTCCGACAATACCACCGAATACGCCTTCGCGGATGTGCGCAGATCTCTCGCCCACCACCTCGCACGCGAGGGTTTTGGTATCGATTGCCAGGATCCCGACAAACCCCGGAGAAAACCGTTGATCTCAGCAGTCATGCGGCTGGTCGCATAGAGAAATGCGGAAACTTCAGATCGGGATATCAAACGCAAAAATCAAACAATCTTTACGCACTTACAGTTGAGCGCGCCTTGCATCTTAGCCGGGGCCGTGGTCACTCCGGAATGATTATACCTATTTCTATAGCCTGCTCAGGCGCGCTCTCGCCACTTCGTGACATCTTTTGGACCAGTGGGCGCTCGTTCTGGCTCTCGCATTATTCGAACCGCCCCGCTCAGCTATTTTCAGGGGCGCAGAATCGGCTGACGATTTTCTTGACATCCTCCAAGGCCGCCAATCCGATTCGGTTCTCTACCCGCTATCACCGGTGGAACGGAAAGGCTGGAGAAAGGGAAGCCCTGTTTCCCGTTCTGCAATACATGCAACTTAATGATTCCTTGGCATACTTTCATCACCTGCTGCCAAAAATTGGGACACGCGACACTGCGAGCGTACTCTCAAAGATCAGCGCGAGGTCGTCTGTCGATAGATACAAGTCAAAGAAGCCGGATCACGCCGTCTACTGGGTTCGTGTGCCTGGATATTTCTGCCAATTCTTTCGTTCACCTCCGATGGCCTATCCTACAGGTGGCGGAGAACCTCGTTTACGGGGAGAGGTTTGCTCACTTTACTTTGAGAACCGCGCCGTCGCCTCCGCTGTTCACGCGATTTTAAACAGCTCGACCTATTACTTGTACTTGTTCTTTTGCGCATACACGGACACTAGGCATATCAACCCTGGCGAGGTGGCCGGCTTTCCTTTAGACCTTTCATGTTTTTCAGAGGAAATTGTTTCGTTGCTTGCGGAGCAGTCCGAGAAGCTTGCCGATTGTTATTCACGTAATACATCGCGGTGGAGAAAGAGCGGTCTGCTGATAGATTCCGTCGACTCAAAGCCGTGCAAAGCAATTCTAGACTCAATAGACTCGCTTCTAGCGCGGACCTACGGCTTTTCCGACGAAGAAATCGGCGCCATCATCAACTACGACGTCAAGTACCGCATGGGCGGGGCCGAGGACGAGGAATGAGGCCCGTGTCCCTGCCGTTCCATTCCCTTCTCGCTCATGGAGGCCGCAATGGCGTTCCGCTTCAGCGAGGTGGAAGCACGCTTCGTCCGCCCAGTGCCCAGATCTATGGATGACCTCGCCGGCCTCCAGGCGGAGGCGTTGATCGCGCATCTTCTGACCCAGCCTGAAACGGCACGCTTCGACTGCAAACGGTTCTCCGGCAAGATGGTGGGCAAGGCCCCCAAGACCCTGTGCGCCCTCGCTAACACCGACCCTGGCTTTGCGCCTGGAGGACGCCGCCAAAGCGGCGCGCGCGGGCCGACCGCAGGGCCTTGGCGGAGAAGACTGAGCCCGCGGACAAGCAGAGACCCATGGCTCTCGCCCACGTTCTTGTGTTGGCGGCGAACCTCGGTTTCGAGTCTCGGTCTTGCGGTGTAGGGATGCTTGGCTCGCCCGATACGGGGCGGCCTCTGGACACGAGGGGCTTGAGAATCATCCGATCCTGGAGGAAAACACCATGGCACAACTAACTCTGCAAATGCCGGAATCGGCCTTCGCCACCTTGCACCAGGCACCCGACGAGTTCGCGCAAGAGATGCGCGTTGCGGCGGCGGTAAAGTGGTATGAGCTTGGCCGGATTTCACAGGGCCGGGCGGCCGAGATCGCCGGCCTCTCCCGAGCGGCCTTTATCGATGCGCTGTCGCGCTATCGGGTGAGTCCCTTCCAATATACGGCGGAGGAATTGGAGCAGGAGCTGCGCGATGCGGATTGAGGCGGTTGTCGTCAATGCCTCGCCGCTGATCACCCTGTTTCGCAGCGGGCAATCAGACCTGCTGCCGGGCCTGTTCAACCGAATCGTGGTCCCCGAGACAGTATGGCAAGAGGTGGTGGTCGATGGGAGGGACGATGCCGCCGCCCGTGAGTTGGGCGTTCAGTCGTGGGCAACCCGCGAGCCGGTCGTCGCCGCGCCCCGCATCGAGGTCTGGAATCTCGGTGCTGGAGAGACGGCCGTTCTGAGCTACGCGCTGGCGCATTCTGGCGTGCGTGCGGTCGTAGACGACGCCGATGCGCGGCGTTGTGCCAGGACGTTGGACATCCCCCCTGCTGGGTACTGGCGGCCTTCTGCTGCTTGCCAAGCGGCGCGGGCTCCTTCCGTCAGTTGCCGACGCACTCCAAAGGCTCCGCGATGCCGGACTCTGGCTGTCCGACGATCTAGTCCGGCTCTTGATGACGCGGGCCGGTGAATAACCCAAGACCGGCATGTCTGAGGTACCACTTCGGTCTCCTGATTGGCAGCGACCGATGGCAGATCGCGGGGGTCGACACACTGAGGGCCTCCAAGAGGCTCAAACGCTGGGTGGACCAGGGCGCGCTTCTGCACGACGACTCCGGCGGCAAGCGCCATAAGCTGGACACGAAGCTCATGCCAGACAGCGACGCCGGCGCGGAGGCTCCATTATCCTTGCCTCTGGATAATGGCCAGGGGCTGTGAAAAAAGCGGCATGCAAACAACATGTTGAGATCATTCCCATTATCCCTCTGGCGCTAGGGAGGTGAGGGTGGGGGGAACCTTGACGCCGACTCAACTGCCCCTGCCGGAGCGGGCAAGCCGGGCGCTGAGGGACCCGAAGCCGGCCTTACTCCATGCCATCGGCAATCTGGCCTTGCTCGATGAGCCCGTTGCTCGGCCTACTTGCTTCACGCGACTGCCCTGGGCGCATCCTGCTGGACACCTTGGAGCTCGTCCCAGAGTGGGTCCGCAATGGCCGGGTGATCCTGAGCGGCTTCCATTCTCCGTTGGAGCAGCAGGTGCTGCGTTCAGTGCTCAGACGACAAGGGCGGGCCGTCAAGGTGCTCGCCCGTGGTATGGGCGAGTACCGTCCTGCGGCGCAAGAGCGCGAGCCGCTGGCGCGTGGCGACATGGTGGTGCTGACGGCCCATCCGGAGCGGTCGCGCCGTACGACCCGCGAGACAGCGCTCGCGCGCAACCGCCTGATTCTCGCACTCGCCAGCGAGCTGGCCCTTCGCCATATCGCACCGGCAAGCGGGCTGGCGAACCTGCTCAGAGATTGCGGGCTGGAAAGGCTGGAGTTCATCGGCATACTGGGCAATGACCTGGACTGATCGGGGGATGCGCTACTGTGAACTGCTTGGCGCTGCCGAATCGCCCGCCGGGGGCGGCGCTTGCCGCCCACTGAGGGGTCGCCTATGCTCCGACTCGGGTGTGGCCATATCGGCTGCCCCGTCGCGTAACAACTTGGCAAGGGGGACCATCATGAAACTCGGAACACTGAAGCAAGGGGCCGTTTCGGCCGTGATCGCGGCCGGTTGTGCACTGGCGCTCGGCAGCAGCGCCGCGCTGGCAGAATCGGCCTGCAAGGGCCTGGAACAGGGCGCCTGCGAGAAGGCCGCCGACTGCATCTGGGTGGGCGGCTACGAGAAGAAGGACGGCAAGCAGGTCTCGGGTTATTGCCGGACCAAATCCAGCGGCGGGGCGGCGGAGCCTAAGACCGGCGAGGCGGCGGGCGGCAAGGCCCCTGAAAAGGCGAAGGCGACTTCCTCCGCGCCCGCAACAGACAAGAGCAAGGACAAGGCGAAGCAGCCCTGAGGGACGACTGACGTCATGGGCCCGTTCCCGGGGTCCGGCCAGCGTTGGCCGGGCCTTGGGGCGCCAGGGCCATCACTGAAAGTCCCGGGACCTGGTCACCAGCCCGCCCAAAAGCCCTGAATAGTCCCGCAGGCGCCGGGCCACCAGGTGCGTCACTCCGGCCTCGCGCTGGATCTCCCCCTCCACGCCCAACAGCCGCGCCCCCAACAAGGCGGCACGGTGGCGCTCGAAGACCTGGCTCCAGACCACTAGGTTGATGAACCCGGTCTCGTCCTCCAGTGTGGCGAATATGACCCCTGAGGCCGTCCCAGGTCTCTGGCGGTTGATTACCAGCCCGGCGGTGGCCACACTGGTCCCCGCCGGGACCTCGCCGACGTCCCGGGCGCAGAGCAGGCGTCGCTGGGACAGGTGCCCGCGCAGCAGGGCCAGGGGGTGGCGGCGCAGGGTGAGTCCGAGACTGGCATAGTCGCCGGCGACGGCTTCCCCCTCGGTGGGGGGTGGGAGCAGTGGCAGGGTGTGCGGCTTGCTTGGGGACGGGGCCAGGGGCAGTGGGGGCGCGATGCCCGCGACCTGCCAGGCGGCGAGACGACGATTCCCGGCCAGGCCGGCCAGGGCGTCGGCGGCGGCCAGGGCCTTGAGGTCCCCCCGGTCGAGCCCGGCGCGCTCGGCCAAGTCGGTTACCGAGCCCCAGGGGTCCGCCGTCCGCGCTGCGACCAGGTGCTCGGCACCCGCCCGTGATAGCCCTTTGACTAGGCGCAGCCCCAGGCGAAGGGCAGGCTCGGGAGTCCGGCCAGGGCCCGACCCCGGCTCCAGGGTGCAGTCCCAGTCGCTGTAGCGCACGTCTACGCCGTGCACCGCCACCTCCTGGCGGCGGGCCTCGCGCACCAGTTGGGCCGGGGCATAGAAGCCCATGGGCTGGCTGTTGAGTAGGGCGGCGAAGAAGGCCGCCGGCTCATGGTGCTTGAGCCAGGCGGAGACATAGACCAGCAGGGCGAAGCTCGCGGCGTGGGACTCTGGGAATCCGTACTCCCCGAAGCCCAGGATCTGAGTGTAGATCTGCTCGGCGAATGCGCGCCCGTAGCCGCGGCTCAGCATGCCCTCGACGAGACGCTCGCGGAACTGCTCAAGGCCACCGCGGCGGCGCCAGGCGGCCATGGAGCGGCGCACCTGATCCGCCTCGCCGGGGGAGAAGCCCGCCGCCACCGTGGCGACCTTGATCACCTGCTCCTGGAAGATGGGCACCCCCAGGGTTCGGCCCAGGGCCTCGCGCACCGCCTCCGAGGGGTAGGTGACCGGCTCCAGGCCCTGTCGGCGGCGCAGATAGGGGTGGACCATGTCCCCTTGGATGGGCCCGGGCCGGACGATGGCGACCTCGATGACCAGATCGTAGAAGCAGGCGGGCTTGAGGCGCGGGAGCATGGACATCTGGGCGCGGGACTCGATCTGGAAGACCCCGGTGGTCTCGCCGCGCTGGATCATGCGGTAGACCGCCGGGTCCTCCGCTGGGATGTCGGCCACGCTCAGGGCCGTGCCGCGGTAGCTGTTGATCAGGTCCAGGGCACGGCGGATGGCCGTGAGCATCCCGAGTGCCAGGCAGTCGATCTTGAGCAGCCCCAGGGCGTCGAGGTCGTCCTTGTCCCACTGGATCACCGATCGCCCGGGCATGGCAGCGTTCTCGATGGGGACCAGCCGCGACAGCTCACCGCGGGCGATGACGAAACCGCCGACGTGCTGGGACAGGTGGCGGGGAAAGCCCAGGGCCTCCTGTGCCAGATCGAGGGTGCGCCGCACCAATGGGCTCGATGGATCGAGCCCGGCCTCGCGCAGGCGCTCCGGCTGTACCTCGCGCCCGTCCCACCAGTGGATGTTGCGGGTCAGGCGATCGACTTGGTCCGCGGCCATGCCCAGGGCCTTGCCGACGTCGCGCACGGCGCTGCGCGGGCGGTAGCGGATGACGGTGGCGGCCAGGGCGGCCCGGTCGCGGCCGTATTTGCCGTAGATGTACTGGATCACCTCCTCGCGGCGCTGGTGCTCGAAGTCTACGTCGATGTCCGGTGGCTCGCCGCGCTCACGGGAGATGAAGCGCTCGAAGAGCATCTGCATGCGCGCCGGGTCCACCTCCGTGATTCCGAGGCAGTAGCACACCGCCGAGTTGGCCGCGGAGCCCCGCCCTTGGCACAGGATGCCTCGCCCCCGGGCGAAGGCGACGATGTCGTATACGGTGAGGAAATAGGGCTCATAGCCCAGCTCAGCGATCAGGGCCAATTCGTGTTCGATCAGGTCCATCACCCGCTGCGGTACCCCGCCGGGCCAGCGGTCTGTCGCGCCGGCCAGGGTCAGGCGGCGCAGATAAGGTGCGGGTGACTCGCCGGGCGGGATCAGCTCGTCCGGGTACTCGTAGCGCAGCTCTTCCAGGGAGAAGCTGCAGGCTCCGGCGATGCGCAAGGTCTCCGCCAGCAGATCCGGCGGGTAAAAGCGGGCCAGCTCCGAGCGCTCGTGCAGGTAGGCCTCGCGGTTTTGGGCGAGGGCCTCCCCAGTGGCCTCCACGGTAGTCCCCAGTCGGACGGCGGTGAGGGTGTCGAGCAGGGGTTGCGCGCTCGGGTACATGCATGCGCACCCCGCCTGCCGCCACCAGGGGCAGGCGGCAGGTATTGGCGATCCGGCGTAGGCTGGCCAGGCGGGCCTGGTCGCCGCCGCGGCGGTGCAGGGTCACGCCGATCCAGACCCGTCCTGGCAAGCGCGCGGCCAAGCTGCGGCCGAGGTCCAGCGAAGCGGACTCATCTGCCAGCCAGAGGACCAGGCAGCCGGTGAGCCCGGTGTCGAGGTCCGAGGCCGCAACCCGGTAATCGCCCTTGGGGGAACGGCGGCGGGCCAGGGTGATGAGGTGGGCGAGGTTGCCGTAGCCGTTACGATCCGTCGCCAGCAACACCAGGCGCGGGCCCTCGACAAGCCGCAGCTCAGCTGCCGATGATCAGGTGCAGACCACAGTTCTTGGCCGCCACATGGGCCCGCACCACGCCGGCTAGGGAGCACTCGTCGGTCAGGGCCAGGGCGCCATAGCCAAGCGCTGCGGCACGCACGACCAGTTCCTCCGGGTGTGATCCGGCGGTCAGGAAAGAGAAGTTGGAGCGGCAGTGCAGCGCCGCGTAGTGCGGGGGCGGGGTCAAGGAGGGCGGCACCGGATACTGTATTTATCATCAGTATATCCGGTACGCCTAGGATGTGCGGAATTCGGGCGTCCGGTCTTGGCCCCCACGCGGCCAGCGGCGGTTCAGCCTCCGACTACCCAGGGCTGCCTGCTGCCCCATCAACCCAAATGTCCACCCGTGCGGCATGGGCAGATCTTGCTATAGTTCCGCGCTACGCAACTGCCCATCCTACCCATCAACAGCACGGGGATGTCCGCCATGAAATTCAACGGACGACCGCACACCGACCAGGGTCTCGACCAGCACGGCCTCTACAACCTCAACGCCGCCTACTGGAATCTCCCGACACCGGAGCTCTACGAGCAGGCGATCCTCAGGCATGAAGGGTCCTTGGCCCACATGGGCCCCTTGGTGGTCCGCACCGGTCACCATACCGGCGGTTCGGCCGAGGACCGATTCGTGGTGGAAGAGCCGTCGAGCAGTGACGACATCTGGTGGGGCAGGGCCAACAAACCCATTCCAGCGGAGCGCTTCGACCTGCTCCACCAACGCCTCGCCTCCTACCTGCAAATGAAGGAGGTCTATGTTCAGGACTGCTTTGTGGGGGCGGACCCCGGCTTTCGCCTGCCGGTGCGGGTGATTACCGAGTACGCGTGGCACAGCCTTTTCGCGCACAACCTCTTCATCCAGCCGGATGCGGCGGAGATTGACGATCACGACCCCGAATTCACGATCATCGACGTGCCGCGATTCCATGCGGTCCCGTCCCTGGACAGAACCCGCAGCGAGACCTTCGTCCTGATCAACTTCGCCAAGCGCCTGGCCCTCATCGGCGGCACCAGCTATGCGGGAGAGATCAAGAAGACTTTGTTTGCGGTATTGAATTACCTCATGCCAGCGCGCGGTGTGCTCCCGATGCATTGTGCCGCCAACCAGGGCCGCGACGGTGGCGTTGCCCTCTTCTTTGGGCTCGGCGGTGCCGGCAAGACCACCCTTTCGGCGGATCGGACGCGCATCCTGATCGGAGACGATGCGCATGGCTGGGGCCCTCAGGGGGTCTTTAACTTCGATGGTGGCTGTTATGCCAAGATGGTCCGTCTCTCGCAGGAGGATGAGCCCGACATCTTCGCCACGACTCAGCGCTTCGGGACCGTCCTGGAGAACGTCACCGTCCAGGCGCAGACGCGGCGCCTCGATCTCGACGACGATTCCCTGACGGAGAACACCCGCGGGGCCTACCACATCAGCGCCATCTCCAACGCCAGTCCGAGCGGGGTGGCGGCTCATCCGGAGTCCTTGATCTTTCTGACCTGCGATGCCTTTGGGGTGCTGCCGCCCATTGCCCGCCTGAGCACGGCGCAGGCCCTTTACCACTTCCTTTCTGGTTACACGGCGCGGCTCCCCGGGCGCGGGTCCGGGCGAGCGGAGCCTGCAGCGGTCTTTAGCCCCTGCTTCGGGGCTCCATTCGTGCCGCTGCCCCCCAAACGCTACGCCGATCTGCTCCGCCAGCGACTCGAAGGGCACCGGCCGCGGGTGTGGCTGGTCAACACCGGTTGGTCAGGTGGGCCCTGGGGTGAGGGACAGCGCATCGATCTCGCCCACGGGCGAGCCCTGGTCAGCGCCATTCTCTCCGGCGATCTGGATCGGGCCGAGACCCGCACTGACCCGCTGTTCGGGTTCGAGGTGCCGTTGGCCTGCCCCGGGGTTCCTACGGCCTTGCTCGATCCCCGCAGCACCTGGCGCGACCCGGCCGCCTACGACGCGCAGGCCCGCTGGCTGGCCGGGCTGTACCGGGACAACTTCAACGCCTTTGCTGACACCCTGGATGCGCAGGTCTGCGCGGCCGGGCCCCGGGCGGACTAGGCATGACACCCATGACGGCCGTAGACGAGATCGCCCTCACTCAGCCGGACGACTGGCACCTGCACCTGCGCGACGGTGCGGCCCTGGCGAGCGTCGCGGCCCACACGGCCGAACGCTTCGCCCGGGCGGTCGTTATGCCGAATCTCAGGCCCCCGGTGACCACTACCGAGCAGGCTCGCGCCTACCGTGAGCGCATCTTGGGCGCCTTGGGTATCGGGTCCGCATTCGAGCCTTTGATGACCCTGTACCTGACCGACCGGCTGCCGCCCGACGAGATCGACCGTGCCCGGGACAGCGGCATCGTCCATGCCGTCAAGCTTTACCCGGCGGGGGCCACGACCAATTCCGAGGAGGGGGTCACCGACCTGGCCGCCGTTTACCCAGTCCTGGAGCGTATGCAGCGCCTGGACCTGCCTCTTCTGGTGCACGGGGAGTCCACTGACCCAGCGGTGGACGTCTTTGACCGGGAGCGGCGCTTCATCGACGAGCGCCTCACCCGCATTCTGAGGGATTTTCCGGGGCTGCGCGTCGTGTTCGAGCACATCACCACCTGCGAGGCGGTGGACTTTGTGCTGGCCGGGCCGCGGACCCTGGCCGCCACCATCACCGCCCACCACCTGCTCTACAACCGCGGTGCCATGTTTGCCGGGGGTCTACGCCCGCACCTTTACTGTCTGCCGGTCCTCAAGCGCGAGACGCACCGCCAGGCCCTGGTGCAGGCGGCGACCAGCGGCAACCCGCGCTTCTTTCTCGGCACCGACAGCGCCCCCCATGCCCGGGGGGCTAAGGAGTCCGCCTGCGGTTGTGCCGGGATCTATACGGGCCACGCTGGCATTGAGTTCTATGCGGAGGCCTTCGAGCAGGCAGGGGCGCTGGATCGCCTGGAGGGATTTGCGAGCCACTTCGGGGCTGATTTCTATCGGCTGCCGCGCAACCAGCGTTTGATCCGCCTGCGGCGAGCACCCTGGCGGGTGCCGGAGGCCTACCCGTTCGGGACCGACCATCTGGTGCCCTTGCGGGCGGGGCAGGAGATCGCCTGGCGTTTGGTGGCTTGAGCCCACCGCGCCGCCGGCCGCAGCCGGGTCACTCCCAGGGCTGCGGCTGCGACTCCGGTTGCAGCGGGTCTGGGCCATACCCGGGGCCGTACCAGGCCTCCTCGGCTTCGGTCTCGGGGGGTGGGTTGCCGTCGTAGACCTTGGAGCGGCGCCGTTGGAGGTAGGCGTCACGCAGGAAGGTGTAGGGGTCCACGGCCGCCTCCTCGAAAATTTCGGTCGATTTCAGGAGATCGGCGCGCCGGTCGACGATCCGCAGGGTAACGGCCCCCCAGTAGATCTCGTTCTTGCTGACGCTGAAAAACGGATCGACGTAGATGTCGCCGGCCCAGCCCACGGTATCGCGGATGGTGCTCGGCCCCAGGATGGGGATAACGAAGTAGGGCCCGGGCCCCAAGCCCCAATACCCCAGGGTCTGGCCGAAGTCCTCTTTGTAGCTCGGCAGCCCCAGGTTCGTGGCGACGTCCAGGACGCCGAGCAGGCCGGCCGTGGAGTTCACGGCGACGCGCCCCACATCGGTGCCGAAGCGCGATAGCTTGAACTGGAGCAGGTTGTTGACCGCCGAGGTGATGTCGTCGATGTTGTTGAAGAAGTTGGTGATGCTGCGGTCCACCGGCTCTGGCGTGATGTACTGATAGCCCTTGGCGGCGGGCTTCACGAAGGCGTTGTCGAAGTCCGTGTTGAACTTGAACATGGCCCTGTTGTAGGGCTCCAGGGGGTCCTTGGGATCGCGATAGCTGTCGGGCGAAGAGGCGCAACCCGCAACCGCGATGCTCCCCGCCAGGATTAAGACTTTCCCGAGAAGACCCGCTCGCATTTTGGCTCCCGCCTTTGCTCGTTGCTGCCCGCCCGATAGGGCCGGCTCTGGATGGTATCACAGGGGATGGGGCCGCGAGCCCAAACCCCGGCTGCAGGTTAGTAGAGGGCGCGGACCCGATAGCCCTGGTCCGCGAGGCGCTGGAGCAGACCCCCTGGACCCGGCAGATGGAGCGCGCCCACGGCGATGAACTGCCCGCCCTTGGCCAGCAGGGGGCGCATGCGTTCGGCCATGCGCTGGTTCCGTTCGTCGATGGCGGTCCGCTGGAAGCGCTCTGCCAGCTCCGGCGAGCCCCAACGTGAATACATGTCGCTCAACTGAACCAGGGTGCTCAAGTCGCGGCGGACATAGGCCGCCACCAGGCGTCGAAAGACCCCTCCAAGCTCAGGGTAAGTCGCCAGGGTCTCTCGCAACAGCGTAACCTGATCGGCCTCTGAGAGCCCATCGAGCAGCGCGATCTGCTCCTCCATGGTCTCGAGCCCGGCCGTCGGTTTACCCTGGCTCACGGCAGCCCGATAAAGGCGCATGTCCAGAAACTCCCCGGTAGCCGACGGCGGGGTGCTGAGCGTCGCCACCAGTGCCCAGGGCTTGAAGTTCCGAATGGCCTCCTCGGACATGCCGCGGGACGCCATCACCCTGAGCGTTTGCTCGTAGAGGTCCGCGGGCAGGACCTGCTCGAGGCTGCGGCCGTCGGCATAGGCCATGAGCGACATTGACTTGACGGCCGCATCCCCGTCCGGGATCGCCTCCATGACGAAACCTTGGGCGCGGTCGAAGGCCGCCTGGACCGGCGGCGGAAGCTGGATCACCTTCGGGTCTTCGCTGTGGATGGTGGCGAACAGGTAACTCGGGGCGACCCCATCGACGGCAATCTCGAACAGTAGCCCCTGCGTAAAGCCCCCGGGCTGAGCCGATGCGGCTCCTGTGCCGCTCAGCCAAGACAGAACGGCGAGGCTAACCGCCATTAAGCCCAATGGTGCGCGCATGCCCGTGGCCACCTGCCGTTGCCCTATCGAGGTTTCAACTATATCAGTGCAGTGCCGAGGCGGTAGAGTGCTTCGAAAAAGTAGCGTTTGGCTTTTCCCCCGAGGGGCGCCTATCCTGTCGCGATGGAAGAACCCGAGTACGCCAAGTCTCCCATCGCCCGACGTTTTCGTGGTTTCCTGCCTGTGGTGGTGGACGTGGAGACGGCGGGCTTCGACCCGCAGCGTCACGCCCTGCTGGAGATCGCGGCTGTCGTCGTGCGGATGAACAGCGAGGGGAATCTGGAACCGGCCCCGGCGGTCGCCTGTCATGTACTTCCGTTTCTCGGGTCAGAGATCGACCCGAGGGCGCTCGCCTTCAACAAGATCGATCCCCACCACCCTTTCCGGGATGCCATACCGGAACACGAAGCCGTGAACCGAATCCTGGCTCCTATCCGCCGGGTGGTAAAGTCCAGCGGATGCACCCGTGCCATCCTGGTTGGGCACAACGCCGCCTTTGACCTCGGCTTCATCAAGGCGCTCGTGGACCGCACCGGATACAAGCACAGTCCCTTCCACGCCTTCAGTGTCTTCGATACGGTCTCTTTGGCGGGCTTGACCTTCGGGCAGACGGTATTGGCCAAGGCCGCCCAACTCGCGGGACTCAGCTGGGATAACCGCGAGGCCCACTCCGCAATTTACGACGCAGAGCAGACGGCACGCCTGTTCTGCAGCATCGTGAACCGCTGGCGTGAGATGGACCCCATACGGCTGTGGGAATCGCGGGAGGATGGGTCGCTGGGCGGTTAGGCGATTGCCGGAGAATCATGTACCGGATGGCGCCGGATTTACGTCCGCCTTCAAGGAGCACCGGCAGGAGCATAGCTGGGCTATGTGACTGCCGGCGCGACAAAGAAGTCGGGTGCAAAGACAAGCTAGTTGGTACATGATCTGACAGAAATCGCCTTATCCCTCAGCCTGGGGTCGACTTGACCGCGGCCGCCTCCATCAGCTTTTTCAGCTCGCCGTTTGCGTGGAGCTCCAGCGTGATGTCGCAACCCCCGACCAGTTCCCCATCGACATAGATCTGTGGGAACGTCGGCCAATCCGCGTAGCGCGGCAGGTGCTCGAAAATCTCGGCGTCCTGCAGGACATTGACATAGGCGAACGGCACGCCGCATTCCTGCAGGGCCGCGGCGGCGCGCATGGAGAAACCGCACTGGGGAAACTGGGGTGTCCCCTTCATATAGATGACCACGGGGTTACCCTTGACCTGCTGATCGATACGCTCCAGAACGTCCAATTTGCACCTCATCGAAGAACCGGTTTTTCTGTCGCCTTGAGATCCGGGCCGCGGTGCCCGTTTTCAAGTCTCACCCCAGCCCCCGCCCCCGGGCGTTTCTACCCTCAGGCGATCGCCTGCCGCGACGACCAGGGTTACTTTGCCCGGCAGCTCCCTGCCGTTGTGCAGGTGACGACCTGCGTCGCCAGCCCCGCCCCCCGCAAGACCCCAAGGGCTGTGGGTGCGTCGTTCGCCCAGCAGGGTGACCGTTGCCGGGGCCAGGAACTCCAGCTCGCGAATCAGGCCGTTGCCACCGGGGTGGGCGCCGGCACCGCCGGACCCGGACCTGAACTCGTAGCGTAGCACCCGCAATGGGAAGCGAGCCTCCAAGACTTCGATGGGGGTATTGAGGGTGTTGGTCATGTGGGTCTGGACCCCCGACAGGCCGCCGCCGACCGCGCCTGCCCCCATGCCTCCGCCAATGGTCTCGTAGTAGTCCCAGACGACACCCGGCCGGGCGCTTCCCATGGCCAGGTTGTTCATGCTGCCGTGGCTGGCGGCGGGGATACGCTCGGGGATGGCTTGCGCCAGGGCACCCAGGATCAGGTCGACGACACGGGTGCTGGTCTCGACGTTGCCCGCGGCCACGGCCGCCGGATAACGGGCGTTCAGCAGGCAGCCCGCCGGGGCGTGCAGCAGGATCGGGCGGAAGGACCCGGCGCAGGCAGGGGTCTGGGGCGGCATCAGGCAACGAAAGACGTAGTAGACCGCGGCCGCGGCGACTGCCAGCGGACAGTTGATGTTGCCAGGGACCTGATTCGCCGTTCCGGTGAAGTCTACTTCCACGCCGTGCCGGTCGACCGTCACGGCGGCGAGCAGCGGGATGTCCCGGGTCCCCTGGCCATCGTCGTCCATGACGTCCTGGAATCTGTAGGTCCCCGGCGGAATCTCCGCCAGGGCCGAGCGCGCGAGGCGCTCCCCGTAGACATTCAGTGCATCCAGGCCAGCGGCGAATGCCCTGGCTCCAAGCCCAACCACGATCTCCGAGAGGCGAGCGACGCCGGCTCGATTGGCCCCGATCTGAGCGAAGAAGTCCCCGGCCGCATCCTGCGGGTTGCGCAGGGTTGCCGTGAGCCCGTCCATCCAGGCATGTTCCAGCACCCCGGCACGGATCAGGCGGCGTGGGGCGATCACCTGCCCCTCCTCGTGGATGGATCGGGAAACGGGCATGGAGCCGGGTGAATTGGCGCCGATGTCTGCGTGGTGCGCCCGATTGACCACGAAGCCGGTCAGGGCGCCGTCGGCATGGACCGGGGCGATCAAGGTCACGTCGGGGAGGTGGGTTCCGCCGAGGAAGGGGTCGTTGAGGATGACCATGTCCCCCTCGCCCCAGTCCCTGCCCCTGACCAGATCTGCCATGGCGTAGGCCATGCTGCCCAGATGGACTGGGATGTGCGCGGCTTGAGCGCAGAGACGTCCTGCTGGGTCGAAGACGGCGCACGAGAAATCGAGGCGCTCGCGGATGTTGGTCGAGAAGGCGGCATTGCGCAGCATAGCCCCCATCTCGTCACAGACCGCATCCAGGCGGCTCGCGAAGATTGCGATCTCGACGGGGGTCACGGCGAGTAACGCCAGTCGCCGGAGGACCCTGGCCCCAGGGCCAAGGGTTGCGCCGCCCCGAGGGCCTGATTAGACTGCCGCGGCTTTATACCTGGTAACGCACTCGGAATTTCTGCCTCGCTGTTGAGGTCGAGCCACTGTGTACCAACCTTATCCATCGTCAATCAACCCTCCGGAGAGCCCGAACCATGGCCCATGAACTGCCCCCCTTGCCGTACCCCCAGGATGCCCTTGCCCCCGTTATCTCCCAGGAGACCATCGAGTTTCACTATGGCAAGCACCATCAGACCTACGTCACCAACCTCAACAACCTGATCCCTGGGACTGAGTTTGAGACGATGTCCCTCGAGGACATCATCATGAAGTCCTCCGGCGGTGTGTTCAACAACGCCGCCCAGGTCTGGAACCATAGCTTCTACTGGAACTGCCTGAGCCCCAAGGGCGGGGGCGAGCCCAGTGGCGCCCTGGCCGCCGCCATCAACGCCAAGTTCGGCTCCTTCGAGGAGTTCAAGAAGCAGTTCTCCCAGTCTGCGGCCACCAACTTCGGTTCTGGCTGGACCTGGCTAGTGAAGAACGCTGACGGCTCCGTCGAAATCATGAATACCTCGAATGCCGGCACACCCATGACCTCCGGCAAGAAGGCCCTGCTCACCGTAGACGTCTGGGAGCACGCCTACTACGTGGATTACCGAAACGCCCGCGTCAAGTACCTGGAAGAGATCTGGAAGATCGTCGACTGGACCGCTGTGGGCGCCAACTACGGGGCCTGACCGCCGGTCCGAGTCGCCCGCCCGGTGTCTCCCGGGTGAGGTATCCTCCGCACGAGCCCCCGGTCCCTCCGGCCCGGGGGCTCTCATTTTTTTGGGCGCAGTCCTCGCCAATCCTTCGGAATTTCGTCGCACCCGTAGGTCGGCACATCCAAAGGGCCATGGGTCATCGTGCCCGAGCGCGCCAGATCGTTGACGGGACGGTTCGGGAAATCCCCAAGGTGGCAGTGAGCGGGTATACTCATGCCCTCCCTGACGCTCTCCGGCAGGGCTGACCCAATCTCCACCAGGCCCGTTGGGCTTCCGCCTGCGACGGTTCCCTCGGGGTGCCGGGATCGAGAACCCCGGATGCCGGTGACAGCGTTTCGGCTGGCGCGGGCGCGGGTCTCGACAGGACTGGCGAGACAACGCTCGAGCTAGGGAGGCTGGACCCCATCGCAACGGCTGCAAACAGAAGACCCGTGATGACCTTATTTTCCGATCCCGCTTGCCCTTATTGCCACCGTGTTCGCATCGTCCTCGCCGAGAAGGGGATCGGGGTGGACATCGTCGATGTCGATGCCAGCAACCTCCCGGACGAGGTGATGGACTTCAACCCCTACGGCACAGTCCCCACTCTAGTGGACCGCGACCTGCGGCTGTACGAGTCGCGCATCATCATGGAATACCTCGACGAGCGCTTCCCGCACCCCCCCTTGTTGCCCGTGGACCCGGTCGCCCGCGCCAATGCTCGGCTGTTCATGTATCGGGTCGAGCGCGACTGGTTCGGCCTCATGGACCGCATTGTCAAGGGCGATTCGGATCAGGCCGAGCAGGCCCGCCGCGCCTTGCGCGACAGCCTCATCGGTACCGGCCCGGTGTTTGGCGCAAAGCGCTTTTTCATGAGCGACGAGCTCTCCCTGGTGGACTGCTGCATCGCCCCGCTGCTCTACCGGCTTCCGGTGCTGGGTATCGAGCTCCCGCCCCAGGCCAAGGAGATCCACGACTACACCAAGCGCATCTTCAAATGGCCCGCCTTCAAGGCGAGTCTGTCCGAGGCCGAACACGAGATGATCGCGGACCTGCGTTAGTTCTTACCCGGCCAACGATGACGCCCAATCGACCCTACCTGATACGCGCCCTTTACGACTGGATCCTCGACAACCAGATGGCGCCCCACCTGCTGGTGAACGCCGCCTACCCTGGGGCTCAGGTCCCGGCCGGCTTCGTTCAGGACGGCCGGATCGTCCTGAATATCAGCCCAACGGCGGTGCGCGGCCTGGTGCTGGGCAACGAGCATGTCGCCTTCAGCGCCCGGTTCGGAGGGGTATCCATGGAGGTCTTTGTTCCGTCGGAGGCCGTTCTGGGTATCTACGCTCGGGAGAACGGGCGCGGCATGTTGTTCGGTGAAGATGACGCCAAGCCGGACGATGCCGGGGCACCAGAGGACGACCCGAACCCGCCAGCCCCGCCCCGCGAGCGGCCGACCCTGAAGGTCGTCAAGTAAGCGGCTCAAGGACCAGCCGAGCGGCTAGAGGAGCGACTCAAGCGTCTTCCGGACGGTCTGGCAAGCCCAGGCTGAACGCCTCCAGGTCGACCCCGCGCAGGATCAGATAGCCGGTACGCCGACCTACTCCCTCCTCGCTGAAGTCGAACCGGAACACCCGGCGCAGGCGCAGCCCGCGCGGCGTGCGGCCAAGGCCGATGCGCTGGAGCGCAACGGCCTGATCGAGCAGTTGCAGCTCGCGTTGCTCACAGGCCGCGCGGCAGATAGCGATGGCGATCTCGCGGGCGCGCAGGCTGTCGAGCCAGAACCAGCCAAGGAGGAGTAAGAGCAGAAGGGCGACGAGGCTGTCCATGGCCGGATCTTACTCTGAGTTGCCCCCTGGAAGCCGGCACGCCCGCCGTGCCGGGCGCAGTGATGGTGCACCCAATGCGGGCAGCAGGCTGGCCCGGGTCGAGCAGCTTCCTACAACCCCAGCTCCTTCCATCGCCCCTCGATGCGCTTGATGGAGACCGGGTAGGCAGTCCGCAACTGCTGCGCGAAGAGCGACACCCGCAACTCCTCGATCATCCAGCGGATCTCCTCGAGCCGAGGGTCGCGCCGACCGGCCGCACGCACGGCGGCCACGCGCTCCCCCCAGCGCCTGGTCAGGGGGGCGAGCTCTTGCATCTGATCGCGGTCCCGCGCCGCGGCGTGGAGAGAGGCGCTCGAGCCTTTGTCCCATTGCACGCAGGTAGCGTGGGTAGTCCTTGAGCCGTTCGTGGGGTACCCGGCCGAGGAAACCGCGGAAGACCAGCCCGTCCAACTGGGCGCGGATATCCTGCACCGCGTCCAGCCAGTTGACCTGGGTGATGTCCGCCAGGCGTTTACGCAGGGCCTGGTACTGGTCGAGGACGCCGCCGACCAGGCGCGTGACATCCCCCGCCACCGCCGCGAGGCGCCCGCGATGCGCGGCCAGGCGGCCGGCAAAGGCGGCTTGATCGTGGATGGGTGGCTGATCTTCGGTAAAGGTCAGGTCGAGGATCAGGCCAACCAGTTCGTCTGCCAGGTCGGGTCCCTGCGCTCCGTTCCCCGCCGGGTCGCCGTCCGCGGGCTGGGGCGCCAGGGCGTACTGCAGGCGCATACGGGCCATGGCCGGAAGCCCCTGGCGGAGCCGCCGCATGTCCGCACCGAGGGACAGCATGAACAGCCGCCGAAGCCCGGCGCGTCCGGCCAGCTCGGCGCTCTCCGGGGAGTCGAGCACCTGGATGGAGACGCTGTCGCCCCGATCCACCAGGGCCGGATAGCCGCGCAGGCGGATGCCGCCGCGCTCCAGATCGACGCTCTCGGGCAGGGTCCCGAAGTCCCAACGGGTGATGCCGTCGCGCTCCAGCCCGGCGGTGGGGATATGCGCGAAGGACTGCTGCCCCGTCTCCCCGTAGCGGCGCTTCAGGGCGACGAGATCGTCGCCGACAGCCACCTGGCTCCCGTCCGGGTCGACTAGCCGGTACTTCATGTGCAGGTGTTCGGGGATGGAGGTCGGGTCCCAGGCATCCTCCGGCACGGCCACACCGGTCAGCGCCTTGAGGGCCTCCGCCACGGCCTGGACCAAGGGGCGGTCGCTCGGGGTGAGGCGCTCGACCACTCGGGCGGCGGTGTCGGGGATGGGCACGAAGGCCTTGCGAACGGGCTTGGGAAGGGCGCGCAGCAGGGCGATGACGCGCTCCTCCAGCAGTCCAGGTACCAGCCATTCGCCCCGATCGGGGGAGACCTGATTGATGAGTGGCAGAGGCACCACCAGGGTCACCCCGTCCACGGTAGCCCCGGGGTCGAAGTGATACTCGATGGGCAGGGCGCTGGCCCCGACCTGAAGGGCATCGGGGAAGCGCTCCTTGGTGATCTCGGCGGCCTCCCGCCGCATGACGTCCGCCATGCGCATGTGCAGCAGCTTCGGTTGCGTACGGGTCGCCTGGCGCAGCCACTTCTCGAAGGCTGCCGTGCTGTAGATCCCCTCGGGGACGCGCGGGGCGTAGAAGGCGTAGATCGCCTCCTCGTCCACCAGGATGTCGCGCCGCCGCGACTTGGTCTCCAGGTGCTGAACGTAGGCGATCAGCTCCTGGTTGTGACGCCAGAAGGGCGCGCGGGTCTCGAAGTCCCCCCCGACCAGGGCCGAGCGCAGGAAGACCTCCCGCGCCTCCGCCGGGTTGATGGGTCCGTAGTTGACCCGCCGCTGCGCCACCAGGGTCAGCCCGAACAGGGTCACCTTCTCGAAGGCGGCGACCTGACCCGACTGCGCCTGCCAGTGGGGCTCCGAATAACTGCGCACCACCAGGTGCCGACCGGCCTCCTCGATCCAGCCCGGCTGGACCCTGGCGACGATCCGGCCGTACTGCCGGGTGGTCTCCACCCGCTCCGCGGCCACCAGCCATTTCGGCGACTTGTCGAAGAGCCCGGAGCCCGGGTGGATGTAGAAGCGCCCGCCGCGGGCCCCCAGGTACTCGCGCCCCTCGTCCTTGAAGCCGATGTTGACCAGCAGCCCGGTGAGCAGGGCGCGGTGGACCTCCTCGAGGCTCGCCTCCGCCTCGTTTTCCCGCAGCCCCATCTCGTGCAGCTGGAGGGCCAGCTGCTGGTGGATGTCGAACCACTCCTGGACCCGGTTCCAGGACAGGAAGTGCTGCTGGCACAGCTTCTGGAACTTGTTGCGCGACAGGTCCCGGCGCTGCTTGTCCAGGAAGCGCCAGAGGTTGAGGAAGGCGAGGAAGTCCGACTCCGGGTGGGCGAAGGTGGCATGGATCTCGTCGGCCGCCTGCTGCTTGTCCAGGGGCCGCTCCCGCGGGTCCTGGACGCTGAGCGCCGCGGCGATGATCAGCACCTCCCGCAGGCAGCGGTGGTCCTGGGCGGCGAGCAGCATGCGCCCGATGCGCGGATCCACCGGCAGGGTCGCGAGCCGTCGGCCGAGCGCCGTGAGCCGGCCCTCGCGGTCCCGTCCCGACTCAGGGCCCCCAGCTCCTCCAGGGTCCGGTAGCCGTCCGCCACCAGGCGCCCGTCCGGCGGGTCCAGGAAGGGGAAGGCCTCGATGGCCCCGAACCCCAGGAGCTTCATCTGCAGGATGACCGCCGCCAGGTTGGTGCGGCGGATCTCCGGCTCCGTGAACTCGGCACGGGCCGCGAAGTTGTCCTCTGTATAGAGCCGGATGCACACGCCCGCCGCGACGCGCCCGCAGCGTCCCTTGCGCTGATTGGCGGAGGCCTGGGAGACGCGCTCGACCGGCAGGCGCTGGACCTTGGTGCGGTGGCTGTAGCGCGAGATGCGGGCAAAGCCGGGATCGACGACGTAGTGGATCCCGGGCACCGTGAGCGAGGTCTCCGCCACGTTGGTCGCCAGCACGATGCGCCGGGTGCCGTGGGCCTGGAAGATGCGCGCCTGGTCCGCCGGGCCCTGGCGGGCGTAGAGCGGCAGGATCTCGGTGGACGGCGGGTGGTGCTTGCGCAGGGTCTCGGCGGTCTCGCGGATCTCCCGCTCGCCGGAGAGGAAGATCAGCACGTCGCCGCGCCCCACGCGGGCCAGCTCGTCCACGGCCTCCGCGATGGCCTGCTGCATGGCGTCGTCGCGCTCGCCTGCGTTCTCGTCCTCCGGCGGGCGGTAGCGGACCTCCACCGGGTAGGTGCGCCCCGAGACCTCGCAGATGGGCGCCCCGCCGAAGTGCCGGGAGAAGCGCTCCGGGTCGATGGTCGCGGAGGTGACGATGACCTTGAGGTCCGGGCGGCGGGGCAACAGCCCCTTGAGGTAGCCGAGCAGAAAGTCGATGTTGAGGCTGCGCTCGTGGGCCTCGTCCACGATCAGGGTGTCGTACTCCAGGAGCAGCCGGTCCTGCTGGATCTCCGCCAGCAGCATGCCGTCGGTCATCAGCTTGATGGCCGTGTCCGGGCGCGAGCGGTCGTGGAAGCGGACCTTGTAGCCCACCAGCCCTCCCAGCTCGACCTTGAGCTCCTGGGCGACGCGGCTCGCCAGGGTGCGGGCCGCGATGCGCCGCGGCTGGGTGTGGCCGATGCGCCCGGCGACGCCCCGCCCCAGGTCCAGGCAGAGCTTTCGGGAGCTGGGTGGACTTGCCTGAGCCCGTCTCCCCGCAAAGCACGACCACCTGGTGGGCCGCGATTAGCCCCGCGATCTCCTCGCGCCGCTCGCTGACCGGCAGCTCCGGCGGGTAGTCGCACCGCCGAGGGCACCGAGGCGCGGCGGCGTTCCAGTACGCCCTGCGACGCCCGCACCGCCTGCCAGAGCTTGATGAGCCCCTGATCGAAGGGCTGGCCTTGGCGTTTCCGTGCGCGCAGGCCCCGTAGGCGCCGGGTCAGGGCGTCGCGGTCCCGCAGCAGGCAGCGGTCGAGGTCGGCTTGGGTGGGAAAGTCGTCGGCAGTCAAAGGGGCAGCGGAGGGGCCTGGATCGAGTTGGGGGTTTGGCCGCTGGCCATTCTAGCCTCTCGACGGGGACCCGCGGTCCCCGCATTCCTCCCCCCTGGCAGGGGGGAGGTTAGGAGGGGGGTCGAATCTTGCGGTTATTGCCAGCACTCACCCTTCCCCGGACATTCAACCCCCGCCCCAACCCTCCCCCTGCCAGGGGGAGGGGGAGGAGTGCTGCCCGGGGTTCCACCATTCAATCTCTCGACGGGGCCCTGACAGGCCCCGCATTCCTCCCCCCTGGCAGGGGGGAGGTTAGGAGGGGGGTCGAATCTTGCGGTTATCGCCAGCACTTACCCTTCCGCGGGCATTCAACGCCCTCCCCAACCCTCCCCCTCTGGGGGGAGGACGCGAGGCGGGATCGATCCTTGTTAAGTGGAAGGCAAGAATCACTGTCAGGGAATTCGATATTCAACTCAAAACCCAAAAGAAAGGGCCACCCCCGCCAGCGGCGGGGGTGGCCCTGCGTGCGCCGGGAGCCGGAGGACCCTTAGTTTGCAGCCGGGGCAGCTGGGGCCGGGGCCTCAGCAACCGGGGCAGCAGCGGGAGCAGGCTGGGCAGCGACCGGGGCGACTGGGGCGACTGGAGCCTCGATCGGGCCGAGCCACATCGGCTGCGGGCCATAGCGGCGGGCGCTGACGCGCTGGGCCAGACCCTGACGGCGGGCCTCGCGCTGGGTCACGGCCTGGTCATGACGGGCCTTGGCCTCCTCCATACGCTGGGCGCGATAGGCCTCGAGATTCTTCGCGCGGAGGCCGAGGGCCGGCGGAACCGGGCGCAGACCGCGCTCGAAGCCGGCTGGCATCTCAGGCATGGCGGGCATCTCACCGAACTTGGGGGCCTCAGGCATGGCCGGGAACTCGGGCATCTGAGGCATCTCGCCGAAGCGCGGACGCTCAGGCATGGCTGGGAAGTCAGGCATCTGAGGCATCTCGCCGAACTGCGGGCGCTCAGGCATGGCCGGGAACTCGGGCATCTGAGGCATCTCGCCGAAGCTGGGGCGCTCGGGCATGGCTGGGAAGTCAGGCATCTGAGGCATCTCGCCGAACCGCGGACGCTCAGGCATGGACGGGAAATCGGGCATCGCGCGGCCCTGGCCGTAGAAGGGGTCCATCGGGGCATAGCCCGGAACCTGGCCGCCCTGGGTGTTCATCATCTCTTCCATTGCCTTGGCGCGCTGCTCGGCCATGGCCTGGTACTGGGCCTGGTACTGCTTGGCAGCGGCTTGCTGCTGCTCGACCATGGCCTTCTGCTGCTCTTCATTGAGGCAGGGGGCACCGCCCCAATAGGCGCTGGCAGAGGCACTGGCGGCGACGAGGGCGACGAGGGAGGCGGCTTGTACGAGCTTGTTCATGTGACACACCTGAGTAAAGTTGGAGTTAGGAGCTTATTGCGATCTGGGTCGGGTGAGTTGAAGTCGATCCTGGGGCATTTCAGCCCAGGTCCGGCCTCACCTCGCCCTGCCCCCGTTAGGTTTCTGAACAGCAGCGAGGGGATCGTGTGGAAAGGCGAACGGATAGCTCCACCCGTAGAGGGCCTGACCGGGGACGCTGCCGGAGCGCAGATAGCCGTTCTCGGTGTAGGCCGCACCAGTAGCGGACGCTTCCTGCGGCTGCCGGCTCGGGTCGAGCCCGTGGGTCCACACCAACTGACCCTGCCATGCCAGCACAAGGCCGGCAGCGGCGAGGATCAGTCCGGCGGCAAGCGCCTTGGCGGGTTTGTCCATCGAGTCCTCGCGAGCCCGTTCTTGTTCAGTGGACGGCAGCGCCGCCTTCCCACAACGGCGATCAGTATATAAGAAATTACTAAAATAGCAATTGAAAAAATCTAACGGAATGGCAACCGAAATAGCAAAGTTTCGCCGTGGCCAGTAGGGACGGCGCACTCGCGGCGACCCCTTCTCGTGGCCGCAGAGCACCAGCAGTGAAGTTGCGCCGGGGGCGGTGCTCCCATCGGCAAGGCTCACTCAAAACAGCCGATTGAGCCCGTTCAGCGCGGCGACGCGGTAGGCCTCCGCCATGGTGGGATAGTTGAAGGTGGTGTGCGCGAAGTACTCCAGGGTGTTGGCCTTGCCCCCCTGGGCCATGATCGCCTGACCGATGTGGACGATCTCCGAGGCCTGCTCCCCGAAACAGTGGATGCCGAGGATCTCCAGGGTCTCGCGGTGGAAGAGCATCTTCAGCATGCCCACGGTGTGCCCGGTGATCTGCGCGCGGGCAATGCTCTTGAATTGGGCATTCGCCACCTCGTAGGGGACCTGGGCCTTGGTCAGCTCGCGCTCGGTCCGCCCGATGGAGCTGATCTCAGGGACCGTATAGATGCCGGTGGGAAAGGCCTCGATCAGCGACCAATCGCATTCCCCGTGGGCGATGTGGGCCCCGACGAAGCGCCCCTGGTCGTAGCTGGCGCTGGCCAGCGCCGGGGGGCCGGCCACGTCGCCGACGGCGTAGATGTTGGGCAGGGCCGTCTGATAGCTCTTGTTGACCTCCAGCTGGCCGCGTCCGTTGGGCGTCAGCCCGATCTCCTCCAGACCCATCCCCTGGGTGTTGCCGGTGCGCCCGTTGGCCCACAGCAGGATGTCGGTCTTGAACTTCTTGCCGGACTTGCAGGCCAGCACCACCCCGTCGTCGCCCGCCTCCACCCCCTCGTAGGTCTCGTTGTGACGGATCACCACCCCCTGCTGGCGCAGGTGATAGCTCAGGGCATCGGTGATCTCGTCGTCCAGGAAGGACAGCAGCCGGTCGCGGGTGTCCACCAGGTTCACCTTGGTCCCCAGGCTGGCCAGGATGGATGCGTACTCGCACCCGATGACCCCGGCCCCATAGATCGTGATGGAACTGGGGGTGTGGGCCAGGCGCAGCACCGTATCGCTGTCGCGTACCCGCGGATGGTCAAAGTCCACATCCGGTGGCCGGTAGGGGCGCGAGCCGGTGGCGATGACGATGTGTTGGGCGTGAAGCAACTCGGCCACACCGTCTGGGCGCAGCACCTCGACGTGATTGGGATCGATCAGGCGGGCATGGCCGAACAGCACCTCGACCCGGTTGCGCTGGTAGTAACGGTAGCGGGTGCGCACCTGCTCGGTGATGACGGTATCCGCCGCGCGCAGCAGGTCCGGGAACTCGATCTCCACCTGGTCGAGGGTGTGCTGGAAGAGAGGATTGCGGCGGTAGTCCGCCAGCATCTGGATGTTGTGGCGCAATGCCTTGCTGGGGATGGTCCCCCAGTGCGTACAGCCCCCGCCCACCTGGGTGTGGGCCTCGATGACCGCGACCCGCTGCCCGGCCTTGGCGAGCTTCATGGCCGCGCCCTCGCCGGCGGGTCCGGTGCCGATGACCAGGGTATCGAAGGCTTTCACGGGCATGAGTGGTCCTGGGGCCGCGTCTTGGCCGGTAGAGTGTCAGTGAAACAGTGCCGAAAGCGTTCCTTGTCCTCCGCTGCCAGCGGGCGAGCGCCAGGGAGATTGGCACCCCGCAACACCACGGGTTGCAGGAATCTATCGACTGGGATGGAAGGGTCGCGGGCCAAGTTGTGCCAGGCACGCCCTCAGGCTGATGCAGCGCTGCCCAAAAAATCGCAACCCTTCCATCTCGGCAACGAACAGGATCGCCCAGTCACAGGCTGCGGTAGACCTCCCGGCGGTGTCCGACCTTGACGACCTCGACGACCAGCTCCGTATCCGCGACGCTGTAAAGGATGCGGTAGTGGCCTTGCCGCACACGATAACGCTCCTGCCCGGAGAGTTTCTCGCAGCCCGTCGGGCGCGGATCGCTCCGCAGGGCTTCGATCCGAGCCAGGATACGCTGCACGTCGTCGCGCGGGATGCCTCGCAGATCCTTGGCGACCGACGGCTTAAAGCGCAGCTCAAAGGATGCCATCGGCCTTGAGTTGGGCAAGGAAGGCTTCGTAGCTCACTGTTGGTTCCGCTGCGCGATCGGCGAAAGCGGCCAAGTCTTCCTCATCCTCGCTCAAGGCGGCGCGGAGGGCTTGGTTGACGATCTCCGACATACTCCGCCGGGTCGCTGCAGCCTTGAGCCGCAAGGCCTGATGCAGCGCCGGATCGAGATAGACGGTGGAGCGGACGACTTCAGTACTCATAGAATGTAGAATGGCCCTAAACGTCATAGCGTTTCAGCATTATAGCGTCAGGGGGCAGTTGCGACCAGGCCGACGCTGACCCACGGCGCCGGAACAGCGGCGTTGATCAGCGGGAAACCGAGCGATGGCAGCCGGGCATACTGCACGAGTGTCTGGGCGATAGGAGCCACGCGACAGGGGTGGTCTTTCAGCCCAGATCCGGCTCCGGGGCGCCCTTGCACCTGGGCAATAAGCCACTGCCTGGCCCAGGGTTCTGCGCCCGTATCGCGCCGGACGCCGTGCTTTTTGCTCCATGCGGCGCGATACGCTTCGCTATTGCGCCCTGCGTGCTCGGCTTCAGTAATGGTAGCGGCAAGCGATGATCGTCAGAGTATCGCCGTCGATCGCATAGACCAGTCGGTTGGTGTCGTCGATCCGGCGCGACCAGAAGCCAGTCAAGTTCTCGCGCAGAGGCTCGGGCTTACCGATGCCGGTAAAGGGGGTGCGCAGGATATCGGCAACCAGGGCATTGATCCGCCGCAACGTCTTGCGGTCTTGGGATTGCCAGTAGAGATAATCCGCCCATGCCTCGCCGGTCCAGGCCAGGCGTCTAGCCATCCGCCAAGTTCCGCTCCACGACCTCGCCGGCGTGGTACTGGGCGACGGAGCGGGAGAGATGGGCGGCATTGGCAGGAGACTTGAGCAGGTGCACGGTCTCCATCAGGCTGTTGAAGCTGTCCAGGGACATGACGACTGCCGCTCCGGCGTCGCGTCGGGTAATGACGGTGTAATCAGCGTCCTGGGCGACACGGTCAAGGACCTCCTTGAGCCGGTTGCGGGCGTCGGAAAAGGCAATGGTTTGCATGAGGGCGTTACCTGTCTGCGATATTGTACAACTCTACGCGTCCGCCGCTCGCAGGTCAAAGCCTTAGGGCACAATAGGGCGCTGGGCAGGGCATCTGGGAGGGGACTGATGCCGGTGCGCCGAAGGCGATGCCCTTTTCGGGGCGCAGCACGCCATCGAGGCGGAAGGCGGTCTGCTTGACCTCTTCGGCATCGAGTCGGTAGGCCAAGCCGGCGGGTACTGGCAGCCCCGCCAGCTCAGAACACCAGCGCAGGCCATTCTTTGAGCACGCGATAGAAGGGGGAGTCCCAGTGCATGGGAGAGATTGTATGCCCCGTGAAACAGTGCCGGTGGCGCTCCTTGTCTCCCGCTGCCAGCGGGCGAGGACCGAGGCGATCGAGACCCTGCAACACAGTGCGTTCCGGGAATCTATCAACCAGGAGGAGGGTCCACGGCCAGGCGGTGTTGGGCACGCCCTCGGGCCGATGTGGCGCCGATAATCCGCCAGCATCTGGATATCGTGCCGCAGCGCCTTGCTCGGGATGGTGCCCCAGTGGGTACAGCCGCCGCCCACCTGGGTGTGGGCCTCGATGACCGCGACCCGCTGCCCGGCCTTGGCGAGCTTCATGGCGACGCCCTCGCCAGCGGGTCCGGTGCCGATGACCAGGGTATCGAAGGCTTTCACGGGCATCGGGAGCCTGCGCAAATAGTCCGTCTGGTGAGGCGCCAGGATACACTGGGGTGTGCACCCCGATTGCGCCTAGTCGGGCGACGGTGCTGTCGCGGGGGTCGGCAGTAGGCGCGGGATCGACCCCGCACGGCGGGACCAAAGACTTGTGACACAAACTGCAAGTCGCAGACGGGAACCGGGTCCCGTTCCCGTTGGTCTGCCATGCTAGACTTTGTGTCGTTAACACATTCCGTCCTGTGAGACGTGGCACGGCCCGGTAATCCGTTCCGCGTGGGTTTGGGGGTCGTGACGAGGACGCTGGTTGCTGTTTGAAGTGGCCACCATGCGTCGCAACGGAGCCTCGGTCGGAGCAAAGGGTAGGTCTGCAAGATGCGCATGCGCAGTGCCAGGGGATTCACCCTGGTCGAACTGCATGGTAACCCTCGCCATTGCCGCCATCCTGTTGACGGTGGCCGTTCCCGGCTTCCAGAGTTTTATCCTCAATGCCCGGCGGACGACGGTTGCCAATGATGTCGTCCTGGCCCTGGCCTATGCCAAGAGCGAGGCCGTGAAGCGAGGTGTTCGGGTCGACAGTCTGCAGCCGGCAGGACGACACCACCTGTGCCGGCAGCACGACTTGGGACAGCGGTTGGCTGGTGTTTGTGGACAACGATGGCGACGGCGTCGTCGACGCTGGCGATACCCCACCAGACGTCGTCCTGCAGGTTTATCCGCCGCTGCCCACCGGCAGCACCTTGCGAGCAGGCAACCGATCAACGCGTCACCTTTCGATCCCACGGGCTTTAGTCCGGATATCAGCCGATACCTTTCGCCTGTGCGATGGGCGCGGCACGACTGAGGGCAGGAGTATCGTCGTCTCGCTGCAAGGCCGGGTGAGAACCGCGTCCGGGACCACCTCATGTCCATGATCGCACCGAGCAGACGGCTAGATCGCGCCAGCGGCCCGCGTTGAACCGAACACGCCCGACACAGCGCGGCTTCACCCTGATTGAAGTGCTGGTCACCATCGTCCTCCTCGCGATCGGCCTCCTGGGGCTTGCCGGGTTGCAGGTTTTCAGCCTGAAGAACAGCCACGGCAGCTTCTACCGGAGCATCGCTTCCCAGCAGGCCTATGACATGGCCGACCGGATCTGGCGCCAATCTGGCTGGCGTCGCCGCGGGCAATTATGACAATCTGACCGCGACCCTCCCAACCAACCCGAACTGTATTACCAGCTGGCTGTTCGGCCGCCAATATGGCGCTGACCGACCAATACCAATGGCTCAGGGCCAACGCCGTCGTGCTTCCAGGGGGCTCAGGGACGGTGCGTTGCGTCATCGGGCCGGCGGCCACTTGCGTCACCAACACTCGCCGGCTCCAATCGCATCTTCGACGTCACGGTAATGTGGCAGGACAAGAGACGGATGATTGGGGACCGCCTCGTCAGATGCAACTGTCTCCGCACACCCCCCAATACGCGGGCTTCGTCACCCGATTTGCGCCATGAGCAATTCCCGCCAATCTGGTTTCCGCCCTGACCGGAGCGCGACAGTGCCCGACGCGGCCACAGCGTGGCCTGACGCTGGTCGAGCTCATGATCGCTCTTGCCTTGGGCCTGTTGCTGGTCGCAGGGGTCGGCGCCGTCTACCTCGGCAGCAACCAGACCTATCGTGCAGCGCAGGAAAGCTGCGCGCATCCAGGAGCCGGTCGCTACGCCCTGGACGTGATCGGACGCAGCCTGCGTCAGGCTGGCTATGCGAACATCCTGCACAATCCCGCCTGCTAGGAAGACGGCGTTCACAGGCACAACGGTTACCGGCACAAATGGTTCAGCGGCGCACCGGATAGTGACCACGCAACGGGCTGGACTGATGGCGATCGGTCCTGTGTAGATGCCACCGGGGCGGCAGGCCAAGTTGTTCAGGAGATCTTTAGTATCGACACCGCCAATGCCGAACTCGAATGCGATGGGATCATCACGCCGCACGCCTCGGCCGGCGCGCAGCCCATTCTAATGCGGGGTGGAGGACCTGCAGGTTCTCTACGGCAGCGATACTGACGCGACGTTTCTGCGAACTCTATCTCCCTGCCGACGCTGGAAACTGGGCGCAGGTCGTCACCGTGCGGGTCTGCGTTCTGGTGCGCTCGGAGAACGAAGGCGTCGCGCGACGGCCAATTCTCCTACTTTAACTGCGACGGGGCCTTGGGACTGCGTACGACGACGCCGCACGCTTTTCGACCGCGGCGGATACACGCCTGCGGCGCGCCTTCGTGGCCACCTTCACCCTACGTAACCGCATCGCGGCCATTCCGTGAAGTCCAACGTCCATCATAGCACCACTTCTCTCGTCCCAAGCGCGCGCCAGCGCGGCGTCGCGCTGATCACCACGCTGATCTTTCTGGTCATCCTGAGCATCATGGGGGTGACGGCGGCGCGCATGGCCTACCTTGGAAGAGCGGATGGCCGGAAACATGCGTGACCGGGATGTCGCGCTGCGGGCTGCCGAAATGGCCCTGCGTGACGCGGAGCGGGATATTCTGGCGAACCCAGCACCTGCCGCTCCAGTAGTATTACCGGTCTGACCGGATTCACCCCAACTTGTCCCAATGGTCTTTGCTACAAGGACCAGCCGGGTTCTCGCAACCCCGTCTGGACGGCATTTCAGCACTGACCGGAGCGCCGAGCGTCTCTTACGGCCAGTTCACGTGCTGCCGCACCTATTCCTGGCGGTGCTCGGCTACAGCCGCGGCTATTTGATCGAGGGTGTCAGACAGACCCCGCCGGGTGGTGGCCAGAAGTTTTTTTATCAGATTACGGTGCGTGCCCAGGGTCGGAACGCCAACACCGTCGTTTGGTTGCAGGAATTGTTCGTCGAAAGAGAGGGTCACATCGCTAGAGCAGCGGCGCGCGGGACGCTGGAGGTGGCTTGGCGATTGGTGTAATGGCCGTCACCGAGCAGGTCTGGTCGTTAAACGGTGCAGCAAAGCGCAGGGGGTGAGTTGCCGACATTTTCGCGCGCCGGTGTGTACGTCCGATGATGTTCGCCACAGTGAGAGGCGCGTTGGAGGTCTGCAGTATGAACAATCCGTCGTTCGCTTTACAGTGCCTCGTCTACTGGCATAGAGGTCCGGATGCGCCGCCACTTGCTTGTCGGTGCCGCTTTTGCTCGCTGCATCGGAGCAACCAGGCTCTGGCACCTGTCCATTTCGGACACACCCCTATTCCTTGTCGGAAACGTTCAACCGCTGGTTATGCTTGACATCTCCAAGGATCAGCAGCTGTATAAAAAAGCCTACAACGACTATTCGGACTTGGATAACGACGGCCAATTGGAGACTACTTACAAGCACAGCATCGACTATTACGGGTATTTCGACCCAAAGAAGTGCTACGTGTACGGCAGTACGGACCAGCGGTTCGAGCCGGACCACGTGTCCGCCGCCAAATATTGCACGGGGCAATGGAGCGGAAATTTTCTGAATTGGGCGTCGATGGCGCGTATGGATGCCGTGCGCAAGTTGCTTTACGGCGGCATGCGTTCGAAGACACGGACCGATGGGGATGGCAACGGTATTGCAGATGGGGATACCGCGACTCTACAGTACTGGAGAGGGTCTTTTTGCCGAATGATGCCCACTCCTGGGCCAAGTATTACGACGGTTACGATATCGCTCAGATTGACCCCGTATACGCCACCGACCACCGACTCCAGCAGTACGACGCATAACGATCACCAACGACGGGACGAATACCGTCTCCTATATCTTCACGGTCGCGTCGGTCGACGGCTTTTAACAAGAACGACTATGTCTTGGTCATCGGCAATCTCAAGCAAGTGTACCTAAAGGGTCAGATTACGGCAAGAACAATAATCGAAACTCACGGTTAAGGTCGCCAAACCAATTTCGCCGGAAGCGGGACCTTTAGTTCCTGGACGATCGACAACCTTTCTAGGCGCGGCATCACTCTGTGCAACACAACTTTGGGCGGGTCTTCGCCGCAGAACAAGTCTCAAACCAACACCAATCTTCCTCGCCTACGCGTGGCAAAGGGCAATTTCTCTCTGTGGAATGCAAACGAGCGGTGGCAGTGCCGTTGGTCCGGAGAAAAGAGCGCGAGCAACAGCAACGACTTTGCGCCTCCGGCGTCCCGGCTGCTTCGAGTAACCCTCAGTTGGCTGACGATGGCACTGGTACAGGACTCGGGGACTATTTCGTTCGTGTACAGGCGTGCGTTCCAACCTGATTGGTGACGGAAAGCTGCAAGCAGTACGACAGCGCGAACCAGAACAACTTCAAGCCAATCGGGTTGCTTCAGGTGTACGGCGATTCCGATCAGATCCGCTTCGGCCTGATGACTGGTAGCTATGCGAAGAACATCTCGGGCGGGGTGGTGCGGAAGAACGTGGCGCCGTTCACGGACGAGGTGGACTTGCGACGGACGGCACCTTCACGCAGCACCGATGGCATCGTCGCGACCTTGGACCGAATGCGCATCTACGGTTACTGTTACGATGACGATGAGGTACCTATCTGGGGCAGTGGTGGTGATAACTGTAATTTCGGCCTGCACCAGCATTCGTCGAGGGTGACTGTACGAGTCTGGGTAACCCGATGTCTGAGGTGTACTTCGAGTCGCTGCGGTATTTTACGACGACTGCGGCCACGGCCGCTGCTAAGCCCCTTTACTCTTACACAGACACTGGTAGCCGTGATGCCGCGTTGGGACTGCCGCAGCCGACCTGGACAGCTTCGGTCAGTCAGGCTAACTACTGTGCGCCGCTCAATGCGCTGGTGTTCAACGCCAGCGTTTCCACAACGGATTTTGACCTCGCTGGTCGATGTCCATGACGCGACATCAACAGCAGCAGCAGCGGCCGCAGAGCTGGCGGATCTCGTGGGTGCGGGCGAAGGGATTGCTGGTGGAGAGTTACTTCGTCGGGGCCACTGGCACCAACAACAACGAGCTTTGCGACGCCAAGGACGTGTGGCACTCGGCAGCGTCTGGGGCATTTGCCCGGAGGGCCCGGACCTGAAGGATCGTACTTGATGCCTGGCATGGCCTACCACGCCCGCACCACCGTATCCGAGCCGATCTGACGGTGCCTGCCACGGACTACGATCATTAAAGGTCGCGACCTACGGCGTCCAACTCGCCACGAATGTACCGAGAATCCCGATGACGTTGGACGGCGAGACGACGCCGAAGGTCATTCTTCAGCCGGCGTTTCGCCTCGACATTAGCGCGTCCAATAGCAATCCTAGGGGGGTATGGTGGCGGAGCCCTGGTCGACATGAAGATCCTTGTCAGCGGTTTCCACGACGAGCACGGCGTCTGGGATGATCTACGTAAACTGGGAGAATAGCGAGCAGGGATCGGAGATTACGACCAGGACGCTTGGGGCGTCGTCCGATACTGTCTGACGACTGTTAACAATGGCTGTGGAAATGGCTCGACGGCTAACACGGTAACGATCACCACGGATGTGATTGCCGAGTCGACGGGCGGTGCTTCGGATTCGGTTATGTGATCAGCGGTACGACGAGGGATGGTGCGCATTTCCATTCTGGCTTCAACACGTTTGATTTTACGGACGTTACGGGAGTGCTCGGCGTGTAGATTGTGAGGTTGGCAATGGTCCGCACCTCCGTCACCTATACCCTGAGGAGCGCATCGGTCGCTAACTCGTTGGAGGATCCGCTTGTACTACGCAGCGAAGTGGGGTGGATTCAATGACCTTGACGGAAACGGAGTACCAAATTCCTCTGCTGAGTGGGACGTTCTCGAGACGGATGGCACCCCGGGATCGGACGGGATTCCGGACAACTACTTCTTCGTGAGCAATCCGCTGGGTCTCGAAACGGCGCTCAGTGCCGCATTCCGTAAGATCCTAACGGACTGCATCGGCGTCTGCCGTAGCGACCAACTCCTCCGCACTGAATACTGGTACCCGTATCTATCAGGGGCGTTTCAACACGTATTTCTGGAACGGCCAGCTGTTGTCCTATCGGTTGGACAAGACTACCGGGTCGGTAGTGAGTGCCACTAGCTCGCCACCTGGCTGGGATCCGGCGGATACGCCCTATCCAGAATGGGATGCGAACCAAAAGCTGCAGACCCAAGTCTCTGCAAACACCGACACCCGACTGATCCTCACCCGGGGTGCCAGTGGAGATGGGTCGGACTTTGCCTATACCAATCTGAGTGACACCCAAAAGGACCTTCTGGATAAGGATGCGCAGTTGGACATCGACGCTTGTGGCTTGGAGCGGGTCGGTTACTTGCGTGGTCATTCGGTCAGCGAAGGCGTTGGTACCTTTGTCGTGTTCGACCACACCGTATAATACGGTCGGGAAAGTTTCGCGTTCGGGATAGTGGGGTGCTCGGCGATGTCATCAGCTCGAACCCCGTTTATGTGGGCGCGCCCGCCGCGGGCTATCCGGACGCCGATCACCCCGGGTATGGGGCATTCGCAAGCAACTTTTCGGATAGGATGCCAGTCGTCTACGTCGGCGCTAACGACGGCATGTTGCACGGGTTCGATGGTTCAGTGGATGTCGCGACGAATACACCGAACCGATGCTGGGCAAGGAAGTGCTGGCCTATGTTCCTTCCACCGTTTACGGTAACCTCAGTCGTTTGACGGACAATGGATATAATTCGGCCCACAAGTATTTCGTTGATGGGTCCCCGATGATGGCCGACGCCTGCGTCGGTTCATGTACTGCCAGCACGGCCGTGTGGAATACCGTGTTAGTTGGGGGGCTCGGTGCCGGTGGCAAAGGGTTTTATGCCTTGAATGTGACGAACCCTGATAGCGCCGCCAGGGACAGCGCGAATACACCGCAGTTCACGGTGGCCCGGGCGTCCGACTTGGTGTTGTGGGAGTTCACCAGTGCGGACGATGCGGACCTGGGTTGACGTACAACATTGCACCGACGGATTTGTATAACGGTCAGGCTAAGCAGATTGCGAAGTTCCAGAATGGTCGGTGGGGCGCAATTGTCGGCAATGGTTACAACAGCTGCGAGCGGCAAAGCGGTGCTTTATGTCCTTTTCCTTGAGGGGCCGACGGGGACGGGCAACGCTTGGCAGGCCGGCGGGGCGATTATGTGAAGATCGAGGCCGATGCTCCAGTTGCGATGGACAACGGTCTGTCCACCCCGGTCCCAATGGATTCGGACGGTGACGGCCTTTCCGATCGGGCGTACGCAGGCGACATGAAGGGTAATGTGTGGCGATTCGACCTGAGCGACGCGAGTCCGTCGAGCTGGGGGAAGTCCTTGCTTTTCGCTGCGGGGGCCTGCAACCGATTACCACGCCACCAGTCGTTACTTTGCATCCGGCAAGGGGGAGATGGTGTTTGTTGGGACTGGTAAGTACCTGGAAAGCACGGATAACTCCACGACAATACCCGTGCAGGGCGTCTATGGGATTCACGATATCGGGTCTACGGTGGCCAGAACAGCCCTGTCACCGATGACGGTAACTACGACGACGGTCGATTCGACGACCTATCGCACCACGGTGGCTGGATGCGGGACCAGTCCGTTGCCTGCTTGTCCTGCGGATGCTAAGGGTTGGTACGTCAACTTGCCTATGGCCGGAGAGCGTGTTACAGGCTCACCGAAGGTGGTCCAGGGGATCGTGTTTTTCAACACCCTGATCCCGTCGACGGCGCCATGCGATTTTGGCGGCACAGGTGGTTTATGGGCTTCGACTATCTGACAGGTGGTCCGCCGAATTACCGGTTGTTTGATACGGATGGAAGCGAAACCATCGATAGTGACGATACGATCGTTGTGGGTGTGGAGGTCGGCGCCGCGTTGGGTGGCACGACGATCATCGCTGGAGATGCGTCCGGGGGCACGGGCTGTAGGGGTGTCGTCTCTCACCAGCGGTGAGGTGGTTACGACATTAATCAATTTGGGTGGCACGTCGCCAGGCGGTTAAATTGGCGTGAGATCGTTGAATAGGCGCGGGAGGTCGCGAATAGGATGGAAGCTAACGAACGAGGCGGCCAGAGCGGGCTTGAGGGTGGTCGGCCGGGTTCACTCTCATCGAGGTTATGATAACGGTAGCCATTGTCGCGATTCTGGCGGCGGTTGCCTACCCGTCCTATCTCGACCAGGTGCGCCGCGGCAATCGGTGCCGAGGCCAAGGGAGTTATGCTGGAAAATGCGCAGTTCCTGGAGCGGAACTATACGGTGAACGGTTGCTACCACCGCACTGACGCTGCTTGCGCCGAGTACGGCGAACGTGACATTGCCGCATACCCAAGCCCCCACCACGGGGACCGCAAAGTACAACATTGCGGTAGATTATACGGTTCCTACGCCCTGCACCCCCACGGGGCAGTGCTTCACCTTGTCGGCCGCACCCACCGGGAATATGGCGGGCGATGCGTGCGGCACCTTGACGCTGACCCATACAGGCGTGCGGGGGGCGACTGGCGGCGACTTAGCAACTTGCTGGCAGCGCTGACCTAGCGCATAGCGGGGGACAAGGGGAAAGGGGCATATCGCTTGTTGACGTGCTGCGAGCACTTGCCCCGGTTGGACAGTGCCCACGCCCGGCAAACCCCGTTTTCTCCTGCCAGGCGCACCGAACCACGCCTGTGCCCTGATGACCAATTACCTTCAGTGGTAGCCTGGATGCAGCGAAGCGGAATCCAGGTTTCCGCGGCAATCCATTGCAGCCTTCGGGCATCCGATAGATCGTCCCCGTGCAGCAGCTGGGGTCAGTGCTTGAGTTTGTAACGGACAGGGTCAGTGCTTGATTTTACACTCCTCTCGCGCCTAGCGTCGCCGCGATGGCCCGTCAACTGTGACTCGAATTGCCCGGCGCTGTCATGGCCGCATGGCCAGTCCTGGCTCGGTGGTGTGGCGTACAGGAGACGTATGTCTTGGCTGGTGGCGCGGCGGAACGTCGAGGCGGTCCCCAGGATTCGGACTCACCTCACCCCGAAGGTCCCTTGGCGGAGGAAGTGGTTTCCGCCGTTGCGGATGCGTTAGAAATTCTGCCTGAGGCAGTGCTCGACCGGTCCCATCAGACGGATTTTAAGACTGCCGTCCAGCTGCTCCGGCGGGTTACCGCGGCAGGCATCGCTTCGGCTCCACCGGACTTCATTTGTGGCGAAGACTTTCCCGGTCTCCCTGGGGGCGAGAATTGTCAACGGTCATCGTAGTGCCCGCCAATGGCGAAGATGTAAACGGCAGAGTCGTCGAAGCGGTAGATCAGTCGGTCCCTTTGCGACAGACGTCGCGACCAGAGGCCGGTGAGACCGTGCTTGAGGGCCTCGGGCTTGCCGGTACCGAGGGCGGGGTCGGCGCGCTGCATCTCCCTAATGAGTCGACATAGGTTGCGGTGCAGATGCTTGTCCTGCGTCCGAAGTTCCTCGTAGCGCTCCCAGGTGTCACCCTCAAAGACGATCGATCTCACCCAGTTCTTCCTCTGTGGGGCGGTACCCGGCGGTCGCCGCATGGGTCGCGGCGGAGCGAGCGATTTGGTCCATGAGGGAGCGATTCTGAAGGATGTCTAAGGTTTCCTGCTCCCGTTCCCAGTCCTCCGCGCCGACCACGACAAAGGCGCCGCCGTTGCGGCGGGTGACCTTCAGCGGCTCGTGGTCGGTCAGGACCTTCTCGACATGCTCCCGAAGACTGTCGCGGAACTGGTTGACGGTGACAGTTTCCATGTTTGTATACCTCTGATGTACGGCATTACGGTACAGCATATAGACGGGCGCCAGAAAAACAAGCAGCAGGATCGGGGTCAGTGCTTCACTTTCTATTTCAAGCCTGGCGTCTATGCGCTGCGGGGGCTCGCCATCTACCCTTGGCGGAATAGCCACGCCTGGCAGGTGTCTTGGCGTCAAGGATGCCGCGGACTCAGGCGTCGGAGGAGAAAGGCAGGCTTTCCCCGAAGGCCATGAAGGTGTCGGGCGGGTGTAAGGACAAGCACTGACCCTGGACTTCTGCAGCGCCCCGGGGTCAGTGCTTGACATTATACTGTTCTGACGCCTATCGTCGCCCCCATGGCTCGCCCCCTGCGACTTGAGTTTCCCGGTGCTGTGTATCACGTCACGGCCCGCGGCAACGCGCGGGAGCCGATCTATGCCGACGATCGGGATCGTCGGCGGTTCATCGACAGCCTCGCCCGGGAGATCGCCCAGCAGCAGTGGCTCTGCTATGCGTGGTGTCTGATGGACAACCACTACCATCTGCTCTTTGAAACGCCGGAGCCCAACCTGGTCGCCGGGATGCGGCGCTTGAACCAGGTCTATACGCAGTCTTACAACCGCCGACACGGACGCACCGGTCATGTGCTACAGGGCCGGTACAAGGCCATCTTGGTTGAGAAGCAGAGCCACTTGTTGGCGTTGTGCCGGTACGTCGTGCTGAATCCGGTCCGCGCCGGTATGGTCGCCAAGGCGCAGGATTGGCCGTGGAGCAGCTACGGTGCGACGGCGGGCATCGCCCCTGCGCCGGGTTGGCTGCAGGCAGATTGGGTTCTGCGTAGCTTCGCGGCGGACCTGAACGCTGGCCGGCTGGCCTACCGGCGGTTCGTGGTCGAGGGGATGACTGCGCCATCCCCCTGGGAAGCATTGCGCGGGCAGATCTGGCTTGGTGGCGAGGCGTTCAGGCAGCGTATGTCCGCGCTGGTCGCGCAGCAAAATATCGAGGCGGTACCCAAGATGCAGACCCACCCCGAGCGCCCACTGGCCGAGGACGTGATTTGCGCTGTGGCCGACGCCTTCGAGATCGCGCGGGAGGCGGTGCTCGATCGGTCTCATCAGGCGGCCTTCAAGACGGCCGTCTATCTGCTGCGCCGGGTGTGCAATCTGCCACTCGCGGACGTGGCGCGCCTGGGGGGCGTGTCGGCGTCAAGGATTTCGCGGATTCAAGCGGAGGCGGAGCAAGGCGGGATAGCCGGGAACGCGCTGAAGGTCTTGGATCGGTATAAAGACAAGCACTGACCCCAATGCGCGGTCGAGGCACCCGGCGGATGCAATTGGCTAGGTTTGGACGCGGTGCACGGCAACCTGCCGAGCCGGGGCGTCTTCGCTGGCCAGGTCCTGGAGCCTATCGCGACATCTGTTGCTGCGGATCAGGTCGGGAATCTCCTCCGGAGGGACGGGGGGACTGAACCAGTGGCCCTGGACGGCGTCGCAGCCGGCCTCAATGAGGAAACGCATCTGGGCATCGGTCTCCACGCCTTCCGCCACAGCGCGCTTTCCCAGGATCCTGGCCATGGCGATGACCGTCTGGATGATCGAACGGTCGCCTGCGTCGGTTTCCAGATCGCGCACGAAGCCGCGATCGATCTTGAGGGTGGTGACCGGAAGCTCCTTGAGGCGCGCCAGGGACGACTCCCCGGTGCCGAAGTCATCGAGGGACAGCTCGAAGCCGTGAGCGACCAGGCGTCCCCAAAGCCCGTGGGTGAGCGTTTCCTTCAGCATGCTGGTCTCCAGGACCTCCAACTCCAGGTCGGCCGGGGAGATACCGGCCGCGGCGACCACTTGCAGCAACATCCCCTCCAGCATCGCCGGGTGAAAGACGCTGGCGTCGAGGTTGCACGAGAGCCGCCCGAACGTCAGCGCCTCGGCGTGCCAACGGGCGCACTGCCGGCTGGCCTCTCCCACTACCCACTGGGTCAGGGGTTGCATCAGGCCGTTGTCGGCTGCGATCGGGAGGAACCGGCTCGGCGGCAACAAACCGTCGCGCGGGTGCTCCCAGCGCACCAGGGCCTCCAACCCAATCACTTTCCCGTCGGCCAGGGAGACCTTGGGTTGGTAGACCAGCCGCATCTGGCCTGTCTTCAGGGCCTGGCGCAGGTCCGTCTCCAGCTGGAAACGGGCCTCCGCGTCCCTGGCCATGGCGGCCGTGAAGTAGCGAGCGGCGTCTCGGCCGCTCTGCTTGGCCAGGTACATGGCGGCGTCGGCGTTTTTGAATAGCGTCGCCGGGGTGTCGCCGTCCTCCGGGTAAACACAGATGCCGATGCTGGAAGTGACATGGAGCGGTTTGCCATCGACGGCGAGCGGGGCGCGGATGCGGTCGAGCAGTGCGTGGGCGACCCGCGCCGGGGTCGTCTGTTGGTCGATGTCCTCCAAGAGGACCACGAACTCGTCGCCGCCCAGTCGCGCCGCCTCGTCTTGCGCGCGCAAGGTGCTACGAATGCGCTTGGCGATCTTCCGCAGAAGGGCATCGCCGACGACGTGCCCCAGCGTGTCGTTGATGCGCTTGAAGCGATCGATGTCCAGATAGAGCAGGGCGAGGCGGGCACCACGATCCCGGGCACGATGCAGGGCATGCTCGACGATCTGCATGAAGGCGCTGCGGTTGTAAAGCCCGGTGAGTTGGTCGCGGTAGGCGAGATGGCGTAGCCGCTCTTCCTTGGCGCGAAACTCCGCGATGTCGCTAAAAACGCTCACAAAGGCCACGATGCGTCGCTGCTCGTTGCGCACTGCGGTGATCTTGAGGACCTCGGGGAAGACGTCCCCGTTCTTGCGCTTGTTCCAGATCTCGCCTTCCCAGTACCCCTGGTTGCGGATGGCGTGCCACATGCGCTCATAGTAGGGGCGGTCGTGGCGCCCGGAGCTGAGAACGCGTGGGTTCTTGCCGCGAACCTCATCTTCCGTATAGCCCGTGATCTTCGTGAACGCCGGGTTGACGACCTGGATATTGCCCTCTGCGTCGGTAACCACCACCGCCTCGGCCAGATGGCTGAAGGCGATCTCGGCTTGGCGCAGACGCATGCGTGCCTCGTACTCGGCACTGATGTCGCGGAAGAGGGCGACGGTACCGACCACCTGGCCCTGCTCGCGCAGCGGCCAACTCACTACGCTCACCCTCAGCAGACGGCCGTCTTTGCGGCGGAAGATCTCTTGGTCGCTTCGGTAAACCTCTCCGCGCTCGGCGAATTGGCGCATGGCGGCGCGCTCGACCGGGACTCCATGGTCGCGTTCACCGAAGTCGATCACCTTGTGCGCCGGTTGGCCGACGAGCTCATGTTTGGCGTAGCCCAGCATTTCGTTGGCTGCGACGTTGGTGTAGAGGGTTGTGCCGGCGGAGTCGATGACGCAGAGCCCCTCCGCCATGTGTTCGCTGATGGAACGTAGGCGATGGTTAGAGGCCAAGATCCGGTGCAGCGTGATCCCAGCCCCGAAAATCAGCAGGCTGCCCGCGACGAATGCGAAGACGAGACGGTTGCGTGTGGCGACGATGCCGGGGATCGCCCCGTAGGTGGCTAGAAAGCCCGCCACCCGGCCGGCGCTATTCCGGACCGGGAGCAGGGCGCCCGCGTAGCAGTCTCCCAGGGTCGCGCAGGCCTGCGCTGCATAGGGCGTCCCAGCGCCGATGGCCGCCTGTACCCCAGCGTCCCGGGCAAGTTGCTGCTCTACGGTGTTCACCCAAGCGGGCAGGGGATCGCTGAGCTTGGTGTCGCGCAGATTGGACTCCTCGTCCTCGACAACGAAGTCCGGGTGGAGGGTCGCCGGCTGGAACAGGGCTTTCGTGCTGGGGTGGGCGACGCGGTCGAAGAGGTCCTGGCGGAGGATGAAGCGGCTGGTGACCCCCTGGGGCCCGCCGGTCTTTTGGAGGATGTGGCGGATGGCGTCGAAGGAGACGCTGTAGTCGACCACGCCGATCAGACGCCGCCCCTCGCCAGTTGCCTCGAAGAGGGGGTAGGCGTAATGGTAGCCGGGGTAGACGCGCCCATTCTCGAAGGCCTGCCCGGGCTCGCCGCCATCCAGCACGGCCCGGAGCATGGGGCGGTCGGCGGTGATGTTGTCTCCGACCAGGTCCGGGCGATGGAAGCGCAGGAAAGTGGTTCCGTCCGGCTGGACGAACTGGAGGCCGCGGAGGTCGTGGTCGCGAAGTATGGCGTAGCTGGGGTAGAGCAGACGGTAGAGGCGTCCGCGCAGACGGCGGCTCTGTTCTGGGTCTGCGTTGCTGGCCTCTGCAAGGAGGGCGCGGACTTCGGGTCGGTCGATGAGGGTGCGGGTCGCCACATCGACCGTACGCCCATAGCCCTCGATCAGGCTGAGCAGACTGGTCTCTAGCTCTGCCTGCTGGTGGTCCAAGGCACGTCTGAGCTCGGCCCCATAGATACTCCGCAGGGACCAAGCCCAGAGCGCCTCGGCGCAGAGGAATGCGACCAAGGCGAGCAGGGTCGTACGCCTCACGGACTGGCCTCGGGGATCGGCCAGGGTAAGTCGGTCAGGGCCGCGGCGACGCCCGAGAAGTCGCAGCGGTCATGGGGGACGGTGCCGTTGCGGATCTGCTCGCCCCAGGTCTGCATGCGCCCCGCGAGCTCCGGGTGCCGGGCTTTATTGAGGCGCAGCAGGGTCTCTTGCAGGCGCTCGATTGTCGGCTCGTCCAGCGTGGCGGCGTTGGCAACCAGGGTGAAGCCGGGGTAGCCGGGACTGGTCGCGATGACGTCCAGACCCAGGTGCTGATAGCGCCCGGCGATGGAGGTCTTGACCCCGGCCACGTCGTACTTGCCCTGGACAACGCCCAGGGCTGCGGCTGAGTGGTTGCCGGCGTAGCTGAAACTGTTTCCGTTGCTGGTCAGGTTCAGGCCTGCAGCGGCCAGCATTTGGGAAACCGCCAGATAGCCGCACGTGGAGTAGGGCTGCGTCAGACCGAAGCGCACCCCCTTGAGCCGCTCCAGGCTGAGCCCGCTGTCGGCGATGACGATCAGGGAACAGGTGTAGGCCGTTTCGCCGTCGGCGTCGCGGAAGCAGCACAGGGGACGTGTCCCTGGGTGGTCACGGGCCAGAATGACATAGGGCAGCGGCCCGAGGTAGGCGAGGTCGATGGCGCCTTCGCGGAATTGATCGAACGATCTCGGCATTGCTGCTCAGCGGAACCCAGCGGATCTCGAATCCGGTTTGCTCTTGAAGGTAATCCACCAGGCCCCCGAACTGCTCGTGGACGATCTTGGGGGTTTCGAGCGGAAGCGGGGCAAAGCGGATGACTTGTCCGGCCTGGGCGGTCGGGGTGCCGAGGCCAAGGGATAGGGCGACGGCCAGGGCCAGATTCAGCAGCATAACCAGGCGATGCATTCGCCGCGAAGGCCTTGAGTGCACGAGGACGGGCGGCGCGCGCATGTGGGGTGCTCTGTAGATGACCTCTGTGTCCGCATTTGGGCGATTTCTTTCAAATCATGCGCCAGCTAGCTTGTCTTTGCGCCCGCCTTCTTTGTCGCGCCGGCAGTCACATAGCCCAGCTAGGCTCCTGCCGGTCCTCCTTGAAGGCGGACCTCAATCCGGCGCCATCTGGTAAATGATTCTCCGGCAATTGCCTTATCGTCCGACGGCCTCGACAGTTGCGGTCCGCCGGGGCCGGGTAGGACTCGGTTTGTTGTTGGGTGCGCCGGTCAGGTGACGACGTCTGGTGCGGCCCGCCCGGTGCGCCGCTCGATCTGCGCCAACTCGCGGGCGATCAGGATCAAGGGCTGCATGGCCTCCTGGGTGTCCTGGTCGTGCTTGGCGGGGTCGGGCTCGTAGAACTCCAGGTAGACCCGCAGCGTTGCCCCCTGGGTACCGGTCCCGGAGAGGCGCAGCACGATGCGCGACCCTCCGTCGAACCCGATGCGCACCCCCTGGCGTTGCGAGACGCTGCCGTCGATGGGGTCCGTGTAGGCAAAGTCGTCGGCGTAGGCCACCCGCAGGCCGCCCAGGGTCTGCCCCGGCAGCTCCGGCAACAGGATGCGCAGGTGATCCATCAACCCCTCGGCGGCCGCACTGTCGACGGCCTCGTAGTCGTGGCGGGTGTAGTAGTTCCGCCCGAAGCGGCGCCAGTGGTCGCGCACGATCTCGGCCACCGACTGGCGGCGTGTCGCCACTAGATTGAGCCAGAAGAGCACGGCCCAGAGCCCGTCCTTCTCGCGCACGTGGTCGGAGCCGGTCCCGAAGCTCTCCTCGCCGCACAGCGTAATACGGCGTGCATCGAGCAGATTGCCGAAGAACTTCCAGCCGGTGGGGGTCTCGTAGCATTCCACCCCGAGTTGGGCCGCGACCCGGTCTGCTGCCTGACTGGTCGGCATGGAGCGGGCAACCCCGGAGATCCCAGCGTGGTAGCCGGGCACCAGGTGGGCGTTGGCGGCAAGGACCGCCAAGCTGTCACTGGGGGTCACGAAGAAGTCCTTGCCGAGGATCATGTTGCGATCGCCGTCGCCGTCGGACGCGGCACCGAAGTCCAGTGCGTCGTGACCCTGGGTCATGGCGACTAGCTCCTGGGCGTGGGCCAGGTTGGGGTCTGGGTGGCCGCCGCCGAAATCGGGCAGGGGCGTGCCGTTGATGACGGTGCCGGGCTCGGCGCCCAGGCGCCGCTCGATGATCTCTTGAGCATAGGGGCCGGTGACGGCGTGCATGGCATCGAAGCGCATGCGGAACAGCCCGGTGTTGAAGAGCTGGTGGATGGCGTTGAAGTCGAACAGGGCCTCCATGAGCGCCGCGTAGTCCTCGACGGGGTCGACGACCTCTACGGTCATGTCGCCGAGGCGGGTGCTCCCGTCGTGGTCCAGATCGAGTTCCGGGGCGTCCAGGGTCAGATAGCGGTCGATGGTCTGGGTGCGGGCGTACATGGCCTCGGTCATGGTCTCGGAGGCGGGGCCGCCGGCGGCACCGTTGAACTTGATGCCGAAGTCCTCGTCGGGGCCGCCGGGGTTGTGGCTAGCCGAGAGGATGATGCCGCCCTGGGCCTTGTGCTTGCGGATGATGCAGGAAGCGGCCGGGGTGGACAGGATGCCGCCGCGCCCGACCAGGGCCTTTGCCACCCCGTTGGCCGCGGCCATGCGCAGAATGAGCTGGATGGCCTCGCGGTTGTAGAAGCGCCCGTCGCCGCCGACCACCAGGGTGCCGCCCTCGAGGTCCGGCTGGGTGTCGAAGATGGCCTGGACGAAGTTCTCCAGATAGTGCGGTTGCTGGAAGACCTTGACCTTCTTGCGCAGCCCGGAGGTGCCGGGGCGCTGGCCTGCGAACGGCTGGGTGCTGACGACGCTGGGTGCCATGTCGAAAAGCCCTTGATTAGCGTGGAAGTAGCCTACATTCTGCCACGCGCCGCAACCGCTCGTGGCCCCCGCCGCATTTTAGCCCCGCCGGGGCAGCGGATATGATCGTTTTTTTGCGAACCCTTACCTGGACCCATCTATGACTGTTGACGCGCACAAAGAAACCCTGGAGTTCAAGGCCGAGGTGAGCCAGGTCCTCGATCTGGTCATCCGCTCGCTGTACTCGAACAAGGAGATCTTCCTGCGGGAGCTGGTCTCCAATGCCTCCGACGCCGCCGAGAAGCTACGCTTCGAGGCCCTTACTGACGAGGGTCTTTACGAGAACGAGGGGGACCTTCGTATCCGCATCGACCTGGACAAGGACGCCGGCACCCTCACCGTGGCCGACAACGGCATCGGTATGAGCCGTCAGGAGGTCGTGGACACTATCGGCAGCATCGCCAGCTCCGGGACGCGCCGCTTCCTGGAGAGCATGACCGGAGATCAGGCCAAGGACAGCCGACTCATCGGCCAGTTCGGCGTGGGTTTCTACTCCGCCTTCATCGTCGCCGACCGCGTCACGCTTACCTCGCGCCGCGCCGGGCTCGCCCCGGAGCATGGGGTGCGTTGGGAATCGGACGGGCGCGGGTCCTTCACGCTGGAGACCATGGAGCAGCCCACACGCGGTACCGCAGTGACCCTCCACCTCAAGGAGGACGAGAAGGAGCTCTTGGAGCCCTGGCGCCTGCGGACCATCATCTCCAAATTTTCCGACCACATCGCCATCCCAGTGGAGATGCCCAAGGAGGTCTATGCCGCTGGCGAGGCAGAGGGCGAGGACGAAAAAGGACCAGGCCGCCACCCCGGAGTACGAGCAGGTTAACCGCGGCACGGCCCTGTGGATGCGCAACAAGGCGGAGATCACGGAGACGGAGTACCACGACTTCTACAAGCACGTCTCCCACGACTTCGAGGAGCCGCTGGCCTATGTCCACAACCGGGTGGAGGGGGCCAGCGAATACACTAGCCTGCTGTTCGTCCCCAAGCGCGCCCCCTGGGACCTCTGGGACCGCGACCAGAAACACGGGGTCAAGCTGTTCGTGCGGCGCGTCTTCATCATGGACGAGGCCGACCGGCTGATGCCTCACTACCTGCGGTTCGTCAAGGGCGTGGTGGACTCCGATGACCTGCCGCTGAACGTCTCCCGCGAGATTCTGCAGCACAACCGCAAGATCGACGCCATCCGCCAGGCCAACACCAAGCGCGTCCTGGGCGTGCTGGAGGGCCTGGCCAAGGACGAGCCGGAGAAGTACAAGGACTTCTGGTCCGCCTTCGGCAAGGTCGTCAAGGAGGGCCCGGCGGAGGATGTCGCCAATCGCGAGCGACTGGCCGGCCTGATGCGGTTCTCGACCACGGCGGGCGAGGGTGACGTCCAGAGCGAGTCCCTGGACGGCTACATCGAGCGGATGAAGGAGGGCCAGGACAAGATCTATTACATCACCGCCGACAGCCACGGCGGCCGCCCGCCACAGCCCGCACCTGGAGGTCTTCCGCAAGAAGGGGGTGGAGGTCCTGCTGCTCTCCGATCGGGTCGACGAGTGGCTGGTCTCGCACCTGGACGAGTACAAGGGCAAGCATCTGCAATCCGTGACCAAGGGCGACCTCGACCTCGGTGCCCTGGCCGACCAGGAGGAAAAGGCGGCGAAGGAGAAGGCCGCCGAGGCCCATGCCCCGCTCTTCACCCGCCTCAAGACTACCCTCGGCGAGCGCGTCAGCGAGGTCAAGGTCAGCACCCGCCTGGTGGACTCCCCCGCCTGCCTGGTGGTCGGGGCCTACGACATGAGCGCCAACCTGGCCCGGGTTCTCAAGGCGGTGGGCCAGGATGCCCCCGCGGCGAAGCCCACCCTGGAGGTCAACCTGGATCACCCCCTGGTCAAGCGCCTGGAGGCCGAGGGCGATGACGGGCGCTTCGAGGATCTGGCTCTGATCCTCTTCGATCAGGCCCAGCTTGCAGAGGGCGGCCAGCTGGACGATCCGGCGGCCTTTGTCGGAAGGCTCAACAAGCTCATGCTGGGGATGATGCTCTCCGGTGGATGAGACCCGCGTGCCGCGGTGGGATACCCGCCACGGCACGCGATAAGCTCAGGCAATTGCCTCATGCAAACTGTGGAATGGCCTCTGCCCCATCCCTGTGGCAGACTGGGCCGCTGATTGTTATCCAGACTCGGGAGACAGGTTGATGCGCGTAATTCTGCTCGGCGGCCCAGGTGCGGGCAAAGGTACTCAGGCCGGCTTCATAAAGGAGCACTTCGGCATTCCGCAGATCTCCACCGGCGACATGCTGCGGGCCCATGTCAAGGCGGGGTCCGATCTGGGTGTCGCCGCCAAGAAGATCATGGACCAGGGCGGCCTGGTGTCGGACGACATTATCATGGGCATGGTCAAGGCCCGCATTGCCGAGCCCGATTGCGCCAAGGGCTACCTCTTCGACGGTTTCCCGCGCACCCTGGTCCAGGCCGATGCCCTGAAGGACGCCGGGGTTCCCGTCGATGCCGTGGTCGAGATCGATGTGCCCGACGAGGAGATCATAGGTCGCATGTCCGGCCGGCGGGTTCACCTCGCATCGGGTCGGACCTACCACGTAGCCTTCAATCCGCCCAAGGTCGAGGGGATGGACGACGTCACCGGCGAGCCCCTGATCCAGCGCGACGACGACAAGGAAGAGACGGTGCGCGCTCGCCTCGGGGTCTACCATGATCAGACCGAGCCCTTGGTCCAGTACTACTCCAAATGGGCCGACGCGGGCGGAGCGGGTGCCCCCAAGTACATCAAGGTGCACGGGATCGGCGGCGTGCAGGATATTCGCGACCAGATCATTGGTGCCCTAGCGACCGTCTGATCTGCCTCGAGGTTGTTGACGCGAAAACGCCGGGCTTAGCCCGGCGTTTTTTTCTGTGAGCGCGAACAGTGCGCCGATCGTCGCGCGTTGGTGCCGACGATGTCCTTCGGCCCGCCTTATGAACCTTCTCGCGCGCAATAGCGCCGCGGCTCCTGCGTGCTCCTTGAGCGCTGTCCGCGGCGGCATATTTTCCGGCTCACGCGTGTCCCAAACACAACGATGGTCTTTCCGCTGACCGAGACCAGCCCCTGCTCCTCCAGCGCCTTCAGCACCCGTCCGGCCATCTCCCGGGAGCATCCCACGATGCGCCCGAGCTCCTGACGCGTGACGCGGATCTGCATGCCGTCCGGGTGGGTCATGGCATCGGGCTGCTTACAGAGGTCGAGAAGCGTGCCCGCGATGCGGCCTGTGACATCGAGGAAGGCCAGGTGACCCACCTTGCGGCTGGTCTGGCGCAGGCGGTGCGAGAGCTGAGTCCCGATGGCGAAAAGGAAGTCCTTGGCGAAGTTCTTTAGCTCATTGTCGAGCAGGCGATCGACGCGGGAATAGGTGATCTCCGCTACACGGCACTTGACACGGGTGCGGATGACGACGCCCCGGCTCTTCTGGGACAGGAACAAGCCCATCTCCCCGATGAACTCCCCCTTGTTGATGTAGGCCAGGAGAAGCTCACGCTTGTCATCATCATCGATGACCGCCGCCACCGATCCCTCGATCAGGTAATAGAGTGTTTCGGCCGGGTCGCCCTGGTGCATGATTTCTACGTTTTTCTCGTAGGACTTCGTATGGCAGTACGCAAGAAAAGGCTGCAGCCAGGTGGGTTCCGGCTTGGGGGGCTTGATTAGATCCATGCTCAGTTCGCCGTGTTGGGAAATGCCTTGATTCTAGCAGACTGTGACTATCGTCCGGCCCGCTGGGCAGAAGCCGTATCAGTGTACCGCAGGGTTTGCCGGCGTGCGCCAACACCTTGACCCAAGCTGCTGATAAAAGACGATCTGTGATAGGCTCGCAGCCCTCGTACTGGAACCCATGACGAGGTCGGTTGGCGGTGCCGCCTGGATTCGGTGGTGTCTGCCGAGACCGCTTTTGCTGAGGTGATGCGATGAAGGCTCGGGTCAAGTGGATCGAAGGGGCGGCAATGCTGGGCGAGGCGGATAGCGGTCATGCCGTGGTCATGGATGGGCCTCCGGACTACGGCGGGCGCAATCTCGGCGTGCGGCCGATGGAAATGCTGCTCATCGGCATGGGCGGCTGCACCGAGTTCGATGTCTTGCTCATCTTGCGCAAGGCGCGCCAGGAGGTGACCGATTGCGTGGTGGAGCTGACGGCGGACCGCGCCGAGACGGACCCCAAGGTATTCACACGCATCCACGTCCACTTCATCGTTACCGGCAAGGGGTTGAGCGACAAGCAGGTCGAGCGGGCCATCCGTCTCAGTGCGGAAAAGTTCTGCTCGGCCTCGATCATGTTGGGTGCGACCGCTCAGATCACTCATGACTTCGAGATCCGCGATGTCTGACGCGGCGGCCGTCTTCGACGGCCTGGCCGCGGATTTCTTCTCGGTGTGGTTCCGCTTCCACCCAGAGGTGGCGTGCGAGGCCGGGATCCCCGGTTTCGACCAGCTGCTGCCGGCGCAGAGCGATGACGAGCTGGCGGCCCTGGCAGGTTGGCTCGAGTCCCTGATCGTCGCATTGGAAGAGATCGACTATGATGCCCTGGACCGGGAGCGGCGCATCGATCTCGAGCTCATGTTCTCCGCCGCCCGGGTCGAGCACCAGGAACTGCACCTGCGCGACTGGCGTCGCCGCGATCCGCTGCGGTTTCTCCCCACGGGGGAAATCTACCGTCTCACCCTGGCGCCGCCCCGCGACTTGCGCGGGGCCTTGGTCGAGCTTCTTGGCGGCCTGCCCCAACACCTGCGGCTCGCCGAGTCCCAGTTAGTCCCAGCCGCTGCGACAGTCGCGCCGGAGATGGCCCTGGCTGCCATCGACGAGGCGGAGAAGGGCCGCTGTTACTTGCGCGAGCTGGCCCGCAGCACCTGGCTGCGCAAGCACTGCCACGGATGGAACCAGATCGATCTCCTGGCGGATGATGCCTGCACGGCGCTGGCCGGCTTCGCGGACATGCTCAGGGCCGAGGTCGCCCCTCGCGCGTCGGGGGCCCTTGGGTGCGGCCCGCGACACCTGCGGTTCCTGCTGCGCCATCGCCATTTCATCGACTGCGACCCGCTGGCCGGGGTAGGCTTCCTGGACCGCGCCCTCGACGAGACGGACCGTCGCCTGCGCGATCTGTGCGACACCCTGGGTATCTCACCGGAGGAATCTCCGCAACGGCTCGACGCCGTTGCCGTGGACGCGCGGACCCGGCTGGAGAGCTACCACGTTGAGTGCGAGCGCCTGCACGGGGCGCTGCTGCGTAGCGGGATCGTCACCCTTCCCCAGGCACCGCTGCACATTTGCGAGCGCCCCGATTGCCCGCGCCCGCACCGATTCGGGGCCGACTACGTTGCGGGGTGGGACGACGACTGCAGTGGCACTCTGTTCCTGGCCAGCCAAGACGCTGGACCGGATGTGGCGCCAGACGCCCTGGCGCGGGTGCGCGGGCGTTGTCTTTCCCGGACTTGGGGTGGGGCCCACCTGATCGCCTTTGCCGGGGGCGAGGATGCACGGCGCGTGCCGCGTCGTGTGGCTTGCGGCACCACCCTGACCCGCGGTTGGGACATCTACCTGCGCGAGCGTCTGTGCGCGGGTGACGGCTATGGCTCCACGCCCGAGGAGCGCTTGCACGGTTTGCTGCACCGGCGTGCCCTGATCCTGAGCGCCCAGCTCGACCTGGGCCTGCATAGCGGGCAGATCAGCGGGACGCAGGTCATCGGCCAGCTGGAGGTGGGGCCGGACGGCGATCGGACCCGCCTCGTCCGACTGGCGCAGGCCCCAGGGGACGCCCTGGCAGGTGTGCTGGGCTGGCGCATGATCTCCGAGGCCAGGCGCCTGTTGGGGCAATGGCAGGGTACCGGGTTCTCCGAGCGCGCCTTCCATGACCGTCTGGTCCGCCACGGTCCGATTCCGCTGCCTCTAGTCCTGCGGCACGAGCTCGGCGGTGATTTCTTGGATGAGGTCTGCGGCGCGGTCCTGGGTTGAAAGCCTGCAGGCTGCGGGGTAGCTTCCGGTCCCTTTGAGCCGGATGGAGGGGGACGAGGATGCCGGATACGCTCAAGAAGCTGCGCTTGCAGGGCTTCAACAACCTGACCAAGACCCTGAGCTTCAACATCTATGACGTGTGCTACGCGGATTCCGCCGAACAGCGGGCCGCCTACATCGAGTACATCGACGAGGCCTATAACGCCGCGCGCCTGACCAGCATCCTGACCGACGTGGCCAACATCATCGGGGCCAATATCCTCAACGTCGCGCGCCAGGATTACGAGCCCCAGGGCGCCTCGGTGACCATGCTGATCGCCGAGGAGGCCGTGGCCGCGGAGCATCTCTCCAACAAGGCCTACCCCGGGCCCCTGCCGGACGCGGTAGTGGGACACCTGGACAAGAGCCACGTCACGGTGCACACCTACCCGGAGACCAACCCCAGCGGGATCAGCACCTTTCGGGCCGACATCGATGTCGCCACCTGCGGGCGCATCTCGCCGCTACGGGCCCTAAATTATCTGATCCACAGGTTTGAGTCCGACATCGTGATCATGGACTACCGGGTGCGCGGTTTCACCCGGGACGTGGCTGGGCGCAAGCACTTCATCGACCACAACATCAGCTCCATCCAGAATTACCTTTCCCGGGATACGAAGGAGCGCTACCAGGCGGTGGACGTCAACGTCTATCAGGAGAACATCTTTCACACCAAGATGGCGGTCAGGGACTTCCGCCTGGACGACTACCTGTTCTGCATCGAGGAGAAGGACCTGGAGGAAAAGGACCGCCGGCGCATCCATCGGCTGGTGCGCCGGGAGGTGGCGGAGATCTTCTACGGGCGTAACCTGGCCCGAAATCTGGAATTCTAGGTCGGCTGCGCCAGCCAACTCAGTTTGGGTCGAGACCCTGGGAGCGGGGATCCACAGACGGCGGCGCACGATGGGGGCTGGACTGGTGCTTGGCCGGTCGCGCCGAAGGCGGCGCTTCGAAAGCTCATCTCAGACCCAATAGACAGTCCTGGTCATGACCTGTGACGCCAAGCGCATCCCCCAGCGGATGGGGGCGGGCAAGTCGGCCCCGCCGGCTGCCCGGGCCACCTCCGCGTGGTGGACCTCGTCGGTCTTCATTTGCTCCAGCACTGCACGGTCCTTGGCGTCGTAGGCCGGGACCTGCCCCAGGTGGTGGTCGAGGTGGTTCTCCACCTGCCGCTCCGTCTCGACCACGAAACCCAGGCTCCACCTGTCTCCCGCTAGCCCCGCGGCGGCGCCGATGGCGAAAGAGCCGGTGTACCAGAGGGGGTTGAGCAGGCTCTTGCGCTCGCCGAGGGCCTCGATGCGGTCCTCGCACCAGGCCAGGTGGTCGTTTTCCTCCTGTGCCGAGCGCTCCATCTTAGCGCGTACCTCCGGCAGGCGGGCGGTCAGCGCCTGGCCCTGGTAGAGCCCCTGGGCACACACCTCGCCGGTGTGGTTGATTCGCATCAGGCGGGCCATGTGGCGGCGCTCGGCGTCCGCCAGGTCAGGCTCCGGCAGCCCGGCGGCGGGGTTGGGGCGCTCAGTGACCTGGGGCCGTCCGAAGACGGCACGCAGGGCCTGGTCAAGGTTGACGATGACGCGGTCCAGGGGTGAGTAGGCACGCTGGTGCATGACGGCTCGCTGGCAGATGTCCTGTGGCGGGGGCGGTCGCCGAATTGTGCGGCCGGGGCCTGGGTGGTTCAAGCTGAAATGGGCAGCCAGCTATTCGCCGTCAGGCCGGATGCCGCGAGCACGTCGATTGTCGACCCCCCATCGATCGGTTTGCTGACCAGCCGCGCGGGTGTGCCGGCAAGGCCTTGTTGTGATTTTTCGTACGCCTGACGGCTGATCGCTACGTTCAGAATCAAGGCTGCCCGAGCTGGCGGGCGATCAGCTCCACTGGGTGGCACACCTCTATAGAGAGGCCGACCTCGCGCAGGCCAGCGGCCAGGTGCAGGGCGCAGCCGGGGTTGGTGGTCACCAGGACCTGGGGCCGGAGCCGCGTGAGGTGGTCGAGCTTGTCCCTGAGCAGGGCGCCGGCCGTCTGCGGTTGTTGCAGGAGATAGGTCCCGGCCGCCCCGCAACACAGGGCGTTGTCGGGGAGGGCGGCGACCCTCAGTCCAGGGATGCGGGCGAGCAGGCGATAGACGTCGGTGTTGCCTCCGAGCTGGTTGCGGTGGGAGCAGGGCTCGTGGACCAGGACGTCCACTAACATCGGGGTCAGGGCCAGCCCGGCCGGCCAGGGGACCGTCGCGAGGAAGCGGCAGATCTCTTGGGTCTGGGCGAGAGCTGGGTGGGCGCGCAGCTCTGCCACGCACGCACTGGCAATCCCGACCAGGGGCCGCCCGGTGAAGGCGACCGCATTGCGTTGCCAGTAAGGCGCCAGCCTCGTTCGGGAATCCGTTGTGGCGGAACATGGCCCCGCAGCACCCCTGGCCGGTAGGCCGCATGACGCTCACCCCGAGGCGTTCCAGGACCGAGACTGCGGCTGACAGGGTTGCGGGCTGAGTCACCTCAGAGACGCAGCCGAGGAACAGTGCAACGTCTCCGTCAGCCTTGTCCGCCCCATCCCAGCACGGGGGCCGGTGTAGGTCTTCGCCGAGGCGGGCGTAGGCATAGAGGCGGGGAAAACGGCGTAAGCCGAGTCGCCTGGCTGCGCTGCCCAGGCCGGTTGCGCGGTACAGCACGGCAAGGCGTTCGGCCATTCGCATGAACTTCGGGCTTGCGAGGGCACCGAGCCAGGCCCGTTTGACCCAGCGGCGCCAGGGAGGCATGGCCTCCGTCAGGCGTGCGCGGGCCTGGTCCACGATGGCGCCGACGGTGACCAGGGAGGGGCAGACTGGCTCGCAGGCACGGCACCCCAGGCAGCTCGCGAGGTGGGCGTCGAGCCGTCCCGACGGGGGCAGGGCGCCGCTCGTCAGTGCTTGGATCAGGGCAATACGCCCGCGGGGTGACTCGGCTTCGTCGCGGGTCAGCCGGTAGGTCGGGCAGTGCGGCAGACACAGACCGCACTTCACGCACTGGTCGGTGGCCTCGATGAGCGTGTCCTTGGTCAATTTCGGTGGATTGGGGCTCGGCTGGGGGCTTGGTCTCAACCTGGGTCTCGTCCTGAGCGAGGACCGCTGCCGCCGGGTCGACGCGCGGGCGCGGGCGCAGGGCGCCAATGGTAACCTCTCTCCAGACCATTTCACCGCCCTGCGAGGAGCCCGCACCGCCATGGCCTACTACAAGTACCACGTCTTCTTCTGCACCAACCTCCGCGACGACGGCGCCCAGTGTTGCGCTCAATGTGACGCCCAGGGCCACCGCGATTACCTAAAAGGGCGCACCAAGGAGTTGGGTATCGCCGGGCCCGGCGGGGTCCGGGTCAACAGCGCCGGCTGCATGGACCGCTGTGCCGAGGGCCCGGTGGTGGTCGTCTACCCCGAGGCGACTTGGTACACCTATGTGGATCGCAGCGATCTCGACGAAATCCTGCAAGAGCATCTGGTGGGCGGGCGCGTCGTGGAGCGCCTGCGTCTTCCGGGGTGAAGCTGTTGTATCTGAGATACCGGTATTGACAACGGCGCAACAATATCAGATATTAGCGATGTACTGATTCGCTTTGGCGGTTCAGTCGTCCTCTATCCTCCTTTGGTGGTTATGTTTCGGGCGCGCCTCTCACGAGACGCGCCCTTTTTCTTGGGCTTGCCACGCCCTGGTCCCCTAGGTGTTGCCAAGCCCAGGGGACGCTTGTATCATCCGCGGTCTTTCTCGAAACCGAACCCCAGCCATCTCCGGAGAAGACAAGGACATGACGACTTTGAGCGCAAAGCCCGCCGAGGTCCGCCGCGAGTGGTATCTCGTGGATGCCGACGGCAAGACGCTCGGCCGGCTTGCCACCGAATTGGCGCGCCGCCTACGCGGTAAGCACAAGCCTCAGTACACCCCACATGTGGACACGGGTGACTTCATCGTCGTCGTCAACGCCGAGAAGATCCATGTCACCGGCAATAAGCTCCAGGACAAGATGTACTACCGGCACACCGGCTACGTCGGCAATCTGAAGTCCATGAACCTGGAGAAGCTGCTCCAGAAGGCCCCGGACCGTGCCATCACCCTCGCCGTGAAGGGCATGCTGCCGCATAACCCCCTGGGGCGTGCGATGCTCCGGAAGCTGCGCGTCTACGCCGGGCCGGCCCACGGCCACCAGGCCCAGCAGCCTCAGCCACTGAATATCTAGCGGTTACCAGCCCCGCCCCACGGCCAGCCAAACTGACACGACCGGATCAAGCCCCATGACGGAAACCCTGCACACCATCGGCCGCCGCAAGTCCTCCAGCGCGCGCGTTTTCATGACGCTCGGCAGCGGCAACATCACCGTGAACGGTCGCCCGCTGGACCAGTTCTTTGGTCGCGAGACCGCGCGCATGATCGTCCGTCAGCCGCTGGAGACGGTGGCCATGGCCAATCGGGTCGATGTCCGCGTCACCGTCATCGGCGGCGGGACCTCCGGCCAGGCCGGTGCTATCCGCCACGGTATTGCCCGCGCCTTGGTGGCCTTCAACGAAGAGCTTCGCCGTCCAATGCGCAAAGCCGGGTTCCTGACCCGCGACGCCCGTGAGGTTGAGCGCAAGAAGGTCGGCCTGCACAAGGCACGCCGCGCCCCGCAGTTCTCCAAGCGCTAAACGGGCGACCGACTCCCTTGGGGGATCGTCTAGTGGTAGGACAGCGGACTCTGACTCCGTCAACCTAGGTTCAAATCCTAGTCCCCCAGCCAACTCGACAGAAACCGGCCTTCGCGCCGGTTTTCTTTTTGGGGCGCGGTTGGGTCCGACCGTGCCTTGTCGGGCGGGCGCCTGGCGTCAAGGACGAACTCAGGTTGTCGCGCAACTGCAACGCATCTACACCTCCCGGCGCTAGGCACCATCGCCGATGCCCCGTCTTTGACGTATCAAAAACACAACATCTCAACTTTTTGTATCTTTTTTCAAAAAAACTGTTGCGCAAATCTCCGGTGTCACCTATTATTCTTCCCGCAAAGCATGAGTCTGTCTGGTTAAGCAGACATTGGGTCAATCCACAACACTGGAGCACATGATGAACAAGAAGCTTCTTTCTCTGGCGGTCGCCGCCGCTCTCGTCGCCCCCGCCGCCGCTATGGCCGAGGCTACCCTCTACGGCAAGCTCAACGTCTCGCTCGACTACGCGAACGTTACGAACGTGGTCCTGCCGATCTACGGGCTTACGCTCCGCCCCCAACGGCCAGATCTTCGTGAATCCGGCCGGCAACCGGGTACCTGACCCGAGACCGTCCCCGGTCAGGACTTCGACGGTTGGGGCATGTCTGAAAATGGCTACATTCCCGGTGCGGGCCGTGCGAGCCGCTTGGGTGTCAAGGGCTCCGAGGATCTGGGCGGCGGTCTGAAGGCCATCTATCAGGTCGAGTTCGGCATCAACTGCGAACGACACCAACAACAACGTCCTCAGCAACGCCGACGCGATCACGATGCGTAACACCTTCGTCGGTCTCGCCGGCGGCTGGGGTACCGCGCTCATGGGTCGTCACGACACCCCGATGAAGATCTCCACCGGCAAGCTGGACCTGTTCGCCGACACCATGGCGGACTACAACGGCACCGTCGGTTTCCGCGATCTGCGTGCCGACAACGCCGTGGCCTACATCTCCCCGAGCTTCGCCGGCTTCACCTTCGCCGGTGCGATCATTCCGGCTGGCGGCGCCACTGGCGGGTATAACAGTAACGCGCAGGCCAACGGCCTGAACCTCAACGAGGAGCGAGCTGGCCGGTGCCTACTCCCTGGCCGGTATCTACAGCAACGGGCCCTTCTACGCGTCGATCGCCTACGAGTCCCTGGGCAGCGAGCACTTCAACACCCAGGCCGTCAGCGTGAACCTGAACAACTGCCCGTATGAGAGCCCGGTCCTGCGGACACCTGCCACCCCGTACTCCAGTGCTTGTGCCTATACCGACAACGACGCCACCGCATGGCGTGCCGGTCTGGGTATCCTCGACTGGAACGGCTTCACCCTGACCGCGATCTATGAGCACCGCGAAAACGAGCCCTGTCAGCGACCAGTACACCGCCTTCACCGATCCGTTGAACGCCGGCCAACAGCTGGTACTTCCCCGTTGCGTCGGACAAGATCGAGCTGTGGCAGATCCAGGCCGGCTACGCCTTCGGCAACTCCATGGTCAAGGCCATGTACGGCAACGCGGACCAGAGCAGCGACTACGGCATCGGCGCCAACCCGTCGCGTCGGCGACACGCCCAGCTGGGCGGAGGGGCTCTGTACGACAGCAACTTGTCGGATGGGTACGAAGGCGATCTCCAGACCTGGGCGGTCGGCTACGACTACAACTTCAGCAAGCGCACCAAGGTCTATGCCTTGTATACCTCCGTCACCAACGACGCCAAGGACGTTGTGGCCGGGTCCGAGTGGGACGGCTTCTCCCTGGGCATGATGCACAGCTTCTAAGCCTCGCTTAGATTCTGGGAGTAACGAAACGGGGCCTTCGGGCCCCGTTTTTTTTGCCCGGCTGTCCTGAAGCCGATGACCTGCCCCGATCGGCGAAGAGACGGCATGGCCGAGGGTCTGGAGCCTGGTGACAGCTTGTGCGCGCCACGCTATCGGAAGGGTGTTGGCCCCGACAAACCGGCCCCTATGGCACTGGGCGTTCGCGCCATCGGCAATCCTGGCGTCCCGATAGGTGCCGCAGCGCTTGCCGGATGTCTCGCTACCCGGCCGTCACAACCGTCCGAGCCCCCCGGCGTCCCCAGGATCAGCACATCCGCCGGCCGCAGGGCGAAGATCCCCACCGTCACCACACCGGGCAGGTTGTTGAGGTGCTGCTCGAGGTCCTTGGGATTGACGATCTCCAGGTGGTGGACGTCCAGGATGACGTTGCCGTTGTCGGTCACGAAACCCTCGCGCCAGACAGGGGTCCCGCCGAGCTTGACCAGCTCCCGGCCGATGAGGCTGCGGGCCATGGGGATGACCTCCACAGGCAGGGGGAATTTGCCCAGGACTTCGACCAGCTTGGCCTCGTCGGCAATGCAGACGAATTGCTTGCTGGCCGCGGCGACGATCTTCTCCCGGGTCAGGGCCCCGCCGCCGCCTTTGATGAGCTCAAGCCGGTGGTTGGACTCGTCCGCCCCATCCACATAAAGCTCGAGGTCGCCGACCGCGTTGAGGTCGAAGACGGGGATGCCGTGGGCCTTCATGCGCGCCGTGGAGACTTCGGAGCTGGACACGGCCCCCTCGATGCGGCCCTTGATATCGGCGAGGCAGTCGATGAAGTGGTTCACGGTGGAGCCGGTGCCGACCCCGATGATGCCGCCGCCCACATAGTCGAGAGCCGCCTGGGCGGCCAGTTTCTTCATCTCGTCCTGGGTCATGGGTGTCCTCCGTAGGGTTGTTGGATCGCGTGGCATCATCCCAAAATGAGCCGCCAGCCGCCAGCCGCCAGCCGCCAGCCGCCAGCCGCCAGCCGCCAGTCAGGCATCAGGCATCAGGCATCAGGCATCAGGCCGATGGACGTCGGATTCCCGTCCAAGATGATCGCGGAGAGTCCCAGTGCTGTAACATTCGCCATCCTTGCGGGCCCGACCGGAGCCGGGAGCCCACATCCTCCCCGAGATGCCGAATGCCGGAAACCTACATCGAACGCATCCTGCGTGCGCGCGTCTATGACGTCGCCATCGAGTCTCCCCTGACCCGGGCCGGACGGCTGTCCCGCCGCCTCGGCAATCAGGTCCTCCTCAAGCGCGAAGATCTCCAACCGGTCTTCTCCTTCAAGTTACGGGGGGCCTACAACAAGCTGATCAACCTGGACGAGGCGACGCGCAGGCGCGGGGTGGTCACCGCCTCCGCAGGCAACCATGCCCAGGGGGTGGCCCTGGGCGCCGAGCGGCTCCGGATCGAGGCGATCATCGTGATGCCGCGCACCACCCCGACCATCAAGGTCCAGGCGGTGCGCAGCCTGGGCGGCAAGGCAGTTCTGCACGGCGACTCCTACGACGAGGCCTATGCCCACGCCCTGGACCTGGCGGCGGAGCGTGGTCTCGCCTTCGTTCACCCCTTCGACGACCCGGATGTGATCGCCGGTCAGGGGACCATCGGCATGGAGATCCTGCGTCAGCACCCCAGCCCGCCCCACGCGATCTTCGTTCCCGTGGGGGGCGGCGGTCTGATTGCGGGTGTCGCCGCCTACGTGAAATACGTCAGGCCGAGAGGTCCGGATCATTGGGGTCGAGCCGGAGGAGGCCCCGACCCTGGAGCGGGCCCTGGCGGCGGGGAGGCGGGTGGAACTGGAGCAGGTCGGGCTCTTTGCCGATGGGGTGGCCGTCCGCCAGATCGGGGAGGAGACCTTCCGCGTCGCCCGGGGCCTGGTGGACGAGGTGGTCCTGGTCAGCACGGACGAGATCTGCGCCGCCATCAAGGATATCTTCGACGATACCCGTGGCATTGCGGAGCCCGCCGGGGCCCTGGCGGTCGCGGGCCTCAAGCGCTATGTCGCGCGGGAGGGGATCACCGGCGCCGACCTCATCGCCATCGAGAGTGGGGCCAACATCAACTTCGACCGGCTGCGGCACGTCGCCGAGCGCGCCGAGCTGGGCGAGCGCCGCGAGGCCCTGTTGGCGGTCCAGATCCCGGAGCGCCCAGGGAGCTTCCTGGCCTTTTGCCGCACCCTGGGCAAGCGCCAGATCACCGAGTTCAACTACCGCTACGCCGACGATCAGCAGGCCCAGGTCTTCGCCGGGGTGGAGCTGTCCCGCGGCGAGGAAGAGCGGCGCGAGCTGATCGCCCGGCTGGAGCAGAAGGGGTTCGCGGTCGTCGACATGACGGACAATGAGACCGCCAAGCTCCACATCCGCTTCATGGTCGGCGGCCACACTCGGGGGGTGGCCCATGAGAACCTGCTCCGCTTCGAGTTCCCGGAGCGGCCGGGTGCCCTACTCGGTTTCCTAAGCGGGATCGGGCGGCGCTGGAACATCAGCTTGTTCCACTACCGCAATCACGGCGCGGCCTACGGGCGGGTCCTCTTGGGGATTCAGGTCCCAGCGGGAGAGCGCGCCGAGCTCTTCGCCCTCCTCGACAGCCTGGGCTACCAGTACTGGGAAGAGACCGACAACCCCGCTTACCGGATCTTCGCGGGGGCCGTCGGCGACTAGTCGTCAGTTGTCCTCGTCGCCTTCGGCATCGCCCGGATCCTGGCCGGCCCTTGCACTGGACTCCGCGAGAGCCCGGACGCCGACGTAGTCCACCTTTCCGGTCCCGAGCACCGGGACCTCTGGGACCGGGACCAGGGTTCGCGGAATGGCGATCTCGGCGATTCCCTCGCGACGGGCGAAGGCGATCAGCTCCTCGCGCCGGGGATCTGGGTGGGCGGTCACCAGAACGAGCTGTTCGCCCTTCTTGGGGTCCGGGAGTGTCGTGACGGCATGGGCCTCGGTGGGCCAGAGGCGCGCGACCCAGGCCTCCACCGCGGCCAGCGAGACCATCTCGCCGCCGACCTTGGCGAAGCGTTTCACGCGCCCCTGGATGGTGACGAAGCCCTCCCCGTCCAGGGTCACGATGTCGCCCGTGTCGTACCAGCCCCCCTCCGGCGGCTGCAGTTCGCCGGGGCGGTCCGCTTTCAGGTAGCCGGCCATGACGTTGGGCCCGCTGACCACAAGGCGCCCGCCCGCCTCGATGCCGGGCACGGGCTCCAGCCGCCACGCGATCCCCGGCATCAGGCGCCCCACGGTTCCGGGCCTGCACTGCATGGGCGAGTTCATGGCCAGCACGGGGCCGGTCTCGGTGGCCCCATAGCCCTCCATCAGGCGCACCCCGAAGCGCTCGCTGTACAGGCGGCGGGTCTCTTCTTTGACCCGCTCGGCGCCGGTGCAGACGACGCGCACACTGTAGAAGTCGTAGGGGTGGGCGAAGCGGGCATAGCCGGCCAGGAAGGTGTCTGTGCCGAAGAGGATGGTGGCGTTGGTCCCGTAGACCATCTCCGGGACGATGCGGTAGTGCAGGGGCGACGGATAGAGGAACACCTTGAGTCCGAACAGGATGGGCAACAGGGTCCCGGTGGAGAGCCCGAAGGAGTGGAACAGGGGCAGGGCGTTGAAGACGATGTCGGTCGGACCGAAGTCGATGCGCGAGGCGACCTGATAGCGATTGGCCTGGATATTGGCGTGGCTCAGCACCACGCCCTTGGGGGCCCCCTCGGTGCCGGAGGTGAAGAGGACCACGGCGGCTCCGTTAGGGTCGCGCCGCCGGCAGGCGAGCCAATAGGTGAGCTGGGGCAGCGTCCCGCCCAGGAGCCCGACCAGCTTGTCCAGCGGGGACATCTCGGCGCGCAGGTCCTCCAGATAGCGGACCTCGACTTCCACCCCTTCGATAGCGGCGATGAGGTCGCCGAGCTTGCCCATCTCCACGAAGCGCCGCGAGGTCAGCAGGGTGCGGACCTGGGCCGCGCGGCAGGCGAGCACCGCGTTGGCTGCTCCTGTGGAGAAGTTGAGCATGGTGGGGACCCGCCCATAGGCGTGCAGGGCGAAGAAGGTCACCCCGGCGCCAAGGACGTTCGGCAGCAGGACCCCGACCCTTTCCCCGGGTTCTGTTCCCAGGGCGATGCGCCGGCCCAGGGCAAAGGCGCCTGTCATGAGGCGGCGGTAGGAGAGCGGGCGCATCTCGACGTCCTCCAGCACCAGGTGTCCCGCCCCGTGGGTATGGCGAGCATCGATGAGGGACTGAAACAGGGTTCGGTCGCGGTCGCTGCTCTCGAACATCATGTCCGTCATCAGATCGTAGAGACGGTCGGAGACATACTGGCGGCGCCGGCGCCCGGCGAGCCCCTCGGGGATCTCGAAACGGCGGGGCGGCAGAAAGTGCACCGAGATCTTGGGGAACCAGCGCATGCGCACCTTGCCCTTCAGGCGCGAGAAGGGGGTGTACTGGGCCCCATCCAGGCGCACCGGCAGGACCATGGCCTTGGCCTTGTCTGCCACCAGTCCCGGGCCCTCGTAGACCTTCATGAGGGCCCCAGTGACCGTGAGCCGCCCCTCGGGGAAGATCACCACCTTTTCGCCCCGCTTGACGTTGGCCACCAGCGCACGGATGGCGAGCGGATTGGTCGGGTCCAAGGGATAGGTCTTGGCGAGCGACAGGAAGAACCGGATCAGCCGGTGCTTGGCCATGTGGGTGTCGATGGCGAAGGTCAGCTCATCCGGAACATAGGCGGCGATGAGTGCTGCGTCGAGGAATGACAGGTGGTTGGAGACGATCAGCACCCGATCCCCGGCCTCGCGCACGTGTTTGAGCCCGGTAACCTCCACCCGGTAGCAAATATCCAGCAGCCAGGCGATCAGCGCCTTGACCAGGGCCCCGGGGAGCAGGCGAAGGATGTAGACCGCCACTACGGCGTTGATCAGGGCGGTGAGCAGGAAGACTTGGGGGATGGTCGCCCCTTGGGCGAGGGCGAGGGCGCTGAGCACCGCGGCAGCCGCCATGAACAGGGCGTTGACGACGTTATTGGCGGCAATGTTGCGGGCCCTGTGGGCCGGCGGGCTGTGGTGTTGGAGCATGGCCTGGAGGGGGACGATGAACAGCCCCCCGGAGACGGCCAGCAAGACCAAGTCCGCGAGCAGTCGCCAGGACCCGGGCTGGGCCAGGAAGTCGCCGACACCGATAAGCTGGCCTCCGGGTGCGCCCAGGGCGCGCGTCGAGAGCCACAGATCCGCGGCGAACAGGGTGATGCCCAGCGAACCCACGGTCACGTAAGTGGCGTGCACCTCCCCCTTGAGCAGGCGGTTGCACAGCAGGGCGCCGGCGGCGATGCCGATCGAGAAGGCGATCAGCAGCAGGGTGACTACCCCCTCGTCCGCCCCGATCAGGTCCTTGGTCAGGGTTGGGAAGAGGGACAGGAAGGTGGATCCCACGGCCCAAAACCAGGAAATGCCGAGGATGCAGAGAAAGATGACCCGGCTCTCCCCGGCGACGCGAAGGATGCGCCAGGTCTCGGTCAGCGGGTTGTAGCCGACGACAAGGTCGGGGGTGGCGGGAAGGGTGGCCGGGATGGACCGACTGGCCCACCAGCCGGCCACCGCCACCAGTACCGCCAGCACCGATACCAGGGCCGGACCTCCCGCCGCCAAAATCATCAGACCACCCAATAGGGTTCCCCCCAGGATGGCCAAAAAGGTACTGGTCTCGATCAGGGCGTTGCCGGCGACCAACTCGTCGTCGGCCAGGTGGTCGGGCAGGATGCCGAATTTGATTGGGCCGAAAAAGGCCGATTGGGTCCCCATCAGAAACAGCACAGCCATCAGCAGGGTCACGCTGCCGAGCCAGAAGCCGAGCCCGGCCGCGAGCATGATGACGATTTCCGCCAGCTTGATGTAGCGGGTGAGCTGGGCCTTGTCGTACTTGTCCGCCAGTTGCCCAGCCGTGGCCGAGAAGAGGAAGAAAGGGACGATCAGGATGCCCCCGGCCAGGACCACCAGGACCCGGGCGTCAAGCCCAGCGCGCTCCGCCAGGATATAGGTGATGAGGATCACCAGGGCATTCTTGAACAGATTGTCGTTGAAGGCCCCGAGGAACTGGGTGAGCCAGCAGCGGCAGAAAGCGGCGGGTACCCAACAGGGCGAACTGGTTCTTGCGCATGGGTACCTCCGTCGCGCCGGGGTGGATAGGTTTGGGGCCGGTGGCGGCAGGATACGTGACCTCGTCCGGCTGACGAGATTCCGGCAGGGGGCGCGTTTGGGGACGAGGTGCCGGGGGCGTTCCTGGCTCGATACCTGAGGGCCATCGGCTATCATGCCCCTTTGCCTCGCCCCGGTTACTGCGCGATGAAGTACCACGACATCCTCAAGACCATCGGCAACACGCCAGTGGTGCGCCTCAATCGCTTTCGCGATCACCGCGCGCGGGAGCTGTGGGTAAAGTGGAGAGCTTTAATCCCTGCGGGTCGATCAAGGACCGGCCGGCCCTCAACATGATCGAAGACGCCGAGCGGCGGGGGGTGCTGCAGGCCCGGGGACACCCTCGTCGAGCCCACCTCCGGCAATACCGGCATCGGCCTGGCGATGGTCGCGGCGGTGAAGGGTTATCGCGCTGTGTTCGTCATGGCGGCGGACATGAGCGAGGAACGCCGGGCCCTGATGCGCGCCTTCGGGGCCGAGCTGGTCCTGACGCCGGCGCAGCTCGGCACCAAGGGGGCGGTGGCCGAGGCCCGTCGGTCTGGCGGAGGCTCATGAGTGGTTCTTCGTGGGCCAGCACTTCAACCCGGCGAATCCGGACGCCCATGCGAGTACCGCGGCGGAGATCTGGGAGGATTTCGGGACTGGGCTCGATGCTCTGGTCTGTACCACGGGCACCGGTGGGACCATTACCGGTGTGGGGCGCCGGCTCAAGTCCAGGAACCCCGCCCTGCGGGTGGTCGCCACGGAGCCGGCGGAGTCGCCCATTCTGTCCAAGGGCATCGCCCGCAAGCACGGCATCATGGGGACGGCACCCGGCTTCATCCCCGAGATCCTGGATATGACGGTCTACGACGAGGTGATCCCCGTGACCACCGAGGATGCCTGGGCCACGGCCAGGTCGTTGGCTCGCGGTGAGGGCATCCTCGCCGGGCATCTCCTGCGGCGCGGCGGTGGCCGGTATGTTGATCCTGGCCCGTCGGGAGATCTACCGCGACAAGACCCTGTTGGCGATTCTGCCGGACACTGGCGAGCGCTACATCAGCACGGGGCTTTGGGGCGAGTGATGTTGGGCAGGGGATGGTCGGCGGTTGCCCGACGGGGGGTTGGCCGCCGCCTTGGAGGCTCGTACCCGCTCGGCCCTAGCCTGCGGCGCCTTGCGACCCATCGAGACCGAGCAGGCGGAGATCCATGATGGCGGGGTGCGCTTTCTGGTCCGGGTGGTCTCCAGCCTGGCGCGCAAGGCGCAGGCGCGCGCCCGGCCCCGGGCCGACGCCGTGGCCGACGACCCCTTTCTGCCGCCGGAGCCTGAGCTGACGGTGGCCCGGCCATCCGAGACCCACGTGGCGGTGTTGAACAAGTTCAATGTCCTGGAGCGCCATCTGCTGATCGTCACCCGCTCCTTCGAGGATCAGGAGACGTTGCTCACCCCGCAGGACCTGCACGCCCTGTTCGTTTGCATGGGTCAGTTGCCCGTCCCTCGGGTTCTACAATGGAGGGGCCCTGGCCGGGGCCAGTCAGCCCCACAAACATCTCCAGTTGGTCCCGCTGCCCCTGGCCTCGGACGGTCCAGCCGTTGCCCATGGCGCCGCTGCTCGCCGAGGGCCCGAGAGAAGGGGTCGGGACCTGTCCAGGCGTGCCGTTTCGCCACGCCTTTGTGCGCCTGTCGCGCCGCGCGGGGACCGACCAAGGCCTGGCCGAGGAGGCCCATCGGCTCTATCTCGGCCTGCTCGGGGCCTTGGGTATTCGCGGGGCTCAGACCCAGGGGGAGGTTCGGCAGTCAGCCCCCTACAACCTGCTGGTCGCGCACGATTGGCTGCTCGCCGTTCCACGGGTGGCGGAGTACTTCGGGTCCGTGTCGGTGAATGCCCTGGGGTTTGCCGGGTCGCTATTCGTCAAGGACCGCGGGCAGTTGGAGCAGGTCCGCGCCGCAGGGCCCATGGCGGTCCTGCAGGCCGTGGCAGGTCCGGCATAGGGCCCCGGCATCCGGCACGCGGGCCCGCATGTCCCTAGCGCCAGAGACTAGAGGGCGAGGATGAACGGCGCGTCAGACCTCGTAGGCAGAGGAGGCCGGGGCCGCCTGTGCCTGTCCAGTCGGTGTGGAAGCGCTCACCGGCGGGGCTATCCACCCGCTCGTAGGTATGGGCGCCGAAGTAGTCGCGCTGTGCCTGGATCAGGTCCGCGGGGAGGCGGGCGGACCGGTAACCGTCGTAGAAGGCCAGGGCTGAGGTGATGGCGGGCGTCGGGATACCCAGGCCGACGGACATCGCGGCGGTCTTGCGCCAGCCGCGCAGCGCGTCGGGTGATCTCGCTGCGGAAGAAGTCGTCCTGAAGCAGGTTCTCCAGGCCCGGGTCGCGCTCGTAGGCGGCTTTGATGTCGTCGAGAAAGCGGCTGCGGATGATGCAGCCGCCGCGCCACATCAGCGCGACGTCGCCTAGGTCCAGTTGCCATCCGTATTCGCGGGCTGCTTCGCGCATCAGCATGTAACCCTGGGCGTAGGAACAGATCTTGGCCGCGTAGAGGGCGTCGTGGATGTGATGCACGAAGGCATCCGGGTCGGCCTTGAAGCCCAGTCGGCTCCCGGAGAGGATCAGCGAGGCCCGCAGCCGCTCGTCCTTCATGGCCGAGAGGCAACGGGCGAAGACCGCCTCGCCGATCAGCGTCACGGGTACGCCGAGATCGAGAGCGTTTATCCCGGTCCACTTCCCGGTGCCCTTCTGCGCCGCTCTGTCCTGAATCTTGTCGATCAGGGGCTCGCCATCTGTATCGCGGACGCTGAGGATTTGGGCGGTGATCTCGATCAGGTACGAATCGAGCACCCCGTGTTCCAGCGCGCGAAGATCGCCTGAATCTGGTCCACCGAGCAGGTTGAGTCCCTCGCGCATCAGGGCGTAGGCCTCGGCGATGAGCTGCATGTCGCCGTACTCGATGCCGTTGTGGACCATCTTGACGTAGTGACCGGCACCTTCGACGCCCACCCAGTGGCAGCAGGGGACATCGTCCACCTGCGCGGCGATGGTCTGGAAGATGTCCTGGACCAAGGGCCAGGCCGTCGGGATTGCCCCCGGGCATGATCGAGGGGCCGTGCCGGGCCCCTTCCTCACCACCGGATACCCCGGTGCCGACAAACAGGATGCCTTGCTCCGCCAGCGCTCGGGTGCGTCGGGTGCTGTCGGGGAAGTGGGAGTTGCCCCCGTCGATGATGACGTCGCCTGGGTCTGAGCAGCGGGACCAGGGCATCGATGAACTGATCCACGACTTCTCCGGCGCGGACCATCAGCATGACCTTGCGCGGCTGGGACAGGGCTGCGACCAGTTCTTCGACGCAATGGGTGCCGACGATACGGGTCCCGGCGGCCGGCCCGGCAAGGAAATCGTCTACCTTGCTGACGGTGCGGTTGTAGACTGCTACCCGAAAGCCATGTTCGTCCATGTTCAGGGCCAGGTTCTGGCCCATGACCGCCAGGCCGATAAGTCCGATGTCCGCGTCTGCCATGAGGATCTCCTGAAATGTCGTGAGGCGTGGGACCTGATTGTCAGCCAGCGGCCGCGCCCGGGCTGGTGCCTCAGGGCTGCATTATAGGGCCTGGGCGGCCACAGCGAGATGGCCATCCGGTCACAGCCATCGCGCGTCGGGGTGGTTGCGTCGGATCACTTTGCCGTGGCCGGGTCTTTGGTTGCGCTGCGGCTACCGGTTTCCGCCCGGATGGTGGGCCTGTTGCCACGGGGCCGCCCCGCATGCCCGCGGGTGGGCGGGGCCTTCACCTCTAGGACCCGCCACTCACCGGGCCAGAGCCCTGCGAGCCGCCAGCTTCCGATAGCCACCCGAACGAGCCGCAGGGTCGGCAGCCCGACCGTCGCCGTCATGCGGCGGACTTGACGGTTGCGCCCCTCTCGGATCTGGATCTCGATCCAGGTCGTGGGGATGTTGGCACGGTATCGGATGGGTGGGTCACGCGGCCAGAGGTCGGGTCGGGTAGGGCGGCAACTCGGGCGGGCAAGGTGGGGCCATCGTTGAGCCGGACTCCGGCCCGGAGGGCGTCCAAGACAGTTGGGGTCGGGAACGCCCTCCACTTGCACCCAGTAGGTCTTCCAGAGTTTGTGCCGAGGGTGGCTGATGCGATGCTGCAGGGTTCCATCGTCGGTCAGGAGGAGCAGACCTTCGGAGTCTTTGTCCAGACGCCCGGCGGGATAGACGCCGGACAGACGGATGTAGCTCCGCCAGCGTCCGTTCGCCGGAACCCCCGCGGAACTGGGTCAGGACCCCAAAGGGCTTGTTGAAGATGATCAGCCGCGCCATAGCTGGAAATTGCCCCCAATCTGACCGAGAAGCGGCCTCATTCCTGCACCAAACTCGGGCCTTTGCGCCCCGATCTGGTGCTGCCAGGACGGCTTAACCCAGGTCGGTTTGGCGGTGGTAGACTCTGGTGTTTTCAGCCCCAGCCGACAGGACCCAGCATGGCCTACGACAAGATTCAGCCCCCCGCCGACGGCGCCAAGATCCAGGTCAACGCGGATTTTTCGCTCGATGTCCCGGACAACCCCATCATCCCCTGCATCGAGGGGGACGGTATCGGAATCGATATCACCCCGGTGATGATTCAGGTCGTCGATGCGGCCGTGGCCAAAGCCTACGGCGGGCGACGGCGGATCCGGTGGATGGAGATCTATGCCGGGGAGAAGTCCACCCGGCTCTATGGCGAGGATGTGTGGCTCCCAGCCGAGACCCTCGCGGCCGTCAAAGAGTTTGTGGTATCGATCAAAGGCCCCCTCACGACCCCCGTCGGCGGGGGCATCCGCTCTCTGAACGTCACCCTGCGCCAGGAGCTCGATCTCTATGTCTGCCTGCGCCCGGTGCGTTATTTCAGCGGAACCCCGAGCCCGCTGAAGGAGCCCGAGCACACGGACATGGTGATCTTTCGAGAGAACTCGGAGGATATCTACGCCGGCATCGAATGGCAGGCACGCTCGCCTCAGGCCCAGAAGGTGATCGCTTTCCTGCAGCACGAGATGGGTGTGACCAAGATCCGCTTCCCGGACAGCTCCGGGATCGGCATCAAGCCGGTCTCGGAGGAGGGCACCAAGCGACTGGTGCGCAAGTCCATCGCCTATGCTATCGACAACGACCGCCCCTCGGTGACCCTGGTGCACAAGGGCAACATCATGAAGTTCACCGAAGGGGCCTTCAAGCAGTGGGGCTACGACCTCGCCAGGGAGGAGTTCGGTGCTACCGAGATCGACGGCGGCCCCTGGTGCCGCTTGCAGAACCCAAAGACCGGGCGCGAGATCGTGATCAAGGACGTGATCGCCGACGCCTTCCTGCAGCAGATCCTGCTGCGGCCCAGGGAGTATTCGGTAATCGCCACCCTCAACCTCAACGGCGACTATATCTCCGACGCCCTGGCGGCCCAGGTCGGCGGCATCGGCATGGCCCCAGGGGCCAATTTGTCGGATTCAGTGGCCATGTTCGAGGCGACCCATGGGACGGCGCCCAAGTATGCAGGCAAGGACATGGTGAATCCGAGCTCTTTGATCCTGTCCGCGGAGATGATGTTGCGCCACCTGGGTTGGCCGGAGGCGGCAGACCTGATCATCCGGGGCGTCGAGGGGGCCATCGCCGCCAAGACGGTCACCTACGATCTTGAACGCCTGATGGAAGGCGCTACCAAGCTGAGCTGTTCCGGTTTCGGGGACGCCTTGATCGCCAACATGTAGCTTGCGACAAGGCCGCTGGGTGTGGGCCCAGCGGCCTCGCGTGGCAGGGAGGGTTCGGACCTGTCGCCGACGCAGCTCGGCCTGGCCCTGGATCAGAGCATCCGATTCACTTGGGCTGCATGCAATCCCTTCGGCCCCTCGGTGATCTCAAACTCGACCTTCTGACCCTCCTTCAAGGTCTTATAACCTTCCATGGTGATGGCCGAGTAGTGGACGAAGACATCCTCCTCGCGTCCGTCAGGCTTGACGAATCCGTAGCCCTTGGCATTGTTGAACCACTTGACAACACCGGTGTTCATTGGCACTCCTCCACGGGTACATCTTGTAATTTAGCGGCACTTGTTTGGTCGTTGCTGGGCGCCGCTCCCCGGAATCGGCGGCGGACGCCTCAGGGGGCAAGTATAGTGACCTGATTTCTTTGGTCAAATTCTGTTCTTCCCAGCCTGCGGCCGAAGCCTTCCAGGGACACGCCCAGCGGGCAGGTTGTGTCGTGTCGGCCCGTCGGTCACTTGGCTTGCGGGGAGTGAAATCGTCGCCATCTTAGGTCGCGGCGAGGCCCTTTTTTATTGGCTAGACTCCATTATCTATGAGCACCCAGGACCCCAATGAGCGTCAGGAATCCGGGCCTTCGGTCGAGGAAGCGCGGCCTAAGCTCAAGCGGCCACCGATGTTTAAGGTCCTGCTCCTGAACGACGACTACACTCCGATGGAGTTCGTGGTTCAGGTCTTGGAGACGTTTTTTGCCATGCCTCGCGACAAGGCCACGCAGGTCATGCTGCACGTCCACACCCGGGGGGCGGGGGTGTGCGGCGTCTTCACTCGTGACATCGCCGAGACCAAGGTCTCCCAGGTCACCGAGTACTCCAGAAGCCATCAGCACCCGCTGATGTGCACCATGGAAGAGGCGTGAGTGTTGGCGCGGCGATGTGCGTGCGATCCTGACCCCGGACGACTTGACTGATCCACCCCCTCACAGGCCAAGGTCACCATGCTTAGCAAAGAGCTTGAATACTCGCTGAATCAGGCCTTCAAGGAGGCCCGCGCCAAACGCCACGAGTACATGACGGTGGAGCACCTGCTGCTGTCGCTCCTCGACAATCCCACGGCTGCGCGGGTCCTGCGTGCCTGCGGAGCGGACGCGGCCCGCTTGCGCCAGGAGATCGGCACCTTCATCGAGGAGACGACCCCCCTGATCCAGGGGGATACCAGTCGCGAGACCCAGCCGACGCTGGGTTTTCAGCGCGTCTTGCAGCGGGCCGTTTTCCACGTCCAGTCTGCGGGCAAGAAGGAGGTGACCGGGGCCAATGTCTTGGTGGCGCTGTTCAGCGAGCAGGACTCGCACGCGGTCTATGCGCTCAACCAACAGGACATCACCCGATTGGACGTCGTCAACTTCATCTCCCACGGAATCTCCAAGGTGCCCGGCGAGAATCCGGAGGACGAGTCCCAGGGGGGCGAGGCCGAGGAGGGGCGTGACGCGGAAAAGGAGGGCGCCTCCCCGCTGGAGAGTTTTGCCACGAACCTCAACGCCCTGGCCCAGCGCGGGCGCATCGACCCCCTGATCGGTCGAGCCCCCGAGATTGAGCGCACCCTGCAGATCCTTTGCCGTCGGCGCAAGAACAACCCGCTTTTCGTCGGCGAGGCAGGCGTTGGCAAAACGGCCATTGCCGAGGGGCTGGCCAAGAAGATCGTCGACGGGGACGTCCCCGAGGTCCTTGCGGATGCGGTCATCTACTCGCTAGACCTGGGCGGCCTGGTGGCCGGGACCAAGTACCGCGGCGATTTCGAGAAGCGCCTCAAGGCAGTCCTGGCGCAGTTACGCCGCCAGCCCCATGCCATCCTCTTCATCGACGAGATCCACACCATCATCGGCGCCGGCTCCGCCTCTGGCGGGGTTATGGACGCCTCCAATCTGATCAAGCCCTTCCTTGCCTCAGGCGACCTGCGCTGCATCGGCTCCACCACCTATCAGGAGTACCGCGGCATCTTCGAGAAAGACCGGGCTCTGGCTCGGCGATTCCAGAAGATCGACGTCAACGAGCCGTCGGTGGAAGAGACCGTGGAGATCTTGAAGGGGCTCAAGCCGCGCTTCGAGGAGCACCATCAGGTCAGCTATACCCAACCGGCCCTGCGCGCCGCCGCCGAGCTGTCTGCCAAGTACATCAACGACCGCCACCTGCCGGACAAGGCCATCGACGTCATCGACGAGGCCGGGGCCCATGTGCAGCTCCGCCCGGCTGACAAGCGCAAGAAGCGCATCGACGTGGCCGACGTGGAGGCCATCGTTGCCAAGATGGCGCGCATTCCGCCCAAGCGGGTCTCTACCTCCGACACCGAGGCCCTGCGAAACCTGGACCGCGACCTCAAAATGGTGGTGTACGGCCAAGGCGATGCCATCGATGCCCTGACGTCGGCCATCCGCATGAATCGCTCGGGCCTCGGGCACGAGGAGAAGCCGATCGGTTCCTTCCTCTTTACCGGTCCCACCGGGGTAGGCAAGACCGAGGTTACCCGGCAGTTGGCGCGCATCCTCGGCATGGAGCTGATCCGCTTCGACATGTCCGAATACATGGAGCGCCACACGGTCTCACGCCTCATCGGTGCCCCGCCGGGCTACGTCGGTTTCGACCAGGGCGGGCTGCTGACTGAGGAGATCAACAAGCACCCGCACGCGGTGCTGTTGCTGGACGAGATCGAGAAGGCTCACCCCGACGTCTTCAACCTGCTCCTGCAGGTCATGGACCATGGGACCCTGACCGACAACAACGGGCGCAAGGCGGACTTCCGCAATGTGGTCCTGGTGATGACCACCAATGCCGGGGCCTCCGAGACCAGCCGCAGGTCCATCGGCTTTACAGAGCAGGACCACGCCACCGACGGCATCGAAGCCCTCAAGCGCTTTTTCAGTCCGGAGTTCCGCAACCGCCTGGATGCCGTGGTTCAGTTCGGCGCCCTCACCGCCCAGACCATCGCGAGCGTGGTGGACAAGTTCATCTTCGAGTTGGAGCAGCAACTCCTCGACAAGAAGGTGGCTCTGGCCATCGACGCCGATGCGCGCGCCTGGATCGCCGAGAAGGGTTATGACCCGGCCATGGGCGCGCGTCCCATGGCGCGGGTTATCCAGAATCACATCAAGAAACCCCTTGCCAACGAGGTGCTGTTTGGAGAATTGGCCAGCGGTGGCAAGGTGCGGGTCTACGTCAAGGACGACGACCTCGCCTTCCAGTTTGGCGAGCGAAAGCCGCACTGATTGGGGCGGATGAGTTCAGGTCTAGGCGGAGGTCCCTACTGCCCCCCTGCGTTGCATGGATTGGGCGGGGAGGGGCCGCAAGCAATGGCTGCTGCTGGGCGCCTCGGGCGGGAAGGTCAGCGGGCGCGGTAAGTGATCCGGCCCTTGGTCAAGTCGTAGGGCGTGAGCTCCACGGTCACCTTATCCCCCGTCAGGATGCGGATATAGTGCTTGCGCATTTTTCCCGAGATGTGAGCGGTCACCACGTGACCGTTCTCGAGCTCCACCCGAAACACGGTATTGGGCAGGGTCTCGACGACCGTGCCTTCCATCTGGATTGCGTCTTCTTTTGCCATGGACTGTCGGATTGATTGGCTTGGGTTCCGGCTACAAAACCGCGCAAGTTTAACACATCAATGCAAGACGCGCGCCTGGCCGCTGACATTTGAGCGCTTTGTCGACCCACGCCGCCCGGTAATGCGGCCCATCTGGGCCCGGATGGTGGTGACAGACTTGCACGAGTCCCCTTCCCGCCCGGTATTGGCTTGCGTCTGCAGTTGGTGGGCTCTCAGATGTGGCCGGCAGCGTGCAGCTCGGCGGCTTGCAAGGTGTTTTCCAGCAGACTCGCAATGGTCATGGGGCCGACCCCACCCGGGACAGGGGTTATCCATGCGGCGCGCTCGCGGCAGGGACCGTAGTCCACATCGCCCACTAGGGTACCGCCCTCCAAGCGGTTGATGCCCACGTCGACCACCAGGGCCCCCTGCTTGACCCAGTGGCCGGGGACGAACCGGGGACTCCCGACGGCGGCGACCAGGACGTCTGCCCCCCGTGCCTTCTCTTCCAAGTCCCTGGTGCGGCTATGGCATACCGTGATGGTGCAGCGGGCGGCCAGCAGCTCCAAGGCCATGGGGCGACCGACGATGTTCGACTGCCCGATGATGACCGCGTCGAGCCCCGCCAAGGTGTGCCCGGTGCGTGCCAACAGGGTCATGACGCCCTTCGGAGTGCAGGGCCGCAGGACCGGCATACGCAGCGCCAGGCGGCCGACGTTGTAGGGGTGAAATCCGTCCACGTCCTTGGTAGGGAGGATGCGTTCGATGATCGCCTCCTCGTCGACGTGCCCGGGCAGCGGAAGCTGGACCAGAATGCCGTCGATGCGCTCCTCGGCGTTGAGGGCATCGATCAGGGCAAGCAGGGCTTCCTGAGTGGTGTCGGCAGGGAGCTCATGCAGCTCCGAGTAGAATCCGACCTCCTGACATGCCCTTCGCTTGTTGCGAACATAGACCTGGGAGGCGGGGTTGGCCCCAATCAGGACCACTGCCAGTCCTGGGGCGCGTCGGCTTTGGGCCGTGATGGCCTCTACCTGCGCCTTGATCGCGGCGCGAATCTCCGCCGCGATGGCCTTGCCGTCGAGGATCTGTCCGGCCATGCTGCCCCCAAACCGATACGAGTCGTGGAAGGCTGGCATCATAGCCTCTCGCCACCGGCTTGCAAGACAGGGTCCCCGGTGTCCCTGGCCAATGCCTCTCGACCGGCGCGGCGCGCGGACGGACGGGTTGCGATCTCATTGCGCCGCAGGGTGTAGGGGAACTTTGAGGCCGCTTGGGCGGCTGTATCGGCGAATTGGCGCACGGGGGCGCGCCTAGCGACGGAGAAGCGGTTGCGCCGGGGGCCTTTCGCCATTGGCTGCACACCCGCGCAGCGGTCGACGAAGGCACTTCGAATGAGAGTTCCATCGTCGAGCCGGCCAAGAAGAGCGATCACCGAATCAGTCCGAAGCCCGCGTCGGGTTCCGGCAGGGCATGGAACCCCCCGTGACGACTAGGCTCTTAGGACTCCGGCGACATATGCCTAAGGAGATGCTGACTAAAGCCATCCCCGGCTTGAATCAGCTCGCGCTTCCCGAGGCGCCACTCGTGGAGCGCTGCATTTTCCGCGGCTTAGCGCCGTTGGAAATGGCGGGCCCTCCGTGGCCCGCACGGGGAACACTTTAGTCAGCGTTTCCCAAAGGGTACAGGGCCGCGCCACCCCCCAGGCAGTGCTCAACCATCCTTGTTGCTCTGCGCTCGACCCTTGCCATATCACGAGGTCCCTGATGTGCCCGCCCAATCCGATGCGCCCCTGATCCTAGTCCCTGACCAGGGCTCCCTCGAACCCTTGCCAGCCCCCGGTCACCCGAGACCCGCCTGGTTCAGGTACCTTGGACCGACCCTTGCCCTGGCCGTCCTGGCGATGGCTCTGCTGGTCCTGGGCCACATGGCCGAGGACATCCATGTGGCGGACGTGGGCGCGGCCATCAAAGCGGCCACCTGGGTCCAGATCGCCCTGGCCATCGCGGCCACGGCACTTAGCTTCGCTGCGCTAGCGGCCTACGACGTGCTGGCGGTGCGCAGCTGCATCAAGGAGCCGGTGGGCCTGGGGACGGCCCTGTTCGCCGGCGCCACGGGTTACGCGGTGTCCAATGCCCTGGGTTTTCCAGTCCTCACTGGGGGCTCGGTGCGCTACCGCATCTATTCGGCGGTTGGGCTTGGGGTCGCGGACATCGGGCGTATCGTCGCTATCGCCTGGCTGACCCTCTGGCTTGGGCTGGTCTTCGTGGTGGGGTTGGCCATGGCCTTGGACCCGACCGGGATCGCGCACCTGACCTCCCTGCCCTTCGGTGCCGCCCGCGGCATCGGGCTCGCCCTGGTTGCTGCCACCATCGCCTTCCTGGCCTGGGTGTCCACCGGCCAACGCTCCCTGTCCCTATGGGGCTGGTCCATCCCCATGCCGGACGGACGCACGGCCATGGGGCAGCTGCTGGTCGGAAGCATCGACTTCGCCGCGGCGGCGGCAACCCTCTACGTCCTGCTGCCGGCGGGAGCGGCACCGGACCTGGGTGCCTTCCTGGTGGTCTTTGCGGCGGCTATCACCCTCGGGATACTGGCCCACACCCCGGGGGGCATCGGTGTCTTCGAGGCGACCATCGCCGCCGGCCTGGGCATGATCGGGCGCTCGGACCTGGTGGCGGCCCTGATCCTGTACCGAGCTGTCTATTCCCTGCTGCCCCTGGGTATGGCGGCCCTTGCCCTGCTCCTGGTGGAGGTGATCCGGCGCCGCACCCAGGTCGCCGGGGCGCGGCGCCTGCTCAACCGCATGCTCCAGGGGGTGGTCCCGGCCGTGGCCGGGGGCCTGGTCCTGATCGGGGGGGTGGTGCTCTTGGTATCGAGCTCCATCCCGCGCCAAGACTGGCGCATCGACCTGCTCTCCGACCTGGTGCCCTTGCCGTTCATCGAGGCGTCGCACCTCCTGGGCAGCCTGGTGGGGGTCCTGCTCATGGTCATCGCCAGGGGGCTCTTCGCTCGCCTGGCCCCCGCCTGGTGGGCCGCGGTGACCCTGCTGGCGGCCGGCATGGTGTTCTCGTTGGCGAAGGGGATGGATTGGGAGGAGGCGACCATCCTGTTCGCCTTTGTCGGCTTCCTGTTTTTTTTCAAGGACCTCTTCTACCGCCCCGGTCGCCTGACGGACCTGCGCCCCGGGCTGCGCTGGCTGTCCCTGGTGCTGGGGCTGTTGATCGTGGTCGCCTGGGTCGGATTCTTCCTCTACCGGCATGTGGAGTACAGCAATGAGCTTTGGTGGGAGTTCGCCTGGGACGGCAACGCCCCGCGCTTTCTGCGCGCTGCCCTGGCGGTGGCCATCGTCGCCGGGATCGCCCTGGCGGATGCCCTGTTCAATCGCCCGCTGCCCGCCCGCAAGGGGCCCGAGCGCATCCCCGACGCGGTTCGCCGCCTGGTGGCCCAAGCGCCCCGGGCAATGGCCGCAATGGCCCTTCTGGGTGACAAGCGCTTTCTGATCGCCGAATCCGAACGTGCCTGCCTTATGTATGGGGTATCGGGGCGCAGTTGGGTCTCCCTGGGCGGGCCGATTGGCGAGGCACAGGAGGCCAGGGAGCTCGTCTGGCGCTTCCGCGAGCTGGTGGATCAACACGCCGGGCGGGTGGTCTTCTATGGCGTCGGCACCGAGGATTTGCCGCTCTATCTGGACATGGGCCTAGCTCTCCACAAAATCGGCGAGGTCGCCCGGGTCGATTTGACCAAGTTCAACTTGCAGGGTTCGGCGGGCCAGGAGATGCGCTATGTGGATCGACGCGCGACCAAGGAGGGTATGGAATTCGCCATCATCCCCAAGGCCGAGGTCGAGGCGGCCCTCGACGAGATGAAGGGTGTCTCGGATGCCTGGTTGGAGAGCAAAAAGGCGAGCGAGAAGGGCTTCTCCCTGGGCGCCTTCCGCCCGGACTACCTGGTCGAGTTCGACTGTGCCGTGCTGCGCAAGGGTGGGCGCATGGTTGCCTTCGCCAACCTCCTGCGGGCAGGCGACCGCAACGAGCTGGCCATCGATCTGATGCGCTACGAGCAGGGGGTGTCGAGGGTACTCATGGACGCGCTGTTCGTGCGCGTTGCCCTCTACGCCAAGGAGCAGGGTTATGCCTGGTTCAACCTGGGGGCGGCGCCGCTGTCCGGCCTGGCCGAGCACCGCCTGGCTCCCACCTGGCACAAGGTCGGGGCCCTGATCTTCCGCCGCGGCGAGGAGTTCTACCCCTTCGAGGGGCTGCGTGCCTACAAGCAGAAGTTCAACCCCGTCTGGACACCCCACTACCTGGCCTGTCGCGGCGGGCTGGCCCTGCCCCAGATTCTTGTCGACGTCGCGGCCTTGATCGCCGGGGGGCGCCTGGAGATGATCAAGAAATGAACCTGAACACCGACCGCCTTCGGGGCCCTGGCATTCACCCTGTCCCTCATGACCGCAGCCGCCGCTGACCCCGGCTCGGGCACATCCGCCCACCACGTCTCAGGCCTCACCCCCGAAGGGATTCGATGGAGGGCAACCCCGCACCGTCTCCGCCGAGCGGCTCCACGATATTCCCCTCCTGACACCTACCGGAGCGGCGCGCGAGGCGCCCAAGGGTCTGGCCGTCCTGGTGTCCGGCACCGACGGCTGGACGCCAGAGCGCACCGCCGAGGCCAAGGCTCTGCTGGACGCAGGCCTGATCGTGCTGGCGGTGGACTTCACTGTCTACCGCAAGGCCCTGGCCGCCTCCGGAGACGGGTGCCACTACGTGGTCGCGGACTTCGAGGCCCTGGCCCAATTGGCCCAGCGGGAGTTGGGGCTAACGACGTATCTGCGACCCATCATCGTCGGGTCCGGAACCGGAGCTGGGACCTTCGCCTATGCGGCCCTTGCAGACGCCCCGAACAACACCCTGGGGGGGGCCGTGGCGGTCGGCTTCGACAACCGTCTGGACACCCCGGTGGCCTTCTGCCCCGGGGCCAGCTCCAAGCCCAACCGGGCGGGTGGCTTCACCTATGGTTTCGACCGCACCATCCCGGCGGCCATCACCTTTCTGGCCGGCCCCGGCGAGGCCGCGCTGATCGATCCCGAGTTTGCGGCTGGGGACCGAGTGACAATGACCCCACTCGATCCGGCCCGGCGCATCCCTCAGATAGTCCAGGCCGTGGTGGACACGGCCAATGGTGACGCCCTCGAAGAGGCCGACCTGCCAGTTGTACAGCTCGATCCGAAAGGCGATCCACGCGGGGTGGTCCTGATCTGGTCCGGTGATGGGGGCTGGCGCGATATTGACCAAAGCGTCGGCGCCCTCCTCGTCGAAAAGGGCTTCGCGGTGGTCGGGGTAGACTCCCTCCGCTATTTCTGGTCGAAGCGCACCGCCCAGGAGATGGCACGGGACACTGCCCTGATGGTCAAGGCGGCGGACCCGACCGAGCGCCTCCCCATCCTGCTCGCGGGCTACTCCTTCGGGGCCAATGTCCTGCCCTTCGCCTGGCCGCAGATCGACCCGGATATCCGCGCCCGCACGCGCCTGGTGGCGCTCCTCGCCCCGGAGGAGAAGACCGGGTTCCAAATATCGGTGGGCGGATGGCTGGGGATGTCCACCGGGGATGCGGACGTCGTCGCCGCCATCGTTGCCCTGCCGCCGGCCGTCACCCTGTGCGTCCATGGTGAGGATGAGGACGACAGCGCCTGCAAGTCGCCGCTTCTGGCCAAGTGCGAGATCCTTGGGCTTCCCGGCGGGCACCACTTCGATGACGACTATCACAGGCTGACCGCCCTGACCCTTGCCGCGTTCGATCGCCGGGCGCCAGAGGCAGAGGCCGATGCAAAGGCGGCCGAGCAACCCCCGCCGGGTCCCGCCGCACCCAGGCAATGAAGGAGGCGTGCAGGGCTAGGGCCCCAGACGAGCGAGTCCGCACTATTCCCGCCGCAGCGCCTCGATCGGGTCCAACCGTGCCGCCCGGCGCGCCGGGAAGTAGCCGAAGACCACCCCCACTGCGGCGGAAAACAGAAAGGCGATTAGCACAATGCGGGGGTTGAAGACAAAGGGGACCTCCAGCACGCCGGCGAGCCCGACGGAGGCCCCGATGGCCAGCAGGATGCCCAGCACGCCGCCCAGGGAGGAGAGGGCCACTGCCTCCACCAGAAATTGCATGAGGACCTCCGTCTCCAGGGCGCCGATGGCCAAGCGGATGCCGATCTCGCGGGTCCGCTCGGTCACCGAAACCAGCATGATGTTCATGATGCCGATGCCGCCCACCAGAAGGCTGACCGCCGCCACGGCGCTGAGCAGCGCGGTCAGGACCTTGGTGGTTCCGGTGAGCATGTTGGCGATCTCCTTCATGTCCCGCACGCTGAAGTCGTCCTGCTCCCCGGCGGCGATGTGGCGGCGCTTGCGCATCAGGCGCTCGATGTCCTCCTTGGCCTTTTCCGTGGACTCGCCCTCGCGCACCGCGACCTGGATCAGGGTCACGTTGCGGTTGCCGGCCAGGCGACGGTGGAAGGTGCGCAACGGTATGACCACCAGGTCGTCCTGATCCGACCCCATGGTACTCTGGCCCTTCGCCGCGAGCAGCCCGACGACCTGGCAGGCCAACTGCTTCAAGCGGATTTTCTGATCCAGCGGGTCCTGGGGACCAAACAGCTCCTTGCGCACCGTGGCCCCAATGACGCAGACGGCCCGCCCAGCCCGTAGCTCCGCCTCTGTGAAGGGGCGCCCAGCGGCGAAGGTCCAGTTGCGCACCTCGAAGAATCGATTGTCGGTGCCGGAAACTGAGGCGGACCAGTTGGCGTTGCCGGCGACGGCGGTGAGGGCCTGGCTGGCGGAGGGTGCAACGGCCAGGACGGCTGGGACGTCGCGCCCCACGGCGACGGCATCTTCCAGGGTGAAGGGCGCCCCGCCACCACCGGACATCGGCCCCATGTGCTGGCCCATGCGGATCATCAGCAGATTGCTCCCCAGCGACTGGATCTGGCTGGTGACCGCCAGGGTAGCCCCGTCCCCCAGGGTGACCATGACGATCACCGCAGCCACCCCGATGACGATGCCGAGGATGGTCAGGACCGAGCGCAAGACGTTGCGACGGATCTCGCGCAGGGCGAGGAGGAGCGCATTCCACAACATCAGGGGCGGTCCCCCTGCCCTGGGCCGTCGTCGGCCACCCGCCCGTCCAGAAAGTGGATGACCCGCCCGGCGTAGGCGGCCATCTCCGGCTCGTGGGTGACCATCAGGACCGTGATCCCCTGCTCGCGGTTGAGGCCGGTGAGCAGTTCCATGATCTCGTGGCTGCGGGCGCTGTCGAGGTTGCCGGTGGGCTCGTCGGCCAGGAGCAGGCTGGGGCCGGTGACGATGGCCCGGGCGATGGCGACGCGCTGCTGCTGGCCGCCGGAGAGCTCCCCCGGGCTGTGGTCCTCCCAGCCGGAGAGGCCGACCTGGGCCAGGGCCCGGCGGGCCTGGGCGTGACGCTGGGCCCGCGGGATGCGCCGGTAGAGCAGCGGCAGCTCCACGTTCTCCAGCGCCGACGTGCGGTTGAGCAGATTGAACCCTTGGAAGACGAAGCCCAGGTGGTTGCGCCGCAGCAAGGCGCGCTGGTCGCGGGACAGCCCCTCGACGGGGACCCCCCGGAAGCGGTAGGACCCGGAGGTGGGGGTATCGAGACAGCCGAGGATGTTCATGGCGGTGGACTTACCCGAGCCGCTCGGCCCCATGATGGCGACAAAGTCCCCGGCATCGATGGTTAGGTCCACCCCGTCCAAAGCGCGCATGGCGGCCACCCCCTGGCCGTAGACCTTGGCAACCTGGCGGAGCTCGACCAGGGGCGCCGTCGCAGCTGGGGTGCCTGGAAGACCCAACAGACTCAAGGTTTGGAGCCTCGGCGCTCCACGTCGACCAGCACCTCGGTGCCGGGCGCCAGGGCATGGTCCAGGATCTGGGTGGAGATCCCGTCGGTGGCACCGGTGCGCACTTCCACCGCTGCTGGCTCCCCATCGCGCAGCACCCATACTCGCACCCCTTTGCCGGCGTGCCGCTCAGCCTCCGGCGGACGTCTGGCGCTTGCCGGGCGGCGCGGCAGGAGCATACCCACCAGGCCGCGGTCGCCCCTGGGGGTATCGCTGTTGGGCGGGGAGAAGCGCAGGGCGGCGTTGGGGATCAGCAAGGCACCGTGCTCCTCGCGTACCAGGATCTCAGCGGTGGCGGTCATGCCCGGGCGTAGGGAAAGGTCCGCATTGTCCAAAGACAGCAGGGTGCCGTAGGTCACTACGCCGTCCACCGTCTCCGGGGCGTAGCGGACCTGAGTGAGGGTGGCGGGGAAGTCGCGGTCCGGATAGGCATCCACCGTAAAGCTCGCCGGCTGTCCTGCCGCCACCTGGCCCACGTCGGCCTCGTCTACCGCGACCTTCAACCGCATCTGGGCGAGGTTCTCAGCCAGGGTGAACAGGACCGGGGTCTGGAGCGAGGCGGCGACGGTCTGGCCTGGCTCGACCTGGCGCTTCAGCACAATCCCGTCGATTGGAGAGCGGATCTCGGTTTTGTCCAGGGTGCGGCGGTCGGCGTCGAGCTGGGCCTGCGCCTGGTCCACCTTGGCCTTGGCCACGGCCAACCCCGCCACCGCCCGCTCGGCAGCGGCGGCGGCGGTGTCCAGTTCCTCGGGGGAGGACAGGCGCTTGCCGATCATGTCGCGGGTGCGGCGAAGGCGGTTGGCAGTCTCGGTGACCGTCGCCTCCGCCTCCTGGACGCCGGCCTGGGCCAGGCTCAGGGCGGCCTCCGACTGGCGGAACTTGGCGCGAGCCGAATCCGGGTCGAGCCGCGCCAGGACTTGGCCTGTCTTGACCCGGTCGTTGAAGTCCACCGCCACCGACTGGATGGTCCCGGAGACCTCGGTGCCAACGTCCACCTGGGTGATGGGCTCGAGCTGACCAGTGGCGCTCACCTTGACCTGCAGGTCTCCGACGCGGACCTGGGCAGTCTTGTACCGGGCCGGCTCCTCCTGGCCTGTCCCCAGGACCATGAGGGCTGCCGCCCCAAGTCCCACCAACATCAATACGGCGAACCCGGACCACAACCGCCGATGGGGGCGGGCGGCGAGCCCGAGCTGCCTCGCGACCTCGTCGGCGTTGGCCGTTTCCGGATTCGGCATAGCTGGGAACCTCTTCGCGGCTGTGGGGCCCTACGCGGGGCCGGGCAGGATCAATCCCCAAACCGGCGCAGCAGGTCGTCCAGGTTCGGGCCGGGGTGGGTGTGGACGGCGATGGCGCATGCCGACTCCTCCTGGGTGAGGGGCTGGTGCACGGCACTCTGGGCATCGAGGATAGTGATATCGGCGTCCGAGGCATCGCAGCCCTCGGCGACCCGCTTGGCCACACGGGCCCGCAGCACCGATTCCGGGGCCTGCAAGTAGAGGACGGTGCAAGGCACATTGAGCTCCGCGGCGAGGGCCAGGAAGGGGGCCCGCTGGGAGCGGCGCAGGAAGGTGGCATCCACCAAGACTCCCCACCCGCCCGCCAGGATAGAACGCGCCAGCTCGAACAGTCGGGCATAGGTGCGGGCCGTCGCCTCCGGGGTGTAGATTCCGGTCTCGGCCGCTGCCGCTGCACGGGCCTCGAGGGGGAGCCCGAAAAGGCGCTTGCGCTCGATGTCCGAGCGGATATGGATGAGGCGCAGGCGCTCTCGCAGGATGACAGAGAGGTGGGTCTTGCCCGAGCCGGAACGCCCGTGGGTCAGGATCAGCCGCCGCGGCTGGTCGCCGGTGTACTCTTCGGCGAGGGCCAGGTAGCGGGCGAGCTCGACACGGTAATGCAGAACCTCGTTGGCCTCCAGCCCAGGTTGGGTCAGGCGGATGGCGGTGACCTTGGCGCGCACGGTGGCACGATAGACCCGGTACAGGTCGAGCAAAGCAACGCCGTCGTAGTCGCCGTTTCGCTCCAGGTAGCGATTGAGGAATCGGCGGGCGAGGTCCGCTGCGCCTCCTTGGGCCAGATCCATGGCTAGGAAGGCGACCTCGTTGATGGTGTCGATCCAGCGGAGTGCCGGGTCGAACTCAATACCGTCGAAGATGATGAGTTGCCCGAATACGTCGGCGATGTTGCCTCGATGCAGGTCGCCGTGGCACTCGCGCACCCGCCCATTGAGGCGACGTTGCTCGATGAGCTCTGTCAGTGCCGGGAAGCGGGCGCGGGTCCATGCCTCCAGGGCAGCCAGTCGCGGCGCATCGATGGCACTCTTTGCCGTCTCGCTCAGGACCGCCAGGTTGTCAAGCATGGGTGCCAGGACCGACTCAGGGCTGCCATAGCCGCTCTCTGGGGCTGCGATGGGGACCACTTCATGGAAGGCCGCCACCCGGTCGGCGATGCGATCGACCACGTCCGGGGTCACCCGACGCCGGCTGAGCAGGGCGTTCTGCGGAAAGCGGCGCATCTTCACCGCGTACTCCAAGGCCTCGCCTTCTCCGCCCATGCGCGGCGCCGCCGGGGTGCCGGTGATGGGGACTACCGCAAGGTAGGTGTCGGGGGCCAGGCGGCGGTTGAGCCGCAGTTCTTCCTCGCAGAAGAAGCGCCGCCGCTCCAGCGTCGTAAAGTCGAGGAAGCCAAGATTGACGGGTTTCTTGAGCTTGTAGGTGAGGTCCCCGACCAGAAAGACATGGGAGGCGTGGGTCTCGATGTGGGCGAACCGCTCCGCCGGGTGGGTGTAGGCTGCCGGGAGCGCGAGCCCTGCAATGATCTGCGCGTAGTCCGACAACACGATGCGGGGTCCCGCCTGTGGCCAAGTCACAAAGAAATTCGATCGGTGAGTACGGCAGGCTTGAACCGGCCGCACTGCCGCCTATATTATCACCTGCTAATCTACAATCACTGTCATTCCCGATAGACGAGGCTCCCAATCATGTCCATCGATCGCATTGTGCTGGCCGTCGCCGGCGCCTTCATCCTGCTCTCCGTCCTGCTGGCGGTCTACGTCAACATCAACTGGCTGTGGTTCACCGCCTTTGTTGGCGCCAACCTGTTTCAGTCGGCCTTCACCGGCTTCTGCCCAATGGCCATGATTCTGAAGAAGCTGGGCAAGCAGCCGGGTCCCGCCTTCTAGGGCAACCGCCCCGACACCCGACCAGGATACGCGCCTGCCCTTGCGGGCGGGCCCGAGTCTCTTGGGGTCGAGCCATGGCCAGTTGGGAAGCGCCCCTCGATCTGGAAGAGACGATCGGCCGTCGCGAGGATTCGCGACGAGAAGCGTCATGCACGACCGACTGAGCTTGGGGGTGACCGCAGCGCATCGCGGGCACGCCAGCAGGGTCTTGTTCTCACTCGGCTGATAGCGGACCGCTGACTGATTGTTGTTGAGTCAATCCTTCACCGGAATTGCCCAAAGGTCGTGCTCCTGCGCGCCGGTCACCTCCACCTCGATGAAATCGCCGGGGTCCAGCTCCCAGGCCCCGGGGACGATGACGGTCCCATCGATCTCCGGCGCGTCGGCGTAGCTGCGGGCCAGCACCCGTTCCCCCTCGACCTCATCCACCAGGACGGTCAGGTGCTGCCCCACCCGAGCGGCGAGCTTGGCATGGCTGATCTCGGCCTGGACCTCCATGAAGCGCGCCAAGCGTTCTTCCTTGACCTCCTCGGCCACAGGATTCGGGAGGTCGTTGGCCGCTGCCCCGTGAACCGGTGAGTAGGCAAAGCAGCCGACGCGGTCGAGTCGGGCTGCGCGCAGGAAGTCGAGCAGCACCTGAAAGTCCCCCGCCGTCTCCCCCGGGAAGCCAACGATGAAGGTGCTGCGCACGACCAGGTCCGGGCAGACGTCGCGCCAGCGGGCCAGGCGCTCCAGAACCCGCTCGGTGGCCGCCGGCCGGCGCATCGCCGCAAGAACGGCGGGGCTGCCGTGCTGCAGGGGCATGTCGAGGTAGGGCAGGATCAGTCCCTCGGCCATCAGCGGGATCAGGGTATCCACATGGGGGTAGGGATAGACGTAGTGCAGGCGCACCCAGGCGGGCAGCTCGCCCAGGGCCCGGGCCAGGTGTTCAAGATCCGTCTTGAGTGGGCGCCCCTGCCAGAAATCCGGTCGGTAACGCAGGTCGAGCCCGTAGGCGCTGGTGTCCTGCGAAACGATCAGCAGCTCGCGCACGCCTGCATCCACGAGGCGCTGCGCCTCGGCCAGGACCTCGCCGATGGGGCGGCTGACCAGATCGCCGCGCAGACTGGGGATGATGCAGAAGCTGCACCTATGGTTGCATCCCTCGGAGATTTTGACATAGGCATAATGGCGGGGGGTCAGCTTGACCCCCTGGGGCGGCAGCAGGCTGGTGAAGGGGTCCCGGCGTGGCGGCAGGTGGGTATGGACCGCCTCCATGACGGCCTGGTAGGCGTGAGGCCCGGTCACCGCCAGGACCTCCGGGTGGGTGCCGCGCACCAGCTCCGCGCGGGCCCCGAGACAACCGGTGACGATCACCCGGCCGTTCTCGGTCAGGGCCTCGCCGATGGCCTCCAGGGACTCCTCCACCGCTGCGTCGATGAAGCCGCAGGTGTTGACGATGACCAGGTCGGCACCGGCGTAGGTCGGGGCCACACCGTACCCCTCCGCCCGCAATTGGGTCAGGATGCGCTCAGAGTCCACCGTCGCCTTCGGGCACCCGAGACTGACAAAGCCCACCCTGGGCGTTCCCTTTTTCTGACTCACAGGCCTAGCCCCCGGTGATGGTGGATGGGCGGCCCGACACCAGTCGCCGGGCCTCGCGCCCTAATGCTCAAACAGGGAGCGGCGGTAGCGGCGCACCTGCTCGTCGTCGGTTCCCAAGAGATCCATGACCAGGAGCAAGGCCTCATGGGCGACGCCATCGCGGTAGCCGGGGGCGCGACGTTCCAGCTCGGCGAAGTGGCCAAGGGCAGCTCCATAGTCGTCCGCCACCACGCAGCGTGCACCCAGCGCGAAGCGGGCCGCGTGGTCGTCGGGGTCCGGTGCCAGGGCTGCGGTCGGCTCGGCGTCAGGACGTGCTGTCCTGGCGGCCGCGCCGGTAACTGCTCCTGCGTTCCCGGCATGTCCACCATCCCTGGCGGCCATGATCAGCTCCAGGTGGGCGTAGAGGCGGCGGATCTCCCCGCCCGTGCGAAGCGCGGGCGGCAGGGCGGCTAGCACGGCATGGGCGTCCAGGTGGCGCCCTTGGCGGATCAGCAGTTTGGCGAGCAAGAGCGGGACGGCCGGGTTATCGGGCTCGGCCATGGCCGCCTCGGCCAGGACCTGGATGCCCTTCTCCTCGTCGCCCGCCTCCCAAGCGGCCAGGGCGGCGGCCTGGGCGCGGTCGGCCAGCGGCGTCAGGTGTCGATCGATGAGCGCCCGATAATCGGGCTCCGTCTGCATGCCGTGGACCTCCTCCGCCACCTTAGCGTGCCGAAACACCTTGCAAGAGGGCAGACCCTTGACCCCGTAGCGCTGGGCGATATCCTTCTCCCGGTCCGTGTTCAGGCTGACCAACAGGAAGCGTCCCCCGTAGGACCGCGCCAGACGCCGCAGCAAGTCTCCCTGGCGCAGGGAGGGTCCCGCCCATTCGGCCCAGAAGTCCACCAGTACGGGGCCCTTGCGCGAGTTTTCCAGGACCAGCGTCGCGAAGTTCGCACTGGTCCCCTCAAGGATGTAGTCTTCATTCGGCATGGGGGGCTCGTGGGACGGGGCTCGGGAACCTAGGGGCTGACAAGCTATCGTATCGGGTAGGCGGCGGGCGCTCAAACCGGGTGCCGCGCGCGGCGTCCCGGGCAGGAGCAACCGCGGAATGCGGACGGCACCCCACCCTGCAGATTCGGCCTTGCTACTCCATCGGTATTCGGTAGGATACTCATGCAGCGTCCGGGCCCCTGCGGCCCCAGCTCCGCCCAGAAGACCAGCGATGCGCCCGTCCCGATAGCGCGCACATTCACCACAATCAGAGGTAACGACGGTGAAAAACTGCAAGCTCTGCAAGTACAGCAAGGTCTGCAATGACCTCCCCGGAATCTGCATTCTGATTCCCTACTTGGCGGTTGGCATCGTGGCCGTCGCGTTAGGGTACCTCTTCATCACCCAAGAGCTGCTGTGAGGCCCGCGGCGATCGCGGCCAACCCCTCGGCACCCCCACGCACGACCGGCACCGCTGGCAGGGGCCCCGGTCCCCTACTGCAGTGCCCCCAGTCCGAGCCCCTCTGAGTGATGCACAACCCCTTTTCAGACCCGGCCGCCGCAACGGTTGGGCCAGGCAGCCGAATCAGGCTGCACATGGAGATTCGTCTTCAGGACAGCACCATCGCACTTTCAACCTGGGGCGAAGACCCGCTTGCCGTCACAATGGGCGACGGAACCCTGACCCCTGGGCTGGAGGCCTTGCTGCGGGGTCTGGCCGTGGGCGTCGAGCAGCGCTTTCTGGTCAGCGGGGACGACCTCTACGGCCCTCACGATGCGGACAACATCCACTGGTTGCCGTTCGCCGATTTTCCACCAGGCCAGACCACGGCGCCCGGTCAGCTGGTTGCTTTCGAGACCCCTGGGGGGCACGAGCTGGCGGGCCTGATCTTGGAGGTGGACGCGGAGCGGGTTCGGGTGGACCTCAACCACCCGCTTTCGGGCAGGACGCTGAATATTCGGGTTGAGGTTCTGAGTGTCGAGGGGGACCCTGCAGTCGCCGGTGGAGATGCGCCCCTTGGCCAGACTTCGGCGCCTGGCTTATCCTCCGGTTCCATGAACATCCTTATCGCCAACCCGCGCGGCTTCTGCGCCGGCGTGGACCGGGCCATCGAGATCGTCGAGCGCGCCATCGAGCTCTTCGGGGCACCCATCTACGTTCGCCACGAGGTGGTACACAACCGCTTCGTGGTCGAAGACCTGCGCCAGCGCGGCGCGGTCTTCGTCGAGGAATTGGATCAGGTCCCGGACGGGGCGACTGTCATCTTCAGCGCCCACGGCGTCTCCCAGCAGGTGCGCGAAGAGGCCGCTGGACGCGATCTGCGCATCTTCGATGCCACCTGTCCCCTGGTCACCAAGGTCCACCTGGAGGTCGCCCGCCACTGCAAGGCCGGCCACGAGGTGATCCTGGTCGGCCACCGTGGACATCCTGAGGTGGAAGGCACCATGGGCCAGTGCCGGGGCGAAGCCGACGCCGGAGCCGCCGTCGGAGCCGGCCTGGTGCGCTTGGTCGAGACCATTGCGGACGTTGCCGCGCTCGAGGTTCGCGAGCCAGAGCGTTTGGCTTATGTCACCCAGACCACCCTCTCGATCGACGACACCCAGGCCATCGTCGCCGCCTTGCGCGAGCGTTTCCCGGCCATCCGCGGGCCAAAGAAGAGCGACATCTGCTATGCCACTCAGAACCGTCAAGACGCCGTAAAGGCCCTGGCGGAGCGCTGCGACCTGGTCCTGGTAGTCGGCTCGGCCAACAGCTCCAACTCCAACCGTCTGCGCGAGTTGGCCGAGCGCCAGGGCTGCCAGGCACACCTCATCGACGGCCCAGACAACATCTGCCCGGAATGGCTCGCCGGTTCCCCGCGGGTTGGGCTGACCGCCGGGGCATCGGCCCCCGAGGTCCTGGTCGCGCAGGTCATCGAACGCCTCAAGGCATGGGGTGCCAGCGAAGTGGAGGAGCAGGCCGGGGTTCGCGAGCAGGTCGTCTTCGCACTGCCGAGAGAACTGGCCCCGGAGCCGGTTCAAAGAGGCTGAGGCCCCCCTCGTCCCGGGTGGGGCGACGGCCAAAATCCTTGTGCTAGACTGCGGCCACCCGGCCTAACGGGTGCCCGCCTAGACCCAATCACCTCCAAGGCCCGGGGCGGCTCGTCCCCATACCCTCATAGCGGCAGGAGCACCCATGAGCGACATCCTCGTCATCGGCGGCGGCATCATCGGCCTCCTCACGGCGCGCCAATTGGTCGAAGCGGGGGCGCGCGTGACCCTGGTCGAAATGGGCGAGACTGGGCGCGAGGCGTCCTGGGCCGGTGGCGGCATCCTCTCCCCTCTCTATCCCTGGCGCTACCCGGAGTCTGTCACCGCCCTGGTCGCCTGGAGTCAACAGGATTATCCAAAGCTCTGCCTGGAACTGCACGACGCAACCGGCATCGACCCGGAGCTGACCCACAACGGCATGCTGATCCTCGACACCGAGGAGCGCGACTTGGCCGGCCGCTGGGCCGAAGCACATGGGGTGCACCTGCAGGTACTGGACCTGGAAGCGGTGCGCGAGATCGAGCCCGACCTCGGCCCCCACCCGAGCCACGCCATCTGGCTGCCTGACGTGGCCCAGGTGCGCAACCCGCGCCTGACCAAGGCCCTGCATCGTTCTATCGAGGGCAGCGCCCAAATCCGCGAGCAGGAGGAGGTCATCGAGCTATTGGTGGAGACCGGGCGGGTAACCGGGGCACGCACCCGAAAGGGCGTCCTGTCCGCGGACAAGGTCATCGTCTGTACGGGAGCCTGGACCGCCAAACTCTTGGAGCAGCTCGGCGCCAAACCCGACATCCAACCCATCCGCGGCCAGATGATCCTCTTCTACGGCAAACCCGGTCAGATCGGGCGCATCGTTCTGCATCGGGACCGTTACGTGATCCCGCGGCGCGACGGGCGCGTCCTGTTCGGCAGCACCTCGGAGATGGCGGGCTTCGACAAGGCCACCAGTGCCGAGGTCAAGGAGGAACTCTACCGTGCCGCCGTCGAGCTCTTCCCGCTGCTCAAGCGCACCCCCATCGAGGACCACTGGGCCGGGCTGCGGCCCGGCTCCCCCAGTGGCATCCCCTACATCGGAGCCTACCCGGGGGTGGAGGGCCTCTTCTTCAACGCCGGACACTTCCGCAATGGCGTGGTCAGCGGCCCCGCCTCGGCACGTCTGGCAGCGGATCTCGTTTTGGGGCGCGAACCCGTGGTCCCACCCGCCCCCTACGCCCTAGACGCCAGCCGCTGAGCGGCCGAACGGGTCTGCCACCGCCTTGCCAGCCCTTGGGGGACTCCCTATACTCTCGCGGTTCACGAGCGGCCGATGTAGCTCAGTCGGTAGAGCAACTGATTCGTAATTAGTAGGTCCGCGGTTCGAATCCGCGCATCGGCTCCATAATTACAAAGGGTTACACGGAATGCATCCTGTAACCATTTTTCGTGTAGTCGCAATGTAGACGATTGCGAAGGATCGCCGAACCCCCGACACACCCGTCCCCCCTGGCGCCCGCCAACAAGGTAACCGCGCCAGGTTTCTGAAACCGATCCGGCAGGCCGTCGCGAGTTTGCCACAATAGGCGCCAAGACTATATTGGTGAGAGGGGCATAAGCGCAGGCCGGAACCGCCGGTTCTGACCCGCTGCGTTCAGTCCGACAGCGCACCGAGAAACTTACAATGGGGCAATAAGCAGGCGTTGCTAGTCGTGCAATACCGCAGTGCGTGGACGATCGGACCCATGCAACCCAATGGCACATTTACACCCTCATCGACGAGCCTGCTAAGGGAACGCTGATTAATGCGTTTCCCGTGCGGGCCACGGAGGGCCCGCCATTTCCGACGGCGCTAAGCCGTTGAAAATGGAGCGCTCCACGAGTCGCGCCTCGGGGAGCGCGAGCTGATTCAAGCCAGGGATGGCTTTAACCAGCACCTCCCTAAAGCCGCTGCCGGATTGGAGTGCGATGGCACAGCCTGAGCCCGAATACCAGTTCGATTAGAGGGTCGATTGGTAGGGGTTGGGGACACCGCCGCCCACAGCGCTATTCATGGGCCGTTCGTGCCACGCGTGGTCTGCTCCATACTGTGGCCGCATTTTTCACCGCGCCTGACCCCGGAAGAGGCGGCCTCGCCCATATGCCAGCCCCAGGGCAGCGGCACCGACGGCCTTGCATGCCACCCCTGTCCGGGTTACCGCCCGCCCTATCTCGCTGTGGGACGGTTGGATTTCCTATCACTACCCAACGATACACTCAAGAGTGGCATATGCATCGAGCAACCGAGACTGATGACCTGGCCACACAGATAGGCAACCTGAAGTGGTTTCACTCGATTGAGTTCGGCCAAGGGATTGTTTCCCCAGGCCGTGTTAAGGCCAACGATCTCCTGAAGATATCGGACATTTACTTCAGCACGCCGCTTTCCGGAAAGAGCGTACTTGATATTGGGGCTTGGGATGGTTTTCACAGCGTCCAAGCCTTGAAACGCGGAGCGGCAAGCGTGACTGCGTTGGACCGCTGGCAGCATTGGGGGAACCGCGCTTGCATCGATCTCGTCAAAAAATACGTTGTGCCGGAACTCAGTATCATACAGTGCGACGCCTATGACTTGTCTCCTGAAAAAGTTGCCCCGCACGACATAGTGCTGTTTGCCGGTGTGCTATACCACATGCGGCACCCTTTCCTTGGGTTGGAGAAAGTGGCTAGCGTAACAGGTGAACTGCTCATCGTTGAGACAGTAATCGATGCTGGGGACGTAACTCGCCCAGCGATGATCATGTATCCTGGACGTGAACGAAACAACGACGCAAGCAACTGGTGGGGCCCGAACCACCTTTGCGTAGAGGCCATGCTAAGGGACTTGGGTTTTCCACATATTCAATTCACTCCTACCCAACATAGTAGGCGCGGGGTCTTTCACGCGTGGCGGACTCGCGCCCCGACGCCAATCGACACCCTGTCGGTTGAGAATCGAGCATGGTGGAAGCAGATGATTCCAAAGTGGAAGCGGTGATTTTGTTCGTGCGCAAAGCAGAGAGCAGTAAAAAGGGGTCACCTTTGTTATGGGCTACACCGTCGGGTATTCAATGCCAGGATCGCCCCCCTGCCTCGCAAGCGGCGCTTCTTCTTGCCGGACGTACCAGTCCACGTGGGACCGCCAAGACCGCAAACGTCGCCCAGTCACCCGCATCCGCCGCCCACGCAAGCGCATCGAGCCAAGGAATGGATGGCCCGGATCGGGAACCAACCAGCGCAGCTCCCGCCACACCGAGACCGCCGTCCCGTCGGGCAAGTGCTTGCGAATGATCCTGGCCTTCTCCTCGGGCGTGTACGTCTTGTGCTGTTTTCTCATCTCCTAATCCCGTGCTCGGGTTACAACTTTAACCAAGCAGGGAAAATTCTGATTCGAGGTGAAGCGTTACACGGTGGACCGCCGGAGCATGGAAGTGCCGGTGATGCTTGCGTGGCTGAACGCTGCGATAGGGGCCAATTTCATTTCATGCCGGCCGATAGGCCATCGGACCGCCCCCTGATGGTGGCACTCACCGGGACTGATGGCCAGCTTTGCATCGAAAGCCACCCGGAGACGACACTTCGCTGCGCCGTTCCATCGCCTGGTGGGCTTGCACGATCGAAGCGGACACGCGACCTCCCGGTCAGGACGGCGTCCATCTCCAGAGGGCGGACAATCCGCCGCAGGCTACGCTGGGATCTTGTAATAGGCACATACCGAATTGCTGTTCGCATCCGGACCCGAATAGCGAATCTGCTTTTTTGTATGCCAGACGATCTTGTTGCCAGTCGAGTTTCCGTCGACTGACTCCAGATGGTTGGAATCGTAGTCGATATCGGTCACGATGAAGTGATGCCACAGGTAGTTGCCGTTCTGCATTTGCCTGCCGCGTATAACTGCGACATCGCCTGGGTGCATGAAGCGATAGTCGTATACCTTCTTGAGACCGGTACCATTGATACCCGACTTGCTGCCGCCGGCCTGCCACCAAACGTCCAGTCCACCCCAATGTTTCAGAACATAGCATGCGAAGATACCGCACCATGCGGTTGAATAACCCTGGACTGGTACATTGCTCCCCATGGTCTGAAATTTTTTCATGTCCTGGTCGGTGGGGGGAGTTAGCCCTGCGGTCGTAAAGAAGCTCTGCATCTCGTCGGCGGACGGCTTCCACTCGCCGAAGTTCGACTCCCATATCGCCCAATTCACGATTTCGTCTCTTATCGGCATGAGCTGCTCCTTCTGTGTAAGCGTTTTCGTGTCGCCGGGGCCGTCTCGGGCCGATCCCCATCGCCGAGCCCGGTCGACAGGGTCGAAATCGATCTCGTACCACGTTAGGCCGCGCTAGGATTATAGGACGCTGGCGGCCTCCGCCACGATCCTGAAGGTGCAACCGGAGATCATCGCGGGTTTGCCGCCGTTGTCCATCGCCGCCTGGAGCGGTTCAGTCAGTGGGCGCACGGGCTTGACGTTGCCCTGGGCTCATATCCCCGAGCGGCGCAGCTCACATCGACGTAGGACACAGCGCTGGTGCTGCCTCTAGTTCCATCCTGGGATCTCGTCGCCGAACTTCCATACAAAGGAGGCTTGGCGCTCGAACGGCGCAGAGCAGCGGGTGGGGGCAATAACTGACACGCCCAATCCCGGCTCGGAAGGGTGTTGCCAGCAGATGCGTCGCGGATTCTTCTTCTCTGGATACTGTCCCGTGACCTCCCAGGTCACGACTGCATCTTTTTGCCAACTTAATACACAAAGACAGAGATCACCGGATAAGCGCACCCCTACTCAACGGTGACGGACTTGGCCAGGTTACGCGGCTGGTCCACGTCGGTGCCCTTCAGCACGGCCACGTGGTAGGCGAGGAGTTGGAGGGGGATGGTGTATACGAAGGGGTCGATGAGATCGTCGGTCTCCGGGAGTTTGATGACGGTGACCCCGTTACCCGCATCCATGGGAGCATTGAAGTCGGCGAAGACATAGAGCTTGCCGCCACGGGCACGGACCTCGTGCAGATTCGACTTGAGCTTCTCCAGCAAGACATTGTTGGGGGCCAAGGCTACCACCGGCATGTCCTCGTCGATCAGGGCCAGTGGGCCGTGCTTGAGCTCCCCGGCGGGGTAGGCCTCGGCATGGATATAGCTGATCTCCTTGAGCTTGAGGGCCCCCTCCATGGCAATGGGGTATTGCTCACCGCGGCCAAGGAACAAGCAGTGGCGCTTCTCTGCGAATTGTTCGGCAAGTTTCGCGATGATCGGCTCCAGCGCCAGGACCTCCTCCAGCTTGGCCGGCAGCGAGCGCATTAGGGCGACGGCGTGGACCTCGGTCTCGTCGCTCACGCCGCGGAAGCGTCCCAGAGTGATGGTCAGCAGGAGCAGCGCGGCCAACTGGGTGGTGAAGGCCTTGGTGGAGGCCACTCCGATCTCGGGCCCGGCATGGGTCAGAAGGACCAGATCGGACTCTCGGACCAGCGAGCTTTCTGGGACGTTGCAGATGCTGAGCGTGGTCGTGTAGCCGCTCTGCCTCGCGAGGCGCAGGGCTGCGAGGGTGTCCGCTGTCTCGCCGGACTGGGAGATGGTGACGAACAGTGCGCTCTCGGGCACGACGTGCTTGCGGTAGCGGTACTCGCTCGCGACCTCGACCGTGCAGGGAAGCCCGGCGTAGGACTCCAGCCAATACCGGGCAACGGATCCGGCGTGGAAGCTGGTCCCGCAGGCGACGATGGTGACCGCCTGGATGCGCTGGAAGATTCCGGGTGCCTCGTGTCCGAACGCCTCGGGTAGGACCCGGGCCCCCGCCAGGCGGCCCTCGAGGGTATCGGCGATGGCCCTCGGCTGCTCGTAGATCTCCTTGAGCATGAAATGGCGATAGGCGCCGCGCTCGGCGGCGTCGGCGCTCTGGGTGGACTCTTTGATGGCGCGTTCGACCAGGTTGCCGTCACGGTCCCAGATGGTTACGGCGTCGCGCGTCAGCTCGGCCAGGTCCCCCTCTTCAAGGAAGATGAAGCGCTGAGTGACGGGGAGCAGGGCGGACACGTCGGAGGCGATGAAGTTCTCGCCGAACCCAATGCCGATGACCAGCGGGCTGCCGAACCGGGTGGCCACCAGACGGCCCGGGTCCTGGGTGTCGATGACGCCTAGGGCATAGGCCCCTTCGAGCCGTTGGGTGGTCCGGCGAACCGCCTCCACCAGGCCGCAGTCTGCAATGATCTCATCGTAGACGGCGTGGACAATGACCTCGGTGTCGGTGTCGGAGGTAAAGGCGTGGCCAGCAGCGAGCTGGGCGCGGCGCAGAGTCTCGTGGTTTTCGATGATGCCGTTATGGACAACCACGCAGCGCCCGCGACAGACGTGGGGGTGGGCATTGCGGGCGGAAGGCTCGCCGTGGGTGGCCCAACGTGTGTGGGCAACGCCGAGCTTGCCAGGCAGCGACGTGACGTCCATCTGCTCGCGCAGGCGCTCTACCTTCCCCAGGGTGCGCGACCGCCGCAGGTCCCCGGGTGCTGCCAGGACGGCCATACCGGCGGAGTCGTAGCCTCGGTACTCCAGGCGCCTCAACCCCTCCAGCAGGATGGCCGCGACCTCACGTTGGGCGATGCCGCCGACGATTCCGCACATCGTGTGGACCTCTCAGCCCTTCGCAGGCTTCTGGGGGCGCTGCCACCCGTCGATGGTGATCTGGGGGGCGCGGGTTAGCGTCAGTTTTCCAGCGGGCGCAGTGCGGCCGATGGTCGACCCCGCGCCGATGGTCGCCCCTTCGCCTACGGTCACCGGGGCGACCAGGGCCGTATTGGAGCCGATGAAGGCCCCGTCTCCGATCACGGTGAGGTGCTTGTTGGCGCCGTCGTAGTTGCAGGTGATGGTCCCTGCGCCGATGTTGACCCCTCTGCCGATCCGCGCGTCCCCGACATAGGTCAGGTGATTGACCTTGCTTCCATAGCCGATCTGGGCCTTTTTGATCTCGACGAAGTTCCCGACATGGGTCGCATCCGCAAGCTCAGCATCGGGACGGAGGCGCGTGAAAGGTCCGACCAAGGCCCCAGCGCCGACCCTGGCGCCGTCGATGACGCTGTTGGCGAAGACCTGCGTGTCCGACCCAAGGGTACAGTCCCGCAGGCAGCAATTAGGGCCGATACGAACGCGGTCCCCAAGGTGGACCGCGCCCTCGAAGACGCAGTTGATGTCGATGGTCACGTCCCGCCCGGTCTCCAGGCGGCCGCGCAGGTCGAAACGCGCCGGGTCGAGCAGGGTGACCCCGGCGCGCATCAGCCGGTCGGCTTCGCGTCTCTGGTACCAACGCTCCAGGGCGGCGAGCTGGACGCGGTCGTTGACCCCAGCCACTTCCTCTGCGAACTCCGGCCGGGTGGACGCAACCTCGTCGCCGTCCGTCGCCGAAAACCCAACCACGTCGGTGAGGTAAAACTCCCGCTGGGAATTGGCGTTACTAACCCGAGATAGCCAGTCTGCGAGGCGTACCCGGTCGGCGATGGCGATCCCGGTATTGATCTCGTCAATGGCCAGTTCGGCCTCGCTGGCGTCCTTCTGCTCCACGATGCGGAGGATGCGCCCGTTGTGGGCGCGGAGGATGCGCCCGTAGCCGGAAGGGTCGGCGAGCCGCATGGTCAAGAGACCCAGGGGAACATCGGTGGCCTCCGCGATCAGGCGGCGCAGGGTTTCCGGCCGAATCAGGGGGACGTCGCCGTAGAGGACCAGGATGCGGTCCACCCCCGCCATCGCGGGCATGGCCTGCATAACGGCGTGGGCGGTGCCGAGGCGCTCGGCCTGTTCGACCCAGTCGCAAGCATTGCTGGCAAAGGCGGCGGGGACCGCCTCACCGCCGTGCCCGTAGACCACGCAGACTTCGACTGCACCGAGGGCATGGGCGGTGTCCAGCACGTGGGCGAGAAGGGGCCGCCCGGCGAGGGGGTGAAGGACCTTAGGCAGGTCCGAGCGCATGCGGGTGCCTTGACCTGCTGCAAGGACGACGACGCCGAGTCTCATGGCGGCAGGGCTCCTTGGGTGGAAATGATCGGTCCGGCCGAACGGTCTGGAGCGATGGACGGGCCTCAGTGCAGGCCGGTCGAGGCTGGGCCAGCGCGGTCCTGGGCCAGCTCCGCCGGAGTCGGGTCGCGGACCTCACGGATCGTCATGCGGACCCGCAGTGGCTTACCAGCCAAGGGGTGATTGCCGTCGACCGTGAGCTGACCTTCCTCGATGCGGGTGACATAGAAGGTCTTGACGTCCCCGGTGTCGTTTTGCATGGGAACCTCGGCCCCGACGAAGCGAAACTCCGGAGGGACATTGTGCAGGTCGTCGGTGAAGGTCAGGTTGGGATCATGGGGTCCGAAGGCATCGCCGGCCGGGACCGACATCTCCACCTCGTCGCCCACGCGCTTGCCGGCCAGGGCCCGGTCCATGCCGCCAATCAGCTCCGTGCTGCCTCCGTGGATATAGCTCACCGGTAGGTCGCTCTGCTCCAGGACACTGCCGTTCTCGTCCCGCATGGTGTAGGTGATGGAGACGAACTTGCCGGCTCTGATGGGCTGGTCGGTCATGTGTTTGAGATGAACATGGCTAAGAGAATGCCGGGAGTTTAACCCGAGCGGCCCTGTGGACCGCAAGGGCGGATGGCCAAAATGCAAGGCCCCCGCCGGAGGGCAGGGGCCGGACCTTGCGCCAGTGTCGGCCCGCCGCCGTCACTTCATCTTGCGCAGCTTCTCGATGGCGCGCAGTTGCGCGATAGCCTCGGCCAGTTCGGCCTGGGCTTTGGCATACTCGAACTGGGCGGTGTGCCCGGCGAGTGCATCCTCGGCGCGGCGTTTGGCCTCCAGGGCCGCGGCCTCGTCCAGGTCGTGGGCGCGGACGGCCGTATCCGCCAGGACGGTCACGATGGACGGCTGTACCTCGAGAATCCCGCCGGACACGTAGAAGTGCTCGACCTTGCCGTTCTCCTGTTCGACCCGCACATCCCCCGGTTTGAGCCGGGTGATCAGCGGCGAGTGCCGCGGGGCGATGCCGACCTCGCCCATTTCGGCTGGGGCGAACACCATCCGTGCCATTCCGGAGTGGATGGCGCCCTCGGCGCTCACGATGTCTACATGTACTGTCATTGCCATGGGCTTTCCCCTGGTGCGTTTGGCCGATTACATTTTCTCGGCCTTGGCGACCGCTTCCTCAATACCGCCAACCATATAGAAGGCCTGCTCCGGGAGGTGGTCGTATTCGCCGTTGGCGATGGCCTTGAAGCTCGCGATGGTATCGGTCAGGTGGACATACTTGCCGGGGGCGCCGGTGAAAACCTCCGCCACGGAGAAGGGCTGGGACAGGAATCGCTGGATCTTGCGGGCACGGGCCACCGCCAGCTTGTCTTCGTCGGAGAGCTCGTCCATGCCGAGGATGGCGATGATGTCCTTCAGCTCCTTGTAGCGTTGCAGGGTCCCTTGGACCAGGCGGGCTGTGTCGTAGTGGTCCTGCCCGACGATATAGGGGTCGAGGATACGGCTGGTGGAATCCAGCGGGTCCACGGCCGGATAGATGCCAAGCTCCGCAATCTGGCGGGAGAGCACCAGGGTCGCGTCCAAATGGGCGAACGTGGTCGCGGGTGATGGGTCCGTGAGGTCGTCGGCCGGGACGTACACCGCTTGGAAGGACGTGATGGAGCCGGTGCGGGTGGAAGTGATGCGCTCCTGGAGCACGCCCATCTCCTCAGCGAGGGTCGGCTGGTAGCCGACGGCGGAGGGCATGCGGCCGAGCAGGGCCGAGACCTCGGTACCGGCTAGGGTGTAACGGTAGATGTTGTCCACGAAGAGCAGCACGTCGCGCCCCTCCTCGCGGAAGTATTCCGCCATGGTCAGGCCGGTGAGGGCCACGCGCAGGCGGTTGCCTGGGGGCTCGTTCATCTGGCCATAGACGAGGGCGACCTTGTCCAAGACGCCGGACTCGGTCATCTCGTGGTAGAAGTCGTTGCCCTCACGGGTGCGCTCGCCGACGCCGGCGAAGACCGAAAAACCGCCGTGGGCCTTGGCGATGTTGTTGATCAGCTCCATCAGGGTGACGGTCTTGCCGACGCCGGCGCCGCCAAACAGGCCAATCTTGCCGCCCTTGGCGATGGGCATGACCAGGTCGATCACCTTGATGCCTGTCTCCAGAATTGCGGTGCTGCTGGCCTGGTCTTCGAACTTGGGTGGGTTGCGATGGATGGGCCAGCGCTCCTCGGTGGGTACCGGGCCCTTGTCGTCGATGGGGCGACCGAGGACATCCATGATGCGGCCCAGTGTGGCCTGGCCGACCGGAACGCTGATGGCAGAACCCGTGCCGACCGCTTCGATGCCGCGCCGCAATCCGTCGGTGGAACCCATGGCAATCGTGCGTACAATGCCGTCGCCGAGCTGCTGTTGGACCTCGAGGGTTAGTCCGGCAGCCGCGACGTCCAGCGCTTCATAAATCTTGGGCATCTCGCCCCGGGGGAACTGGACGTCCACCACGGCGCCGATGATTTCCACGACGTGACCGGTGCTCATAACGATTTCCTCTTCTCGCCTTTACGGCGCTTGGATGCAAGTCGATTCTGATGTGGGCCGCCGGCGCTCGCTGAGGCCACCAAGGTGCCAGGGGCGAGCCCTAGACCGCTGCCGCCCCGCTCACGATCTCCGCGATCTCCTGGGTGATCGCCGCCTGACGGGCCTTGTTGTAAACCAGTTGCAGTTCGTCGATCAGGTTGCCGGCGTTGTCCGAGGCCGACTTCATGGCCACCATTCGGGCCGCCTGCTCGGACGCCCCGTTCTCGACCACGACCTGATAGACCAGCGACTCGATATAGCGCTGAAGAAGCTGATCGAGCACCGCGCGGGCATCCGGCTCGTAGATGTAGTCCCAGTGGTGTTGCTGGGCCTCCACGCCCTCCGCAATGATCGGAACCAGCTGGCGAATGGTAGGCCGCTGGGTCATGGTGTTGACGAAGACGTTGAACACGACGTAGATCGCGTCGATCTCGCCGGCCTCATAGGCGTTGAGCATCGCCTTGACGGTACCGATCAGGTCCTCGATGCGGGGTTGATCGCCCAGGCGGGTCGCCTGCGCAAGGACGTTGCCGCCGAAGCGCCTGAAGAAGCCCAGGGCCTTGCCGCCGATGGTGCAGAAGACCGGTTCGACCCCTTGCTTGCGCTGCTCTTTTATCTCCAGGATCAGCTTGCGGAACAGGTTGCTGTTGAGACCGCCGCACAGAGCCGCGGTCAGTGGAGACCACGATGTAGCCGACCTTCTTGCGTGGGCGCTCCTTGGCCATAAAGCTGTGTTGGTACTCCGGTGAGGCGTAGTACAGATGGCTGATGACCTGAAGCATCTTTTGCGCATAGGGGCGTGACGCCTTCATGCGGTCCTGCGCCTTGCGCATCTTTGACGCGGAGACCGTCTCCATGGCGGAGGTGATCTTCTGCGTGCTCTTGATGCTGGCGATCTTGGTGCGGATCTCTTTCGCGCCGGCCATGACTAAGCTCCCAGCTTCCTGCGGCCGGCTGCCGGCACCTGATGGGCAGGCACAGCGGCAGGCGGCAGGCTGCAATCAGTTCGAATGACGGACCGGGGGCGACCCCATCCCTCTGGGCTGGAGGTTGGCGGCCACTGGAGGCTGGCTACCATGTGTTGTTCGCCTTGAAGTCCTTCAGCGCGGCGTGGAGGCCCTTCTCGATCTCGGCGTTGTAATCGCCGGTCGCGTCGATGCGGTCGACCAGCGCGGCCTGGGCGGACAGCATGTAGCCGTGCAGCGCTTTCTCGAAGTCCACCACCTTCTTCTTGTCCACGTCATCAAGGTAGCCCTCGTTCGCCGCGAACAGGGAGCAGGCCATCAGGCCGGTGCTCAACGGGGCGTACTGGCCCTGCTTCATCAGCTCGGTGACGCGCTCGCCGCGCGAAAGCTGCTTGCGGGTCGCCTCGTCCAGGTCGGAGGCGAACTGCGAGAAGGCCGCCAACTCACGGAACTGCGCCAGAGCGAGTCGAATACCGCCTCCGAGCTTCTTGATGATCTTCGTTTGGGCCGAACCGCCGACTCGGGACACCGAGAGGCCGGCGTTGATGGCCGGGCGGATACCTGCGTTGAACAGGTCGGTTTCCAGGAAGATCTGGCCGTCGGTGATCGAAATGACGTTGGTGGGCACGAAGGCCGACACGTCCCCCGCCTGAGTCTCGATGATCGGCAGAGCCGTCAGCGAGCCGGTCTTGCCCTTGACCTCTCCGTTGGTCGCCTTCTCTACGTAGGCGGCATTCACCCTGGCGGCACGCTCCAACAGACGGGAATGCAGGTAGAAGACGTCGCCCGGGTACGCCTCGCGACCTGGCGGGCGGCGCAGCAGCAGGGAGACCTGACGGTAGGCCCAGGCCTGCTTGGTGAGGTCGTCATAGATGATCAGGGCGTCCTCGCCGCGGTCGCGGAAGTACTCGCCCATGGCGCAGCCGGAGTAAGGAGCGATGTACTGCTTGGCGGCGGACTCCGCCGCAGCCGCAGCCACGATGATGGTGTGCTCCATGGCGCCGTGCTCTTCGAGCTTACGCACCACAGCAGCGATGGAGGAGTTCTTCTGGCCTACGGCGACGTAGATGCACTTAACGCCGGAGCCCTTCTGATTGATGATGGCGTCGATTGCCACCGCGGTCTTGCCGGTCTGGCGGTCGCCGATGATCAATTCACGCTGGCCGCGGCCGACAGGGACCATGGCGTCGATGGCCTTGAGCCCGGTCTGCACCGGCTGATCCACCGACTGTCGGGTGATGACGCCCGGCGCGACCTTTTCGATGGGCGAGGTCTGTGTCGCGGCGATCGGGCCCTTGCCATCCATCGGGCTGCCCAGAGCATCGACCACGCGCCCAAGCAGAGCCTCGCCGACTGGCACCTCCAGCACGCGGCCGGTGCAGCGGACCCAATCGCCTTCCGAGAGGTGCTTGTAGTCACCCAGGACCACGGCGCCGACGGAATCGCGCTCCAGGTTCAGGGCCAGACCGAAGCTGTTGCCGGGAAACTCGAGCATCTCGTAGGACATGGCGTCCGAGAGGCCATGCACCCGCACGATGCCATCGCTGAGACTGACGATAGTGCCTTCGGTACGAGCCTCAGTCTTGAGGTCGAACTGCTCGATCTTCTGTTTGATGAGATCGCTGATTTCGGAAGGGTTCAGGTGCATGGCGGTTTCCCGTTCAAAATTCCAATTCGGTGGCCAGTTTTTCCAGCTTGCCGCGGACCGAGCCGTCGATCACGAGATCCCCGACGCGGATCTCGATGCCGCCGATCAGGGACTTGTCCAGCTCCACCGTCACTTCCACTGCGCCCCCAAGCCGGGTGGCCAGGACCTCCGACAGGTGATGCTGCTCAGTTTTGGTGAGGGCGTAGGCACTGCGGACGTGGGCGGTGCGGGTCCCCTCTTGGGCCGTGCGCATGGCCTCGAAGAGGCCGGTCAGCTCGGGCAGCAGGGCGAGCCGGTCATTCTCCGCCAGGAGCTTGACGAGATTGCCTGCCTCCGGCGGCAGGGCGTCACCTGCGACCTGCAGGACAATATCCCGCACCCGCTCCCGATCAATATTCGGATTGGCGATCTGGCGGCCCAGCTCGGCGTCATTGCCGATGGCCGCCAGCAGCGCCAGGGTGTCGGACCAGTCGGCGACCTGCCCGGTTTCCTGTGCCCGCGCGAAGACCGCCGCGGCATAGGGCCGAGCGATGGTTGTGATGTCTCCGGCCATGGTCCCGCCTTAGATTCGCTTTGCAAAGGAATCGACGATGGATTTGTGGGCGGCGGCATTGATCTCTTTCTCAAGGATCTTCTGCGCTGCGGCCACTGCCAACTCCCCGATCTTCTCGCGCAGCCCCTCCCGGGCCCGGTTCGTCTCCTGCTCCAATTCGGCGCGCGCCGCGACCAGCATCCGGTCACCCTCGGCGCGCGCGTCCAGCTTGGCCTGCTCGACGATCTCGGTTCCGCGGCGCTGGGCCTGCCCGATGACCTCAGCGGCGTGTGCCTTGGCCGCTTGCATGGTCTCCAGGGCTCGCTTGCGTCCCAGCTCCTGCTCATTGTGGCCGCGCTCCGCCGCCGCCAGGCCCTCGGCGATTTTGGTCTTGCGGGCGTCCAGGGCCTTCACGATGGGCGTCCAGACGTAGGTCATAGTGAACCAGACGAAGACTGCGAAGGAGATCATCTGGCCGATAAGCGTCAGATTGAAATTCATCTGTTTGCCTCGTTGCGGACGAGTGGCGGCGACGTCGAATGTCGTCGCGCGGGAGACTAGGCCGCGAACATCAGGTAAAGGCCCATGGCGATCGCGATGACCGGCAGCGCATCCACCAAGCCCATGACGATGAAGAACTGGGTGCGCAGCATGGGAATCAGCTCAGGCTGGCGCGCAGCGCCTTCGAGGAAGCGCCCGCCGAGCACGCCGATGCCGACACCGGCACCTACCGCGCCCAAGCCGAGCATGAGACCGGCACCGATGAATTTGATCGCCATTGCAAAGGCTTGTGCGACTTCGAGTTCCATGAGCAATACCCTCAGGTTGACGTGACGAGAATGAAAGAGACCTTTAGTGGTGCTCCTGATGGGCCATGTCGAGATAGACGATGGTCAGCACCATGAAGATGAAGGCCTGGAGCGTGATGATCAGGATATGGAAGACGGCCCAGACGAACTGCAGGATGCCCGCGGTACCAGCAAGGACAACACCGCCGCCGTACATGATCGCGATCAGGATGAAGATCATCTCGCCGGCATACATGTTGCCGAACAGACGCAGCGCGAGCGAGACAGGCTTGGAGATCAGACTGATGCCCTCCAGCACGAGATTGGCGGGCATGCCCCACTTACCGAAGGGCTGCAGGGTCAATTCGCCGAGGAATCCGCCGACGCCCTTGATTTTGAAGCTGTAGTAGAGCACAAGACCGAACACGGTGAGCGCCATGCCGAAGGTGGCATTGGGGTCCGTGGTGGGGACCACGCGCAAGTGCGGAACCCCAATCATGCCGGCAAGCCAGGGGAGCAGGTCCACCGGAAGCAGGTCCATGAGGTTCATCAGCAGTATCCAGCAGAAGATCGTCAGCGCCAGGGGCGCGACCATCGGATTCTTGCCGGAGAAAGACCCGCGGACGTTCTCCTCAACGAAGTCCACCACCCACTCGACGAAATTCTGGGCTGGGCCTGGCACGCCCGCGGTTACGCGATCTGCGACCTTCTTGAAGAACCAGGCGAAGAGTCCGCCCAGGACCAGCGAGAAGATCATCGTATCGACGTTGATGGCCCATAGGCCCATAGCGGCTGCATCCGCACTGCTGTGGGCAAAGCCCCAGCCGTGGCCCGGCAGGTGACCGAAGGTCAGGTTGGTCAGATGGTGCTGGATGTAATCTTGGGAAGTGAGGGTTGTGGACGAGGACATCGATGTTTACCTCACCTGGTCGGGCGCCTTTGGTCTGCGCGGTGAACTGTGCACGTTCTGGGCAGCAAGGATCGGCGGCAGCACCTGAACTACGAAATAGCTGCCGAGGAGCAGCGGCAGATCGAGCCCGTCAATGGCCGCGAAGGCGGCGGCGAAGAGCCCGAGCAACAGCGCAATCTTGCCGACCTCTGCGCTATAAAACCGCATCAGGAGCGCCCCTGGTACCTGGGCACGGTAGTCCCGGAATACCCACATCACGACCACCGCATTGGCCACAAGGCAGGCACCTCCCCCGATCAGCACCGAGAGAGCGCGCAGGGACCCGAAGGGCATGGCGGCCAAGGTCGCCACGAGCGTCAGGACCGCTTGGAGGCCCAAGACCCGTCGCGCCAGCGTGGCCCGGATGAGCGGGGTCGAAGACGGCGATTGCATGGTCTGTCAGATCGGTGCAGGAACCCCCCTGCCGTGCCGGGGGCGAAGTATAGGGATGCTGGAATAGGCGGTCAAACGCAATGATGCGGCCATAAGCTCGGCTGCGGGGGCGGGGAGAGGATTCGATGGGGCCAAAGATCGATCACGCACGTGGCCGCCCGTCAGGTGCGGCTCGATCATTTGATGTGAGCGAGGATGCCGTCGAGCTCGTCGAGGCTGTTGTAGGCGATCAGGAGCTTGCCGGTCCCCTTGGTCCCTTGCTGGATCTCGACCCTGGCGCCCAGGCGATCGGTGAGGTCGTCGAGCAAGCGGCGGATGTTCGGATCCAGATCGATCTTGGGGCGGCGCCCGAGCTTGTCCTGGTCCTCGAGTTGGAGGCGGCGGACCAGCCTTTCTGTCTCGCGCACCGACAGCCCGCGGGCGACGACAGCGCGGGCCACCTCGCTCTGGCGGGTACCCTTTAGCCCGAGCAGGCAGCGGGCGTGGCCCATCTCCAGGTTGCGGCTTTCCAGAAAGCCCTTGACGTCCTCGTTCAGCTCCAGCAGGCGCAGGAGATTGGTGACCGTAGTGCGCGATTTGCCCACCGCCTCGGCGACCTGCTGATGGGTCAGGCCGAACTCGTGGAGCAGGCGGTTGAGGGCGGCGGCCTCCTCCAGCGGATTGAGGTCGGCGCGCTGGATATTCTCGATGAGGCCGATGGCGACGGCCGACTGCTCATCGACCTCACGCACCACCACAGGAATTTCGGTGAGACCCGCCTGCTGGGAGGCCCGCCAGCGCCGCTCTCCGGCGATGATCTCGTAATGGCCATCGCCGACGGGCCTGACCACGATGGGCTGGATGACCCCCTGAGCGGCGATGGAGTCGGCAAGCTCGCGCAGGCTGTCTGGGTCAAAGTCCCGCCTGGGTTGGTAGCGCCCGCGGCGGATCAGGTCCACGGGGAGATGGGTCAGGGGTACCCCCGAAGCGAGACGCCCAAGGGCGTCCGCGGCTTCGTCCTCGTCGTCGTGCCGGTGCTCCTTCAGGCCGCCCAGGAGGGCGTCCAGACCTCGACCCAAGCCGCGGCGCTTCGCATTCATCTGTGATGGGTCCCCAGGCATGGTTTCAGGCCGCCGCCAGCGGGCGCTCCTGGCGGCGCAGGACCTCGCTCGCCAGGGCTAGATAGGCGACGGCCCCGCGGGAGACCTTGTCATAGAGCATCACCGGCAGGCCATGACTGGGCGCCTCGGCGAGACGCACGTTGCGGGGGATGATGGTGCGGTAGACTTGGCCGCCGAAGTGATTGATTAGCTGGGTCGACACCTGATTGGCCAGGTTGTTGCGGGGGTCGTGCATGGTGCGCAGGATGCCCTCGACCTGGAGCCCGGGATTGCGCGTGGCGCGCACCTGGCCGATGGTATCGAGCAGGGCCGACAGCCCCTCCAGGGCGTAGTACTCGCACTGGATGGGGATCAAGACCCCGTCGGCAGCGACCAGGGCATTGAGGGTCAGCATGTTGAGTGACGGCGGGCAGTCGATGACAACCAGCTCGTAGGCCTCTGCCACCGGACCAAGGATCTTGGCCAGGCTGCGTTCGCGCTTCGGGGAATCGAGGAGCCCAACCTCGGCGGCGGTGAGGTCGGCATTGGCGGGGAGCAAGTCGAAACCCGGGTGGGGCTCGGCGACGCGCTGGACGCAGTCCGCGAAGGTGGATCCGGACAGCAGGACGTCGCAGGTCGTGCGCTCGCAGCTCTGCTTATCCACGCCGCAGCCCATGGTCGCGTTGCCCTGCGGATCCAGATCGAGCAGCAAGACACGGCGCTGCATGGAGGCCAGGGACGCGGCCAAGTTCACAGCGGTAGTGGTCTTGCCGACGCCGCCCTTCTGATTGGCGATGGCGATGATTCTGGCCATGGGCTTAGTCCCGTCGGACCTCGATCAGGTGGCGCTCGCCGACCACGAAGGGGACCGTCAGGCGGTGGATCCTCAGGGTGTCGGGGCAGGGAGTCAGGTCTTCCATTTCGTCCTCGGGCATGCGCCCCTTCATCAGGAGCAGGCAGCCGGGGCGCGCGAGGAGCGGCTCGCCCAATGCCTTGAGTTGGGACACGGAGGCCACGGCGCGGGCCACAATGGTAGCGAACTTTCGCCCCGGCCGATACGACTCCATGCGCGCCTGGACCGCCTCGCAGTTGGTCAGCCCGAGCTCCATGACCGCCTGGCGGACGAAACGGGTCCTTTTCCCGTTGCCGTCCAGGAGCCAGAAGCGGCGCTTCGGGTGCAGCAGCGCCAGCGGAATGCCGGGCAGCCCGGCTCCGGTTCCCAGGTCCAGAACGGAGTCACCGACAAGGTAGGGTCCAACCGACAGGCTGTCCAGGAGGTGGCGCCCGACCATCTCGAGGGGGTCGCGCACCGCTGTGAGGTTGTAGGCCTGGTTCCAGTGGGCAAGCAAGGTGAGGTAAGCGATAAGTCGTTCACGCTGAGAATCGCTCGGCGACAGGGTCATGGCCGCCAAACCGGCATCCAGGCGCTCGCGCAGGGTGCCGGCGTTCGGTACGACCATCAGTCCCGGGTCGCCCTTGGAGTCGCGTGGACCACCCCGGAAGCGGCGGGACCTACCCGTAACCACCTTGGGAAGGGTCGCGTCGCGGGTTGTGTCTCGCGTTCGATGGCGTTCATTCAACGTCAGTCCGCGAAAGGCGCCTTCATCCCCAGGGGTCCCTCAGCACCACGCTTGCAGCGCCCACCGCGCCTTGAGCAGCTTGGAGTGGAACCTGTCCTCTGTCCTCCACTCCACGTCTACTGTGCCCACCTCGTAGCAGTTGTAGGGATTGTAGATCACGACCTTAGCCTTCTTTGCTCAGCTTGCTTTCATGATTGACGTGGATGAGTATGACCTGATTTCCCAGAACACTCTGCATTCAGACGACCACAACTGCCACTGGACTGGGTGCGACGTCCTAACCTGCCGGGCGAAGGCTTGGGCCTCGCACCGAGCACGACTATGGACGATCCGGGACCCTGAGGGAAGGTGGGTTAGGCCGCGCAGGGCGAAGACGCGGCAACCCACGCCTGAACCGGGCGAGCACCAACCCGAACTCTCCGCCAAGCTCAGCAAACGCGTCTGGCGCCGTCGCGCACGGCGCTGCTGCTCGGCTTCCGCCACGGGAGATATAGAGCGAACCGTTCACCCGATGCCCCTCCGCCTGAGGTGTATCAGCAGCAGTGACACAGCCGCCGGCGTCACCCCCGGGATCCGCGCCGCCTGGCCGAGTGTTGCCGGCCGCACGCGGGTCAGCTTCTCGCAGACCTCGGCGGAAAGTCCGCGCACACCCTGGAAGTCGAAGTCCCCCGGCACCGGCTGCTCATCCTGGGCGCGGGCGCGGGCGATCTCGTCCCCTTGGCGCCCGATGTAGCCTGCGTACTTGGCCTGGATCTCCAACTGCTCGGCGACGGCGGTGGTGTCCTCGCCGGCATTCAGCGTCGGGCCCAGGCCGGGTAGGCGCATCAGGTCTCGGTAGGCGACCTTGGGCCTGGCCAACAAGTCCAGGGCACGGGACTCGCGGCGCAATGCGTCGCCGAGAATCTCCTGCTGGAGCTGGGCCAGCTCGGGGTCTGGATCCGGTCGTACCCAGAGCCCCCGCAGGCGCTCGCGCTCGGCCTCCAGGGCCTCGCGCTTGGCGGCGAAGCGCCGCCATTGGGCATCGCCCACCAGACCCAGGGCACGGCCGGTCTCGGTCAGGCGCAGGTCCGCGTTGTCCTCCCGCAGCAGGAGCCGGTACTCGGCGCGGCTGGTGAACATGCGGTAGGGCTCGGCGGTGCCGCGGGTGGTGAGGTCGTCCACCAGCACACCCAGGTAGGCCTCGTCGCGGCGCGGGGTCCAGGGCGCCTCCCCGCGCACCTGGCGGGCGGCGTTGATCCCGGCCAGCAGACCCTGGGCGGCGGCCTCCTCGTAGCCCGTGGTCCCGTTGATCTGGCCGGCGAAGAAGAGTCCGGGGACGAAGCGGGTCTCCAGGGTCGGGTCCAGGTCCCGCGGATCGAAGTAGTCGTACTCGATGGCGTAACCGGGGCGGGTAATGCGGGCCCGCTCGAAGCCGCGCATGGAGCGGACCAGGTCCTGCTGGACGTCGAAGGGCAGGCTGGTGGAGATCCCGTTGGGATAGACCTCGACGGTGGTCAGCCCCTCCGGCTCGACGAAGATCTGATGGCTGGCCTTTTCGGCGAAGCGCACCACCTTGTCCTCGATGGACGGGCAGTAGCGTGGACCGATCCCCTCGATCACACCCGTGTACATGGGGGAACGCGACAGCCCGGCGCGAATGATGGCGTGGGTCTGCTCGCTGGTGTGGGCAATGTGGCAACTCAGCTGCCGGGGGTGGTCCTCGGGCCGGCCGAAGAACGAGAAGACGGGCAGCGGCGTGTCGCCAGGCTGCTCCTCGAGCACCGAGTAGTCGATGCTGCGCCCGTCGATGCGCGGCGGGGTGCCGGTCTTGAGACGGTCGACCCGGAAGGGCAGCTCGCGCAGGCGCCGGGCCAGGGAATTGGCCGGCGGGTCGCCGGCGCGACCGCCTTCGTGGTTCGCCAGCCCGACGTGGATGCGCCCGGCGAGAAAGGTCCCCACGGTGAGGACCAGGGCCCGGGCGGGGAAGCGAAGTCCCAGCTGGGTGACCACGCCGGCGGCGCGCCCGCCCTCCAGGATCAAGTCGTCGACCGCCTGCTGGAACAGGTCCAGGTTCGGCTGCCGCTCCAGGGCCTGGCGGACGAATGCCTTGTAGAGCGCCCGGTCGGCCTGGGCACGGGTGGCCCGAACCGCCGGACCCTTGCTGGCGTTGAGCACGCGGAACTGGATGCCGGAGGCGTCCGCGGCACGGCCCATGAGCCCCCCAAGGGCATCGATCTCCTTGACCAGGTGGCCCTTGCCGATACCGCCGATGGCCGGGTTGCAGCTCATCTGACCCAGGGTCTCGATGTTGTGGGTCAGGAGCAAGGTGCGCGCCCCGCTGCGGGCCGCGGCAAGGGCCGCCTCGCACCCGGCGTGGCCGCCACCGACCACGATAACGTCGTAGGTCTCGCTCGCGAACATGACCGGAGGCCCTGAAAGTGGTGCGGAAACGCGCTATAGTAGCGCCCGCTTTGGCAGCGCAACATATTGGAAAATCAAGGTTTTGACAACCCGCACGCGATCTGGCCAAGCGCGGACCCCAGGGGAGACTATGCAGCTTTTCAAGACCGCCCCCGCCCATACCGCCCTGGACGCCGTACTGGACGCAGCCGACCAAGTGATCCTGGGCAAGGGGCACGAGATCCGTCTGGCCGTTTGCTGCCTCCTGGCTGGGGGGCACCTGCTCATCGAGGACCTCCCCGGCGTCGGCAAGACCACCCTCGCCCAGTTGCTCGCCCGCCTGCTCGGGCTGCAATTCTCCCGCATCCAATTTACCAGCGATATGCTGCCGGCGGACATCATCGGGGTCTCGATCTACGAGCGCAGCGCCGAGGCCTTCCGCTTTCACCCCGGGCCCGTCTTCGCCCAGGTGGTCCTGGCCGATGAGATCAACCGAGCCACGCCAAAGGCCCAGAGCGCCCTGCTCGAGGCCATGGAGGAGCATCAGGTGACCGCAGACGGAGAGACCCGGCCCCTGCCGAGCCCCTTCTTCGTCATCGCCACCCAGAACCCCCGCCACCAGATCGGGACCTTTCCACTGCCGGAGTCCCAGCTCGACCGATTCCTGATGCGTATCCGCCTCGGCTATCCGTCGGCTCCGCAGGAAAAGCAGCTGCTCGCCGGGGAGGATCGTCGCGCCCTGCTCGATCGGGTGGTGCCGATGGTGACGCTACAGGCCTTGACCGCCCTCCAGGGACAAGTCGCCAGGGTACACCTGTCCCCTGCCATCGTGGACTACTGCCACGCCATCCTGAGCTTCACCCGCAGGTCCGGTCGATTCGTCTATGGACTCTCGCCGCGGGCGGGACTCGGCCTGCTTCGGGCCGCCCGAGCCTGGGCCCTGTTGGCCGGACGTGACTATGTTCTGCCGGAGGACGTTCAGGCGGTTGTGCCGGCCTGCGTACCCCACCGGCTCGCCGACGGCGGCGACGGGGCCACGGACGTGCACGAGGACATCGCCGAATACATCCTCGCCGGGGTCCCAGTCCCCTGACGCCGTAATGGGCTCCGCTGGTGTGCAGTCCGTCGCTCGGCGGCGTTTCGACGCCTGGCTACGCCGCGCGCCCTGCGACGGACAAGGGGTGGCCCGCATCGCCGCCCGGCAGATCTACATCCTGCCCACCGGCATGGGGGTCGCCCTCGGCCTGGTGCTGACCCTGATGCTGCTGGGCTCGCTCAACTACCAGAACAATCTGGGCCTGCTGTTCACCTTTCTGTTCGCTTCCGTGGCCCTGGTGGCCATGCACCACACCTGGTTCGCCCTCCTCGGACTGAATGTCCACGCCCGCGGGGGGGCGGCGGTCTTCGCCGGACAACGGGCGAGTTTTGCGGTGGACCTGCGCAACGACCACCGCGGGCCCCGCGGCGACCTGGTGGTGCGCGCCGGGGGCGAGGATCACCCGCCCGTCTTTATCCCGGGCCGGGACCTGGCGCGAGTCCAGGTCGGCCTTCCCACATCGAGGCGGGGATGGCTCAGCCTGCCGGAGGTGCGCATCCACACGCGCTATCCGCTAGGACTCTTCCGGGCTTGGTGTTACGCGCGCACCGATGCCCGCGTCCTCGTCTATCCCAGCCCCGCCGCGCGGGCGCCAGAGCTGCCGCTGGCCCCGGCGCGCCGTCTGGGGCCGGAGGGCGGGCTGGGCGAGGGGGCTGGGGACTTCGTCGGGTCGCGCCCCTACCGCCCAGGGGACCCGCCCCGCCACTTGGACTGGAAGGCGCTGGCCCGGGGCCGCGGGCTGGTACTCAAGCAGTTCGGCGGGGACCAGGCGGTCGAGGTCTGGCTCGACCTGCGCCGCATCGAGGGCGGCGGCCTGGAGACGCGGCTCGAGCAGCTCTGTCGTCAGGTCCTGGACGCGGCGGAACAGGGACTGGCCTTTGGGCTGCGTCTGCCCGGCATGGAGGTCCCGCTTGGCGAGAGCGAGGGCCACAAGCACCGCTGCTTGGCCGCGCTGGCGACCTTCGGCCGTGGCTAAGCGCTCTGCGCCAATGGGCCATCTGGGGGGTCCGCGGATCGCCGCCGCCACCTTGCTCGTGGGGGCCGCCTATCTGCCCCTGGTCGGTCAGCTCTCCCCCCAGGTCAGCGCCTTTGTCGGTGTGATCCTGATTCTACGCCTCGCGGCCCTGCGCTGGCCGGCGCTGACGCCCAGCCGCTGGTTGCTGCTGCCGCTGACCCTGGCTGGCATCGGTACCGCGTTCGATGCCTACTTCAGCTTCGCCGGCCGTGACGCCGGCACCGCCCTGTTGGCCGTCATGCTGGCCCTCAAGACCTTGGAGCTGCGCACCCTGCGGGACCTGCGCGCCCTCGCGGTCCTGTTCGGTTTCCTGCTGGTCAGCCACTTCCTGTTCGACCAATCGGCTGGGCTGGCGCTGTACCTGGGCGCTTTGCTCGTCGCGGACATCGGCATCATGGCCGACCTCACTGCCCGGCCCGCCAGCCGCCCGCTGTACAGCGCCCTGCGTCTCGCCGCGACTCTGACTCTGCAGGCGCTGCCGCTGGCCCTGGTCTTCTTTTTACTCTTCCCGCGCCTGAGCGCCCCGCTCTGGAACCTCGGCAACCAGCAGCAAAGCAGCGTCACCGGCATGAGCGACACCATGGAGCCGGGGTCCGTGGCCGAGTTGGTTGTCTCGGGAGAGCCGGCCTTTCGCGCCCGCTTCGATGGCTCGGCCCCGCCCCAGGACCGGCTCTACTGGCGCGGGCTGGTCCTGTGGAGCTACGACGGCCGCCGGTGGACGCAGGCACCCCCTGAGGCCATGCCCGAGGCAGGCCCCAAGTTGACGGAGGCGGGTAGCCAGATCGGTTATGAGGTGGTCCTGGAACAGACCAATCAGCGGTGGCTCTACGCCCTGGACATGCCGCTGTCCGCCCCGGGGACCGCGACCCTGGACAGCGACTTCCAGATCACCGCAGCGCAGCGCGTGACCAAGGCGACGCGCTATCGGATGGTCTCCGCCACGACCTACAACACCGGCCCCCTCGACTTGGACCAAGAGGCGGCCGGCCTGCAGATCCCGGGCAACGTCACATCACGGATGCGCGACCTCGTCGCCGGCTGGCAGGCAGGCGGCGGCCCGCGGCAGGTGATCGACCGGGCCTTGGCTCACATCAGGGGCACGGAGTTCTACTACACCCTGCTGCCCCCGCCCCTGGGAGACAACCCGACAGACCAGTTTCTCTTCGAGACCCGGCGGGGCTACTGCGAGCACTATGCCAGCGCCTTCGCCGTGCTGATGCGCATCGCCGGTATCCCGGCCCGCATCGTCCTCGGCTATCAGGGGGCTGAACTTGCCCCCTGGGGCAACTGGTATCTGGTCACCCAGGCCGAGGCCCATGCTTGGGTGGAGGTCTGGCTCCAGGGGCAGGGCTGGGTGCGGGTCGATCCCACCGCCGCCATCGCGCCCCAGCGGGTTGAGCGCGGCGGCATTCTCGACCGCCTGAGCGCCGGGACCCCGCTGCGCTTCCAGCTCGATGAGACTGGAGTCCTGGTTCGCGCCGTGCACGGGATGCGGCTGCTCGCCGCCGCGGCCGGGGTTGCCTGGCAGGACTGGGTGTTGGACTTCTCCCTGGCTCGGCAGGAGCGGATGCTCGCGGCCGTCGGACTCGCCCACCTGCGGCAGTACGGCCTCGCCCTGGCGATGGTAGTGGTGGCCATGGTCGTCCTCGGTCTGTTGACCTTGGCTCTGGTGCGGGGCGCAGACCGGCTCGATCCCATTGATCGGCTTTACCGGGCCTTTTGCGACCGGTTCGCGCGCATCGGCCTGCCGCGTGAAGTCAGCGAGGGCCCGGTCGACTATGCGCGCCGGGTTGCCGCGGCCCGGCCGGACCTGGCGGAGGGCATCGAAGCCTTCATGGCCCACTACCTCCCCGCCCGCTACCGAGACGCCAGCACGAGCGACCTCAAGGCCCTCAAGGCAGGGCTAGGACGGCTGCGCCCGCGGCGGCGATGAGGGGCCTGGCCGCTGCGCCTCGCGGCACGGCAGGGGATTGCCCTGCAGTCGCGCATGCAGGCGCTACTTGTCGGTGTCAGGTCTGGTAAGCTGCCGACGCCTGCCCGGCGGTCGCCGACTGCCGGGACGATGCGATAAACCTAAATAGACCGACCAGAAGACACATGGTCGAGGGAGAAAGACATGATGACCGGTAAGACGACCATGCGGCGCTCGGCGACGCTGATCCTGGGGCTCACCTTGGTCACCGGCGGGGGCAGCGCCTTCGCGGTCAACTTTGGAGACATGATGAACCCATCCAAATGGATGGGGGGCAACAAGGACCGTGACCGTGACTACGATGATGGACGCTGGGGCGGTCCCGGGTATGGCTATGGCGGTCCCGGGTATGGCTATGGCGGTCCCGGGTACGGCTACGGTGGTCCCGGGTATGGCTATGGTGGCCCCGGGTACGGCTACGGTGGTCCCGGGTATGGCTACGGTGGCCCCGGGTACGGCTACGGTGGTCCCGGGTACGGCTACGGTGGCCCCGGGTACGGCTACGGTGGGTCGGGGTCTGGCGCACCCGTGGAGCGGGGGCAGGATACGCGGCGGCCTGAGTAGGCGTTCAGACGAGCGGGCTAGGTGCAGAACAAGAGGGCGGCACCCGACAGGGCGTGTAGGCTCTGGACCTGGGCACCTGGATGCCTTGATATTCACGGATCGGGCGCGTTTCACCCTAGCTGAGGCGCTCTGAGCCCGGCCGACGCAGCCCGGGCGTTTCGGTCTCCTGGTCGGGGCCATCGACAAGGAAGTCTACCCAAGATCGAGGCCCCGATGCAGGAGCGGGTGCTCCCGGGCGGGGTACTCGCAATTGGTCAACTGGCACTGTGGGGCAAGGGTTTGTCGACCCCACACAGGCCGCCGAGACCACCGAGGGGGAACGCCGCTTTTTTGGTGAGCAACGTCGGAAGCCGAATATGCTTCGGTCAGCCCGCCGGGACGGCTCGATGTCGGTCAAAAGGATCGGCTGATCGTCGCCTTTCCGCACCCGCGATCGCCTCGGCGAGGCCGTCTGTTTACGAATTCCGCCCGACGACCGCCGCATGTACTGCGATGAATACTGCCCGCCGCATGGTATCCCCCTAGGGAGATGCTGAGTAAAGCCATCCCCGGCTGAATCAGCATCTCCCTAAGCTTTCACTCAGGCGACGGGCCGGTATTCGAACCTGGGCCCTTCACCCGCTGGTTCCCCACCCCGGTAGCGCGAAAAGGCGGTCAAGCGTTCCCCGATTGTTGCTTCGCCGCGGCGTCAGCCCCCACCGCGGTGAGAGATGCGAGGCTGGGCGCGGGCGGCTCTACATCGCCCCGCAAAGATGGCGCATCTACACTTTCGAAATCCCGAAAACCCGGAGACCTCGCATGCCCTACATGCTTGCCATCCCCGCCGCTGCCCTGGCCGCTGGTGCCGTCTATCTGAGTCGGCTACCCAAGGACTACAGCGTGCGCCGCAGCTTGATCATCAAGGCCGAGCGCCGGACGGTGTTCGACAAGGTGCGCGACACCCCGAGCTGGCAGGAATGGAGCCCCTGGCTGCTGCACGAGCCAGATGCCAAGCTGGCGTTCAGCGCCGATGCCGACCAACCCGGCGGCGGCTACTCCTGGGACGGCCAGTACATCGGCGCCGGGACACTCACCCACGACCGCTTCGAGGGCCAGGAGCGGATCGACCAGACCCTGGAGTTCCGACGCCCGTTCAAATCCCGCGCGGCGGTATGGTGGGAGTTCGCCGACGCCGAGGGCGGCACCGAGGTCACCTGGAACATGCGGGGCAGCATGCCCTTTCTGTTACGCCCGATGATTCCGACGATGCGGGAGATGATCGCCAAGGACTACGACCTGGGTCTGGCCCTGCTGCGCGGCCGCCTCGACCCCGATGCCGAGCGCCCTCTAATTGCCTTCGAGGGAAACACCGACCTGGAGCCCGTCAGCGCCCTGACCATTCCGTTCAGCGGCGGCATGGAGGCCATGGTGCAGGCCATGGAGCAGGGCCTCCCCAAGCTCGCCGCCTATCTGGACGAGCAGGGCAGTGCCCCCACCGCAGCGCCTTTCAGCGCCTATCACAAGGTGGGCATCAAGCACAAAAGGTTCGACTGCGACATCGCCGTCCCGGCCGCAATGGAGGTCGACCCCGGCAGTTTCAGCCGCAAGACCTTTGCCGGCGGCAAACACTTCAAGGTCACCCTCACAGGCAGTTATGACTTTCTGGAGCTCGCTTGGTACGCCGCGGTTGGCCACGCACGCATGCGTAAGCTCAAGGTCGACAAGCGCCGCCCCATGCTGGAGGTCTATGAGAACGACCCGACCAAGGCCGCCGGCAGCAACGCGCTGCGCACGGCGCTGTATCTGCCGCTACGCTGAGCGACTGCACTCCGCCCCCCGTGCGAGAGCATCGACTGCGCCGGGGGACTGGCTTAAGGTGGCCCCCTTTGTCAAGACAGTCCCCATTGAAAACTAAGGTTTGAAACCTGCTGTAGTTGCGCCGCAGGCGCTCGAACCCGTCCTGCTCACTCCAGCGTCCAGGGTGATCGCCCGTGATCTCGAAATCATCTGCCATGCCCCTGTTCCTGGGACGCGCCAGCAGCCGTATACCCTCTTCTGTAAACACCCTCTTAGGCGATGCTTGCCAGGTGGCGACCAACGCAGTGCCCTCGGATGTTGGGGGTCGCTTTCGCAGCTGCCGCGCTGCCCCCGACGAGGGTCCGGCCCGGTCTGGCAGGCGGTGCCACCTTATCCCATAATTCTTGTGGTGTTGTCGCTCCTGCGACCTTGTCCCGCAACTGCCCGGCAATCTCTCCCGCCATCGGAGCACCCATGATCGACCTTTCCAGAGTCAAGACCGGCTTCGACGTCGAGATACTCCTCGGCGCCGGCTACTTCCAGAATGCCCTGCTCGCCCTCAGAGAAGCGGGGGAGATGCCCGCAACCGTCGAGGTCGGTGGCCACGCCGTCACCCTGGGTGCGCCCCAGGATCTCCGCATCCTTTTCGAGAGCGTGCCGGTGCCGCAGGGTGAGGGTCTCCAGGACCTTCCGACCGCCGTGGATTTCTCCTTCGTGCTCCCGCTTTCCAGCGCGTTGGGTGAGATCAATGCCACCCTCTTCGCCTGCCTGGACCTGGGGCGGAAAACCAATTCCGTCACTGGGCTTGTGGACACGGTCCGAATGCTGACGCGCTACGTCACCATGGACCCCGAGACACGCGCTCTGCTGGAGATGCTCCGGGTCGATATCCAGCAGGTCGAGACACAACTTCGGGCGATCTTCGACCGCGATATCTCGGAGCAACTGATCCCCGGCAAGCTTACCCAGATGGAGATCCACAAGCTGCCGCCGGACGGCGAGGCGCCCGCCTGCTATGGGGTCTACGTCAACCTCGACCTCAAGGTAGGGGAACTGACCCAGCGCGTACCGGCTTCCGATGCAGATCGCTTCCTCGGTCTGGCCGACGCCGATGGGATGAAGACGGTGGTAGCCCCACCGGAGCCGGACGAGGCCCCGATTGCCCGCGGCGATACAGCGCTGCGCTGCAATTTCCTGCCCGCGGACATGGATCTGGCCTTCGCCGCTCCGGAGGAACTCTATGGGCGGCTCGCCCGGAACTTCCTCCACCGCGAAGCCCGACAGCGCGCGGATGGGACCTGGTATCGCCCCTTGACGACCTCCGGTAACCGGGAGGCCACCATCATCGGTTACCACAAGGGGATGCGGATCCGAGCCCACGACGGCAAACTGCGGGTCACTTCCGATACCCACGTCGCCGAGGCCGACGTGGATGTGGAGACCAATATCGACTTCAGCCCGTCGCTGGCCGCGGATGGGCGGCTCACTTGGGATCTGAAGGTCCATGAGCCAGAGGCGGACACCTCATTTTGGGACCTCCTGGTCGGCATCTTCACCTTCGGGCTCGGGCTACTGCTCGTCCCGCTTACCGGGGGGGCATCCCTCCTGCTGTCGGGGCAGCTCTTCGGCCTCGGCATGGGCGTCATCCGGTCTATCAAGGAACGCTACGAGGGGCAGGGACAGGAGGACCTTCAGCACCAGATGGAGCGCGACAAGGACGGTCTGCTGTCCTTCATGGCCGTGATCCCCGACGGGGTTACTCTGTCGCGCCGACGGGTCGATCCGTTCTTTCACCGACACTACATGGTGGTCACCCACTTCACCGAGGTGCGCATCACCGGGTCCGGAATCGCCATGGGGGGGCGCGCGGGCGTCGGCAGCGAGGATCGCGCCATCGAACAAGTCTCCCTGGTGGGGCGGCAGCGCGCTGAAGAACCGCTGGGCGAGTTGCAGCACCTCCACTGGCGGGTCCCCAACCAGGCACAGGTCATGGATCCCGCCCGTTTCTTAGCCCCCGACCCCGAGCAGCCGGATGTCTTTGCCCTAACGGCCGAGGACGCCCTGGAGCGCGTCAAGGTCAACCAGCTTCGTCGTCAGGAGATTCTGGCCCCCACCGCCGTGCGGCTGCGCAGCGGGCGCATCACCGAGATCCGCTTCGATACCGGGGTCGGCCTGACCCCCGACGAGGCCGGGCACCTGTATCAGGGCCTCATCCTGACGGTTCCGGGGCGCTACCGGTTTGTGCGCATTGGCCATACCGACCACTACTACTTGCGGTCACGCCCAGACGGTAACGAAAAGAACAACCTGTCCCAATTGCCCCGCTATTGACCGGATCCGCGCGCCATGCTCATAGCCGGGAGGCGGGTCCAGATTCGATGCATTGAAGCTGGACGCGGCTCTAGCCAACCTCGATTTGCCCGCCATTTCCTACGGCGCTAACCCGTTGAAAATGGGGCGCTCCGCGAGTCGCAACTCGGGGAGCGCGAGCTAATTCAAGCCAGGGATGGCTTTTGATCAGCATCTCTTTAAGTGCGAAGAGGCGCGTCAAATTCCATCCAAATTGCCAGCCCAGGGCCCGAAGGGCGACAATCCGGGCGGCTCGGTCTCTGCAAGACCTACTGGAGACCCAATGATGCTCGGCCCCCTCGCGCGATGAACCAGCAGGCCCTCTCCTCCTTCATCTGGTCCGTCGCCGACCTCCTGCGCGGCGACTACAAGCAGTCCGACTACGGCAAGGTGATCCTGCCCTTCACGGTGCTGCGCCGCCTGGACTGCGTGCTGGAGGCCACCAAGGCCGCGGTGCTGACCGAGTTCACCGCGCAAGCACAAGGCCGGCCTCAACCCCGACCCGTTCCTGCTGCGCAAGACCGGGCGCGAGCTTCTACAACGTCTCGCCGCTGGACATGAAGCAGCCTGCTGGGCGACCAGGACCACATCCGCGCAGAACCTGCTACGCGCTACGTCCAGGCCTTCTCCCAGGACGTGCGCGACATCTTCGAGCGCTTCGACTTCGACACCCAGGTCGAGCGCCTGGCCAAGGCCGGCCTGCTCTACCAGGTCACCGAGACGCTTCGCCCAGATCGACCTGCACCCCGAACGCGGTCGACAACCACCAGATGGGCCTGGTCTTCGAGGAGCTGATCCGCAAGTTCGCCGAGATCTCCAACGAGACCGCCGGCGAGCACTTCACGCCCGCGCGACGTCATCCGCCTCATGGTCAACCTGCTCTTCATCGAGGACGACGACGTGCTGACGCCAGCCCGGCATCGTGCGCACCATCTACGACCCGACCGCCGGCACCGGCGGCATGCTGAGCGTCGCCGAGGAGTACCTGGCGCGAGCTCAACCCCCAGGCGCGGCTGACCATGTTCGGCCAGGAGCTGAACCCCGAGTCCTACGCCATCTGCAAGGCGGACATGCTCATCAAGGGCCAGGACGTCGACAACATCATCTTCGGCAACACGCTCTCCGACGACGGGCTCACGCGGCAAGCGCTTCGACTACATGCTCTCCAATCCGCCCTTCGGCGTGGAGTGGAAGAAGGTCGAGAAGGAGGTGCGCAAGGAGCACGAGCAGCAAGGGCTTCGCCGGCCGCTTCGGCCCCGGCCTGCCGCGCGTCTCGGACGGCTCCCTGCTCTTCCTGCTGCATCTGCATCTCCAAGATGCGCCCGGCCGACGGACGGCGGCAGCCGCATCGGCATCGTGCTCAACGGCTCGCCGCTCTTCACCGGCGGCGCCGGCTCGGGCGAGAGCGAGATCCGCCGCTAGATGCCTCGAGAACGACTGGCTGGAGGCCATCGTCGCCCTGCCCACCGACATGTTCTACAACACCGGCATCAGCACCTACGTCTGGATGCTGACCAACCGCAAGCCCGAGCACCGCAAGGGCAAGGTCCAGCTCATCGACGCCAGCCGCTTCTGGCAGAAGATGCGCAAGAGCCTGGGCAGCAAGCGCAAGGAGATGTCCGAGGAGCACATCGCCACGGTGACCCAGCTCTTCGGCGACTTCGTCGAGGCCAGCCTCGCGACCCTGACCGATGCCGCCGGCAAGGAGATCGGGCGGCAGGTTCTGATGCCGGGCGAGCCGGAGCCGGCGGCGCCCCAGGATGAGCAGGGCCAGGGCAAGGTCCGGGTCGTGCCGATCTCGCGGATCTTCCCGAACGCCGCCTTCGGCTACCGGACCATCACCGTGGAGCGCCCCCTGCGCGACGAGGCCGGCAACCTGGTGCTCGGCCAGAAGGGCAAGCAGAAGGGCAAGCCCCAGCCGGACGCGAAGCTGCGCGACACCGAGAACGTGCCCCTGGCCGAGGACGTCGAGACCTACTTCAAGCGCGAGGTCCTGCCCCACGCCCCCGACGCCTGGATCGACCACGACAAGACCAAGGTCGGCTACGAGATCCCCTTCAACCGCCACTTCTACGTCTTCGAGCCCCCGCGGCCCCTGGAGGCCATCGACGCGGACCTGAACCGGGTCACCGACCGCATCAAGGCCATGATCGAGGGGCTGTCGGCGTGACTCTGTAGCGCACTGGAGCCATACTAGCAACGTCGCTACATTCTCCGCCGAGACCCGCTCATGAGCATTACCACCCTCTCCAGCCGCGAGTTCAACCAGGACACCAGCCGAGCGAAGAAGGCGGCCAAGAGCGGCCCCGTCTTCGTCACCGACCGTGGCAGACCCTCCCATGTCCTGCTGACCATCGAGGAATACCGGCGGCTCACCGGCTCGGGCCCGAGCCTGGTCGATCTGCTCGCCATGCCCGACGCCGATGCCGTCGATTTCGAGCCGCCCAAGCTCGGTGGCCCCCTGTTCCGGCCGGCGGATTTGTCCTGATTCACGTGTTGGTCTGATGTACCTGCTCGACACCAATCTGGTCTCCGAACTGCGCAAGGCCCGGACGGGCAAGGCCGATCCCGGTGTCGTCGCCTGGGCCGGCGGGGTGTCCGCGGATGACCTGTACATCAGCGTTATCACCATCCTGGAGTTGGAGCTTGGCGTACAGCTCCGTGAGCGCCGGGACCCGGCACAGGGCGCCTTGCTGCGTGCCTGGCTGGAGCAGCAGGTCATCGCCGGATTCGCCGACCGAGTCCTCCCCATCGACCTGGCCATCGCCCGCCGCTGTGCCGGGCTCCAGGTCCCCGACCGCGACGCCCTCATCGCCGCCACGGCCCTGGTGCTCGGGCTCACCGTCGTCACGCGCAACCTGCGCGACTTCGAAGGCACCGGCGTCGCCCTGTGCAACCCCTGGAGCGCGGGATGAGCCCTGCCGAGGCATCGTCCCCCGCGGCCTTCGATGGCGGAGGCACCACAGGGTCCCATCTCGCCCATCTCGTTCCCGCGCTCCGCGTGGGAATGCCGTCTTCGCCGCTCCGGCGGCCCGACCGGTCACGCGACGCTCCGGCGTCGCGTATCCCCAGTCGCCGAGACATGACCCGCTGACCCCAGACCATGGGCCGAGACCGCTACAAGATCCTCGATCCCGCCGCGCCCTATTTCGTCACCTGCACCGCGCTGCAGTGGCTCCCCCTGTTCGCCCAGCCGGCGCATGCCCGCATCCTGCTCGACTCCCTGCAGTACCTACAGTCCGAAGCTGGCCTCACCCTCTACGGCTACGTGATTCTGGAGAACCACTGCCACCTCCTCGGCCGCTCGCCGAACATGGGCAAGACCCTGGCGAGCTTTAAGTCCTATACGGCCAGAGAGATCGTCGACCGCCTGGCCGAGCGTCATTCACCCGCGCTGGAGCTGCTCGCCTTCCACAAGGCCAGGCACAAGACGGATCGGGAGCATCAGGTGTGGCAGGAAGGGTCCCACCCGGAGCAGGTGGAGGGGGAGGCGATGATGTTGCAGAAGCTGACGTACATCCATAACAATCCGGTCGCACGGGGTAATGTGGACGACCCCCTGCATTGGCGGTATTCCAGCGCCCGCAACTATTCGGGGATGCAGGGATTGATCGAGGTGACGACCCAATGGTGAGGGGAGACGCGACGCTGGAGCGTCAGGACTTGCTCCCACGCTGGAGCGTGGGAGCCAGATGGCCGCAATGGTGAGCGTGGGGCCAGATCTGTCTCCGGTGCGCGGGAGCCAGGGCGTGACCAGAGCTGGAGGGGGAGCGGATGGCGCACTATAGGGAAATCGCCTTCGAGGACGACATCTGCGACCACCTGGCGCGCGCACGGCTGGCTCTACGACCCCAAGGATGCCCAGCACTACGACCGCGCCCGCGCCCTGTTCCCGCCGGACCTGATCGCCTGGGTGCAGGCGACCCAGCCCAAAGCCTGGGAGGCCTTGACCAAGAACCACGGCGCCGCCGCTGAGACAGTCCTGCTGGACCGGGTGCGCAAGCAGCTCGACGCCCGCGGCACCCTGGATGTGCTGCGCCACGGCGTGGAGATCCTGGGGCTCAAGAAGCCCTTGCAGCTCGCCCAGTTCAAGCCCGCGCTGGGCATGAACCCGGAGCTGGAGCAGCCGCTACGCAGGCCAACCGCCTGCGCGTGGTGCGCCAGGTCCACTACTCGCTGCACAACGAGAACAGCATCGACCTGGTGCTGTTCCTCAACGGCCTGCCCGTGGCCACCGTGGAGCTGAAGACCGACTTCACCCAATCGCGTCGAAGACGCGGTGGACCAGTACCGCTTCGACCGCAACCCCAAGCCCAAGGGCCAGGGCAGCCCGAGCCCCTGCTGTCCTTCCCCAACGGGGCCCTGGTCCACTTCGCCGTCAGCAACGCGCAAGTGCGCATGACCACCCGGCTGCAGGGCCCGGCCACGGTCTTCCTGCCCTTCAACCAAGGCGACGAGCGGCGGCGCCGGCAACCCGGTGAACCCCACAGGGCACCGCACCGCCTACCTGTGGGAGCAGGTCTGGGAGCGCGAGAGCTGGCTGGAGATCCTCGGCCGCTACCTCATCGCCCAGCGCGACAGCAAGAAGCAGATCGAGAAGCTCATCTTCCCCCGCTACCACCAGCTCGACGCCACCCGCAAGCTCGTCGCCGCGGTCCTGGCCGAGGGCCCGGGCGGCAAGTACCTGATCCAGCACTCGGCGGGCTCGGGCAAGACCAACTCCATCGCCTGGACCGCGCACTTCTTCGCCGACCTGCACGACGCGCGACCGACACGAAGGTCTTCGACTCCGTGCTGGTGGTCTCCGACCGCACCGTGCTCGACGCCCAGCTCCAGGAGGCCATCTTCGACTTCGAGCGCACCACCGGGCGTGGTGGCCATGGTCACCGGCAAGTCCGGCAGCAAGAGCGGCGAGCTGGCCGAGGCCCTGTCCGGGGGCAAGAAGATCGTCGTCTGCACCATCCAGACCTTCCCCTTCGCGCTGGAGGCGGTGCGCGAGCTGGCGGCGACCGAGGGCAAGCGCTTCGCCGTCATCGCCGACGAGGCCCACAGCTCCCAGAGCGGCGAGGCCGCGGCCAAGCTCAAGGAGGTCTTGAGCGCCGAGGAGCTGGCGGAGCTGGACGACGGCGGCGAGGTGAGCACCGAGGACATCCTGGCGGCCCAGATGGCGCCGCCCGGCGCCAGAGGACCTCGGCATCACCTACGTGGCCTTCACCGCCACGCCCAAGGCCAAGACCCTGGAGACTCTTCGGCCGCCGCCCCGACCCGAGCCAGCCGGCGGTCCGACCAACCTGCCCGCAGCCTTCCACGTCTACTCCATGCGCCAGGCCATCGAGGAGGGCTTCATCCTCGACGTGCTGCAAGAACTACACCCCCTACAAGCTCGCCTTCCGGCTCGCCACGCTGGGGCAGGGAGTGGGACGAGCAGGAGGTGGACCGCAACGAGGCCCTCAAGGGGATCATGCGCTGGGTGCGGCTGCACCCCTACAACATCGCCCAGAAGGTGCAGATCGTGGTGGAGCACTTCCGCGAGAACGTCGCACCGCTGCTGGACGGCCAGGCCAAGGCCATGGTGGTGGTCGGCAGCCGCGTGGAGGCGGTGCGCTGGCAGCTGGCCATCGACAAGTACATCAGGGACCGCGGCTACCCCATCGGCACCCTGGTGGCCTTCTCCGGCGAGGTGACCGACAAGGAATCCGGGCCGGACTCCTTCAGCGAGCACAGCAAGGCCCTGAACCCCGGCCTCAAGGGCGCGACATCCGCGAGGCCTTCGCCACGGCGGAGTACCAGATCCTGCTGGTCGCCAACAAGTTCCAGACCGGCTTCGACCAGCCCCTGCTGTGCGGCATGTACGTGGACAAGCGGCTGGCCGGCATCCAGGCGGTGCAGACCCTCTCGCGCCTGAACCGCTCCCACCCGGGCAAGGACACCACCTACGTGCTGGACTTCGTCAACGACCCGGACGAGGTGCTGGCGGCCTTCAAGCCCTACTACGAGACCGCGGAGCTGGCCGGGGTCACCGACCCCAACCTGGTCTACGACCTGCGGGCCAAGCTCGACGCGGCCGGGCACTACGACGACTTCGAGGTGGACCGGGTGGTGGCCGCGGAGCTGGACCCCAAGGCGACCCAGGCCCAGCTCTCGGCGGCCGTGGAGCCCGTGGCCGACCGGCTGCTGAAGCGCTACAAGGCGGAGCGCGAGGCCCTGCAGGCTCGCCAAGGACAAGCAGGACACGGCCGCCGAGCAGACCGCCCAGAACGAGATGAACGCCCTGATCCTGTTCAAGCGCGACATGGGCGCCTTCCTGCGCGTCTACACCTTCCTCTCGCAGATCTTCGACTACGGCAACACCGACATCGAGAAGCGCTCGATCTTCTACAGGCGCCTGCTGCCGCTGCTGGAGTTCGGGCGGGACCGGGAAGGAGTCGACCTGTCCAAGGTGACGCTGACCCACCACACACTGAAGAACCAGGGCAAGCGGGACCTGCCCTTGACCGGCGGCGAGACCCTCAAGCCCATGACCGAGACGGGCAGCGGCAGGTGCACGAGAAGGAGAAGGCCCTGCCTGGCGGAGATCATCGCGAAGGTCAACGACCTCTTCGAGGGGGAGCTGACCGACGACGACAAGCTGGTCTACGTCAACGACGTGCTCAAGGCCAAGCTGCTGGAGTCCGACATCCTGGTCCAGCAGGCGACCAACAACACCAAGGAGCAGTTCGCCAGCTCCCCGGACCTGGACCAGGAGGTGCTGAACGCTATCATGGACGCGCTCGCGGCCCACTCCACCATGAGCAAGCAGGCGCTGGACTCAGAGCGGGTGCGCCAGGGGCTCAAGGACATCCTGTTGGGGCCCGCACAGCTCTATGAGGCGCTGCGCGGCCGGGCCGAAGCGGTGGACCCGGCCCGCTGATTCACAGGCACGCAACAAGCACTGCAACGCGCGAGCGGGCCGGAGAGGGACTCCCAGCAGCTTGAAACCCATTGCCGACATGCCGAGAACCCGGCGAGTTGGCCAGACGGCCGACGTGCGGTGCGTAGCAGGCTCAGGGCTTGAACGAGATGCGCCACCAAGGGCTGGTTTTGACCGTCCAGTCCTTGATGATCCGGCGGTCTCTGATCGACCCATCGCGCGATGCGCAGGTGGCGATCATGGCCCGGGGGGTCGATTGGGCTTCGCTTTGCCGCCTGCCGCGGTCAAATCAAGTCCACCCGTGCTAAGGTCCCCCCCGCCTCTCGGGGCCCGGCTCGGCCACTGGGGCCAGGGCCAACAGCGGACCAACCTCTTCGGCGGGCAGCGGTTTGCCAATGAGGAAGCCCTGTGCGTACTCGCAATCGAGTTCCTGCAATAGCTCGAGCTGCTCGCGGGTTTCCACGCCTTCGGCCACGACGTGCATGCCCAGGTTGTGGGCGAGCCCCACAATGCCGCGCACCAGCTCAAGGTTCTTACCGCCCTTGTGCATCCGGCCTACGAATGATTTGTCCACCTTGAGGGTATCGATGGGCAGGCCCTGCAGGCGGCTCAATGACGAGTAACCGGTGCCGAAGTCATCCATGCACACGCGCACACCAGCGGACCTGAGATCCAGCAGGACTTCGGCCGCGATGTCGACGTTCTCCATGAGCATGCTCTCCGTGACCTCGATCTTGAGACTCCGGCCGGGCAGGCCAGAGCCCTCCAAGCTGGTGCGGATGGTCCTGCCGAGATCGGCTTGCAGGAACTGCCTGGTCGAAATGTTTACGGCGACCGCCAGATGCGGGTGCTGCGGAAATTGTTCTTTCCAGCTCCCGAGTGCCTGGCAAGCGGTACGCAGCACCCAGGCGCCGATCGGCAGAATCAGCCCCGTCTCTTCCGCAACGGGGATGAACTCGGCCGGCAGGACCAGGCCCCTCTGGGGATGCTGCCAGCGCAGAAGCGCCTCCAGGCACGTGATCGCTCCGCTGCGCGTTTCCAGGATGGGCTGGTAGTAGACGCATAGCTGCTCGCGCGCGAGGGCATAGCGCAAATCGGTCTCCATCCGCAGGGCCTGCATGGCGCGCAGGTGCATCGCCGCATCGAACATCTGGAATCGGGACTTGCCGCCGAGCTTGGCGCGGTACATGGCGGTGTCGGCGTCCCGCATGATCTCCTCCGGGTGCTTGTAGCCCATGGTGCTGACGGCGATACCGATGCTGGCCGACGAGAACACGTCCTGCCCATCATTGCGGAAGGGCTTGGCCAACGCGCGCTCGATACGCTCGGCCACCCGCGTTGGCTGGCTTGGGTCCGTGGTGTCGTCGAGCAGCAGGGCGAACTCGTCGCCGCCGAGGCGTGCCACGGTGTCCATCGGGCGCACGCAGCGCTCCAGACGTCGGGCGATGTCGATGAGAAGCCGATCTCCCACCAGATGCCCCAGGCTGTCGTTCACGACCTTGAACCGGTCTAGGTCCAGAAACAGCACCGCGAAGGCGTAACCCTGCTTTCGCTTCGTGCGCTCCAAGCATTGCTGGAGGCGGTCCGTGAACAACACCCGGTTCGGCAGGCCCGTCAGATCGTCATGGAGGGCGTCGTGCTCGAGCTTTTCCTCGATGCGCTTCTGCTCCGTGACGTCGCGGGTCACGGCCAGCATGGCGAGGGTTTCGCCCTGCGCCCCGCGCAGCGGTACCGCGTGGGTATCGAGCCATAGCCTGCGGCCTTCGAGCCCCACGGCTTCGAGCTCCAAGATGCCGGAGTGTCCCTCGAAAACCCTGGCGGTGAGAGCCGCCAAGGCCGAATGGTATTCCGGCAGCACGAAGTCGGTCAGCCGCTTGCCGATCACTTGGGAGGGGTCAGCCTGCAGCATGGCGAGGCCCGCGGGGTTCATCTCCATGACCCGCCCGTCACGGTCAAGCAGCTTCACGCACTCCGGCTCGTTGTCGATGACGGCCCGCAGCCGCTCCTGGCTCTCCCGCAGCGCTTCCTGAGCCCGCTTTCGCTCCGTGATGTCCTCGAACACGATCACCGCGCCGATGATGTGCTCGCCTTCGTACATGGGCGTCGATGTGTAGTCGGCGGGGAAAGAATTCCCGTCCTTGCGCCAGAACACCTCGTCGTCGACCTGCCGCACCTTGCCGTCGCGCAGCGAGTCGAGGATCGGACATTCCGCGTCGGGAAACGAACTGCCATCGCCGTGGCTGTGATGCCACAGCGGGTGACTCTTTTGCCCGATGAGGTCAGCGGGGCTCTGAAATCCCAGCATCCGCGCCGCGGCGGGGTTGGCGAACACGTGCGCGCCGTCGCGGCTGAGACCCAGGATGCCCTCGCCTGCGCTGTTCAGGATCTGTTCGTGCCAGCGGCTCAGCTCCGCCAGCGCCCGCTCCACCTCCTTGCGCTCGGTGATGTCCTGGGTCACGCCGTGGATGACGCCGGGTCGCTCGGGCAGGGCACGTGCGCTGACGGACACCCAATGCACGCTGCCGTCGCGGTGGAGGAGCCGGTAGTCGAAGCTGTCGCGATATCCGGGGTCGCGCCCGTGCTCAATGGCGAAGCGGTGACGTTCGGCCATGGACGCGTGATCGCCGGGGTGAACAAAGGTCTCGATGTACTCCGTCACGGGCAGAATCAGGCTCTCGGCGTGTAATGTCCCGTCGTAGCCCATCATGTCCAGGTGTTCCCGGCTGACGGCGAACTCCCCGTTCTGCAGGTCAAGATGCCAGCTCCCCAACCGCGCGATCCCGATCGCCTCGGCCAGTCGCGCTTCGCTTTCGCGCAGAGCCCGCTCTGTCTGCTTTTTCTCCGTTATGTCGGCGTTACAACCGCGCATCCCCAGGAAGGCTCCGGCGGAATCCACCACCGGCTGGCAGGTATGCGACGTCCAGCGGAGCGTCCCATCCCGCTTCAGGAATCGGAACTCCAAGGGCCCGCGGCGAGCGCTCGCCCCCGTTCGAACCTCTTCCCAGTGGGCCAGCCAGATCGAGCGGTCCTCCTGATGCACGATGCGGTCGAGCAGCCCGGGGTCATGGTAAAAGTCAGAGTCGGGATAGCCGGTGAGGTCCAGGCAATTCGGGGCGATCCAGCGAATCGCGCCGTCGGGGGCACGCCAAAACGCGAGATGGGTGGAGAAGTCGGCGATCACGCGGTACTGCTGCTCCCTCTGCTGCAGTGCACGCTTTTGGTCGTCCAATACATCCAGCAGGTGATTGAAGGATTGGGCCAGGTCCTGTAGCGCCTCGCCGCGGCTTGGCTCAGCGAGCCGGGCACGACCATCCTGCAGGGCCAAGCCCCGGAGGTCCGTCGCCAGGCGCCGCAGCGGCTCGGTGAAGTAACGGATCACGAGCACCGAGGCGAGAAGGATCAGCAGCACGCCCAGCGCGCTGGCCCAAAGCACGCGCTCGCGCATCCGATAAATGGGGGCGTACGCCTCGTCCAGGGGGGAGCTTGCGCTCAGGACCCAATTGGGGTTTGCGGCGAGATGCTGGAATGCAGCGAGGACGGGCGAACCGGTGCCGGCCGCAGTCTCCACCGCCCCCTCGAAGCCTTCCTGCAAGGCGCGATCCAGCGCCAGGTTCTGGCCCGGCGCCACCCGCGTGAGCACGCGGTCGGAGTCGTGGTGGACGACGATCGTCCCTTGCTTGTTGATCAAGGAGAAGTCGCCCCCGGCACCAATCGCGGACTCGGCCAGGCTTCCCAAGAAATCGTGGCCGAGCAGATCTACGCTGCCCGCGAGCAACGCGATCAGGCGTCCCGCCTGATCGAGAATCGGTGCGGTGAATACCACGACCGGATGCTTGTGTGCCGGCGTCGTGAGATAGGGCTCCGAGATGTAAGGCCTGAGGTCTGTCGCCGTGCGTTTGACGTACGCGCGATCGGACAAATCGAGTCCGCGGCGGTTCGGCAGAAACGGGGACTCGGCGATCAGCACACCTTGTGGAGTCAACAATGCGAGGTCGTTGTCGAACAGCGCGCGTAATTCCGCGTGGTCATCCAGGAACCGCTGGGCCGCTTCCGCGTCTTTGAGCGCTTCGACCGGAACCATCTTAGAAACGGAGACGAGCAGGTCCCGAGCCGTGGCCAGCTTGTTGTCAAGCTCATCGGCCAGGGCGTGCAGCATCGTGTGCTGCTGCGCCGCGATGACCTGCCTGGACTGCTGCTCGTAGTCGACGAGCGCTAGATAGGCGATGCCGAATACGAGCACCGTCGGCAGGATTGATAGGGCCAGGATACGCTTGGTGGTCTGACTCGCGGGCACTGGCTCACCTCAGTGGAAATCCCCGGGCGACTTGTCCGTCAGACAGCCAAAAGGTTGGGCCTGGTAGTTCCAACGGGACCGTACAGCATCATTGTATTGCAGTAGATGATGCCACCGTTGGTGCTCCTGTAGGGCCAATCGGGACAGGCTGAACGGACCCTGTCCGTCAGCCCTCTCACTTCTGCGTATCCCGCCCATTCTGGGCAGCCACTCCAAGGCAAACTGGACCCTCATTCCGGGGCATACTGGAGAGACGGCGCGCAGCGACGGGTGGGGCTTGTGACGTTTACGCCGGGGTGGGCTCCTCCGTCAATGCGGATCTGACGCCGGAATGGGGCAGCGGCAGCTGCATGAGACCTCCTGGGACAGGGTTGGACGGACTGGACCTCGGCGACGGGGCCATGGATCTCCGTGCCCTCGGCGTCCGCGCCGACGGCATGGGTGCTGCGTCCGCCAGCAGTCCCCCCGAGCTCGGGTGAGCCGCCGTGGGTGTAGATGGGGGTGACGGCCACGGGCGGATCTGAGATTGGGACTGAGACGGCCTTCGCTGCCGGCTTCGTGAGGGTGAACTCCTGGCGTACTTGGAGTGACCCGGTCGGATCGGAAGGATGATAGGGACTTGGCCGCGCGGGCTATGACACCCGCAGCCGCTCAGGGGCAAGGGCGCGGGAGCTCTTAGGGGGCGGCCCCGCGCTGGTCTGGAGGATGCGACCCTGACGTTCTGGTACGGCCCCATCGTAACCTTCCAATCGCAGATCGACGACATCAGGCCCAAGGACTGGGTGGCGCGCAGCGAGAAGAAGATCGCCGACATCCTGGCGGCCGCTCCCGGGAGGCAGGTGCATGCCGTGCCTGGCACCATGGCGAACCTCGCCGGCTACTGGGTCCGAATCGACGGGCGGGATGCCTTCGCCCTGCTGCCGGAGGACCTGGACGGCGGCTCTGGACAGACTCTCGAAGAGGTCGTCGAAAAGGCGGTCCATGCCCTCCAGGAGGCACTGGATGCACGCCACGAACAGCAACGCCTGCCTCAGCTGCTCAAGGGCGTTGGCCTGTCCCTCGCCGCCACGCTAGCCCTTTGGTTGGCGCTCTGGGTCATCACAGGACAGACCGGAGTCCAAGCGCCGGCTGCCGCCCCCGCGGGCCCGCCCACGGCCGCAGTGCATCCGGGGTACTTTGACGCCGTCCCGCATCTGCTCCTTGTCTTATCTGTGCCGGCCAAGGGCCGCGTTGGCCATAGTGCGGGGGCCCCGGAGGGTTCCGCGTCAGTCCGCAAGCGGCTTCGACTCGGGTCCGAAGCAGCGGGGATTCACTGGTTGCCCCCCTCGACCTGTGGGGTGTACCTGTACCTCAGAGCGGGGGGGCCGGGCGGGTTCTCCTCGAAGCCGTCGCCGTCGGCGGCGATGAACCGCCGGCGTGCCTCGGGGCCGCTGGCCTGGGGGTCGGGGTTGAGATAGGTGACCCCGATCCAACCCGGAACCAGGGCGTCCTTGTTTGACCCATAGGAGCGCACGGCGATGATGTCGCCAGGGTTCACCCGAGAGGGGGACGAGCGCAGCACCGAGAGGACCTCCATGCGGTAGAGGACCTCGTAGCGCTCCCCTTGCTCCGCGGGTACCTGCACCTCCTGCACCTGGACCTCCAGCGCCTCCGCCGCGCCCGCCTTGAGTTCCCGCTCCGCCCGGGCGGCGCCCCACAGGACCAGGAGCACGCCGAGGGCGGCAACGGTTGCGATCCGAATCGAATCGACCTGGTACATGGCAATCTCCTCTGCAGTTCACGGTAGCCATCGCGGCCTCGACGGGGTCGCGACGAACCTGCTGCGAGTCTAGCCGAGGGGCCGTTCATCTGCCCTTGCAAAACCAATGGGTAGTCGGCGGCACACTGGGGTAAGACCGGCTCCAAGGGATCGGGAACAGGCGGCCTTGTCGCTAGGGTTCCTTGAGCGACCACCATCTGCACAAATGAGGCAAATTTTCGGGGAAAGGGACATCCGTGGGAGCGGCGCCCTCGCCGCGACGGGGCCTCGCGGCTGACTGCGGCAGTCGCGCCGAGGGCGGCGCTCCCAGGTGCCGGTACGGCCCCGGCCGAGCTCCGCCAGGACTGGCCGGTCTGAGGCGAAGCCTCGCTAGGGACTGTGCCGTTCTTGGTGAGTACGCCTGGCGCCAGCTTCGTCCGCGGCTCCGGGCCACGGCGAGGGATGTGATGCCCGCGAGAGGGCGGTGGGGTGGTGGTTTGCGTTTTCGATTGGCCCGCCGATCAGGGATGCGGGTCTTGCGCCTGTGCCGGCCCACGGGCGGGTTCTCGGGCCGTGTCGCGAACCAATACCGCTGGGTTTACAGCGTCCGGAGGTAGCGGATGATTTTCCAGCGTGCCTCCTCCGCCAGGGTGTCCTCGAACGCGGGCATGGGGGTGCCGTACTCGGCGCCGCCTGCGCTGATGGCCCACATCAGGTAGTCGTCGCGGCCAATGGGGCTGCGTACCAAAGCGCGTAGGTTGGCTGGTCGGGGCGAGAGGCTGGACCCGGCGGGCCCGTTGCCTTCCCCAAGGGCCCCATGGCAGAGCGCACAATGGGTCGCATACAGGGTCCTACCCGCGGCGACCACCGCGGCCGTGGTCGGCAGGGGGTCGGTCAAGCCTCGGTAGGGTGCGGGGACCCCGGCCATCATTGCCTGGTGGCGGCGCCGCATGGACGCCCGGCCCATCATGCCCGGCCCGCCCATCATCATCCTGGGTCCGTACCCGCCCATCGCAGGTTGCGGCCCAGGTGCAGTCTCTGATGTCACCTCAGGGTGAGAGGTGCATGCCGAGACGGCGAGACCGGTCATGAAAACCGCCAGCAAGGCCCACGTGGTGGCAGCACCCTTGTTGTCGATGTTTGCGCACATGCCGGTTCGCGTCACCCTCGTTCCCCGTCACGCTGTTCCAATCGGTGACCTCGGCGAGGGGGAAGGGTTCCTTGCGGGTCCCGCGAACACGTTCTCCTGAAGATGCCGTCCTGGGCTCATTCGTTGACCGGCTGGGGCCCCAAGACAAGCAATCCAGGGGTCGTCTCGCTCGCTGAGCCCGGTACTCAGAGGGGATGCCTGACCGATTATCGCAGCAGCCCAACCCGGCGACGCTCAAGGATGACCAGACCAATCCCGCCCAGCACCGCAGCCGAGGCCGCGACGATGCGAAGGGTGACTGGCTCGTCGAGCAACAACACGCCGCCGATCGCCACGAGGATCGGAACGCTGAGCTGGACGGTGGCTGCTGTCGTCGCGCGCAACAGGGGCAAGACGGTATACCAGAGCGTGTAGCCGAGCCCGGAGGTGAGGGCGCCGGAGGCGACCGCGTACGCGGCGCCCGCGGGATCGAGCGATGCCCAGGGCAGCGTCAGGAGGCTGAGCACTGCCGTGATCGGCACCGTCAGCAAAAAGTTGTCGGCGGTCACGCGGATCGGGTCGGCGGCGCCCCTGCCGCCCACCGAGTAGACGCCCCACGCGATGCCCGCACCGATCATCATCAAGGCGGAGTCCAGCGGGGGCGCCGACCAGCCTGGCCAGAGGAGTCCGAGGAGTCCGCCGAAGGCGAGTGCGACGCCAGCAGTCTGCGCCCAGTCCAGCCGTTCCCCCCGGGCGAGACCGGCAGCAATCATCGTCACCTGCACGGCACCGAAGAGGAGCAGCGCCCCGGTGGCGGCCGTCAGGCGGAGATAGGCAAAGGAGAACAGAGCCGCATAGCCGAACAGCGCGAATGCTGCGTGCCAGCTGCCCCTGCCTGCACTCCGCTTGCGGGTCAACGAGACCAATGCCCACAGCATCAACGCACCCGAGATCAGACGAATGGAGGTGAAGGTCGCTGCATCGATCGTCGTATCGCGAAGCGCCGCCCGACACAGCCAGGAGTTTGCCGCGAGCGGAATCATCGCGAGCGCAGTAACGATGGCGGTGCGCGGCTGGGTCATACTCGCGACAGCGGCGGGGGGACAAGGCTCTAAGTTTCGACTACTTCGGGCCCAGA
>CAVPXP010000014.1:0-13226 GCA_963709645.1 uncultured Gammaproteobacteria bacterium
CTGCACAGGCTTCGGTGGATGCGCTTCGCTTATCCGCCCTACGCCACCTGCGAATACCTGTCCTGTCGAAGCACCGGAGCAACCCATGCCCCAGACCAAGATCATCGTCCTCGACGACGACCCCACCGGGTCCCAGACCGTCCACGGCTGCCTGCTGCTGACCCGCTGGGACCCGGAGACCTTGAGCGAGGCCCTGCAGGACGCGTCGCCGCTGTTTTTCGTGCTGACCAATACCCGTGGCATGGACGCCGACCGCGCGGCGGACATCACCCGCGACGTCTGCACAACCTCGCACCGCCTTGGACGCGCTGGCCGCCGCCGGCACGGCGATCCACCCGTTCCTGGTCAGTCGCTCGGATTCCACCTTGCGCGGCCACTACCCGGTGGAGACCGACGTCATCGCCGAGGAATTGGGCCCGTTCGATGCCCACTTTCTGGTGCCCGCCTTTTTCGAGGGCGGTCGCGTCACCCGCGACGGTATCCATTATCTGATGGTCGATGGCCAGCCGGTGCCGGTGCACGAGACCGAATTCGCCCGCGACTCGGTGTTCGGCTTCTCCACCGCCTACCTGCCGGACTATGTGGAGGAGAAGACCCGCGGGCGCATCCCGGCATCCGCGGTGCAGCGGTTCGACCTGAAGGCTGTGCGCGGGGACCTCAGGGAGCGGCTCGCGGCCCTGAGCGGGAATGCGTGCTGCGTGGTGGATGCCGAGCGCCAGTCGGACCTGGACGGTTTCACGGCTCAGCTCCTGGAGGCAGCGGCCGGCGGCAAGCGCTTCCGCTCCGCAGCGCCGCCAGCCTGCTGACCGCGCTTGCGGGGCTGCCGCCCCAGCCGGTCCCGGCGGCGGACATGGGCAACTATCGCCGCGGCAATCGGCCCGGGGCGGTGATCGTCGGCTCTCATGTCCAAAAGACCACGGCCCAGCTCGCCAAGCTCCTGGAAGAGCCGGGGGTCGTGGCCATTGAGGTGGACGTAGACCGCATCGGCCCTGGCGGTGCGGTCTTCCTCGCCGAGACCCGGGATCGTATCACCACCGCCTGGGCCCAGGGCCAGACCCCAGCGATCTATACCAGCCGGGTGGAGCGCACCTTCCCGGACCAGGCCACCCGCCTGGCCTTCGGCGAGCAGGTCTCCGGCTTTCTCATGGATCTGGTGCGTACCCTGCCGCAGGATCTGGGGTTCCTCATCAGCAAGGGTGGGATCACCTCGAACGATGTCCTGAGCGACGGCCTGGCGCTGCACAGTTGCCGGGTCCTGGGCCAGGTGCTGCCGGGCTGCTCGGTGGTGCGGTGCCCGACAGACCACCCGCGCTATCCGGAGCTGCCGGTGGTCATCTTTCCCGGCAATGTGGGCGACGACGCGGCCCTGGCCACGGCCTATCGGCGCATGGCTAGCCTTTAGCCGCCAAAGGCCCTCGGGCAAATGCTCGACCCGCATTGTCGGCCTCGCTTGGCCGACAACCACTCCTGCGCTGCCTGCATGTCCGCCGCCAATGGCGGCCGTGTCTCGCCCGGTCGCGCAGGAGGCGGCGCTCCCACACCGACACTCCCGAAGGTCGTCAGCCAGCTGGGACGACACCTACTGCTATTTCCAGCAGCATTTCGTCACAAAGTCCTACCCCCAGCCCCCCGGACCCCACAGGACACTGACCGCGAGCCAAGATAGCCGTTCCCGTAGCGCTTCGCGGTCAGGCTCCCGTCGCTGCGACCGTTTGCAAGGGTCCACCAACCAGGCTAACGTCGGCTTACCTTGTCTTACTTGCGAAGAAGCCATGGACAGCATACGCCTGTCGACCAAAGGCCAGATCGTCATACCCAGGGAGATCCGTGCCCGTCACCACTGGGGGGTCCGGTACCGAGTTACTGATCGAAGACCAGGGCGATGTCCTGGTGCTGCGGGCGTCCAAACCTTTCCCGCCCACGAGTGTGGAAGATGGATTGGGTTGCACCGGCTACCGGGGCCCGGCGAAGAGCCCGGAGGAGATGGACGCAGGCATCGACGCTCACCTGCAGCACGGTTGGGAGCCGGATAGCGAAGCATGATCGCAGTCGATACCAATGTCCTGATCCGCTACGGTCTCACGGCTCCGAACCCCCAGTCATTCGCCCCCCCTTGGAACTGACAGAGGCTATTTTCGGGGTTCGTAGCTGTACTTCTGCCCACCGAGCGTCGCTGCATACATCAGCCCACCCTTGGCGACGGTGAATGTTGCCATTCCCTTATAGTACTGGCCCGCCGCCGTAGCATGTTTGCTTGTACCGCTCGCACCGGCCGACGATCCAGCGGTACTAGCCATGGCGCTAGCCCCAGCAGTTATGGCAACCGCACTGGCGTCTGCGCTGAATTCGAAATTGCCGTTTGTGAACTCATCGAAGGCCCACTGGTTCTCGAAAAAGATGATCTGGCTGTAGGCTTGGCCACCCAACTGCCAACCTGCACTTAACTGAACCACCGAGGTATCACCGACATACTGTCCCTTTTGGTACACGCGACCTTTGCCATATGCGCCACCCAACACGAAACCACCCTTTCCGATCGTCGGGAACACAGCGTAACCGTAGGCGTTCTTGAAAAAAGCACCACAGGCTCCTGCATTCTTGAAGATGCTGATCGTCTCGCTATATTCATCCGCCTGAACGGACGAAGCAGGCAGCGCCAGCAGGAAAGCCGCGAACAGGGATGTCAGAAGTTTCAGCATTGTTTGCACTCCATGGATGAATATCGCTACCGTCCTGCAACAGGGAGGTTCGCACGAGAAAAAAACCCCGAAACTCTGCGACCAAACCAGTTATCGGGGTTCGGAAATCCCACATCACGGGCTACGCCGTACGCTGAGACTCCCGGCACCAGTATGACTCGTATTTGGATTTGCGTCATGTCACGGAACTGGGAGGTGGATGGGTCTTTATCTTTATTCCTGCGCAGTAAAATGGTCCAACTCACCTAACCTGCCAGACGTCGCCCGGCAAGATGCAGGGCCCGGACGTACGATTCGGTGGACTTGTCGCTCGGTCCGGACGCGATCAGCATACGCGGCGTCCGCTGTGGTTTGGGCTGCTGCCGCTCTTACTTCGCCTGTCAGCGACAGGTTTTGGCCGACAGGGGTCGGTCAGCCGTTTTGGAAGTTGGGGATGGACGGGGATGGCCTCGACGCCCGGCAGCGCTGGGGCCAGCACGGCAACTTTACATAGTTCGTACCTTCACATAGCGACCCGTTGCGGTCACTCGAACCGCCTGCTCGGGCGGCAGGCGCGTCCCATCAGCGGACATTGAAGCCGGGGTAGTCCCTGAACCCCGGCCAATATATACCCAACTAACACGAACGAAAGGGCCCGCACTTGGCGGGCCCTTATGGCATTGGCTGCAGTTGCCGCCTTCTGGGCGGACTGGGTTAGTTCCCGAGGATAGCGTCCACGACATCCTGGTACAGAACTTGGGCCACGTAGGGCTCGCCGGTAATGGCGGTGATGTTGCTCGAGAAAGCGCGCAAATGATTGAAAGATCCATTCAGTAGATTGGAATAAACCCTGTCGATGTTCCTCACGGTGGTTGTTTCCATGGCGGATTGAATGTCTTTGACGTCGGTTTCCTCGATGATACCGCCCACTATGAGGGCGTCGAGGGCGGATTGCGCGCCTTGCGCCACGAGCTCATCGTAGAGATTCTGCAGTTCGTCATTGACGAACTCGCCCACCAACTTGCCGACAGTCGGATCTGGTATCTTGTAGGTGTTGAGCAGGCCCAGGATGGCATCCATGTGCTGCTGCTCCGAGGTAGCAATATTAGCGAACACTGGCGTTCCCCAGATCCCGTAGAGGGTCAGGTAAACGTCCCGGGCGAGCTTTTCTTCCTCGCGCATGAAGATCAGATCGTTGGTTTCGTCATCGGTCAGGGTCGTGGTGTTGGCTGTGCGCCGACCGGCGGCCGCCACGCCAGGAAGAACCAGGGGGCTGATGGCCAGGGCTGCAGTCACGGTAAGCATCTCTCTGCGCGAGAGTTTGTTAGTGAACATGGGTGCACTCCATTAGGTCGTGGAAAAAAGGCTTCGCCCTATTGTTCCCTTAGGGGAACACGCGGCAGTGAAGTTGGGGGACCAGCCTGCGGCCAACGCCCCCTTACGGCAGGACTCGGAGGCAGTACACCGATTGCACCCGGCCAGGGCGTTGACAATTCGCATGGCGGTGACACAAACCCTTCGCTTTCGTCTCAGGGAGTGAACCATTTCACGGAATTGTCGATGCAGCCGAGAATCCGCGGGGCACGCTCGAAGACAGCCAAGATGCACGAGCCGGCAAGCAAGCGGCAGCGAATGATCGGAGTGTTCCGGATGCGAAACGGGACTGCCAAGTCACTATTTCGCCTTCCGCTCGGCGCCGGAGATGCGGCGATCGGCGGGTCAGGGAATCCAGATCGCGGCGCTCTCGTCTCCGTAAGCGCGGCACTCGCGGACGGCGAATGGACGGCGCATCCCTGCCGCCTGATCCAGGACTCCAGATCTTGGCGAGGGATCACGTCGAGGATTCGCAAAACCTTGCCCGGCTGCCAGTGCACGATCACGCGGTGATCGAGGCCCGGGCGGATGCGATAATGCTCAGGTAGACGTTCGAGCGGCTTGGTCTGCCGCCAGATGACCGCCTCATGCGCTGCGAAGCGCCCGGCGGCCAGGATCGCCTTGGTGGCAAGCGGTGGCGGCAGGGACGCCGGCCGCTTGCGGAAGGCGTCCGTATCGTCCGGCAGGATCGGCCTGCCCGCGGGCGCGACCGTCGCCGCCTCGGCGGCATCGGGTCCTTCCGCCGGGGCATCCGGTTGTGAGTTCCGCAAGCTTCTTGCGCTCGTTGGTCAGCATCTTCCTTAGCTGCCGGCGCTCTGTCTGCTGCTCGCCAATCTCCGCCTTCAGGCCCGCCACCTGATCGCGCAGACGCCGCAGTGCGGCCTCTTTCTCTGCGTCAAAGGCCGTTGTAGCTTCGAACTTCTAAGGATCTGCCGTGTGCGAACCGCGGGCCTGCTCCAACTCCGCACTGGCCGCTCTGCGTGCAGCCTATGTAAAGGCTCCCATCTGGAGGAAGTGCTGACCCCGCGGCGAGCGGGTCTACCCGCACCGATGGGTTAACCCCGATAGCCCTGCAGTGCACCCGCGCAGCGCCGATAGCGGCCCTGGTGGCAGTGACCGTAGCGGGCGACCCGTCGCAGGTCGTAGCGATTCAGCACAGTGCCCAACAAGGGTGCGCCGACATGCCGCAGCCGGCCCAGGGTGGCCTGGACGACCGGGACCTGTGTCTGGTTGGCGCCCACCACCAAGACCACGCCATCGCAGAGCCTGGCGAGGATCAGGGCATCGCCCTGGGCCGGGGCGGAGTCGATGATGACCCGGTCGTAACGCGCCGCCAGACCGGCCAGGGTCTCGGGCAGGCGCGGTGAGGACAGCAACTCAAGCGGCTCGGCGGGCAGATTCCCCGCGGGCAGGACATCCACCTGCTGACCCTCGATGCTATGGATGCAGGCCGCCTCCTCCGCCGTGCCTGTCACCAAGTCACCTAGGCCGTGGGCATCGGGGGCCAGACCGAACCTGGCCCCCAGGGCCGGGCGCCGCAGATCGGCATCGATCAGCAGGGTCCGATCCCGCCGCCCCATGGCCAGGGCAAGGCTCACCGCCAGGGTGGTCCGGCCCTCTCCCGGCGTACTGGAGGTGACCAGCAAGGTCCGCAGAGCCCCATGCTGGCCTGCCAGCACCAAGGCAGCACGGATACCGCGAATGGCCTCGGCGAACTCGGATCTGGGGTGCTGCACGAACATCCGCTCCGGGTGTAGGCGTCGAGCCCGCCACCGGCCCAGCAGGGGCAGGCTACCTAGCACCATCAGGCCTAGGGATTCATCGAGCCCCTCGCCGCTCTGCACCGTGTTGTCCAGATACTCTGATACCAACACCGCAACGGCCCCAAGCACCAGGGCCAGCAACGCCGCGATGGTCACCCAGACCCCGATCCGCGGTCCGACGGGTCGCGCAGGGACCAGGGCAGGATCGATGACTCGAGCGGGTGCCGTCTCGCCCTCAACTCCCTGCCCGGCTTCCTTGAATCGGGTCAGGAAGGTGTCGTAGAGCTGCCGATCCGTCTCCAGGTCGCGCCTGAGCGAACGCAGCTCGGCCTCGTGGCGACCTGCCTCCTGGGCCTGCGCCTTGCGCGCCGCCAGCTCGGCCTCCAGCTGGGCCAGGTTCGTGGAGGCGACCTCCAGGTCCCGCCTGACCGCCGTGACCGCATCCGCGACGGCCTTCGTCAGCCCCGCGGTCAAGGTCTGAAGATTGGAACGTGCCGCCAGCATCTTGGGGTGCTTGGGGCCATAGCGCTTGGCCAACTCCGTGACCTCACGCCCCGTCTGGAGCACCGCCCCCTGGAGCCCCTGGATATCAGGACTGCGCACCATCAGCGCCGGGGTGATCGCCTCGGCGCTGGGCGTCTCGCCCATGAGTCGCACCTGGGCGTCGAGCCGCTGCAGCTCGCCATGCCTGACCTGGGCCTGCACCAAGCGATCCGCAAGCTCTTGCAACTGCTTGGCGGTGAGGTCCAGGGCCTGATCCGTCACCGTCAGACCCTCTTCCTCTTGAAATGTCGCAAGCCGCGCCTCCGAAGCCTCCACCTGGGCGCGCAGGGCCTCCAGTCGCTCGGTCAGCCAACCGGTGGCCTTGGTCAGGGCCCGCAGCCGCGTCTCGTATCCGAGCTCGATGTAGGCATCGGCATAGGCATTGACCACCGACGCCGCTAGTTGCGGGTCCGTGGCGGAGAAGCTCAGCTCCACCAGATCGGTCCCGGCAACCACCTCCGCCTCGATGCCGGCGCTCAGGGTCTCGACTGCCGCCGCACGCGCCTGTTCTTGGGTTGGAGATGCGTCCGAAGCCAGGGGCCACCAGCCGGGGGGCAGTTGATCGCGCAGCCCGCCAGGTATCCATACCTGCCAATCCGACCCCGACCCCAGCGCCTTGAACCGGGGTCCATCAGCCAGCTTGAGCCGATCGATCACCGACTCTGCCAGGGTACGGGAGCGCATCAGCACGGTTTGAGTCTTGAGGTAACTGGAGACATCCCGGGGCGAAAGCCAGGTCGCTGGGCCTCCGGCGGCATCGGCCCCTACGCGGCCACGGGTGTCGAGCAGCAGGCTGGTCTCGGCCCGGTAGACAGGGACCAGGGATGAGGCATACAGGAAGGCGCCCAGACCGCACAGCAAGCTGAAGCCGAGAATGCCGAAGCGATGCTTGCGGGTCAGGTTCCACCAGGCGGCGATGCTCAGACCGGAAGAACGGTCAGAGCGCCGCCCTTGGCCGTCCGGGAGCGACTTTGGCGGGTGCTGCATCAGAAGAAGCTCTCCCGAACCACCAGGGTGTCCCCTGGACCCAGGGCGGCCTCCTCACCGACCCGGCGCTCGTCATCGGGTTGCCCCTCCGGGACCAGGTAGAGCTTGCCCCGCGAGGCCCGGTCTGTGAAACCGCCGGCGATGGAGACCGCCTTGCGCACGGTCAGGCCCGGCGCATAGGCATAGCCACCGGGTCGGTTGACCTGGCCCATGACGAAGAACTGGCGGTACTCCTCGATCGTCACGGTCACGTTGGGATCCACCAGATAGGGTCCCTTCAGACGTTCGGTGACCAGGCCCGCCACCTCCACCGGGGTGAGGCCACCCACGGCAAGCTCACCGAGCAGGGGATAGGCGATGGTGCCCCGGTCGCTGACGCGTTCAATGACCGAAAGATCGGGCTCACCGAACACCGAGACGCGGACCCGGTCGCCGGAGCCCAGGCGATACTCCGCCCCCCCGTCATCCGCCTGCAAGACCGTCGAAAAGACCAGGGCGAGACAGCCCAGGATAAGTGGCAGAAAGTGGTGTCGTCTATGTTGCAACATGGTTCCCATGGGTTGCTCGGTCGCCACCCGAGCGTCGAATAGACAGGCGCTGTCTGCGTTCACGAACGATCCAGCCGAAGGACAGCATGTGGGATCGGCTGTCGACCAAGCGAGCCCGGTGACGGTAGGGTGGATAAGCGAAGCGCATCCACCGGAGCCACTCCGATGGATGCGGGGCGGACGGGCATCTCGGCAAACCCCCGACGCAGTGCCACGCGCCTTATCCACCCTAACAAATGTTCGGTCCAACTCGGTGCCGCTGATCTAGGCCGCATCCGGGCGCAACTGGTCGGGCCTGAGCTTGGGGGTGAAGTAGACATCGGCCTCGTCCAGATCCACCTCGGCGCCGCCCTTGCCCACCAAGGGCTGCTCGTAGTCCTTCCAGCCGCGCAGCCCAGTGGTCAGAGACACCACGTTCCGGTAGCCCAAGACCTGCATGGAGTGCGCCGCCAGGACGCTGCGATAGCCCGAGCGGCAGACCACCACCACCTCGCGGTCTCGGGCCCGGACCAGGTCCGGGACCGTCTCCTCGTAGTCCCACTCGCAGGCGGACTCCAAGATACCCCGCGGCACACTGAGGGACCCGTCGATGTGCATGGCGTCGAACTCATTGGGCTCGCGCACGTCGACGATCAAGAGGTCCGGGTTGGCCTCCATGCGCTCTTCCAGGTCCCAGGGCATGATCTCGCGCACGTCCGAGAGGCAACCCTTGATCAACTCGAGAAAATTTTTCATGTAACCACCTTGCGGGAAACAACCATGGCAACCTTAGATGAGGCCGCCCGAGCCCAGCTCAAACAATCGGACTCAGAGCCCGCCCTCCCCACGCCGCTCGCGCTCGCACAGCCCCTGCTCCACGGCGATGACCGCGGCCTCGACCCGGGAGTGGACGGCGAGTTTGCGCAGGATACCCTTCACGTGCAGCTTGACCGTACCGTCGGTAATACCCAACTCACGGCTGATGGCCTTGTTGCTGCGCCCGGCGGCCAGGTGACAGAGGATCTCCATCTCCCGCGGGGTCAGGTCCGAGAAGGCCGAACGCGGCTTGGCCGCGGGAACCTCCCCCTGCACCGCCTTGGCCAACACGCCTGTCAGTTCCCTGGCGACGGCGGTACCGCCGGCGACGATCTGCTGCAGGGCCTCGATCAGCTCGTCGGGTTCCATATCCTTGAGCAGGTAACCCCGGGCCCCACCCTGGATGGCGTGCAAGACGTCCTGCTCGTCGGCGCTGGTGGTGAGCATGGCTACCAGGGCCTCGGGATTGGCCTGACGCAGGTCGTGCAGGACCTCGATGCCATTGCGACCGGGCATGCGCAGGTCCAACAGCACCACGTCGGGTGCTTGTTCGCTGGCCAGGCGCAAGCCAAGGGCGCTGTCCCCCACCGCATCGATCACCACGATACCGCGTCGCTGCAACAGCTCCCGCAGGCCGGCACGAAACAGGGCGTGGTCGTCGATCAGCAGTACCCGCAACGGGGCGGCGCCCGCCTGAGTCTTGGCCTGGGTCATGCCGCCACCCCCTCTTCGGCCAGGGCCTTACGCCGCTCCGGAGCGAAGACCAGCTCCACCCGAGTCCCCTCCCCCGGCTCGCTCTCGATGCGCAACTCCGCGCCGATGCGACTGGCCCGCTCCTCCATGATGGACAGCCCGATGTGCTCCCCGGGTTGTGAGGAACGCCGGGGGGCACTGAAGCCCACACCGTCGTCCTCGATCAGCAGGACATAGGTATCCCCGACGCCGCGGTTCAACAGCACCCGCACCGTGTGGGCCTGGGCGTGCTTGCGGACATTGGCCAGGCCCTCCTGAACGATGCGCAGGATCTGTAACTCCATGACGGCGGCCAGATCGAAGGGGCGACAGTCGTTCTGGAACAGGGCGTGCAAATGGGTGTCCTGCACGAGGCGGGCGACCAGCTTCTCCAGGGCCGGGACCAGGCCACGCCGATCCAGTGGGGCACGATAGGTGGCGAGCATCTCGCGCAGTTCCGTGTGGGCCTCGTCTACCCCGTTGCGCACCCGCTCGATGTCGCGCCGGGCCGCCTTGGGCAGGGGCGTCTGTGCCAGGGAATCGGCCAGCATGCGCACCTGGAAACGCAGGCCGGCGAGGATTTGCGCCAGGGAGTCGTGCAACTCATGGGCCAGGGCGTTGCGTTCATCCAGGATCGACAGGCGCCGGGCGTCCTCATCGGACCTGTGCTTGGCGACCGCAACCCCGAGGTGATGGCCGATGGTGGCCAGCAGCTCCACGATGTCCTCGCGTCCCTCTAGCCCCGGGCGGTCTACGAACAGGGTGTAGATCCCAAGCAGCTCGCCGTGATAGGGGAGGAGCACGCTGACCGCTTCCACCTCGTCGCTGCCAAACATGCGCCGACCATAGACCCGGGAGCAATAGCGGGCGTCACGGGTACACAGGATATCCCCGGGGGACAGGGCCGTCCCGCATAGGCACAGATCCACGGGGGCCAGGTCGGCGGAGCGCACCAGATCGTCGCCCAACCCGATGGCTCCGACCAGGCGGCGGGTCCCATCCGGGGAGATCAGACGCACCGTGGCCGCCCGAGCATTGATCATCTCCTTGAGGCTGCGCAAAAAGCGTAACAACAGCTCTTCCAGGCCCTCGGCCTGATTGATGCCCGCGGCCACGTCATAGAGGATCTTGAGCGAGGCGGTCTTCAGGGCCAGACGCCTGGTCTGGCGGGCGATGCGATGGTCCATGTCCTCGTAGAGTTCCGTCAGCTCTTCGTTGAGGTTGGCCACCCCCTCCGCCACGGTACTCAGGAGCCCCAGATCGTTCAGGGACTTGCTGGCACCGGGCTCACCTTGACAGACACGGGTCACGGCATCCTCCAGGGCGACCAATGGGCAAAGCAATTGGCGACGCAGGCGGAAGATGAACAGGGCCAGCCCGCCCAGGGACAGGGCAAGCCCCGCCAGGGACAGGGGCTGTGCCCAGGCCGTCGCCGACCCATGCCAGGTGCCGACCCACGGAAGCACCACCGTTATGGACACCAGCCCCAACCCGCAGATCGCCAGCGCCAGGGGCCAGACCATACCCCCGGCGCGCAGGGGCTGGAGGAAGGCCCTTTCCCCACTCGCGAGGCGCTGCAGACCGGCCACGCGCCGCGCTGAGCGGTCCCGCAAACCGATCGCCGCCCTCACGCCGGTGCCTCCAGGGCCTCTTCGCGCTCGCGCAGTTGCAGCTCCCACATGGAGGCGTAGAGCCCCTGGACGGCCAGCAGCTCGCGGTGCGAGCCTTGCTCTGCAATCCGCCCGGCCTCCATGACCAGGATGCGGTCGGCGTCCACCACGGTGGACAGCCGGTGGGCGATGACCAGGGTCGTGTGATTCTCGGAGACCTCCGCCAGGGTGCGCTGGATCGCCTGCTCGGTGTGGCTGTCCAGCGAGGAGGTCGCCTCATCGAAGACCAGGATACGCGGCCGCTTGAGCATGGCCCGGGCGATGGCCACGCGCTGCTTCTCGCCCCCGGAGAGCTTGAGCCCACGCTCCCCCACCCGGGTCTGCCAGCCGTCCGGAAGGGACTCGATAAAGGCCCGGATATGGGCCATCTCCGCGGCCCGCTCGACCTCGGCCTGGGTCGCCTCGGGGCGCCCGTAGGCCAGGTTGTACCAGATGGTGTCGTTGAACAGCACGGTGTCCTGGGGCACGATGCCGATGACCCTGCGCAGGCTGTCCTGGGTCACGGCGCGCAGGTCCTGGCCATCGATCAGGATGCGCCCGGAGCTGACGTCGTAGAAGCGGAACAGCAGCCGTGCCAGGGTGGACTTGCCGGCCCCGCTGTGGCCCACCACCGCGAGTTTCTGCCCCGGGGCCAGGGTGAAGTCGAGGTCGTGGAGGATCGGCCGCTCCGGCTGGTAATGGAAGCCGACACGCTCGAACCGCACCTCACCGGCCCCCAGGATCAGGTCCGGCGCCCCAGGGACATCCTGGATCTCAGGGGTCTGTTCCAGCAGCTTGAAGGCCAGGTCCATATCCGCCAGGGAGTACTTGATCTGGCGGTAGACGATGCCGAGGAAACCCAGGGGGATGAAGATCTGCAACAGAAAGGCGTTGACCAGCACCAGGTCGCCGATGCTCATGGTCCCGTCGGCCACCCCGCGGGCGGCAAAGACCATCACCAGGGTCACCCCCAGGGCGATGATGGCGCCCTGGCCGAAGTTCAGCAGCGACATGGAGGTCTGGCTCTTGACCGCCATCTCCTCCCAGTCCGCCAGGGTCGCGTCGTAGCGGGCCAACTCCAGCCGCTCGTTGCCGAAGTACTTGACCGTCTCGTAGTTGATCAGGCTGTCGAAGGCCTGGCTGTTGGCCTCGGAGTCGAGCCGATTCATGGCATGGCGGTAGTCCATGCGCCACTCGGTGACGGCAAAGGTGAAGACGAGATAGACCGCGATCGTGCCGAAGGTCACCAGGGCGAAGACCGGGTCATACTGGGTCAGCAGAATGGCCGCCACCAGCCCGAACTCCACCACCACCGGCAGGACACTGAAGACCATGTAGTTGAGGATGGTACTCACCGAGCGGGTGCCGCGCTCGATGTCGCGACTCACCCCGCCGCTCTGGCGCTCCAGGTGATAGCGCAGTGACAGCCGATGCAGATGGGACAGGACCCGGGTGGCCAGACGGCGCATGGCGCGGTAGCGCACCCGGGCGAAGACCACGTCGCGCAGCTCGTTGAACAGGGCCGCAGAGAACTTCAGGGCCCCATAGCCCAGGAGCAGGGCCAGGGGTACCGTGAGGGTCTGGGCAACGACAGCACCCGTCACGCCCTGGGGGTGCTCGAAGGCGTCGACGATGCCCTTCAAGGCCAGGGGGATACCCACGTTGGCCAACTTAGCGAAGACCAGGCAGGCAATGGCCACCAGGGCGCGCCCACGGAACTCCCACAGGTAGGGCACCATGCCACGCAGGTTCTGCCAGTCGCGGCGGTCGCTGTGGACCCGGTCAGTGGCGTTGATGCGGCTCATGCGGTGATTTGGCCCGCAGAGTTTTGCCACTCACCCCGGCCCATCTCCCCCCGAGGGCAGACGGGCTGCGACTGGGGCGTGAAACGCGGAACACAGTCCTCCTGCCGGGAATCTCGCATGGCGGGCATGGTGGGCGCTTTCATTGTGTTCGGTAGAATGCCATATCCGCGCCATTGTACCCGAGGCCAGGCCGGCGCCGCGCCCGCAGCGAGAACCCAGCATGTCCGAACAAAGCCTTGAACACGCCACCGGTTGCAGCATGCACGAGCCTTACGCCCTGCAGGTGCTCGGCGAGAGCATGGAGCCGGAGCTCCCCGACCGCTGCATCGTCCTGATCGAGCCCACGGAGTTC
>CAVPXP010000015.1:0-136309 GCA_963709645.1 uncultured Gammaproteobacteria bacterium
CTTCGTCCTGCCAGCCGTCATGCTCAACCCGACCGGCAATACCCTGACCCTGGAGGCGCCCGGCGACACCGGCTACGACTATGACATCCAGGCCTTCGACGGCTTCAGCGTCGCGTACGAGCGCCGCACCGAGGCCCACGAGGGTCGCTGGCAAGGCACCATCCCCGAGGGCATGACGGCCACGATCGCCGTCACCGGCTTCGAGGGAGAGTCGGTCGCCTGGAAAGGCAAACAGCGGCGGGTCGGCGAGGCTGCGCTCACGATCCGCGGCAAGGGCGACTGGGTTGCCGCCGACGGGCGCGCCATCCAACAGCCAGAGGTGCAGGCCGAGATCCCGGTGCCCGCGGCAACGCCGACGAAAGGGGCGGTGGACTACCTCATCGTCACGCACCCGCAGTTCATCGGCACTCAGGCCATGGCCGACCTGGTCGCACTGCAGCAAGGTCGCGGGTACAGCACGGCCGTGGTCGACGTGGACAGCCTCTACGCCGCTTACAGCGACTTCGAGGTCGACCCCGAGGCCATCCGCCGTTACCTGAGGCAGGCAAGACCGCCCTATGTCCTGCTGGTCGGCGCGCGACTCCTACGACTACCAGGATTACCTGGGGCTGGCCAGTCAGAGCTTCGTTCCGACGCACTACCTGCCGACCGGGACCCTGGTCACCTATACGCCGGCCGACAGCCGCCACGTCGACTACAGCGGCAACGACGTTCCGCAGGCCCGACTCGGCCGGCTGCCGGTCCGCACCGAGGCCGAGTTCACCCAGATGGTCGCCAAGCTGGCCAGCTACGTCCCACCAACGGCCGCCTTGTTCACCGCCGGGCCCTCGGACAGCGGGCGTGACGTTCGCCCAGGTCAGCGAGGGCTATGCGGCGCAGCTGCCCGCGGAGCATGCCCTATTCGGAGATCTATGCGGACGATCTTGGGACTTGACCGGCGCCAAGGCCTCGTTGACGAGCGAGCTCAACCTCGCCGGCGCCCTGGTCAGCTACGTCGGTCACTCCAGCTACCGGATCTGGGGCCTGAATCCAACCCACGGCATTCTGTTCTGGGCCAACGATGCGCGGGCCTTGACCAATGCCACCCCGCATCTGGTGACCCAATGGGGCTGCTGGAACACCTATTTCGTCAACCCGCGGCAGGACACCATGGCCAACGGATTCCTGCTCCAGGAGCACGGTGCGGCGGCGGTCCTCGGGGCCACGGCCTTGACGGACCTGGACCTGCTGAGGGGGCTCGGCGAGGCGTTCTTCGACCAGGTCGGGCGACGGGCCACCCTCGGCGACGCACTGCTCAGGGCCCAGCAGAGCTACGCCAAGTCTCACCCGGCTGCCGCGCGGGACCTGCGCGGCTTCGCCCTGCTCGGCGATCCGGCGGCCGAGCTGAACCAGTGAATCTCGGCAGCTCGACAGGCGGACCCCGAGGGATCGGGGTCCTGCGCTCATGCCGCAGTGGTATGGCTGGCCACGCACGCGCAGGGGCTCCGGTCGCATGCGCGGTTCGTCGGCGCCGGACTGGTGCCAATCTTCCGCGCAGTGCTCTTCGGCGAGCTGCCGGCGTAATTGCTCGAGAATGTAACCGAATGACGAAGACGAACCAGACGCATCCACCCTCAGCCGACGTCCCTACAGCTGAGCCAAAGAAGCCCTATTCGCCTCCACACTTGGTGTTCTATGGCGATGTACGGGGGATGACCTTGGGCGGGAGTCCAGGGACTGGAGACTCTGGCGACCGCGGTTAACGTGCAGAACCCTGCTGAGGTCATTTCTCAGACCGCCAGCGAGGTACGTGCCTAGCGCAGACTCAACGCCTTGTTCCTGGTTTTACTCCGAGACAGCGAGCGCGATTTCGCGAGAGGAGGTTTCCTCCGTTGCCAGGGTTCACCTGGTGCGCAGATGCCACCCTCCAGCACGGCCGTATCGATCCGCCGCCGGCTTTGCCGTTGCCCAGTCCGATACCAGGCCGGAAGCGTAGCGATCGCAGCGGCACCACGAGGAGCCTGGCCTCGTCGTCGCCATGGACGGTTACCTCGACAATCGCGAAGACCTGAGAGCAGCACTCGGGATCCCGCCAGATGCCCTGGGCACCGTCACCGACGCCGCCCTCGCCCTCGGAGACCTGGAAGCGCTGGGGCGAGAACGGGCTCAAGCGCCTGAGCGGCCCCTTCGCCCTGGCGATCACCGACCTGAGGGACTCGCATGCACCGCGCATCGTCCTCTACCGGGAGCCGCTGGGCCGACGCGGCTTGCACTATGCTGGCGACATCGGACCTCTTGCTCGTCGCCAGCGAGCCCTCCGCCCTGTTGGCTCATCCGCTCGTCTCCAGCGCGCCCGACGATCGCTGGCTGACCCAGTATTTCGCCCTGTCCCGCCCGACCGACAACCGCACCCCCTTTCGCGACATTCGCAAGCTGCTGCCCGGCGAGTGCCTGGTCTGCACCCCGGATGGGATGCGCCTGACCCGGGAGCCGCTCGCGCTCGGCCGGCGGCCGCTCCGTTACCGCAGGGAGGCGGACTATGCCGAGCATTTCCGTGCCCTGCTGGATCAGGCCGTCGGGCGCAGCCTGATCGACAGCGGCGAGCGCACGGGCATCATGCTGAGCGGCGGCATGGACTCCGGTCCCGTGGCCGCACTGGCCCAGCGTCGCCTGAGCGCCGCGGGGCGAACCCTGACCGCCTATTCCTGGTCCTTGCCGGAGTATCCGAGCGCCGATGAAACCGCCGAGATCGCGGCCTGCGCCGGCCACATCGGCTGCGGCCTGCAACTGCTGCCCGGCGCGGACGAGTGGCCCTTGCGCGACCTTCGAGAGCTGGCCGGTGAATCCCAATTCGCCCGTTGCGAACGCCTTCCGCCGAGTCAAGCTCGCGGTCTACCGTGCCGCGGCCAAGGACGGCTGCCGTGTCATATTGAACGCCGCCTCAGGCGACAACCTCTATCCGCACCCCGGCCATCGCTTGACGGACGGGTGGCGGGACGGACGCCTCGGGTTCGTGCTGCGCGAGATCGTCCGGACGGCTGGCATCTGCGGGCCGATCGGCCTCTGGCGCGACCCAGGCCTGCGGGGGCTCGGCAAGCATCTGCTGGGCTGGCGCGGCCGGACCCGCTCGGCGCCCGTTTGGCTCACCGCCAGAGGCACGGCAGCATTGGCACGAGGCGAGCGGCCCTTGGCCGCCGGAATCGGCCGATCACCCGCGTCCCGACCACTTACCAAGCCGCCCTCGACCAGTGGGCCGCCGACGGTCTGAGTGAAGAGGTCTTCTTCGCCAGTCGCTGTGGGATCGATCGGCGCGACCCGTTCCGCGATGCCGACCTGATCGACTTCATGCTGTCCATCCCGAGCTATGTCTGCTACCGCGACGGGCACACCAAGTGGCTCGCGCGGGAGTCCATGCGGGGCCTGCTGCCGGAATCGATCCGTCTGCGTCCCCGCGGCGGCCTGCTGACGGAATTCTTCGACGCCGGTTACCGACGCGAGCTGCCTTCGCTGAGGCGATTGCTGACGGCACGCGATGTGGCCTGGCCGGCCTACGTCGATCATGGCTGGCTGATGCGCGCGCTGGATGCACGGGAGCCGAGCGAGAAGGAGAAGCTGCTCGTTTGGTACTGCGCGGCCTTCGAGCTCTGGCGGCAGGCGCTCAGCGGGGAGCATCCGGAGCTGCTCCAGTTCGCGCAGGGCCAAGCATGACCCTTTGGCTGCGCCTGCGGGGCTCCGCCGAGTCGCCGACCGCCTGTTACCGCATTGCCGGGCATCGCGTCTGTACCGACAAGCCGCTTCCGGCCCTCGATCCGTGGCGGGTCGACATGCCGTCGGTGCCACGCCGCCGCAAGCCAACGCCTTTGCACCGGCCGGTGATTCGACCCGGCTGGCACCGGTCTGGATCGGCAATCGCCGGCGCGAGGTCCAGTGCTGGCATCAGGACCAGCAGCTTCGCCTGCACATCCAGGAGGCAGGCGAGTGGCTGATCGATTGGCAACATCTGGCCTTCGCACAAGCTGAGCGCCGCCCCCAAAGATCCCGAGCTGATGGCCGAGATCGCCCTGGGTCCCGGCCTGATCCTGCTGCTGGCGAGCCGGGATGTCTTTTGCCTGCACGCGAGCGGCGTGCTGATCGAGGATCGGGCCTGCCTGTTTCTGGGCGATTCCGGCCAGGGCAAGTCGACGCTCGCCCGCGGCGACACCTGGCGACGCATCGGCGACGACATCTTGCCAGTGAGCACCGACGATGAAGGCGCCTGGGCAAGGCCACACTTCCCCCAGCTCAAGCTCGCCGGCCAGGACCAATATCCGGCCCGAGCAGCCGGACCGCCTGCCGCTGGGGTGCCTGTATCTGCTGTCTCCGGCCAAGGACTGCGGGGATACCGTCACGGCGATCGCTGCTGCCGCTGCCAGAGGCGACGCGGGCGATCGTCGCCCATACGGTCGCCAGCCGTTTGTTCCCGCCCTGGCTGCTCGCCAGACACCTTGTACACGCCGCGCGCCTCGCTGAGCGCGTGCCGGTCTATCGATTGACCTACCGTTGGGGATTGGACCAGTTACCCGCGGTGCGCGCGGGGATTGTTGGACTGGGGTTTGGACGTAGCGAGCACCGTCCTGCGTAGGCCGCTCGGTCGCCACCCCTGCCTAGGTCCGCGGGTGGCCACGGGGATTTGGTGCCGCGCTGACGAATCGCCGTCGGCATGGGATACCGACCTACCACCTATTGGGCTCTCTTAGTCCTTGACAACGAAGGCTGGGATCGGTAGTCAGAACGTTCGAGATCCGACTCGCACATTGGCGTGGATCTGTCGTAGAGCGTCTCGGGTGCGATATCCAGGTTCCCCGGCCAGCAAACGGTATCGAACGCGACATAAGCTTGATTAAACAAGTCCCTGTTTCGCAGGCGCTGAAAAGCGCCCTTGTCCAGGTACGGGCGTACATCGAACAGTCGGATTTCTCCCGTACTGAACCGCAGTCGCAGATGAAAGTCTTCCTGAGTGTGTACCGAGACGACGGATTCCATGACGGCGTCTCCTAGCGCAAAGGGTCAATGGGGAATGGGGGTTAACCGCTGACCGCGAGTTCCCAGTCGGCCAGGAGGGCTTCGCGGTGAATCTCCATCCAAGCCTGAACCAGTTTTACCTTGGAAGCGGGGATTTCACCGGCGAGCCGTTCCCCATCGACGATTGCGAACGCCGCGTCCTGTCCTTGATATCTGGCATGAATATGCGGCAGCTTGTGCCGCTCATCGTCGAAAAAATACAAGTAGATCACGATCCCGTAAAACATGCTGATAGCAGGCATATTCATCTCAATCAGTCGGTATCGGTCCGGACTGCGATCCCGAGCCACCCGGGTTCCGCTCGCCCTCATCCCCTGACGCGTCGGCAACGACGTTCTCGAAGATCTCGTCGAACGGTACCGACACGCCTAATGCCGGGAACAGGCAATCCCCGCCTCCGGGGAGGTATGCGTGAAACAGCCAATCCTGGCCGTCCGCTCGCCGAAAGGACTCCACCCGACGCGCGACAATATCGACGAGCACATACTCCCGCAGCGAGTGCAGCGTGCGGTAGGCCGCGAACTTATCGCCGCGGTCGAAGGCGGCCGTGGACTCAGACAAGACCTCGACGATCAGGGTGGGATGAGCGATGAACTGACTTGAGGCATGGTCGCGCGGATCGCAGGACACCATGACATCCGGATAGAAATAGGCATCCGCGGCGTCGACGCGCAGCTTCAAATCAGAGACATAGGCCTGGCATGGACCGCCGCGCAGGCGCTGCTTCAGGGCCGCCGCCAGATTCAGTGCCACCACCACATGCTCGCGGCGCGCGCCCACCATGGCGAATATCTCTCCCCGCAGGTACTCGTGTTTCTCGGCCTGCTGGTCCTCCCAGGCCAGGTAAGCCTGTGGGTCGAAGCCGGTTTCCAAAGCGGGGATCATCATGACGGTCTCCTGAACGGGTGCATGGCAATCAGATGTTGATAAGCCCCTGCTCGGCAAGCTCCCCGGCCAGCCTCAGGGTATCTCGCTCCAGTTCCTCGCGCGTCACCTCGTATTCGTCCAGCATCTGCTCGCAGATCTCGGCGAGGGTTTTACCCTCTCCGATCAGCTCCCAGATCCGCGCGCCGACCGGGTCGAGCCCGAAATAGGTCCCGCTGGCGAGATCCAGGATCACCGTCTCGTCGCCCACGGTACGTGCCATCACCTGTGGTGGGATGCTCACCTTGTCAGACAAATTCATGCCGTAACATCCTCATAGCATGCATGTTCCACAATGGCCTCGCGGACTCGAGCCAGGTCCTCGAACCGCCTCGGGTAGTCGAGTCGGTAATGGATCGGCTGATTCGCCAGCTTGGCCACCTGATCGAAATGGGAAGCCAGCCTGGGCTTTTCTTCGACATCGAGCAAGAAGGAATGCTTCACCCATTCCACCAGGGCCTCGGCCGGGCTCAGACGCTGAAACGTCGGCGTCGAAGCACTCCCGTCGCCCAGAAAATACACTCGCCGCAATGGCCTGGGCTGGTCGCAGAAGCGGACTTCGTCGCCCGCCAGAAAACGGGACTTGGACGTAAACGACAGCCCAGGCGCCATTTTCGCGCCCGGCACGATGAGGGCCTCTTCGCTGTCCGCCCACAACCGGATCGATGGATGACTGGGCAAAACATCGAAACCTTGATCGGTGTTCTCGACTACCAGCCCGTCATCGGTCAGAAAGCGAAATCCGCTAACCGCGAAATTGGCCGCCAGGGTCGACTTGCCGCGTCCTGATTCGGCAGCAAACGCGACGGCGCCATCCGCCACCTCGACGGCACTAGCGTGAAACACCAGTTTCCCCAGTTTGCTCAGAACCAGAGGCAGCACTTGGTTCAGGTAGAGATGTTGCGACGTGGCTTCCGATGTATCGGGTACAGGCATGCAGATGACATCCACCCCGTCCGCGGGGACCTGGAAATCGGCCAGGTCGGGGAAGCGCAGCAGATACCCGTCGTTTGCCCGATAGAACTCTGTCCATGGCGTTCCGTCGGAGAAAGCCCAGGTGTGGAAGGGTGCACCGTCAATGCGTGCCTGGGCCCTGGGGGACAGCAAGCGAAGATCCGTCACTAATCGGTATCCCGGCCCAGCGTCTGCGCCACGAAACGGGAAATTTCTCCCCGCGTTGGGAAGAGATCCGGATGGTCACGCAGCACCGCCTGCTCGATCTCCCGGACCGTACGCCGGCCATCGCAATAACCCAACACAGTGCTCCGCGCCTGCCCTTCCCGGCTCAGGTGCGGTACCCGCTCCGGGTGGGCTCGGAACAAGTCCTCCGGCGCCAGTAGCATCCCCTGCCAGGTCGAGTGGCTGAAGCGCCGTCCGGTGGCTGGAAACTCCACGACCCAGGCGATCAGGTGATCGGCAGGCCGGGCCATGACCGTTGCCTTGACCAGATCCCCTGCCTTCACCGCGACCGCCTCATCGATGGGCAAGAACGCCTGGGGACGGTTGATTCGCCGCTCCGACAGCGGCGAGTTGGTCATCCACACGCCCTCGGCCAGCTCGCACTCGAACCAGCCGGCGAGACCGTGCATCACGCCGTCGCGCTCGATGCGAAGCTCCGCGGTCCAGGAGAAGAAGTCTGGGTTGTCGGCATACAAGTCGATGTCGCCCAACGCGACGGGCGCGCCCAACAAGGCCTCGCGCGGTAACTCGACCGCATGTTTGGCGTTGACCGCGTGACTGACGCAGCCAATGAAACTCGCGCGGCACGCCTTCCGCCCGCCAGCCCTCGGCCTTGTCGTGGCTGCCTTCGGACTCGACCGCGCCTAGCCGAAGCCGGATCCGGGCGGGAATCAGGCTGACCGCCAGGCTTGAGGAACCGCCGCCGCGCGTCCTGCAGGGTGTTGACGATACCGTAATCGAAGCCGAAGTAACCGACATGGTCGCAGATCACAAGGTCGACCCGTTCGGCCAGTTCGACGCGAAGGGAATGACCGCGGATGAAACGGCTCCGCTCGGCTAGTTCGGCCCGAGCGAACGCTCTCGCGCGCCACATCGATCATGGCGGTCGAGTCGATGCCGACCACGTGGCCCGCGCCGGCTTGCAAGACATAGCAGGCCAAGAACCCCGGAGCCGCAGCCCAAGTCCACCACGCGATCACCCGGGCTTACGACATCGGCGATAGCTACCTTAAACTGTTCAAGCCTCACGCCGTCTGCAACGTAGCCCAGGTGCTCGTCAAGCATGAGACTCAAACCAGGTAACGTATCCTATTACTGAAAGCGACGGGAGATTCCCAGCATGGCGTAGCTCACCATCTTGTAGCCGTTCGGATGAATGGATACAGCCTCCGGCATGACCCATTCGACCTCGTCGGCCATGACGCCGAACTGCAACCGATGGCCCCACGTCTCGCGGTACTCTGGCTTGAAGTTAAATAGGTAGAGGCCGATGCCAAGGGGATGAGTCCAGACGCGGGATATGTGTTCCTTCGTGCGCCTGTCTGACATCATTTGCATGCCGGCGGAGCCCCCGTCAGTCCCGGTACCCGCGCCGTTTTCCGTCAGTTGTGTGACGGATCCATACATGCGCAGAACAGGGCTAGAATAAGGACGCCTTTCCGGTGCAGCCACGCGTTTTGCCCCCTCACGAGAGTCGATACATTTCTTCGCCATATCAGTTACCCTCTACTAAGAAAGCATTTAGGCCTGAGCCCGCCGGGTCTTGATGTGCGACTGACCCAGGGCCGACAGCGACTTGATGCAACATGTCGCAGCCATGGATGCTCCACAGAACCCAGGGTGGCCAACCCCACAGCGGCCTTTCTTTGTAGGTCGTATAGAGGCGCCTCATACCCTCTCGTGTCACCCAGGTGTCTCGAACTTGGGGCAGGGTGTCGGTCGACATCTTCTTCATCCCATCTAGATGTCTTCGGAACACCACAGAAAACTCTGCTTTGTCTTTTCGGTCGAGAATCGCGTGCGGCATTACTCCTTTCAACGCTTGCACGTGAATATATTTCGCTTGGTTACCACGCAAGCGCAACCTCTCCGGTATGGAAAAGGCATATTGAACGAGCGCTCGAGTATAGAGTGGCCGACGACCCTCAAGGGCGAAGCCCGCGTTCAGGCGCTCGTCCTGCTCTCTTCCCATGTCCAAATAAGCCGTGTTATCCAGCGTTTCGAGCAACTCGCGTTGACCTGCCGCCCTAACGGGCTTAATGCGTTTCGCGGTGGCTTTCTCACTTATCGAGGCGATCCTATCCTGCATCTCCGCCGAAAGCCAGTAGGCATCGCTGTTTCCGCGCCCGTGTCTAATTAGCCGTTGGATGTCTCTCTTCAAACCAGTCGGTAGAAGTGGAAACAAACCATAGCGAATCAGCCAGGCCAGCGCCAGCCGTGGACGAAATGCTCGCGTGTCTGATTTGAAGCAGCCATATAGTTTCGACCACCGACCATGAGCCAACTCCTCCGCATAGTAAATGCGAGAGCCACCGAGCCATTCATCACCACCGATTCCGTTCAGGAGAACACGGCTGCCCTCGCTAGCAGCATGTTTTCTTATTCCTTGTAACATTACACCATTCGGGACAGGGGGGAAGTCCTGCGAAAGACGCGCCTGTTCAACATACCATGAGAGAGGCATCATGCACGGGGGTACCTCCCGAATCTCAACGCCCAGATATTTACTTAGAGTTCTAGCATAGACTATCTCATTCGCATCACTTTCTTCAGTGAATGCTAACGTATACCCAAAAGATTAGACGCTGGCAAATGATTCAATCGGCGCAAGTGCTCTGCCACAGAAAAAATCGCGGAGGAATCGAGGCCACCACTCACTTCAGCGGCAATCGGGCGGTTAGACCTACACAACCTCCATACACTGTCGGAAAGGACTTCGCGATAGTGTTCGACGTAATCTTCGTCTTTCGTATAGGGTAGTGTATAATAGATCGGGCTCCCAATATCTGCCTGAGCTGATGCCACTGATATCTACCACCATGTGGTGCGCTGCGACTAACCGCAAAATTCCTTTCCAAAAGGTTTCGTCGCGCGAATGCCACTCCGCCGCCAGCGCTTCTGCCAGCAACCCTTCGTTGAGGCAGTTTGGGACCCACGGGAGCGGCAAAATCGCGTGTAACTCAGAGGAAAAAGCGAAGGTCCTGCCATCCCAATGATAGTTGAATGGCTTATTTCCCATGCGGTCTCGGGCACAGAAAGCCCTATGCCGCCTCGCATCCCATAGCACCAGCGCGAAATCGCCGTCGATATGTGCGAGACAATCCGTACCCCAAGCTTGGTAGGCCCGGAGCATCAGTTCGGCATCCGAGCGCGTACGCAGCACCGCACCTCGCCCCAAGCAACTCCTTCCGCAGTTCCTCCCAGTTGTCCACCCGCCCGTCCATGACCAGCACCAGGCTCTCGTCCTCGTTGGTCAGCGGCTGGTGCTCTTCCAGCGACTCCGGCGTCGTGCGCAGCATGCACTGGCCCAGCGCCACAGAGCCCTTGACCCAGTGGTTGATGCCGTCCGGCCCGCGATGGGCCATAGCGCGGGTCATCTTCTCGATGAGCCCGGGCTCGACGGGCTTGCCGTCGAAGTGGATGATGCCCGCGATGCCGCTCATGGCGACGAAACTAACCGGGCGGACAGAGAACCGTCAAACGGGGCAAAGCGTTCAGCCACGTGCGGTGCGTCGTTGACGGGTTGGCCCGCCACCTCCACCCAGGCGTGGGCGGAGAAGCCGTCTTGCTTCTGGACCCCAATGCGCAGCACCGCGGGCATGCCCTTGCGGCGCAGGAGCCACCAAACGAGCAGCGACTGCCGCAGGCAGGAGCCGTTGGCGGGGACATATCGGCCTGCGATCCGGGCTAGGCGACCCAGGCGCAGGGCGTAGGCCAATACTGCTTCTGGGACTGCGCCCTGTTCTCCCTCCCCCTGGCAGGGGGAGGGTTGGGGTGGGGGTTGTAGGCCAAGGTGGGGCTCAGGCGTCGGTACCGAGCGCGACATTCGACCCCCCTCCCAACCTCCCCCCTGCCCGGGGGGAGGAGAAAGGCCGGCACTTGCCACGGTCTGCTCCCCTTGGGTCTTTCCTCCCTCCCCCTGGCAGGGGGAGGGTTGGGGTGGGGGTCGAGCGCCAGGTAGGACTCAGGCGTCCGTGCGAAGCGCGACATTCCACCCCCCTCCCAACCTCCCCCCTGCCCGGGGGGAGGAGAAGGCCGGCATTTGCCACGTCTGCTCCCCTTGGGTCTTTCCTCCTCCCCCTGGCAGGGGGAGGGGTGGGGTGGGGGTTGAAGGCCTGGGTGGGACTCAGGCGTCCGTGCGGAGCGCGACATTCCACCCCCCTCCCAACCTCCCCCCTGCCCGGGGGGAGGGGGAAGGCCGGCACTTGCCACGGTCTGCTCCCCTTGGGTCTTACCTCCCTCCCCCTGGCAGGGGGAGGGTTGGGGTGGGGGTTGAGGGCCAAGGTGGGACTCAGGCGTCGGTACCGAGCGCGAGATTCGACCCCCCTCCCAACCTCCCCCCTGCCCGGGGGGAGGAGAAAGGCCGGCAGTTGCCACGGTCTGCTCCCCTTTGGTCTTTCCTCCCTCCCCCTGGCAGGGGGAGGGGTGGGGTGGGGGTTGAAGGCCTGGGTGGGACTCAGGCGTCCGTGCGAAGCGCGACATTCCACCCCCCTCCCAACCTCCCCCCTGCCCGGGGGGAGGGTCGCCGGCGCCTGTGACAAGGGGTCGGCATTTGCGGGGCGGCTTGCCATGCTCGATCACCGCCGGCGACCACCAGGAGAGGAGACGCAGGGTTCGCGGCAAGCCCAGCAGGCGGAGCATCGCGGCGACAAGAACGAGCAGGGGCAGCAGTTTGAGGAACAGAATGCGGTCCCCTGCGTTCAGCGCGAGGAACTTGCGCAGGCGCCGCGTGAGCGCGCCTTCGCCTTGCGGAGAAGCGACCTGCGGGTTGGTGCTGATGCGCTGCTTGAGGTCCACGGGTATGCGTCCGATCACTCTGGCGAGGCGTAGGTTAAGACGGTTCGCGAGGGCCTGGAGGGGTAGGTGAGTTCCAAGGTGCTGAAACTATAAGGCTTGCAGGGGCGGGTGTATATCTTCGGGCTATGGGTGAGCTTGCCGCTTTTTTTGCGGTTCAAGTCGGCAAGCGCCCGATGCAGGGCGAGTCAAAGCCACATTCCTCCCCCCGGGCAGGGGGGAGGCTAGGTGGGGGCCCGAAACTCACGCCAAGATGCCGAAAATCAGATTTGTTGCAGGCATTCGACCCCCTCCCCAACCCTCCCCCTGCCCGGGGGAGGGAGAACGATTCGACCCTCCCCGCCCCCTCCGTCTGCCCGGGGAATGGAGAACCATTCGACCCCCTCCCCGGCCCTCCCCCTGCCTGGGGGAGGGAGAACGGACTGCGGCATTGGCCGGCGGCTGTTGGATCAGCTTCGGTGCCGCCATGCCCAAGGTGTTTGCTGCTCTCCGCGCGACCGCCAGATGCCGGCGCCGGCCTGCTTTGCCACCGCCTCGACCCAGAAGTACCGCTCGTCACTGCAGCACCTTCGGTAGACCGCTTCCTGACCCGACGTAACCTGCGCCATACCCAGGTTGCGCCTCATCTCCTCTGCAGTCAGCACCTCGCCGACGATGCGCCCGAAGCGGTCGCGGGAGCCCCGTTCCGTGGGTTTCGGTGAGGTGGTTTACTGCCAGCGGACACCTCAGTAAATGGGCGCTTCTGAATCTGAGGTGAGAGATGACGACACGCAAGAAGTACACGAAAGAGTTCAAGCAGGACGCGGTGCGGCTGGTCACGGAGCAGGGCTACCGACAAACGGTTACTCAGCGGCGTTCTGTCTGGAGCCTTTTGAGTTGCACCCAAAATTGAGCCACCGCGCGTATGGTTACGCCACGGTGGCCCGGCCGCCGGCCTGTGGTCGGCGACCCGCTTGGTTGCCTACTCGGCGCTTGCCACACCCTGCATCAACCCGCTTGCCCGAAGCACCCGCCGGTCAATCGCCAAGGCGAGCGTCTCATCGTTGCCAGGACAGACCAAGGTCAGGTGGGACCGGGCACGGGTGATGCCCGTGTACAGGAGCTCACGGGTCAAAATCGGGTTCGTTGTTTCCGGCATGACGAGGGCGGCATGGGTAAATTCCGAGCCCTGGGACTTGTGTACGGTGAGGGCATAGACCGTCTCGACCGCCTGAAGGCGACTCGGAAGCACCCATTTGATGCCGTCGTGGCCATCACCCGCGGGAAAGGCGACACGAAGGGGCCATTCGTCGCCCGCGCCGCCGGGGCGCACAAGGGTGATGCCGATGTCACCGTTCATCAGGCCGAGCCCGTAGTCGTTGCGGGTGACAAGGACCGGGCGGCCGAGATACCAGCCGGTGCTGGCCGGGATGAGATCCGCCTCCCGGAGCAGGCCGGCGATGCGGTAGTTGAGTCCCTCCACACCCCAGGGACCGCGGCGCAGGGCGCACAGCACCTGAAATTGGCTGTGGGCGTGCAGCACGGCGCGCGCCCAGTCGTCGAAGGCGCTCGGGTCTGCATTCGGGTCAGGCCGGCCTTGGTGCAGCGTCGCGAGGTAATGGCGATATCCGCGCTGCACCGGAGTGGTTTTGACCGCCGGGGGTACGTCGGCGCCAGCGCGCGGTGGCTCGGCGCGGGATGGGGCCTGGGCAGCGACCCTGCCGTCGATGACCAGTGACCTGAAGGCCGTATCCTCGGTGTCGGCGAGCACGACGAGGTCGAGGTCGGCAGGATGACGCGTCCAGAGGTCGCGCACCGCGGGTTTATCGCCCGCGTTGACCGCCTTGGCGAGTTGTCCGATACCACTGTCCGTGCCGAAGCGGTAGCTGTGGCGCAGCATGACGATGGCCTGATCGAGGGGGGTACCCGCCGGATCGATCAGAGCCGAGTCGATCGGCTCCCCGGTCGTGGTCTCAAGCCAATCGCGGGTAGCCGGGGTGTAGTGACCCTCGCGGGCGCGCCGGCAAAGTTCACCTAGCACCGCGCCGGCCTCGACGGAGGCGAGTTGGTCCTTGTCGCCGAGCAGGATGAGGCGCGCGGAAGGCGGCAGGGCGGCGAGGACGGCGGCCATCATCTCCAGATCGACCATCGAGGCCTCGTCGATAACCAGCACATCGAGCGCCAGCGGATTGTCGGCGTGGTAACGCAGACGACGGGTGTCCGGACGGCTGCCGAGCAGGCGATGGAGAGTGGTTACTTTGACTGGGATGGCGCCCTGCACCGCCTGGGCATCCGCACATCCGACCTTCGCCAGGCAGTCGATGGCACCCGCGACGGCGCCGGCGATGGAGTCATTCAAGCGCGCGGCGGCCTTCCCGGTGGGAGCCGCCAGGCGGATGCGCAGGGGGCGGGCTGTGCCGCGATCTCGGGGCTCGGCGAACGCGAGGGCCTGCAGCAGTGCCAGGAGCCGGACCACGGTCGTGGTCTTGCCGGTGCCGGGACCTCCTGTGACGATGCTGAAGGCACTGCGGGCGGCCAGGGCGCAGGCGAGCTTCTGCCAGTCAGGCGTTGCAGCCGTCGGCGGAAAGAGGCCATCGAGTATCTGGCGCATGGTTGCCGTGGGCAAACCTGCCTGCAGGGTCGCGGAGCGGGCCAAACGGTCGTCGATTCCGGCCCGCACGGCCTGCTCGTAGCCCCAATAGCGCCGCAGATAGAGACGTGGGCCAGCCAGAACCAGCGGCGTCGCGCCGGGACCTGGGCCGACCAGATCGGGACAGACAAGTGCGGCCTGCCAGTCAGGCAGGGTGAGACCCTCCAGCACCTCTGCGGGACGCGGCGGCGGATCGTCGTCCGGAGTACCCGCGCCCTCGGGGGGCAGAGACAACGCGAAGGTCGGATCAGTCAGGGTGGCGGCCAGGTCGAGACAGGCATGGCCGCGCCCGAGTTGGTGGCTGGCCAGCGCAGCGGCGAGGATCAGCAAGGGCGGCGCATCCGGCGCCTCTTGGCGGACGAACTCGGCGAAGGCGACATCGAGCGGACGCAGCCAGTCGTGCTCGGCCCAGCGCCCGAGGAGCTCCCGCAACTGGTCTTGGCCTTCGGAACCGGTGAGACAGGCGTGGTCAGGCATGCGATTGGAGCTCATGCCCCCTCCTCCACCGACGAATGGGCGAAGCGGTGGTCGAGCGCCTCAATCAGTGCGCGGGGCGGTCGCTCGGCATGCAGGCCCTGGCTTGGTGCCTCGATACCGCGCAGGAACAGGTAGACGGCGCCGCCGACATGGCGGTCATAGTCGTAGTCAGGCAGGCGCGCCTTGAGCAACCGATGCAGGGCGAAGAGATAGAGGACGTACTGCAGCTCATAGCGCGCGTGCAGGATGGCGTCGCGCATGGCGCCGACGGTGTAGGCGGCGGCGTCCGGACCGAGCCAGTTCGATTTGTAGTCCGCGACGTAATATCGGCCCTGGTGCTCGAAGACCAGGTCCATGAAGCCCTTGAGCATGCCATTGAGGCTGGAGGCCTGGAGCGCCGGGCGCGGCGCGCCGCCCAGGGTGTGCGTGCTCACCAGCCGGTCGATCGCCTGGGCATCGACCCGGTTCGCGGCCAGCCAGAACTCCATTTCGGGGACGGCTGCGGTCAGACTGGCGAGACTGAACGCGGTGGCCGGTGCACCCGCCAGGGACGGCAATCGCAGCGACTGGGTGATGAGTCGGTGCAACCAGTCCGTGACGGGCGTGATCCAGTGTTCCCAGCCCCGCGCCCGGCAACGCCGGGCGACCAGGTCGGACAGCGACCGTCGATCAGCCGCGACCGTCGCGAAACCCTGGGTCGCAGCCCACTCGAGCAGATCGTGGAGGAAGGTGCCCGCCTCGGACCCTCGGGGAAAGGCATGGGGGCTCCCAGGGGCGGGCGTCACGCGTTGGGCCCCGGCACGAATCCGTAGCAGATCGGGCGGGAGTTCGGGATCTGACACAGCCGTCTGTTCGGCCTGCATTTCCTGAAATCGGTCTTCAGCCGGAGTCGCGGCGGTGGGGTCAGCCAGTCCCGGGGCGGTGCGGCCTGGCGTAGCGCCAGCAGCGGCGGCGTCCGCGACCGTCCTGAGGGCGGAGTAGCTGGCGATCCACCAAGGCTCGCGTACCACCGTGCATGACTCGCGGGCAAACCCCAGCACCACCCCCGCGCCTCTTGGCTGAAAACGCTCATTCGTTGGCGCGGGCGCCGGGACAACGGCGATCTCTGTACAGTCCCCACGCAAGGCATCCAGCGCGGGTGCCAGTCCGCCAGGCACCAGGCGTTCCCCGCCGCCCAGCAGATAACCAAAGGCGCTGTTCTCCAGTTTATCGAGCGGGGCCAGCCCGACCCAGGTGGCATAACGGCCGCGGGTCAGAGCGACGTAGAGCTTGCGCAGGTCCTCCCCCAGCCGTTCTCGGTCGACCCGCTCCAGAACCTCGCCGTCAGCGGCAAGCGAAAGCTGCAGTTGGCCGTGGTCGTCATGCCATTTGAGCGGCAAGTCATCGGGCTTGGCCGGCCGATGGTCGGCGGCGAAGGGCAGAAAGACCAGGGGGTATTCGAGCCCCTTGGACTTGTGAACGGTCACCACCTGGATCAGGTCGGCGTCGCTCTCCAGGCGGATCTGGCGCGCGTCCCCATTGGCGCCCCCTCGTTCATCCTCACACTCCTCGGCCAGATGGCGGATCAGGGCGTGCTCGCCGTCCAGTAGGGTACTCGCCTGTTGGAGCAGTTCGGCGAGGTGCAGGATATCCGTGAGGATACGATCGCCATCGACCGGACTATCGAGCAGCCTTGCAGGGACGCGGAAATCGTTCAGCAAGCGCCGCAGCATCGGCAGCACACCCTGGCGGCGCCAGAGGTCGCGGTAGCCGCGAAACTGGAGCACGCGCGCCTCCCAGGCCAGTTCGTCCTGGTTGAGCTGTTCCAATTCTGTCCAGCTCAGCCCCAGTGTCGCAGTGGCGAGCGCGGTGCGCAGGAGACGGGCGTCATCGGGCTCGGCGCAGGCGGCGAGCCAGTACTGCAATTCGCCGGCCTGGGGGCTCTGAAAGACCGAGTCCTGGTCGGAGAGATAGACGCTGCGCACACCGCGCCGCGCCAGCGCGCCACGGATGATGTCGGCCTCCTGGCGCTTGTTGACCAGGACGGCAAGGTCTGCCGGGCGCAGGCTCAGAAGGTTTGCGGGGGCGTCTGCCGAGGCGAAGCCGGCCCGACCCGCCTGACCCAGGTTGAGCAGGCGCACGATCTCGCTTGCGCAGACGTTGGCAATCTGCTCGCGATAGGTCCCTTTGCCGAGTGGCTTGGCCTCTTCCGGCGGGGGCAGCCACCAGGCGGTGAGCGCAGGCACCGCCTGGCCCCCCGCGATCAAGGCGGCGGAGCGCCCCTGCGCATCCGCCTCGATGAACGGCACCGGATTCTCCGACTCCACGCGGAAAAGAAAGGCCCCGCTCCCCGTCGTCCGCTCCTCGGCTGCCAGGAAGCACCGATTGGTGGCGCTGACCATGGCATGGGTGGAACGGTAGTTCTTCTTGAGCGTGTAGAGCCGCCCGGCGCAGGCCCGGCGTGCCTGCAGATAGGTGAAGATATCTGCTCCACGAAAGGCATAGATCGCCTGCTTGGGGTCGCCGATGAGGACGAGCGCGGTCATCGGATCGTTGTCCTCGACCCGATACACGGCATCGAAGATGCGGTACTGCGTCGGGTCTGTGTCCTGAAACTCATCGATCAGGGCGACCGGGAACTGGCGCCGGATGATCTCCGCCAAGCGCGTGCCGTTCGGACCCTCCAGGGCGGCGGCAAGCCGGCTCAGGAGGTCGTTGAAGCCCATCTGGGCACGGCGGTCCTGCTCGGCGGCGAACCGGGCGGCGACCCAGCGAGCGGCGTGGCGGAGGATCTGTTGGCGGGCATCGGGCAGATTGTCTAAATCTGCAGGTAGCGTGACGACCGCACTGAGGGCAGCGTGAGCAGGTGGTTCACCCTGCTTCCACGCCTCCTGAAGACCTTGGGGGGTCAGGCGTGTCCAGGCTGTGCTCTTTGGGTCCAGACCGGGCCGGACGGCCTGCGGGTCCATGGCCCAGTCGCGCAGCGCCTGCAGCCAGGGCGTGTAGTAGCGGGACTGTAGCTTGCGTCCATCCACCCGTTTCGCGGCGACAGCCCCATCGAGCAGTCCCTGCAATTCGTCGACCCAGCTTGCCCAAGGCGCCTTGAGCTCGGTCAGGAGGCGTTGCTTCTCCGCGCAGCTATCCGCCACCGACCGCGCTGGCTCGGGCGCATCCTCGAGCCGGTCGGCGTGATCGACCAGGCCCCGCAGGCCGTCTTGCAGCTTCGTCGGGTCGGGCCACCACTGGCGAACCTCGGCTGCGGCATCGAGGACCAGCGGCACCATGAAGGTGCGCCAGTAGTCACGTACCACCTCGGCGAGCAAGTCGCTCTGGTCGGTCTCTAGCGTCTGGGTGAAGAGGCTGTCGCTGTCGAAGGCATGCTCGCGGAGCATGCGATTGCACCAGGCATGGATGGTGGAGACCGCGGCCTCGTCCATCCATTCGGCGGCCAGTCGCAGCTTACGGGCACACGCCGGCCATCGATCCGGCGGATACCCGGTGCGCAGGTGGTGCAGCAGGTCTTGACCGGCAGGACGCGCGGCAACGTGTTCAGGGTCGACACGGAAGTAGTCCGCCGCCTCACTCAGCCGGGAGCGGATGCGGTCGCGCAGCTCCTGGGTGGCGGCATCGGTGAAGGTGACGACCAGGATCTCGGGCGGGGTGAAGGCGCGGGCCTCAGCATCTGGCTGGCCGTGACCCAGCACCAGGCGAACGTAAAGAGTCGCGATGGTGAAGGTCTTGCCGGTACCGGCGCTCGCCTCGATCAGGCGGCTGCCGTTCAGGGGAAACCGCAGGGGATCGAGCGTCTCGGGGACTGCCGAAATCGAAGCCAAGGGCGGGGACTTCGTCGTGCTCATGCCCCGACTCCCTTGGGCTGCGGTTGGCCCGGATTTGGTGGCTTCTCCTGCTCGGCATGCATCGCCACGTAAAGCGGTCGCAGTAGGGTTTCGGCCCAGTCGGCAAACTCACCACTGACCCAAAGGGCATCGAAATCCGGGTAGGCCCGCGCCAGGTAGGGGTCGGTCTCCACCTCTCCCGTTCGCTTGTAGGCACCCTCGTAAACGTTGCGCGCTGCGTCCTCGCTGCCGCCCTTCAGCCATTCGAAGGCGGTCTTGGCGGCGAGCGGTAGCGGGACGGCGCATACCTTCCTGCCAGGCCTCCAGCAGGTCGGTCAGGTACCCCTTGGCCAAGTCGAGATCAAGCGGCTTCAGCTCGACATCCCCCGCTTTGCTGATGACTTGCGTGGTGATGGACCGCCCGGTGAGGTGCCCGGCAAGATGCGTGACCCAATGGCGGATGAGCACCTCACCGCGGTAATGCTTGTCCTTGACGAGGTCGCTGGTCTCCAATACCACCCTGCCCCGGTTGCCAGCGTCATCGGCGCGCATGCCGCCGAGCCAATCGGCGACCTCCAGCATCTGATCGGCGATCTCCGCCTGAAATCGGATCGGCTCATCCTCCTCGCAGGCGTGCGGCCAGCGCGCGAGCGCCTCCCGGTAGCGGGCGAAAAGGTCGTCCATGGGTGCGACCAACTCCTCGGCGAGCAGCTCGCCAAAGTCGCCGGGGGCCAGGTCGCCGCGCCGGCGGATGCGATCCAGTCGGTCCTGGCGAGCTGTCTCGATCGCCCCGCCCTGCCCCAGTTCCGCCTGCCCCAGCGCCGCAGCCTGAACCCGGATCAGCTCGTCCTGCAGTTGCCAGCGTCCGAGTCCATCGAGGGCGAAGGGTTCTTGGTCGTCGCCGGGCGCGTCCCCGCCCTCGAAGAAGACCCCGAGACGTTGGCGGAAGAAGCCCTTGACCGGCGCCTTCAGGAAATCTGCCAGGTCGCGAATTCCGAGGGGCTCTTCCCGGATGAGGGCAGGCAAGCGATCTTCGGTAAGCGGGGCCGCCGCGGCGGATGGCGGCTCATCAAACATTCGCTTTGTCACTTGCGGATCGCACCGCGTATCGCCCAGGTCCGGGGAGACATTCGCCAAGTCGGATGGGTCGGTCGCTTTGGTGCGCCACTCCTTGGCATAGGTGAACAGGGGCGAGGTCGTGGGGTCGCTTGGGAAATAATCGGGGCTGAACGGCTGCAGGCGGTGTTCACGGGTCAAGGCCGCCAGGAATACGTCCCCAGCTTTGTCCGCCGATCCCTGGTAATCGGCCAGCCTCCAGCCGGCGGCGAGGTGATCGCGCAACTGGCCAACCAGCACCGAGGGCGGGCGCCTACTGTTGTCGGTAATGCTGCGCCCAACCCAGGAGATGTGGAGTGTCTCGCGTGCCGACAACAGGGCCTCGAGAAACAGATAGCGGTCGTCCTCGCGCCGTGAACGGTCGCCGGGTCGATAGTCCCGGCCCATGAGGTCAAAGTCCATCGGCTTGCGTTGGCGGGGATAGGCGCCGTCGTTCATGCCCAGCAGGCAGACATGAGGGAAGGGGATGGCACGCATGGGCATGAGGGTGGCGAAGGTGACCGCGCCGCCGAAGAAGCGCTGCGAGAGTCCGCCCGCGTCGAGCCGAGACAGCCAGTGCTCGCCGACAATCGACAGCGGCAGCACATCGGTGAGCGCGGCCTCATCGCAGACCTCCTGCCATTCCTGGAGCGCGGTCTCGAGCTGGAACAACGTATAGGCGTCGCCGCTGTCATCGGGGTCCAGGAAATCCGCCATCAGGGTCCGTAAGCGGGAGCACCAGTCGGCGACGGTGGCAGGCTTTCGCAGCGCGTGCCAGGTCTCGTCGAGCCGCTCGACGAGGCGCACCAGAGGGCCGACCAACGCAGCCTCGAGCCCGCCGATCTCATCGAAGGGCTCGATCCCTCTCCATGCGTCCGCCCCCGCGCCGACGGCATAGCCGAGCAGCATGCGGCGCAGGCCGAAGCGCCAGGTGTGTGGGGCGCCCGCCTCAGTTTGGGCCGGCAGATCCAGGCTCGCGCGCTGGTCGGCATGGAGGGCCCAGCGGATATTGGCGCCACGGACCCAGCGATGGAGCCTCGGCAGGTCCTCAGCGTCGATACCGAAGCGCCGGCGCAGGGCCGGGACTTCCAGCAGGTCGAGCAGGTCGCTCACCGCCATGCGGGACTGGGGCAAAGCGAGGAGCGTCTCCAACGCCTGGATCAGCGGGTCGGTAGCGCGTTGGCCCTGATCGGCAACGCTGTAGGGGATAAAGCGCGGATCGTCCCGATCGAGCAGCCCAAACACCGCCTGGATGTAGGGCGCGTAGGCATCGATGTCCGGCACCATGACGATGATATCGCGCGGAGTCAGGCTCGGATCGGCGTTGAAGGCCGCAAGCAACTGGTCGTGGAGGACCTCGACCTCACGCTGAGGCCCGTGGGCGATGTGAAAGCGGATCGAGGTATCCCGGCCGGGGTCGACCGCCGACCAGTGCGCGCGAGTCTCTGCGAGGGGGCGCAGATCGCGGATGTCGTCCTGGAGCTGTTCCAGTAGGGTTCCCGCCTCGCCCGGTTCCTTCTCGGGTTCGAAGAGATCGATGCGTTGGCCGATGGCCCTGAAATAGCCCTCATAACCCGCCCGCGCCGCCCCGTCGTCATACTCGTCCAGCAGGCCGATGAAGTCGCGCCCCTGTTTGCCCCAAGCGGCCAGCAGAGGATGGGCGTGCAGATGCATGCTCTCCTCCGAGACGGCCGCCGGCATGCCGGCCCGGCGCGCCTGACGGCTGCGTTCCGCACGCAGCAGGTCCTTGTCGGCGACGATGTCGGCCCAGTAGTGCTCGCAGGGGTTGTGGACGCACATCAGGACCTGGGTCCAACGCGCCATGGCGGCCAAGACCTCCAGGGACTGGCGCGGTAGGCTCGAGATGCCGAAGACCATCAGCCGGCGCGGCAGACCAGGCGGGTGCACGTCCGCCGGCCAGTCGGCCGCGCGGCTCAGGAAGGCCGCATGCACCGCAGCCCGACCGGCGTGGGAGCCGCGATCCCAGTCACCGGGGCTGGTCTCGACATCGGCCAGCAGGGCACGCCAGAGCAAGGCTTGCCAGCGCTGCTCCTGCGGCAAGGGCGCGCGGCGGCCCCGTGCATCGATCAACACGTCCTCCCCGCCGGCCCAGGCCGCCAGCCAATCGGCGCGATAGACCTGATACTGGTCGAAGAGATCGGCCAGCCGATCAGCGAGTTGGAAACGCTTGCGAAGGTCCGCGTCCTGGGTCAGGAAGCGCCGGATGGGGGCGTACTCTGGTTGCGCCGTGACCTCCGGCAACAGACGCATCAGACGCCACACCAGACGCGATTCATCGAAGGGCGAGGTCTCTGGCACGGCCTCGGCTCCGAGCACTGCCCGATAGACCCGCCACAAAAAACTGCGATGGCAGCGAGATCTCCAGCCCGGCGGCAATCCCGAGCCCCCCCTCCCGAGTGTCGCCCTCAACCGCCCCCGCATCGGCGGCGAGCGCCAGCTTGAGCCACTGGGCAACGCCGTTGCTCTGGGCCAGGATGATCTCCTGCTCGAGTGGCGCGAGCGGATAGCGCCGCATCCAGGCCAAAAGGAGGTCGCGCAGGGTCTCCGGTCGGTTGCCGTGTACGAGCATCAGGCCGGGCGGGAGAGGACATGCTGTCACGTCGAACTCCAGGCAAAGGTTTGCAGACGGTAAACCTAGAAACGGCAGTTGGACGTACCCTCGGGGGCGTAGCGCCGTCACAGAACAGGTGAAGCCCGAAGGACCCGCAAGTTGTCGGCGGCTCAGGCGCTTGCATGAGGCGCGCAGCGGTCAACTGCCGCTTCTAGGGTAAAGCGCGCTCAGATTACTCCAAGCCCACCACTGTCGGTGTCGGATCCGCATCGCCCAGGGGAGGGACCCCCGGACCCCCGACTCAGCCACCCCGTGCCCGGTTCTTTGCCAGTTCGGCCACCCGAATCCGCGGGTTTGGTCCCCTACAGACGTTGGCATCGTTTGAGGCAATCGGCAGTTGGCGCATGTAACGCGGGGCCCAAATCATCAAGGGGTTCCCGCACCTGTTGCGTCGGGGGCGCCGAGCGCTCCTCAGCTGAAGGGGGACGCAGGCGATCCAACACGTACATCTCCTGTTCGCGTGTCTCCACCGCGCCCGGACGTGCCTGGCGGACCCGGTGCAGGGCCGCCTGCGGCGACTCGCCCAGCTCGATCAGGAGCCGCGCCGCGATCAGACCCGTCCTGCCCAAGCCGCCACGACAGTGGACGACCAGCGACTGCGCACCCAGCAGTCGCGCGCAGAGCTCTTGGCCGCTGGTGCGCCACCGCGTCTCGAATTCCGGCGTCGGGACGGACACGTCCTGGATGGGAAGGTGATACCAGTCGAGTCCCATGGACTGGACCTGCTTACCAAGCCCGGCAACACCCAGGTACGCCAGCTCGTGCTGCTCCATGAGGGTAACCAGGGCGGAGGCACCCCATGCCTGGATGGCCGCAAGATCGGTCGCCAGGTCCCGCGCCCAGGGACCCGACATGGCGAAGGGGTCGGTCTTGCCCGGGCAGAAGGTCATGCCGATGCGACCGCCACCCGGTGTGTCGAGGGCCGCGATCTGTAGGGGATGTGTCTGGCTGGTCCTGGGCGTCATGGGCTTACTCCGGTGCCGACGAGGCGAGCGACAGCAGGGCGTCGGCGAGCCCCAGGATGCGCTCCTGCAGCGCAATGGTGCTGCGCCACCGCTCGGGGATGCCGGCGAGGCCGTAGTAGGCCCCGGCCAGCTGGCCGTAGATGGCCCCGGTGGTGTCGGCGTCGTCGCCGAGGTTGACCGCTGCCAGTGCACCCGCCTCGGTAGTCATCGGTGCTCCAGAACGCCCAGAGCGCGGCCTCCAGGGCATCGACCACATAGCCGGTCCCACGCACCTGCGGCGGCTGCTTGACCTTGAACGAGCCGGCGGCGATGGCATCGATGCGTGGACTCAGCGGCTCGTCCTCCCACATGTCAGGAACCGGGCTGTAGCGGGGCGCGAGGAGCTGCTCCTTGGTCTCACCGCTCAGGGCGCCCAGGACGAGTCCCGCATAGTAGCGGCAGGCGTCCACCGGCTCCGGGGCGGCGTGGGTGGTCCTGGACATCTCCGCCGCCAGGCCGACGGCCTCCGCTGGGTCGATTGGCGAAGGCTAGGGGCACCGGCACCAGCCGCATCAGGGAGCCGTTGCCGCCGGCGCGGGGATGGGTCTCGCCAGCGAAGGGGTTGCCGTCGCGCTCGAAGCGGCGCAGGGCCGCGGAGACCGTGTTCCCGATGTCGAACAAGGTGCCCGTGCTGCTCCAGTAGCCCTCCCGGATACCAGCGGACATAGCGCCGCATCTGGTCCGCCGGGGTCGAATCCCTGGCACGTCGACGAGGCTCTCGGCCAGACACAGGGCCATGGAGGTGTCGTCGGTCCACTGGCCCGGCTCAAGACCGAAGGGGCCGCCGCCGACGATGTCGGTGATGGGCTCGAAGGTCCCGGGCAGACTGAACTCCAGTGTCGTGCCCAGGGCGTCGCCGACGGCGAGACCCAGGAGTGCACCCTGGTAGCGATCGCGCATGTCCACTTTGTCCCTCTTGATCCGTTGCGATCGGTCGGAACGGGGTGCCTCGGGTGGAGCACCCGCACCCGTGGACCGCCCCGCCAACGCGGTTCTCAGAATAGCCTTCCGTGTCGACGTTGGGATGCCCGCACCAGCCGACTGCCGCCCGAGCCGGTGTCGGAACCCTCCCCCGCTTGCACCCGAAAGGCGCAGAGGTGCACCACCCGTCCGTCCACCAACAAGGCACCTCCCGCGACCTGTGCATGACGCAGGCGCAGATCCTCGCCCTCGCCGACCGCCGGGAACCGTTCGAGCTGCGCCTGCGCCACCTCATCGAGGAAGCGGCGCGCGCCGTCAGATCCAACCGCGGGAGCGACCGTCTCCGCTGCATCGATGGCGTCCAGGGCGGAGCTCTCGACCAGCTTCGGCAGCAGCACCGACAGGGTACGCGCACTGTCGAACAGATCCAGGCCAAGTACACCACCGTTGAGCTGGAAGAGCGCACCCACTTAGGCCGGGACAGGCGAGAAGGCCCGGAGGTAGTCGTCGAGGCTAACGCGGTGCGCCTCATAGAGCGCCGCGGCGGCGTCCGTACCCGAGTGGGCCGCCATGCGGTCGGCCTTGGCGGAGATGTCGGCCCACACCTGCCCTTGGTCACTACGCCGCGAGCCCGCGGTACGCAGTGACGCGCTCACCTGGGAGGCCTTCCGCGCGCGACCGGCCGCGTAGTGGGCGCGCCCGGCGCTGGCAAACTCCGCCGACTGGGCGTGCCAGCGCCCTGCCTCCACGCAGGAACCGGGAATAACGATGGTCTTGTGGGCCGGCCCGAGGACGCTGAGGTTGAGGATCCGATTCTGCTTGGCCCGGACCAGTGCCTCGCCGTCGAGCAGCAGGGGGGGCAGTCGTTGACGAACGCAGCTCGGGACGCTGCCGGCCTCGGAACTCGGTAACGCGGGCGCAGCCCCCTTGAGGGCCTGTCGAGCAGCAGTAGGCCGGCTCGGCGACCCCGTCACCAAGCAGCGGGTGGAAACTGCGATTGTGGTGGGTCTGGGGCTCGCCCAGATCGACCTTCGACAGACACTCGGCAACGGCGGACATGGCGACCTCCTGGTGACACAGTCCGTGGGGATGAGGACGGCATTATCCCGGAGGGGGTGGCTCAAACGGTGAGCCTGCCAACTAAGAAACCGATGAGGGCGATCCAGCCCTTGACGATACGGCCATGGGGACGGATCGTGCTGTCGGCGCGGGAACGGATCGTCGCCCCAGGGTCACCTTCGCCGCGATGATCCAGGCGTCGACGGATCGGCCTTGCCGTCACCCCCACCCCAGCTAAGGCGATTTCTGTCAAATCATGTACCATCTTACTCGTCTTTTCGCCCGCTTTCGGTGTCGTGCCGGCAGTCACATAGCCCAGCTATGCTCCTGCCGGCACTCCTTGAAGGCGACCGAAAATCCTTCGCAATCTGGTACATGATTCTCCGGCAATCGCCTAAGCTTGCTGCAATAGCCACTCTGGAACAATCGAGTCAGGTATTCGTCGCTACATTGGCGATCGCCGGGCCGGATCGTTGCGCCGTACCCTTGACCTGGCTGCATAGCCTGTCCCTGGTCCAGGAAGGGTCCGGAGCCCCAACCCGGCGCCGACCTGCGGAGATCACTGCAAGCGAGGGCACGTCTTATGGACCTCCATCTTGAAGGCAAACGGGCACTGGTCACGGGCTCGACGGCAGGTATCGGCTTTGCCGCAGCGCTGGGCTTGGCCCGAGAAGGGGCCGAGGTCATCGTCAACGGGCGCACCCAAGCCCGTGCGGAGGCCGCAGCACAACGGATTCGCGAGCAGGTACCGGGGGCAAAGGTCAGGACTGTGGCCGCGGACCTCTCCGGCGCCGACGGCTGCAACGCCTTGATCCAGGCCGTCCCCGACCTGGACGTGCTCGTCAACAACGTCGGCATCTTCGAGCCCAGGCCGTTCGAGGAGATTGCCGACGCGGACTGGCTGCGCTTCTTCGAGACCAACGTCATGAGCGGCGTGCGCCTGTCGCGTCACTACCTCAAGGGCATGCGCGAGCGCGACTGGGGCCGGATCGTCTTCATCTCCAGCGAATCGGGGCTGCAGATCCCGCCGGAGATGATTCACTATGGCATGACCAAGACGGCGCAGCTGGCCATCGCCCGGGGCATCGCCGAGACCACCGCCGGGACCGGTGTCACGGTCAACAGCGTGCTGCCCGGACCCACCCGGTCCGAGGGGGTCGCGACCTTCGTGGAGCGCATGGCCCAGCAGCGCGGGGTCGACTTCGCGACCATGGAGCGCGAGTTCTTCGAGACTGCCCGCCCCTCGTCGCTGCTGCGGCGGTTCGCGAGCGTCGAGGAGGTTGCCAGCATGATCGTCTATGTCTGCAGCGCCGCGGCTTCCGCAACCAACGGTGCGGCACTGCGGGTCGACGGGGGTGTCGTGCGCGCGATCCCCTGACGCGCGGGCTCGCAGCCCAGATCTCCGGGTCGCGCCAAGCCGCGCAGTTTCGGTACCCTGCACCTGGTCGAGGCACCGGCCTTACCCGCATCGGGGGCTCCTCTACCATCGATCGCGCCCAAGGTCTCACTCAGGCTCGGTGACTGCCGGTTCCAAAACAAGCCCCTCGCATGATGCGGGCGATATTTCGGCGCGCCTGCACTAGATGAATGTCGCACTCGGCACCGCCAGCCCGTCAGGCACTGGCACGGCGGCTAAGCATCGTCGCTCGCCGTCTCGGGTCAGCGGGTCCGCAAACGCAGGCACAGGGCAGGCATAATTTGGACACAGGCCCCAAACCCCGAAAAACGGAGCGCGAAGCCGGAAGCTGGCCAAGAATCAGATTCTAAGCCGTAAACGACGAGCTTGAGCTTGGGGAGACAGGGATCGACAGTGTCCACCCAGCCAGGAAGCAGCTCTAGGTGGATGATTTTAAGGAATATGGCGCGCCCGACAGGATTCGAACCTGTGACCCCAGCCTTCGGAGGGCTGTACTCTATCCAACTGAGCTACGGGCGCAGAAACTGGTTTTCGACCTTTGACCTTCGAGCCATCCCTGTAGCTCCGGAGGGTTCGTACCCTATCCGATTGAGCTAAGGGCCCTCGGAACGCGCTGCTGACCCCAGGATGGGCGCGCGTAGCAAGCTTGTCGCTTAAGATGCGCAAGGATAGCGCCTGACCGATCAGGCGTCTACGCTGGGTTGTGGCTGCCAAGCCAACCGGCCCTTAGGCGTCCAACATCCCCTTGAGGTTAGCCAGGTGGGCATTTCCACGGGCCTTGCGCTCCTCCTGGGTCACCTCGCGTTTCGCGTCCCAATCGACCTGGGCTGGAGGAAGCTCGTTGAGGAACCGGCTGGGCTCGCTCTCGATCAGCTCGCCGTAACGCTTGCGCCGCTGTGCGAGAGTGAACGTGAGGCTGACCTGGGCCCGTGTGATGCCGACGTACGCAAGGCGCCGCTCCTCCTCGACGGTGCCCTCGTCGATGCTGGTGCGGTGCGGCAGCAGCTCCTCCTCCATCCCGACCAGGAAGACGTGGGGGAACTCCAGCCCCTTGGCCGCATGCAGGGTCATGAGGGCGACCCGCTCGCCACCCTCCTCCTCCGCCTGACGCTCCAAGACGTCCATCAGCGAGAGGTGGTTGACCATCTCGGCCAGGGTCTTCTCCTGCAGCTCGCCCTTGTTGAGGGCGCCGAGCCAATCGATCAAGTCCGTGACGTTTTCCATCCGCCGCTCGGCGACCTGCGGGCTGGAGGCGTTCTCCCGCAGCCAGGCGCTGTAGTTCATCCCCTCGACCAGGGCCTTCACCGCGGCGACGGGCTCAGACCCGGCCCGCCTGGCATAGCCTCCGATCCAGGCCGCGAAGTCCTGGAGGCGCCGCTGCGCCCGGTCCCCCAGGTGCTGGCCCAGGCCCAGCTCCTCGCAGGCGGCGAGCATGCCGATGCCGCGGCCGGCGGCGTAGGTGGCCAGTGCCTCGAGGGTATTGGGGCCGATCTCCCGACGCGGGGTATTGACGATGCGCAGGAAGGCGGCGTCGTCGTCCGGGTTGGCCAGGAGGCGCAGGTACGCCATCAGGTCCTTGACCTCGGCGCGGGCGAAGAAGGAGGTCCCGCCGCTCAGGAAATAGGGGACGTTGTGCACGCGCAGGGCCTTCTCGAACGGGCGCGCCTGGTGATTGCCGCGGTAGAGGATGGCGAAGCGCCCGAAGCCCTGGCCTTCGGTGAAATGGCGGTGGAGGATCTCGGAGACGACACGCTCGGCCTCGTGGGTCTCGTCGCGGCAAGTGAGGACACGGGGCGCGTCGCCTGGATCGAGCGCGCTCCAGAGGCGCTTCTCGAAGACATGGGGGTTGTTGGCGATGAGGGCGTTGGCGAGCCCCAGGATGCGCCCGCTGGAACGGTAGTTCTGCTCCAGCATGACGACCTTGAGCAGCGCGAAGTCTTCCTTGAGGCGGGCCAGGTTCTCCGGGCGGGCACCCCGCCAGGCGTAGATCGACTGGTCCTCGTCGCCGACCACCGTGAGCGCCCCGCGCGGCCCCACCAGTTGCTGGACCAGCTCGTATTGGGCCCCATTGGTGTCCTGGTACTCGTCCACCAGGAGGTAGCGTATACGCCCCTGCCAGGTCTCCAGGAGGTCGACGCAGTCGCGGAAGAGGCGCGCGGGACCAAGGATCAGGTCGTCAAAGTCCACGGCGTTGTAGGCACGCAGGCTGCGCTCGTAGTCGCCGTAGAGGCGTGCCAGGTCTGCCTCGTAGTCGTCCTCGGCCTTGCTCAGGGCCTGCTCCGGGTTGATGAGGTCGTTCTTCCAGCGGGAGATGTGCGTCTGCACTCCGGCGGCGGAGTTTGCGTCCTGGCGGGCCGACTTGCGCAGGTGCTCCTTGAGTACGGCCTCGGCATCCTGAGCGTCAAAGAGCGAAAAGCCGGGTCGCAGTCCGGCGCGGTCGGCATGGCGGCGCAGGATGTCCAGGCCCAGGGTGTGGAAGGTGGAGATGGTCAGACCCCGGGCATCCCGGCCCTTGACCTGTTTGGCAGCCCGCGCCTTCATTTCGCGCGCGGCCTTATTGGTGAAGGTGACCGCGCAGACGTGGCGGGCCGGGATGCCGCAGTCCCGGATCAGAAAGGCAATCTTGTGGGTGATGACGCGCGTCTTGCCCGAACCGGCCCCGGCGAGGACCAGCAGCGGTCCGCCAACATAAGTTGCCGCTTCCTGTTGGCTGTGGTTGAGTCCCTTCAATGGACGGCCTCGCGGGTAGACGGGTGGGGGGTCGCCGGCGCGCCGGGGCGGTGATTATGCCGGAAGGCCGTCCGGCAGCGAAGGTCACACCACGGAGGACGAGTGTGGGACAGGCTCTCCTGGTAAGGCAAAACGTCTGGAGACTGCGGAAAAATTCGGGGCACGGCGGTTTTTCGAGGCCCGCTCTAGTAAGATACGGACCACTGCCGTCAGGGGCCGCCGAGACACCCATGAACCACAAGCTCACCGCCGCCATGCTGGCCCTGTGCGCCTCCTGCGCCCTGGCCAATCCCCAGGAAGATGAGGCCCTCGCGGCTCCTGGCGCTCCCGCGTCGCCCGTGGGCGGGGATCCAACTGAGCCGGAGATCAATATCAGCGAGGGCCCGGAGGGCGTGGTCTACGAGTACCGGGTACGCGGCCGCGTCTACATGGTCAAGATCCAGCCCCAGATCGGACCGCCCTACTACCTCCTCGACACCAATGGCGACGGGATCCTCGACACGCAAAGCGACTCGCCGATGAACGCCGCGGTACAGCAGTGGGTCTTGTTTAGCTGGTAGACCGGCACGGGGCTATGCCTCGCCCGACGGATGGCGAACATCCGCATCGGGGACCCTGCTCCAGCCAGGACGGCCGATCCGTGCCGGCCCCCAGGTTTGAATTCGGCGGCTCAGCACTTGAGGCCTAGGCCCTTCACGTCGAGCGGGAATATTCTCCCAGATTCAGTGACCCTGGCGTTCTAGCAGAGGTGCCCTCACGGGCGTGTAGGGCGGTGGAGTCCTGGGCCGGGCGTCGGCCTGGATCAGGTCGGCGACGAGCTGTGGCTGAGGTTCGAGAAAGCTCACCCCGATCCCGCAACTGTCGCGGTGTGTCACCAAAGCGGGCACCAGCCACTGGTATCCGAGGGCATTGATCTCCAGCTCGACCGGGGTGCCCTCGGGCAAGGTCACAGCGCGCAGCTCCAGATAGAGGCCGTCGCTGGACAGATCCCGGCCGTAGGCGCTGTGGAGTCGCCGCTTGCCGTAACGGATCTGGACCGCAAAGCCCACCGGGTGTCGAGTGCAACTTCTGCGTTCGGGATTCATTTGTCCTGGTCTCTTCAATTGTTTTTGTCGCTGGCGCCTGATCTTACGGATTCTTGTTGACGCTTTGAAGGAGTTTATGAGACAGAATCGTTACAACGCAAGGGAAAAATACTGAACGGTGCGCCTCTTCGATGCCCACCTGCACATCCTCGACCCGCGCTTCCCGCTGACGGCGAATCAGGGTTACCTCCCCCCGCCCTTCACCGTCGCGGACTATCTGGGCGTCGCCCGGCCCCTGGGCGTGGCAGGTGGGGCCGTCGTCTCCGGGTCGTTCCAAGGTTTCGACCTCAGCTATCTGGAAGACGCCCTCACCCACCTCGGGCCCAGCTTCGTCGGCGTAGCCCAGCTTCCGATCCATACCCAAGCCCCGGAAATCCAGAGACTCGATGCCCTGGGTGTGCGCGCCATCCGCTTCAACCTGCATCGGGGCGTCCAAGGCGACCTGCCGGGGATGCAGGCCCTGGCTCGGCGGGCCTATGACACGGCCGGCTGGCACATCGAGCTGTATCTCGATGCCGCAGAAATCCCCCGCCTCGGCGGCTGGCTGGGCGAGCTGCCCGCTGTCTGCATCGACCACCTCGGCCTGAGCCAGACAGGGTTTGCGTACCTCCTGGGGCTCGTGGAACGCGGAGCCTGGGTCAAGGCCAGCGGATTCGGGCGCATCGACTTCCCAGCGGCCGACGCCCTGGCGGAGCTTTGCCGCGCCAACCAGACCCGAGTCCTGTGGGGCAGCGACCTCCCCGGCACCCGCGCCCCGCGGCCCTTCGACGCGCGGGACCTCGACCTGATCGCCGAAGCCCTGGCCGATCCCGGCCTGATCCACAAAGTCCTGTTCGACAACGCCGTCGCGCTTTACCGGCCGCCCAGGCTCGGGTCTCCTGCGATGCGCTGGTAGCCTGACCCCGCGGTATCGGCAAACTGATGGAAACCCGGACACCGTTCTATCACCGCCTGCGGGATAATGGCTCGCTCGACCGCAGCCTTCAGGACGATTCATCCGGGTGACTCTCCCTTCCCCTCTCGGACTTTTTGGCGCCTTGGTGGACTCCGGGGCCTGGCCGGCCCTGCGGGTGGTCCTGCACATTGCCTTTTTCCTTGCCGCCTTCTTCATCCTGAAGCAGGTTCTCGTCCTGGCGCGGGCGGGTGATGGACCCAAGGGCCAGTCGGCCCGGCGCCGGGGGCCGTTCGCCCTTCCCCCGCTGCCGGTCATCGGCTTGGCCCTGCTCTTCGCCGCCGTGCTCGGCTACCAGGCAAGCTGGCAGCTCGCCGGGGTATTCCGCCCAGAGTTCGTGGGCTTCATGCAGTCCCATGATCGGCGCGAATTCAACCCCGCCCACCTCATCCAGCGCGGGCGCATCCTCGACCGCACCGGCGAGGTCCTGGCCTTCAGCCAGGAGCACCAGGGTCGGGTCTTCCGGCTCTACCCCTACGGACCGGCCTTCGCCCACGCGGTGGGCTATACCGACCCCCGATTCGGTGTCACGGGCGCCGAGGCGGCGGCCAACGCCCGCCTCAACGGCGGGGCCCCGGACAACCTGGCTGCCTGGAGCGAGCTCGGCCGGCACCTGCTGACCCAGGACAAGCGCCTGCGCGGACAGGACCTGGTGCTCAACCTGGACACCCGACTCCAGCTCACTGCCCTCCAGGGTCTCGGGAGCCGGCGCGGCGCCGTGGTGGTCCTGCGCCCACGGGACGGCGCCATCCTGGCCCTGGCGAGCGCCCCCTCCTTCGACCCCAACCAGATTGGGCCTGATCTGTTCCGGGTGGACAGAGCCAGCACCCCCCTGCTGAATCGCGCCACCCAGGGCTTCTACCCGCCCGGGTCCACCTTCAAGGTCGTGGTGGCGGCCATGGCCATCGAGGCCGGCTTCAAAGGGACCCTGAACTGCCCGGCGGAGGGCTACACGACCTCGCGGCGTTACCCCAGGATCCGCGATCACGAGTACTACACCGGCGGCGGAAGCTGGCGCGGGCACGGCAACCTGGACCTGACGACGGGCTTCTCGGAGTCGTCCAATGTCTTCTTCGCACAACTCGGCGTCCGGTTGGGTCACGACGCCCTGGCGGCGGCCGCGGAGCGTTTCGGCTTCGACCGTCAGATACGGCTCTACCCCGGGACCGACCGGGCTGGGAACATGAGCACCGGGCGGATCCCGCGCCTCGCCAAGTCCGACCTCTACGGCCTGGCCCAGGCATCCATCGGCCAGGGGCGGGTGCTGGCCACCCCAGCCCACATGGCCCTCATCGCCGCAGCGGTGGCCAATGGCGGCCTGGCGATGCGCCCCCGCCTCCTGGCCGACGAGCCCCCTGCGCCGCTGGCCGGGTACATGGCCCCGGCCACCTCGACTCGCCTCACCAAGATGATGCGCAAGGTCGTCACCTCCGGTACCGGCAAAGGGATCGAAGTCCCTGGCCTGGCCATCGCCGGTAAGACCGGAACCGCGGAGAATCCCCGGGGTGCGGCCCACAGTTGGTTCATCGGCTTCGCCCCGGCACAGGACCCGGACCTGGCCGTCGCGGTCCTCGTAGAGCACGGCGGCTATGGCTCCAGTGCCGCCGCCCCAATCGCCAGGGACCTCTTGGTCCAGGCCCGGGACCTGGGGATCATCCAGTGATTGCTTCAATCCTGCCCCAGGACCTGCGCCGCTCCTGGGGCCTGCGCCGATCGGAGCGCGGCCTGCTTGCCTGGTGCCTGCTGTGCATGACCCTGGGCTTCACCCTGGTCCTGGGATCGGTCCACGCGGCGGGGCGCAGCATTGCGGCGGCTGACCTCCAGCCGCTCCTCATCTATGCCCTTTGTCTGGTTTTCGTGCACCTGGTCTTGGTCGCGACGCGGTTCAGCGGAGACCAGATCCTGGTGGCGGCGGTCGCCTTCCTTGCCGGCTTCGGCCTCCTCGCCCAGTACCGCCTGGGTGCCTTCAACGGCGCGGACCCACAGGCACCCTACCTCTTCCCCGCCGGGGTGCTGGTGATGCTGACGACGGTCGCCGCCTTCATGGCGGGACGCTACCGCGTCCTGGCGGCGGGCCCCTGGGTCTGGGGAGGCCTGTCCCTGGCCCTGGTGGCCGTGCTCCTCTTCACCGGACAGCGCTTTCGCGGCGGCGTCTATGCCCTGGGCTTCACCACGCCGACCGAGGTCCTCAAGCTCAGCGTTGTCTTCTTCGTAACCGGCTTCCTCAGCCGCCATGCGCAGGCACTGGGCCAATGGGACCGGCGCCTCCACCTGCCGCTGCCGCCCTGGCGCCCCCTCTGGCCCCTGGCCGCACTCTGGGCCGCGCTCTCGGGGCTGCTGATGGCCCAGCGCGACCTGGGGATGATCGTCATCCTGAGCGTCGCCCTGCTCGTCATGCTCGCGGCGGCGACGGGGCGCCGTGGCTACATCGCCTACGGTCTGGCGGCGGCGGGAGGGCTCGGCTACCTGCTGATCGGCGTCTTCGAGCACGGCCAGCGGCGCGTCGAGGCCTGGCAGGACCCGTTCGCGGACCCCACCGGCGACGGCTGGCAGATCCTCCAGGGGCTGTCCGGGATGTATACCGGCGGGCTCTGGGGGGAGGGGTTCGGCCAGGGCAGCCCGGACTACACACCCATCGCGGGGTCCGACTTCGTCTACTCGGTGGTGGGCGAGGAGATCGGCTTCGTCGGCTCCGTGCTGGTGGTGCTGTTCTTCCTGATCGTCTTCGCTCGGGGCGTGCGTATCGCCCGACACAGCCCGAACCAGATCGGCACGCTGCTGGCCGCCGGACTTACCGCGGTATTGGCCACCCAGACCTTTCTCAACGTCGGCGGCGTGACCAAGTTCGTCCCCCTCACCGGCATCACCCTGCCCTTCATCAGCCACGGTGGCGCCAGCCTGCTCACCGCCTTCGCCGGCCTTGGGCTCCTGCTGGCGATCTCCGACACGGGTACCACCGTCCCACGGAAGGCCTCTCGGCCCGCCAACGCTGCCCGACCCCGAACGCGGTCGACAAAGCCAGCCAAGGCACCGAACAAGGCACTGGTCGAGCCCCAGGCCAAGCCCGCGCCGAGGCGCAAGCGCACCCCGAAGCGGGTCACCAACAGCGGGGGCGATGGGGCGTCGGGCTGATGCCCGCGATAGCCGCGGTCCGGGGTGAGTCCGACGGGTCGGGGCCGAGTGGGGGTCACCAAGGGGCGGTGCGTTGCGGTCTGCTTCCCCATCCTGTGCCCGCTCAACCGGCCAGGACCTCCCCGACGCGCTCGCGCAATGCCGGGATAACGTCGGCCTCGTACCAGGGATTGCGCATCAGCCATAACCGGTTGCGCGGGCTGGGATGCGGCAGGGGGAACCGGTCCGGCAGGTACTCCGCCCAGGCGGCCACAGTCGCGGTCAGGGTCGGCTTGCGGTCCGCAGCCAGGTAGAAGGTCTGGGCATAGCTGCCAACCAGGAGCGTCAGCCGGACCTCCGGCAGGGCGTCACGCAGCCGCGGGTGCCAGAGTGGGGCGCACTCCGGGCGCGGGGGCAAGTCACCCCCGCGCCCCGTACCGGGGTAGCAGAACCCCGCCGGGGCGATGGCGATGCGTCCTTCGTCGTAGAAGGCGGCGCGGTCCAGTTGCAGCCAGTCGCGCAGGCGATCTCCGGACGGGTCGTTCCAGGGAATGCCGGTCTCATGAACGCGCCGCCCCGGCGCCTGCCCTACGATCAGGAGCCGAGCCCCGGCACCTGCCCGAAGCACTGGCCTGGGGGGATGGGGCAGGCTCGCCGCACAGAGCCGGCAGGCCCGAATCTCCGCAAGCAAGTCATTCAAGTCGCGCGTTTTCATGGGCGGTGCAGCTGTGTGCGGTAACGGGTGGTGCCGGGGCGGTAGTGAGACCTCAAGGTCCGAAAAGCGGACAAACTTTCACAATACGCAACGCATACTGTATTGCGCAATATTGTCCAGGGACTTAGAGTACAACCCATGCGGCAAAGCGCCGCCCGGCAACCAAACACCTCCCGGAGACTGCACCATGAGCACCCCGACCGAGCACGCCACAGCGACCCCAGACTTCTGCACCGGCATCGACCACTTCGGCACGCCCTGGGCCCAGTTTGAATCCCTTGCGGCCGAGCCTGCGATCCCGGAGGGGACCGAGGCCATCGCCGACAGCGCCGACCCCGCGGCGATCTACCAGACCCTGCTCGGGGCCGACGCCCTGCGTTACCTGACCCTGCAGGTCTGCGGCGCCAAGGGGTCCGGGCACCCCGGGGGCTTCGCCTCCAGCGCCGAGGCGCACGCGGCTTTGATCATGCTCGGCCACACCAACATTGTGACCGAGGTGGGCCACCACGCCCCTGGCTTTTACAGCTCCATGTTCCTGGACTCCTCCCTGGAGGACATGGGCATCCGCACCGTAGCCCAGATGCGCGAGCGCTTCCGCGAGCGCGAGGGTCTGCTCGGCCACCTGTCCGGGGCCGTGCCCGGTATCCTCTCTCCGGCCGGGCCACTGGGGCAGGGACAGCACTTCGCCATGGCCGGGGCCCTGCTCTACCCGGGGAAGCTCTTTCCGGTGACCCTGGGCGACGGCGGCATGGGCGAGCCCTACCCCCTCTCCGCCATGATGCACTTCCTGACCGCCTTCCCGCACGCAACCAACTTCCTCCCCGTGCTGGTCTGGAACGGCTATAGCCAGGAGCACCACGCCATGGTCTCCACCTGGGACAACGACCGCATGGTCGCGTACTGGCGTGCCCACGGCTTCGAGGAGGTCATCCTGGTCGATGCCAAGCCCTTCGACGACTCGGAGCAGGAAGGGCCCTACGTGGACAGCACCCACTTCTCACTGGAGCGTCGTCTGGCCTTCGCCCGCGCCGTCCTCCAAGGCATGGACCGGGCCGCCCGCTCCGCCCTCGACGGCACGCCGACGGCCTTCGTCATCAAGCAATTGAAGGGGTCTGGGGTGCATACCGTCGGGGCCAAGGCTCATAATCTCTACCCCGCCGACACCCTGGACCAGCCGCACATCATGGCGGGTCTCCAGCGCCGCGCCCTGCCCCCTGAGGCCTGGGCCCTGGTGCGCACCAACTTCACCCGTGCCGGCGGCGGACCCTCCTCGCGCACGGTGGTCACCGAGCGGGAAATGGCGATCCCAGCGCTGGGCCGGTTGCCGGTGCGCGACTTCCCGGTGGGTGAGAAGCAGGTTCCGGCCACCGCCTTCGGCGCCCTGGTGGCGGCCGTGGGCCGCGCCGACCCGCGCATGCTGGTGACCAATGCCGACGGCAACGAGGCATCGGCTATGCGCAACATCAGCGAGGCCTTGGGGATTCGCCACCCCACCAGGGACGACCTCTACTGCCAGCGCCCGGACGGGCAGGTCTACGAGCCCCTGAACGAGGACGCCTGCGCCGGCCTGGCCGCCGCCGTCGCCCTATTTGGCGGGCGCTCTGCCTGGCTGTCCTACGAGTCCTTCGCCATCAACGGCTGGCCCATCATCCAGACCGTGACCCAGGCCATGGCAGAGCTGCGCCACCGCACCCCGTCCCTGGTGACCATGTTCACCGCCGGGGCCCTGGAGCAGGGGCGCAACGGCTGGACCCACCAGCGCCCGGAGATCGAGAACTATGTCGCCGCCCAGATGCGCAACGGCAACGTCTTCGCCCTGTTCCCGGCGGACGCCAATATGATCCAGGCCGCCTACGAGTGGGCCTTGGGCAGCTTCAACAAGGGCATTGCCATCTTTGCCTCCAAGTCCCCGCTGCCGGTCTACACCACCCTGGATCAGGCGCGGGAGGCGATCGCCAAGGGCGCGGCCTGTCTCTACGAGAGCGGAACCGGCGACAAGGGGACCCTCGTCTTCGCGGTGACCGGCGACATGGTCCTGCTGCCGGTCTTCGAGGCCAAAGACCGCCTGGAGGCCGAGGGCTACCGGGTGCGCATCGTGGCGGTGGCCAACCCGCGCCGCCTCTACCGGCCAAAGGACGTCGCCTGGCAGACCTGCGCCCAACCCGACGGGGACTTCATGGCGGATGCCGAGTTCAACGCCCTGTTCGACGGCGACCTGCTGTGCGCCGTGAGCGGTGGCCCCGGCGCCCCCCTTGAACCGGTGCTCCTGCGGACCCGCGCCCAGCGGCGTGAGCTCTTGGCCTGGCAGCGCGGCGAGACCACCGCAACCCCAGCGGAGGTGATGGCGGTCAACGGGCTGACCGCAGCCGATATCGCAGGGCGGGTGCTGGGGGCCCTTGCAGCATGATGACCTGAGGATCTTCTCCCAGGCCCGGCGTGGCCTGGGAGAAAATGGACGGGATTAACCGGATTTACAGGGCCTTGCGGATGTTAACTGGCGCCGTTTCTCAGCCAGGTGCCCAGAACCGTCCCGGGCCTGGTTGCCGGATTCCAGCCCCAAGACGTCGAATAGACGACCCCGGTAGGCTCTTGTTAATCCTGCCCAATCTCCAGAGGCAAAGCGCTACGCTTGCGTGTTGGCAACCAGAACTCTTCCGCAGAGGTCCTGAGGATCCACCCAATGACCCAGACCACCACCAAGATCATCGTCCTCGATGACGACCCCACGGGCTCCCAGACCGTCCACGGCTGCCTGCTCCTGACTCGTTGGGACTCGGAGACCCTGGGCCTGGCGCTGCGCGACGCATCCCCCCTCTTCTTCGTCCTGACCAACACCCGAGGCATGGACGCGGAACGTGCCGCCGACCTCACCAGGACAGTCTGCCGCAACTTGCGGACGGCCCTGGACCGCCTGACCGAGGAGGGTCAAGACATCCATCCCATCCTGGTCAGCCGCTCGGACTCGACGCTCCGCGGCCACTACCCCGTGGAGACAGACGTCATTGCGTCGGAACTGGGGCCCTTCGACGCGCATTTCCTGGTCCCGGCCTTTTTCGAGGGCGGACGGGTGACGGTCGACAGCACGCACTATTTAGTGGTCGACGGCCGACGGGTCCCGGTGCATGAGACGGAGTTCGCCCGTGACTCCGTATTCGGCTACTCGACCGCCTACCTGCCGGACTATGTTGCGGAGAAGACTCGGGGGCGTATCCCTGCAGCCGAGGTGCAACGCTTCGTCCTAGCCGACGTCCGTGGCGACCTGCGGGCACGCCTTGCCGCCCTCAGGGGCAACACCTGCTGCGTCGTCGACGCAGAGGGCCAGTCCGACCTGGACGGCTTCACGGCGCAGGTCATCGAAGCCGTCGCGAGCGGCAAGCGATTTCTTTTCCGCAGTGGCGCCAGCCTGCTCACTGCCCTGGCCAGGCTCCCAGCCCAACCCGTTGCCCCCGAGGACATGGGGCGCTACCGCCGGAGTGAGAAACCCGGGGCTGTGATCGTCGGATCCCATGTCAAGAAGACCACCGCCCAGCTCGCGGCCTTGCTGCGCGAGCCTGGTGTGGAGGCCCTGGAGGTGGACGTGGACCGCATCGGTCCGGAGGGTCCTGCGCTCCGTGCTGAGCTCTTGGACCGCGCCGCCATGGCCATCACAGGGGGACAAACCCCCGTGATTTACACGAGCCGCGCGGAGCGGACCTTCCCGGATCAGGCAACCCGGCTCGCCTTCGGGGAGCAAGTCTCCGGCTTCCTCATGGACTTGGTGCGTGCCCTGCCGCCTGACCTGGGGTTCCTGATCAGCAAGGGGGGGATCACCTCCAACGACGTGCTGAGCGAAGGGCTCGCCCTGCACAGTTCCCGCGTCCTCGGCCAAGTCCTTCCGGGCTGCTCGGTGGTGCGCTGCCCGGATGACCACCCGCGTTACCCTGGGCTCCCGGTGGTCATTTTTCCCGGTAACGTAGGCGACGATGCCGCCCTGGCCACAGCCTACCGGCGCATGATCCAGCCAGTCACCAGACGCGCGCCGGCGACCTGATCCCCGAGCCGCTGAGCTGGAGGCCCAGAGTCAAGAGCCGCAATTACAGAGCCATAGGGGACAAATATCGGGCGGTGTGGGAAGATTTGCTTCCAGCCAGCGGCCGCCGAGGCGGGGCGCAACGCTGCGGCGGAAATGTACAGCCCACAGGATCGACCATCCCCCCATGAACACCTCTCGCGACGCCGCTTACGATCTGCTCATAAGCTCGGTGATGACCTACCGCAACCAGCCGGTGGGGACGGTCGCCGCCTGCGACCCCGCCGGGGCCGTGGCCGCCAACTACCACGACTGCTTCGTGCGGGACTTCATCCCCTCCGCCTTGGTCTTCATGGCGGACGCAGACTATCCGATCGTGCGCAACTTCCTGGTCACCGTGCTGGATCTGCGCAGCCAGCACAAGGCCGTGCAGGGTCACGAGCTGGAGCCGGCCGTGCTGCCCGCGAGTTTCCGGGTCGTCGAGGGAACGGACGGCCAGCAGCAGATTCGCGCCGACTTCGGCGACCAGGCCATCGGGCGGGTCGCCCCCGTGGACGGCATGATGTGGTGGGTGATCCTCCTCGGCATCTATGTACGCCAGAGCGGCGACAGGGCCCTGGCCCAGGAGCCCAAGATCCAGCGCGCCATCCAGAGCATCCTGGAGCTCAGTCTCAAGGAGGGCTTCGAGGTCTTCCCTACCCTGCTGGTGCCGGACGGCGCCTTCATGATCGACCGCCGCATGGGGGTCTACGGCCACCCGCTGGAGATCCAGGCACTCTTCTACGGCATGTTGTGCACCGCCACCCAGCTACTCACGGTGACCGACCACACCGCCACCATCGTCCAGCTGGCCGTCAAGCGCGCGAACATGCTGCGCAGCTACATGCGGCTGTTCTACTGGCTGGACCTGAAACAGCTCAACACCATCCACCGCTACCGGACCGAGGAGTTCGGAAGCGGCAGCGTCAACATGCTGAACATCTATCCCGAGTCCATCCCGGACTGGGTAGTGGACTGGCTGCCCCATAGGGCCGGCTTCCTGGTGGGCAACCTAGGGCCGGGGCGGATGGACTTCCGCTTCTTTGCCCTGGGCAACCTGCTCTCCATCATCTTCGGCATCACAACCCGGGAAGAGTCCGCCCACATCATGCTGCTCTACAGCGACCGCTGGGACGACCTGATGGGCGGCATGCCCTGCAAGATCGTCTACCCGGCGGTATCCGGGAAGGAATGGCAGTTCCTGACCGGCAGCGACCCCAAGAACGTGCCCTGGTCCTACCACAACGGGGGCAACTGGCCCGTGCTTCTGTGGGCCTTCGTGGCAGCGGCACTCAAGACCGGCCGGGGCGACTTGGCCCAACGGGCCGTGGAGTCCGCGGACCGCTCTCTGCTCGAAGACCAATGGCCCGAGTACTACGACGGCCGCTGCGGCCACCTCATCGGCCGGCGCGCCCACCTCAACCAAATCTGGACCGTGGCCGGCTATCTCTTCGCCCACAAGCTGCTGGACAACAACCAGCTCTTGTCATTCTTTCCAGCGGATGGGGAATAGCGGGTCATCGCGGCCCGGGGAGGGTGCGGCGCACATGGGATGCGGATCGATGCGCTTCGAGTCCGCCCCACGCAGTCTCCATTCCGCTGCGCCAGACCTCCGATCACCGCGTGTCCCGTAGGCATGAGACGACACCCTCGGCACCCTGGCCCTAAGCGGCCGATTGGAGATTCCGGAACAGACCGATGAACGACGACACCCGCATCATCGACACCGTTCGCCGCTGGGTGGAAGAGGTGGTGGTCGGACTGGATCTGTGCCCCTTCGCCAGGCAGCCTCTGGAGCGCGGCACCCTGGGGTTTCGCATCTCTCGGGCGCGGACCGAAACCGCGCTCTACAAAGACACCGTTCACGCACTCGAAGCCTTTCTCCAAGCCGATCCGGGACAGGAATCCACCACCCTGCTCATCTGTCCAGACGCCTTGGCCGACTTCGACCACTTCAACGACTTTCTCGGCGACCTGGAGGCCAACCTGGAAGAGACCGGTCTGGCGACCTTGGTACAGCTCGTGGGTTTTCATCCCAACTACCGTTTCCAGGACACAGACCCGGACGACGCCGCCAACTACACCAACCGCTCCCCCTGGCCCATGTTCCACTTCATCCGCCCGGACGAGATGGAAGCCGCCCTGGCCCACACCCCCGACCCTGCGGCCATCCCCGAGGCCAACATCGCGCGGCTGCGGGCACTTGGTCTCGCCGACCTGGCGGAGCGGCTGGCACGTATCAAAGGGTCCTGACCGCTCATCCTCGACATGGCAGCCGGCCTGGGAAAGGTCACCCGATGCCGACCCTACCGCCCTGCCGGGCCCTCGCGATTAGGACGTATGGCCACTTTCGGCAATGCGCTTGGCTATCTGAACCACGATCAGGACAACCAGCAACATAGAATGCAGGAGGTACAGAGCCAAGGGGGTCCAGATCACATAATCGTTTTCTACGAAATAGGACGCCAGTAAGAAAAGCACAATCCAAGCGAGCAAAAACCCCGCATGTAAGATTCCGATTCGTGCGCTCCGAGCAAGGAAGCCGAGAATGACGCACAAAAGAAATGCCAGAATAGGCGATAGGGCACCCACCACCACCCAGAGTGGGATGTATTGGGCGTGCGCAGCAATTGGGACCAAACCCAACATTATCGCGAGAGTGGCCGACAAAGATTTGGCGCTCATTTCAGCTACTGCCTAGACCGTCGCAAAACCGGTTACGCGGCCTTCCTACAGCGAAGGTTAAGTGCTTGGTTGCAGGACTTGGCACTATGTCTTTCTCTGTCCCAAACTTTCCAGTTCGACCCCGTGCCCTGCGCGCCAGTGAGCACCCGCTATACTGGAAGAAAAGACGCGATGGGGACACGAAGAGGTGCGCTGCAATGGTCAAATTCGAGATTAACGGTATCACCAAGAATCTAGGGGCATTGCGCACGGGCTCGCCCGACTACCTGATGGATCAGTTTGCCCAACCGCACCTCCAGTTCCGGATAACCAAACGCGGAAAGGTCCCCGTCCTCATGACGGTCAACGTCAAAGCCACCATCACCGCCGGCCTGAAGTACATCGACAAGCATTGCGCCGCCTTGAAGAGCTGCAACAACTATTTCCGCGGCCTGAACACTACCAGCCCGATCAGTCTCAGGCAGATCCTCGACGGCAAGACCCTGCATATCTACCGACTCAAGCCGACGGGAACCGCAACCAACAAGACAATCCCGGGAGGGCTCTGCTACTCCTGGGGCGCGACTTGGGCGCAGATCGGGATCAACGACCTGCTCCTGATCGACCGGATGGAGGTCGCGCAAACGCTCCTGCACGAACTTGCCCATGTTGCCGGCGCACCCGGCAAACGACAAGACCCCAAGTCGCTGGCCGCGGAGAAGGCCCTGCTGCGCTGCGGGCTGCGCAAATACTACGACCCGAAGGCCTTCGGTTCCCTGGATCTGCTGCCGGCGCCTGAGGAGCAGCAGAAGGCCCTGGCTTGATCAGTCCATCCGGCCGGCAGCTTGGCAACTCGTGCGCCCCCGCACCCGCAAACGACCGCCAAGTGGGGAATAGCGGGCTATCGCAGGCGGCGGGGAGACCGCTCCTAAGGCGATTGCCGGAGAATCATGTACCAGATTGCGAAGGATTTTCGGTCGCCTTCAAAGAGTGCCGGCAGGAGCATAGCTGGGCTATGTGACTGCCGGCACGACACCGAAAGCGGGCGAAAAGACGAGTAAGCTGGTACATGATTTGACAGAAATCGCCTAAGTTACGGCCCAACCCAGCCACCGGCGTGCCGAGGCTTCAGCATCTGGGGTGAAATATTCGATGGGCACCGAGCGCAAGCCCTTGAGCGTGAAGGCGTAGGCCAGGTCCCGCCACTTGTCGTCGCCGACGATGGCCATTTTTTCCATGAACCTATCGTTTCTTTCCATGAAGGATAGGTCTTCCCAGCCATCGGCCTGTTCCCAGCCCGAGAAACTGTCCAGCAGAATCAGCAGCTTCACTGACCCCTGCTTCTGTACAGCCGTCTCCATGTCGGCCTGCACCCGCCGAAACTCGTCGATGCCAAGCTCTCCGGAAATCCGCAGCGTAAGGTGGTTGTCATCCACGATCCGAAATTCGACTGGCATCTGCAGATCCTCCAAACAATTGAGGCAAACGAGTGAAGGCAAGGGTCAAGACCTGGCACCGTAGTTCGTGCGTCACCTCCACCATTCATATCCTGACGAAATACGGAATTGCCATGAGCGCCATCCCGCCACCCACCAGGAGGAACGTATTGGACACGAAATACGGAAAGATCAAGAGGGCGAGCCCGCAGACCAGTGGCACAATGGCCCTTTGCTTCTTGCCATACACGAAGAAGCCGAGCCCAATCGAGCCGAACAGTACACCCCAAAGCAGCCCAGACGTGTCCAATGGGACCTCCTCATATACCACAGCCATTCTGCGCCATACGGAACCCGGAAACCGGGCTTCACGCCGGCGGAACGCGCACCCGATACCACGAAGCGGCCCGGTAGGTTGGGGTGAGCGACGAACCCCAACGATAGACTGCGGTTCCGTTGGGATTCGCTACCCTTCATCCCAACCTACGCGGGCTGCACATCCGCGTGCACATAGGGGATCGACCCCTGCCTGGTGCAACAATGCCTGTTGGTCCCGTGGCAACCTGCGGGCATCGACGATGAATCCCGGCCCGGTCTGTACCAGCCAGGCCATCGGATGATCGTGAAGCCGGCTCGGCAGGCACCAGTGGGGATCGAACTGGCTCATGCGCAACAGGTCCCGCACCTTCTTCGACCGCCCCTGCCCGGTGCCTTGGCTCACCCCGAATGCCTCGTAGAGCGCGCCGGCGGGGATATGGAGCTGTTGCGTCGAGTCGAACAGAAAGTTCATGGTCCCCACGGCATGGGCAATCCCCGCAGCCCAAGCCGCCGCCGCCCCGGTAGCGAGTGGCGACGGCCGCTTGCGAGCGAGGGCCGCAGCGACGAACCGCATCATCTGGGCGTACTCCTGATCCAGCCGTTCGCGGCAGAAGGCATCGGTAATGGCAGTCACCGCGGCAAAGGTCTCCCCCATCGCCTTTGGCACCTTCTCAGAATGATTGAACATGGCACCCTCTACAATAGATAAGAAATGACCCACACCCTCGGCAGCCCCTGGTCCGCTCGATGTCTCAAGCCCGGGTAGGTTGAGGGTCAGAAACGAACCCCGACGAGGTGCGGCGGTTACGTTTGGTTTCGCAATCGCTCACCCCCAACCTAGCCTGGCCTGGCTAGTCGTCTGCCTCCGGATATTGCTCTGGGTTATCCCCAATGCCATCAATCAGCCGGGGATACTTGACACCGGCCAGCGGCTCACGTGGTGGCGTGCGCGTTTTCGCGACACTGAACAACCAACTATCACCGTAGTCGAAGAGGTAGAACAGCTTCCGGTCTTTGGGCGGCGGGAACATCGAAGCGACTGTCCTGCTGAATAGCTCGCCATTCTCATCGTCGAAGCGCACCCGGTCGCGGCTCCGCTCGGTCCTGGCGTAATAGAATTCATACAGATGATCGTTATCGAAGTCCACGGCATCCTGGATCGCCAGATGCAGGTCTTCCAGGGTGGCGGACGAGTCGATCTCGATCACCCGAACGCATTTCCCCGTCGAATAGATCCCGCCACACAAGGTCACCTTCAGGGTCCAGATCATTGTCGTACCTCAGATTATTGGACTTCTTTCCGTTCTCAGGTTCCGCATAGGACCGTACTCTTAGCCGCTCCCACGGCCTGAACACCTTTGCAACACTGAAACGTGGGACAAAGCTCAAAAGGCAAAAGTCAAGACCTGACCCCGCTCTTATGACCCTGACCCCGTCTTTCGCTCTTTCAGTTCCCACGTTCCGCTACGACTGTATGCTCGTTAGCCGCCGCCGGCGGCCTGAACGCCCTGCAACGGTGGCCGCGCGATAGAGCTCAAAAAGGCAAAAGTAGAACCTTGACCCTACGGCTCCTGCCCATTCACGCTTGGCCGACCTCGTGGATTCGCAGGGCGCTCGCCAGGCTCCTGCGCCGGCAGCCCGCCAGGGCGCAAGTCATGACCTGCTGCCCTTTGTCGAGTTTCATTTGGATAAATCTAGTAATATCGGAAGCTTGACACGCCGGTTGCACGCTCGTCGCTAGGCCAACTAGTCGCGGTCGGTAGTAGCATTCCAGTCGATCTTTTTGACAACCTTGTGCTCTTTTCCTCGGTTTCATACCGGTCAAGTTGGGTCGGTGCGCCCAGTCACACGACGTGCTCACTCGGCTTTGCTCACGCCTTCGCAAATCCACCGGCTACGCCGATCCGTCCACGCGACGCTCTTGCTTCCGGTGGGTGTAGCCAACCCAGTTTACGGACAGAGCTTGGTCGTTAAACCCGTACGGCGACTCCTTATGCATTTCACGCCAAGCTCCGATCTTGACAATCCGAAGCGACCAGGCTCCTTCCGGCGCGCCATGACTAACCGCCGCTGGTTAAACACGTATTGATTGACAGACTCGAAGCGACGGAGGGCGCTAACCCTCAGATAGATGAGTCTAGTAATCCTGTTGAACAAGAAATCATAGATACTGCTATAGGTGATTTCAGCGAGGCCGTGATAATGAGTAATGCGAAGGTTGTAGTTCGCGATGTATGCTAGAGGCACGATGTGTTCTTCCTCGTACCCTTTCTCTTCCACCTTACGCTTCAAAAATGTTCGCTGCGGATCTCGTGCAATAAAGAACGGTTCATTCCATCGCTCTACTCTCAACGCTAGCGATTCACTCGCTTCTCCGACGTCTCCAGATCTGGGATGCGTCGGGACATAGCTCACGAAGTAACGGGGGAGTAGCTTTTATTGGAGCCATCGAGTCAGCACCACATACGTCCGTTTTTACGCTTAACTCCACGCCTAACACGACGGCCCAAATTGCGATAGCACTTTGGGGTCGGGTTTGGTACCGTGTTAGGCCATCTCTGATCCTTCGTTCCAGACCTTACCATGGCCACCGGTTCCCAGTAACCGTCCAAATAGCACGATCAAGAAGCGGCATGATCGCTAGTCTCGGCTTCCGCGAATCGCCGGTACATGTACCGTATATCTTCAGAGGCTCCGTCCTTGGGGGTCGGATTTCCGAAGTTGCCTGAACACGATCTGACTTCGATAAGTACACCGTCCAGAAGGTCGCGTAAATAACGGCCACAATGAGACGGAAGATGCATTGCGGCGCTGAACCAATTTTGCCGAAGACGAGAAACGGAATGCAGGCACCCATTACAACTGTGGCTGCTGGCGCAACGACCCATAGCAAAACCTTTGCCTTACGAACGACGGAGAGGTCACGGCCTCTTGCAAGGCCAAACCCTGCATAAAAGCTGAGACCTGCGAAGACCAGGTACGACCCCCAGGCAGCAAACTTGAACGTGCTCCATACTCCACGGCCTTGAGGTTTGGGTACTGCGATTGGGCGGACATGATGGCATCGTCTAGTGTGGCTGCACCCACTAGCGGCCCTAGCATAAGACCTGACACTAGGAAGAGAAGCCAGCCTTCAACGCCACCCGGGCAGCCGTCGACCATAGCGTGTTCGCGGGACGCCGCTTCGCGTACCAGTAAATGCCATAAATGCAAAGACAAACCGCCCAAGATCAGCCGGGGCCGAATCGAGTCGCGGTCATAAATAGCTCCGGTGGGTGTCTAACGCTGCGGCTAACCCGACCGCGCCACCCCCGGCGCAGTGAGCCGAAGCAAAACGTCGCGGCGCGGTTCGGGGTTGAGCCGATTGTTAGGCTTTTTGGCCGTATGTATGCCCACATGACGGGCACCGGAAAATATCAATGTCAGTGTCAGATGAGCAAGTCTCGCAATGAACCGTTATCCCACGCTGAAAGAAGCAGAGCGGACAGCAGAGAAGAATGGCAGTGCTGCGCGCTCGCTTATTATCGCGCGTGCTTCCGCTATTTCTTCAGCGTTCTTCGCTACAATGAGTTGCGCTTCAAGCACTTCGTCAGAAGGCTCTTTGCTTATCTTATTGTGCGCCTTCTTGAGAAGCATTAACCGATATTCTTCTTCAAAGCTCATTGTCATGCTTCATCTCTCTGAGCTTTGACATATCCGAATCTTGAGGCGATGCTGTCAAAATTCTTTTTTAATTCGGCCTCAATCTCCTCATTAGACATATTCTGTGGGTTTTCAAAATGAAATTTCTTTTTTTCTTTTTCGAGTGCGGAGATCCTATTCTTCGCAGAGAGATTTGCGTCTCAAGTTTGACAACCTTCGCATGCAGGCGCGCGATTTCTTTCTTCTACTCGATGCTGGACTTCTTGAGTAGGGGATTAGCAGACTTGAAGCGCAGATTCAAGCGTGACAGTGAATCCCGCGCTCCGCCTTCAAAGATTGCCACCGCGCTTTGTTTCCTTTGTTGCCTAACAGTTTTCTTAGACCGACGTCTGCGTTGGACGTACTAGACAGACATCTGTGTTGGCGGTACTAGACAGATTCCGCCTAGTACCCCAGTCGGGCCAAGGGCCTCCCTGCCCAAACCCAAACCCCTACTGACAAGCACGTAGGATGCGCTGACGAAGGAAGCGCGTCGTTCGAGAGCGATGCGTCTCGAACCCAGGCGCATCGTGCAGGCACAACTGCCCATCATTCTCCCGCCCGGCCCCGCCAAGCCCTGGGATCCCGCTTGAGGTGCATGATGGCCACCACCAGGATGCAGTCGGACCGAATCTGGTAAAGGATCCCGTAGGGAAAGCGGCTGACCATGCAACGCCGTGTACGCTTGGAAAAACTCGGCCATGCCTCGGGGAAGGCGCGGATGCGTCCGAATGCACGCCGCACTTCCTCGGCGAACTCATATCCAAGGCCGGGTCGTTCCCCATTGTAGTGCTCCACAACCTCGGCGAACTCGCGTTCCGCACACGACAGGACGCGGATCTTCACCGTCGGTTGATCCTCTCGAACATCGCCTCGGCAGAGTCGTCGGTGAGCAGTCCGGCCTCGAAGGCCTCGATGCGGGACTCGGCCTCGGCCTTCCAGGCATCGACCTGGGCCTGGTCGGGGCTTGGGTCGAAACTGTGCAGGAGCCCATCGATCAGTTCGGCCCGCTCGATCGGGGTAAGGTTCAGGGCGTCTTGCAGGACTCTGAGTGCTGTTGCTGTCACGCTCGCCTCCATAGGGTGCTCGGCCTATAGTCGGTCGCGTTAGCGTAGCCTACCTTAACGGGCACACCGTCGGTTCAAGGGCAGCCCTGCGGTTGCCCCTTTTGCCGCGCCGAGCATCGCAGGGATTTCCGGGAACAGCCCGAAGGGGCGCGCGAGGGATCGCGCGCGTCGGTCGTGGGGGCAGGAGCCCCCTCGGCCGACCCCCGGAAATCCCGAGAAGCGCAGGAGTTGTCGCGGCAACGGGGCGTCCTTTCTTTTGGCTCGGTCTGCGTTACCTGTTGGTACCGATAACCCATTGATGAAAATAACAACGGGCCGGTGGGAGCGGCGCCTCGCCGCGACCGGGTGTCTTCCAGAGACGCCTCTGGAAGACACTGCATCGGGCCGAGGGCGGCCCTCCCACGGGCGGCGTGGCAGCCAGTGCCAACGCTTGGCGTGTGCACCAACACCTAACGCAGACATAGCCTTTCTTTTCGCCCCTTTTCTTTGGACGAGCATAGAAAAGGGGCTCGCCGCTCCACCGCGACGCTTGGGGGGGCACAGTCTTTGGCGCGTGGCGAAATCACAACCGATCTCATGTCGTCCGAATTCCATGTGGTGTCCGACGCAAGTGGCAAGGCGTTGAGTCGCTTCGCGACGCCTGGTGGGTTACGGCCATCCATGGCCTAACCCACCCTACGTCTCATAGGCCATCCCCAACCCAAACCCACCCTACGTCTCATAGGGCATCCCTGGCTCCGATGCCCCTATTGGCACGCCTCACACTCCGGATCCAATATCGAGCAAGCCTTCGGCGCCGCCGAGACCCCGCTGCCATTCCCCTTCCCCTTGTCCAGCGTGATGTAGCTCCCCCCCACCGCGCTCAGCCGATTGGCCTTGGTGGAATCCGCCATGGTCGACTTCTCGACATGGGTCGCGCCCATGGACCTCAGGTAGTAGGTGGTCTTGAGCCCCCGCACCCAGGCCAGCTTGTAGAGGTTGTCGAGCTTCTTGCCGTTGGGCTCGCTCATGTAGAGGTTGAGGCTCTGGGCCTGGTCGAGCCACTTCTGGCGGCGGCTGCCGGCCTCCACCAGCCAGCGGGCGTCGACCTCGAAGGCGGTGGCGTAGAGATCCTTGAGCTCCTGCGGGATGCGGTCGATGGCCTGTACGGACCCATCGAAGTATTTCAGGTCATTCACCATGACCGCATCCCACAGGCCCTGGTCCTTCAGGTCTTGAACAAGGTAGGGGTTCACCACCGTGAACTCCCCGGAGAGGTTCGATTTGACGAACAGGTTCTGGTAGGTCGGCTCGATGGACTGGCTGACCCCGACGATGTTGCTGATGGTGGCGGTGGGGGCGATGGCCATGCAGTTGGAGTTGCGCATGCCGAGCGTGCTGACCCGCTCGCGCAGCGCCTCCCAGTCAAGGGTCGAGCTGGTGTCCATCTGGAGGTAACCCCCCCTGCCCTCTTCCAGCAGGCGGATGGAGTCGATGGGCAGGATGCCGCGGCTCCACAGGGACCCGTCGAAGCTGTGGTAGCGCCCGCGCTCCTCGGCGAGCTCGGTGCTGGCCTGGATGGCGTAGTAGCTCACGGCCTCCATGCTGATATCGGCAAAGTCAACGGCCGCCTGGCCTGTGTAGGGGATGCGCAGCTCGTAGAGGGCGTCCTGGAAACCCATGATGCCGAGCCCCACCGGGCGGTGGCGCAGGTTGGACTTGCGCGCCTGCGGGACGTTGTAGAAGTTGTAGTCGATGACGTTGTCGAGCATGCGCATGGCGGTGCTCACCGTGCGCTGGAGCTTGGCGTGGTCGATGCCCTGGGGTCCGACGTGCACCGCCAGGTTCACGGAGCCCAGGTTGCAGACGGCGATCTCCTGGTCGTTGGTGTGCAGGGTGATCTCGGTGCAGAGGTTGGAGCTGTGCACCGTGCCCATGTGCTGGTTGGTGTAGCGCAGGTTGCAGGGGTCCTTGAAGGCGATCCAGGGGTGGCCGGTCTCGAACAGCATGGCGAGCATCTTGCGCCACAGGTCGACCGCCTTGATGCGCTTGCTGACCTTCATCTCGCCGCGCTCGGCGCGGGCCTCGTAGGCCGTATAGGCGGCCTCGAAGGCCTGGCCGGTGAGGTCGTGCAGGTCCGGGGTCTCGTCGGGCGAGAAGAGGGTCCAGTCGCCGTCCTCGGCGACGCGCTTCATGAACAGGTCCGGCACCCAGTTGGCGGTGTTCATGTCGTGGGTGCGGCGGCGGTCGTCGCCGGTGTTCTTGCGCAGGTCGAGGAACTCCTCGATGTCGACGTGCCAGGTCTCCAGGTAGGCGCAGACGGCGCCCTTGCGCTTACCGCCGTTGTGGACCAGGGCGGCGGCGGTCATGTAGGTCTCGTCGCCCTCGACCTTGAGGTCGTGGACCACCGGGACTGGGGACATGGGCGTCACGGCCTTGACGCGGGTGAAGATCCAGTTGCCGAGGCGGAACCAGTTGTGCTTGGTCAGCGCAGGAACGCCGACCAGATCGGCGATGGGCTGGACCGCGGGGATACGCAGATCGAAGGCGCGGGTGACCCCGGCAAAGCAGACCACGGAGCCGTCGGAGCGCGTCCCTGTGTGGGTATTGTCGCGCTCGCGGTACTGACCGGCGCAGGGGACGCCGAGGCGCAGCAGCTGGTAGCGCAAGCCCTCGGCGAGCGGAGCAGAACTGCTGGTGAAGTAGATCTCCTTGCCGCGAGAGACGCCGCCATCGGTCTCCAACAGCCCCTGGACCAGGGCTAGGGCCTGGTTGTGGGGCAGATGACTGAGGCGGCGGGCAATGCGCTTGTTACCCGCGGCGTCGTAGAGGTCGTCGTAGGTAAAGGGGATGTTCGCCTCGTCCAGGCCGACATACTGCCCGGTGGTAGCGCAGCGGGCTAGGCCCTTGCCGACGGCCCACTTGATCTGGAGGTAGGTCTCGCCGCGACCGTTCTCCCAGTAGTGGATGCCGCGCTCGGTAAGATAGTCGCGCACGAACTGGAGGTGCCCGCCGTCCGCGCTGGGATTGCCGGAGACGCCAAACTCCGAGTCCCGGGTCAGGTGCCCGTCACCCAGCAGGATACCGTAGAGCCGGGCATCGGCCTCGGTCAGTCCGTCCACCGGCACCACTTCGCCCGGGATGACCTGGGCCACATAGTCCCCGCGCGACAGCCGCCCCGCCTCGACCCATGCAGGTTTGAAGCGCCCGTGCTCGATCTGGTTCAGGGTGCGGTCGATGGACTGCTCCATGGGCACGCCTTGGATGGCCCAGAAGGGATGACCGTCGGTGACCTTGAGGTCGTTGACCGAGTGCTTGACGGCGACCTGGACCATGGGGGCGGCCTTCTGGTCGTAGACGAAGTGCTCCGTGACTTCGCGATAACGCCCGCGCTGACCCAGGACCAGATCGCCGACCTTCACCTCCGCGATGGGCTTGGGCCCATCGGCGGTGAAGACGGTGGTCTCGGGGGCGAAGCACTGGTTCACCGCCACTGCCGTGTCATTGGCCACCTTGAGGAAGGGCACCACACCCTGGCTGCGGCCGTTGGTCCCCTTGATGTGGGCGCCCATGCCGCGCACCCGGGTCCAGTCGTTGCCGAGGCCGCCGGCAAATTTGGACAACAGGGCATTGTCCTTGATGGCCCCGTAGATGCCGTCGAGGTCGTCCGGGACCGTGGTCAGGTAACAGGAGCTGAGCTGGGGCCGCAGGGTCCCGGAGTTGAACAGGGTCGGCGTGGAGGACATGAAGGCGAAGCTGGAGAGCAGCTCGTAGAACTCGATGGCCCGCTCCTCGCGGTCGATCTCGTTGATGGCCAGCCCCATGGCGACGCGCATGAAGAAGGCCTGGGGCAGCTCGAAGCGGATGCCGCCGGCGGTGTGGATGAAGTAGCGGTCGTAGAGGGTCTGGAGGCCGAGATAGGTGAACTGGAGGTCGCGCTCGGGCTTGAGGGCCGCGCCAAGACGGGCCAGGTCGTAACTGGCCAAGGCGCCGGTCCAGGTGCTCCAGGTCCCCGGCGCGGCGGACGTAGGCGCTGAAGTAGTCGCCGTAGCGGTCGGCCAGGTCGGCCTGGGTCTCGACCCCCGCCGCCATGTCGAGGAAGCCCAGGGCCTCACGCCGCAGCAGGTCGAGCAGCAGGCGGGCAGCGATCTGGCTGTAGGCCGGGTCCTTCTCGATCATGGCCCGGGCGGACATGACCAGGGCCTGGCCGACGTCGGCCTCGCGCACCCCGTCGAAGAGGTTGCGGCAGGTATCGCTGAGGATGGCCGCGGCGTCTACCCCCTCCAGGTCGCGGCAGGCCTCGTCCACCAGGCGGCGCATGCGATCCACGTCGAGCGGCCTGGTGCTGCCGTCGGCCAGCGTGACGCGGATCTGGTGCTCGTCCTCCAAGGCGCTGTTGGCGGCCGCCTTCTGGGTGCGCTCCCGGGCCCGCTCGTCGCGGTAGATGACATAGTCGCGTGCGACCTTGTGCTCGCCGGCGCGCATCAGGGCCAGCTCGACCTGGTCCTGGATGTCCTCGATGTGGACCGTGCCGCCGCCGGGCAGGCGCCGGGTCAGGGCGGAGACCACCTGCTCGGTCAGCTCCCGCACCCGGTCGTGGACGCGGCTGGAGGCCGCAGCGCTGCCCCCCTCCACGGCCAGGAAGGCCTTGGTCATGGCGACCATGATCTTGTTGGCGTCGAAGTGGGTCACCTTGCCGTTGCGGCGGATCACCTGGACCTTGCCAGGGGCAAGGGCCTCGACATCCGACGAGCGATCGCTAGGGGCCAGGTCGGACCGCGGCGCGGGCCCCTCGGCGATGGACTGGTGCGGGGCTGTGGTGGACGGCGCTTCTTTGGACGTGGCGCTGGACATGGCTCCTCCCGTGGCGGCTTCGTTATGGGTGTTGGCGGTTTCGCCCACAGGGGGTGCGGGCTCTGTCAGAGACACAATATATACGGCATTTGCACGCTGTCAATCACAACATATTGTGTAAGGTGGGTGACAACCCGGGCGCAAGCTGTGAGCACGCTGTGGATAAGTGTCCACTGGCGCGCCGCCGGCCCTTTCGTCCAGGCAGCACGCGCCTGGGACCTGGGGGTGCCGTGACTGTGGATGCTTGCTGACGATCCGATGGGGAGGAAAAGATCTCGGGTCGGGATTCCGATCGATGGCGCGTCGGGGCCACGAGAGCCGCCGGAGCCTTGTCCCGGCGACCCTGGGGAGAGGAGTTGGCGCGCACAACCCGTTGTGTTTTACGGGGCCCAGGGCACAATGAGGCCTTGTCTCACCCCTGGACCCCTGACGGAAAACAACCATGAACCCGGAAAAGGTCGTCTTCGGCTTTTTTATTGTCCTGGCCCTCACCCTCAACTTCGGATTCTTCGTCGGGGAGCTCGACAACCCGGACCACCACAACGTGTGGGAGCTGTTCGCGGTCGTGGTGGTGAACCTCGTCGCCACAGTGCTGAAGTTCGGCGACCGCACCCAGATCGGGGCCATCCTCCTCTCGACCAGCCTGGTGGCCATGCTCCAGCTCATCGCGGCGGTCCTGGTATGGGTCGCGGCGGTTCACGTGACCGAGGTTGGCCTGTCCTCCACGGTCACGGCCAGCATCGTCTCCCTGACCGGCGGGGCCATGATCGCCAACGTGATCTCGGTGGTGCTGCTGGTGGCTGAGACCTTCGTCCTGCGCCGCTAGGCGCCGAGACCCGCAGGCGCCGAGGTCCCATGGACACCATCGTCTTCATCATCCTGCGGCGCATGCGCACGCCGCTCCTGGTGCTGATCGTCAGCTATGCCGTGACCATCGCCGGCCTGGCGCTGATCCCAGGGGTGGACGCGACGGGCGCCCCCACCGCGCCCATGAGCATCTTCCACGCCTTCTACATGGTCAGCTACACGGCCACGACCATCGGCTTCGGTGAGATCCCCAACGCCTTCTCCGATGCCCAGCGGCTCTGGGTCAGCCTGACCATCTACACCTCCGTGGTGGCCTGGATCTACTCCATCGGCACCCTCATCGCACTGCTCCAGGACCGCACCTTTCAGCGCGCCATCATCGAGCGGCGCTTCGCACGGCTGATCAAGCGCATGGCCTACCCCTTCCATCTGGTGTGCGGCTATGGCGAGACTGGCCGCGCCCTGGTGCAGGCCCTGACGGACCGACACTACCGGGCGGTGGTCATCGACTACGACGAGACCCGCATCAACCTGCTCAAGCTCGAAGGCCACCGCGAGTACGTCCCCGCCCTGCTCGCCGATGCCCGCCGCCCCAGCAATCTGGTGGCCGCCGGGCTGCGCAACCCCTGGTGTACCGGGGTGGTGGCCCTGACCGACGTCAACAAGACCAACCTCAAGATCGCCATCGCCGCCAAGCTCATGCGACCCGGGCTCAAGGCCATCTGCCGAGCCGACTCCCACGACGTGGAGGTCAACATGGCCTCCTTCGGCACCGACCACATCTTCGACCCCTTCGATACCTTCGCCCTCTACCTGGCCACCGCACTCCATGCCCCTTGCCTGATCTTGCTCTATGCCTGGCTCTCGGGCATCGGCGGGGAGCCGCTCAAGGACCCCGTCTATCCCCCCTCCACCGGGCTCTGGATCCTGTGCGGCTATGGGCGCTTCGGCAAAGCCGTGTATCAGCACCTCAAGGCCGAGGGCGTGGAGGTCATGGTGATCGAGGCGGACCCTGGGCTGACGGGCCTGCCGCCGGAAGGCGGGGTGACCGGACGCGGCACCGAATCTGAGACCCTGGAGCAGGCAAACATCCAGGGTGCTGTGGGGCTCGTGGCAGGGACCGACGATGACGCCAACAACCTGTCCATCCTGATGACCGGCAAGCAGATGAACCCCAAACTGTTCCTGGTGGCGCGGGAGAACCACATCGACAACCATGGGCTGTTCGAGGCCGTGGGGGCGCAGATCGTCATGCACCCCAGCACCATCATCGCCGAGCGCATCCGCGTGCTCTTGGCCACCCCCTTGCTCTCGGAGTTCGAGCATTACGCGCGCTACCGCGACCACGAGTGGGCCTGCGAGCTGATCAGCCGAATCGCCGCCCTGGTGGAGGATCGGGTCCCGGAGGTTTGGGAGGTCACCATCGACACCGACCAGGCCCAAGCCGTCTGCGCCGCCACCGGCCAAGGCTCTCCCGTCGGTCTCGGCGCGCTCCTGCGCGACCCGCGCGATCGGGAGGTGACGCTCCCGGCCATCGCCCTGATGCTGGTCCACAAGAGCGAGCGCACCCTGCTGCCGGAGGCGCGGATTACCCTGCGCCGCGGAGACCGGCTGCTCTTCTGCGGGACCGAGCTGGCCAGGTCCCGGATGGAGTGGACGTTCCAGAACGACCACGCCCTGGCCTATGCGCAAACCGGCCAGAGCTATCACCCCAACACCCTTTGGGCTTGGGGATCACGCATCCTTGGCGGCCGAGTTCGACGCAGGGGCTGACCTGGCCCCGCGCCCGAGCAGCCGGCGCCTGCCCCACCCGGGCAGCGGATTGCCGTTTGGGAATCCGCTGGCTCGGTGCCATACTCGAAATCATTCTCAGGCACACCGCGATCGGTGCATTTGGGCAAGGGTCGACATGATCGGCGCCGTCCAAAGGCGCCGCATCATCTTCGGATTGGAGGAAGGCCAATGTACCCCCTACTCGACCGCCTCAATCGCGACCACCGCAACCTGGCCCAGATCTTGACCCTGCTCGACAGGCTGCTGGACCGGTTCCACGCGGGCGCAGAACCCGACTACGAGCTGATGTGCGAGCTGCTCGACTACATGGAGAGCTACGCCGACCAGATCCATCACCCGACCGAGGACCTCATCTTCGGGCGCCTGATCGAGGCCGGCGGGGAAAGCCCCCTGGTCCTCGGTATCCTCATGAACCAGCACCAGCAGATCCCGCAGATGAACCGGCGTTTCCGCAACAGCCTGGACGGCATCGTCCACGGCGATGTGCTGTTGCGCGACGAGGTGGAGACCCAGGGACGCGAGCTGGTGCGCGCCCTGTGGAATCACATGACCATCGAGGACACCGAGGCATTCCCACTGGCCCAGGAGCGCCTCTCCGCAGCGGATTGGGACGAGCTGGACCGCATGAGCCCCAGGGCCGACGACCCCGTTTTTGCCGCCCCGGACCCGGCGCGCTTCCGGGCCCTGTTCGCCGAGCTGGCGGCCGAGGCCAGGCCCTGATGTCAGAACCCGGCGGCGCGGAGCCGGCGCGCTGCTTCGGCCTGCGCAGGGTCAACCCCTTCCTCGGGGCCATTGCCGTCGTCAAGACCGACAGCGCCCGGGCACTGAGCCTCGACGGGGTGAACTGGCAGATTCAGATCCTCGCGCACCCACCGAGGGGCCTCTGGACCGGCGCCGGCGACAGCGACAAGCTCCAGTATTTCCGCTTCGGGGTCTGGTCCGAGACCCAGGGCCTGAAACGGGTTCCGCTCAATCCCATCCTCGACCTGGGCCATATGCTCAAGGCCTCCCAAGCCCTTTGCGAGCAGGTCGCCACCAACCTGCACAAGGTTCCCTTCCCCTTGGGTCCGGAGCTGGAGCAATGGCTGCTGGACGCCGACGGCGCCCCCCTGGCCCTGATCGCCACCACTTTAGACCCGACCGGCCTGGCGGAGGCGAGCGCCACCGACTGGAGCGGCGGCGGGCGTGGAGACCGCCCCTTTCTCTCGCCCACCCTGGCCGGACCTGGGACAGCCAGCACGAACCGGCTGACACACATCGAGGTCCTGGAGCGACTGGTCCGCGAGACAGCCGGGCGGCCGCGCGCAGCCCAGTGGTTCCGCAGCGACCACAACGTCCAGATCGGGCTCGAAGCGGGTGCTCCGCCTGGGCTCGCCGGGCGCGCCCTCCCACAGGCCGCTTTCCCCCTCCTCACCCTCCGCACCGAATGGCCGGACGACCGCGATGCAGGGCTGGTGGCGGACTACATTGCGTGGCTCTCGCCCTATCTGCTGACCCTTCAGAACCTGCCGGACGAAACCCGCCGAAGCCTCGAGAAGAAAGCCGTCCGTCATGCACTGGTCGTGGACGACCTCTGGCGCCTCTACCCACGGGTCCTCGATCCCGGCCTTGTGGCTCAGGCCCGAGTTGAAGCCAAGCTGCGCCGTTCCCACGCCTGATGCTGACAAGCGCATTTGCCGCAAATGAACACAAGTTGGCGCGACTAAGAACCCTTGCCTGGAGCGAAATGCGTTCGCCAGGGTCGCCGCCTCGGACCCCGTCAGAGGGCCAGAGTGGAAAACCCGCAGGGCCGACGCCACCTGCGTCCCCATCGCCACCCAAGACCCGCCAGGCCCGGACGACCAACGACGTGGCGCCGCACCTTGCCATAAGGAACTGCTGATGAAGTTTCAGAATCTCACCGACTTCCGCCACGACACCCCTGAAAGGCTGGGCGTCCTGCTGGTCAACCTCGGCACCCCGGACGCCCCGACCACGGCTGCGGTGCGCCGGTACCTGGCCGAGTTCCTATCCGATCCACGGGTCATCGAGGTCCCGCGCCCCCTCTGGTGGCTGATTCTGCACGGGGTCATCCTGCGCATCCGCCCGGCGCGCTCCGCGCATGCCTACCAGGCAGTTTGGACCGACCAGGGCTCGCCCCTGCTGGACATCTCCCGGCGCCTGGCCGATACCCTGGGTCGACGCCTGCGCGAGACCCTGCCGGGACCTGTCCACCTGGAGCTGGGGATGCGCTACGGGAACCCCTCCATTCCCGCGGCCCTGGCACGGCTGCGGGCCGCCAATTGCCGCCGAGTGCTGGTCCTGCCCCTCTATCCCCAGTACTCGGCCACTACCACGGCCTCGACCTTCGACGCCGTCACTCGGGAGCTCTCCACCTGGCGCTGGGTGCCGGAGCTGCGCACCATCAACCAGTACCACGACGCCCCGGGCCACATCGAGGCCCTAGCCCAGAGCGTGCGCGACCACTGGGCCAGCCACGGCCAACCCGACCGCCTGTTGTTCTCCTTCCACGGCATCCCCAAGGACTACTTCCTGGCCGGCGACCCTTACCACTGCCAGTGCCAGAAGACCGCGCGCCTGGTTTCGGAGGCCCTGAAGCTGCCGCGGGAGGCATGGGCCCTGAGCTTCCAATCCCGCGTTGGGACAAAGGAGTGGCTCCGGCCCTATACGGACGAGACCCTCAAGGCTTGGGGTGCGCAAGGGGTCGGCTCCGTGCAGGTGATCTGCCCCGGCTTCGCCGCTGACTGCCTCGAAACCCTGGAAGAGGTCGCCGTGGAAAACCGCGACTACTTCCTCGGGGCCGGGGGGCGCGCGTACGGCTACATCCCGGCCCTGAACGACACCCCGGCCCAGGTCCAGGTCTTCGCCGACCTGGTGGCGCGCCATGCCGCCGGCTGGCCAGAGGCCGAGCGCGAGGCGGACCCCGCCGAGTGGACCCGCCGCCTGGAACGCGCCAAGGCCGCAGGCGCTCAGGCGTGAGCGGCGAGCCGGCAGCCGTCGGCCGACCGAGCTAAACGCTGGCGCCTGGAAGCCGGCGTCCGGCCGCCGAGCGCGACCCGCGGACACCATCCCCAACCATTCGAGCGGCACCACTCATGAGCGAGCAGCACCCGAGCCCCACCGACATCCAGCTCCACCAGAAGTCCCGCGTCCTCGAGATTGCCTACGACGACGGGGCCCGCTTTCGCCTCCCATGCGAGTACCTGCGGGTCTACTCCCCCTCTGCCGAGGTCCGCGGCCATTCTCCGGACACTGCCAAGCTCCAGGTCGGCAAGGAGGGGGTCAACATTACCAACCTGGCTCAGATCGGGACCTATGCCCTGAAGATCTTCTTCGACGACGGGCACAACTCGGGCCTCTACGACTGGCGCTACCTCTACAAGCTGGGCCGGGCGTGGCAGCCCTATTGGTTCGACTACCTCGACCGCCTCAAGACCGCTGGCCACCAGCGCCAGGGCCCGGACCCCTTCGATGCCCTCAAGGACCGCGGTGACGCGCCCGCCGAACTGCCGGGCTAAGACACGGGCCTCGTCTTACCCGCAGCGGCAACCGGCGCCGCCCTGATGCAACGACTTGGCAATCCAGCCGAGGAGGCTAGACGCGGTACGCGGCATCGATGTCCTCCCGGGTAAGGACTCCGTAGATCCTCGGAATTCCGGGCGCTGCCGGCCGGGTCACGTAGAGGGCTTCCGCCCCACTGGCCGCCAATCGCTCCACGGCCTCCTGAAGTGTGGCCTCCGGATGCACGGCCGCACACCGACGCCGATCGGCGGGGATCTCCATCAGGTCGAGCGTCGACCCAGGCTCCGGTATCTCCAAGGCCCGCGCGACGTCGCGTGCCACGAGCACCGCAATCGGATCGAGGCCCTGGCGCACCAAAATCCAGCGCGGGTGCCCGACCAGAGCAGCGCGTATCTCCTCGTGCTCCGCCTGATGGGGGAGCGTGGCGAAGCGCTGTTCCATGACCGCGCTGACGCCGACCCGCTGCAGAGACTGCGCCACTGGGTCCTGCCGCACATCGAGACCGCGGGCGCGGGCCAGCGCGAGGGGAGCGGACTCGGTGCGGTAGACCTGGCGGGTCAGGAGCTGAGCCGTCACTAAGGCAAAGAGCGCAGGCATGATGACGTGCGGATTGGCCGTGAGCTCCAGAACGGCGGTCAGGGCTGCAAGCGGGGCCTGCAGCGTCGCCGCCATCATGGCGCCCATACCGATCATCGCGTAGAGCCCCGAGTCAGAGACCTGACCCAAGCCGAGGGCCGCCGCCGCCATGGCCGTGGCCGCGCCCGCGGTGGCGCCAATCACCAAGGTGGGCCCAATCAGACCTCCCGGCAACCCAAGCCCGAGGGCGGCCGCGGTCGCAACCAGCTTGGCCAGGGCGATGACCGCCAGAGCGACTAGGGTCCCCTGACCGCGCATGGCCTGGTCCACCGTGTCGTAGCCGATCCCCATCACCTCGGGGACCGCCATGCCGACCAAGCCGGCGGCGAGCCCGCCGAGTGCAGCCCTGGCCCAGACGGAGAGATCTGGCAGGACAGCGCTGAAGTGCAGGAGGGCGCGGGTGAAGGCCGCGGCCAGGGTGCCCGCGACGAGTCCCGTCAGCAGGACGAGCGGCAGCTCGGAGAGAGAGACGACGTGAATGGCGGGAACCGACAAGGCAGGGTCGGCGCCGAAAACCACACGGGACAGCACAGTCGCGCTCGCGGCGGCCAGGATCACCGGCGTGAATCCGCTGATGGTGTATTCCATCATTACCACCTCCATGGCGAAGATGACACCCGCCAGCGGCGTGTTGAACGAGGCCGCAATGGAGGCCGCCACACCGCAGGCAACCAGGGTTCGCACGGCGTTGTTCGGCAGGCCGAGATGAACGCCGAGGAGGCTCCCGGATGCCGCACCCAGGTGCACCCCCGGTCCCTCGCGCCCCACCGAATGCCCGGAGATGATGGACAGGGAGGCGCCGACAAACTGGGTAAGGGCGTTACGAAACGGCAGGTGGCCCTGGTGGCGGGATAGACGATCCAGGACATGCACGACCCCTACCCCTCGCGCCTGGGCGGGTACCGCCTGCAGCAGGGCGCCGACCACAACCCCTCCCGCCGCGCAGAGACCAAAACGGAGGAGCGGATCGAGGGCTTCGTAGCCGTCGGTCCCGGGACCCGGCAGCAGGCTCCCCTGGGCCGTCTCGATCCCGAGGCGGAAAGCCACGATCACCAAGCCGGCGAGGAGGCCGCTCAGCAACCCGAGGGCGGCCAGCAGCAGCCCGCCCTCCTCGCCCGAGAGCCGGATGCGCAAGCGGTCAACGAGTTGGCGAAGGCGCCAAAGATCGAACATCGGCCCATTCTACGTGCCGGGGGCGCAGGGCGCGCCCTCGAGGCCCGATGCCGGCGGGCGCCGGGTCCCCGGATGGTGAATTCAGTGGGAAACCCAGGCTCAGGCCCGGACCAGGCGAGGTCGGACTAGATGTAACGGACCTCGAGAATCTCGAATTCCCTCAGTCCGCCAGGGGCATCGACCGAGGCGACGTCACCCTCGGCCTTGCCGATCAGGGCGCGGGCGATGGGAGAGCTGATGGAGATCATGCCGAGCTTGGAATCCGCCTCGTCGTCCCCGACGATCTGGAAGGTGTGCTCCGTATCCTTGTCGAGTTCCAGGACATCCACCGTAGCCCCGAACACCACCTTGCCATTGGCGGCAACCGTGGTCACGTCGATGATCTGGGCATGGGAGATCTTGCCTTCGATGTCCTTGATGCGCCCTTCGACGAAGCTCTGGCGCTCGCGGGCGGCATGATACTCGGCGTTCTCCTTGAGGTCGCCGTGGGCGCGGGCCTCGGCGATGGCCTCGATGATCTTGGGGCGCTCGACGCGCTTGAGCCGCTCCAGTTCGGAACGCAGTTTCTCCGCCCCTCTGGCGGTCAGGGGTACCTTGGTCATGCAGGTTTCCTCGTTGCTCGGGCGGAACTCATTGGTTCCGCCGCGTCTTTGGCGAAGGGTTTGGGCGGGGCCGGGGCGTGGGGCCCCGACCAGGAATCAGTAAAGGTCTTGTAACCGATTGACGCTGAAAATGTCCACTTGCTTGAGGGCGAGACAGGTCGCTTCCGCCCCGGAGATGGTGGTGGTGTAGACGACCTTTTGCTGCAAGGCGGCGCGGCGGATCTCGGCAGAATCGGCGATGGCCTTGGCACCCTCGGTGGTGTTGACGATGAAGGAGATCTCGCGGTTCTTGATCATGTCCACCACATGGGGCCGGCTGTCTTTGACCTTGTTGACCCGCTCGCACGGGATGCCGGATTCGCGCACTACTTCCGCACTTCGGCCCGTACCGCAGAGGGTGAAACCGAGGCCGTGCAGGTCCTGGGCCACCCGGACCAGGCGCGGCTTATCGGCGTCGCGCACGCTGAGCAGGGCCTTGCCGAGAGGCGGAAGAGCCGATCCGGACCCCTCCTGTGCCTTGGCATAGGCCTCGCCGAAGGACTCCCCGACGCCCATGACTTCGCCGGTGGACTTCATCTCCGGCCCAAGGACCGTGTCCACTCCGGGGAACTTGATGAAGGGAAAGACCGCCTCCTTGACGAAGTAGTGCTTGGGCTTGCGCTCCTTGGTACAGCCCTGGTCCGCCAGGGACACGCCCACCATGCAGCGCGCAGCCACCTTGGCCAGCGGCAGTCCGATGGCCTTGGAGACGAAGGGCACGGTGCGCGAGGCACGCGGGTTGACCTCCAGGATATAGACCTCGTCGCCCTTGATCGCGAACTGGGCATTCATGAGGCCGACGACCTTGAGGGCATGGGCCAGCTTGGTCATCTGCTCGCGCATGCGATCCTGAAGCGACGGGGACAGGGTGTAGGGCGGCAGGGAACAGGCCGAATCCCCGGAGTGGACCCCGGCCTGCTCGATGTGCTCCATGATGCCGCCGATCAGCACATCGGTCCCGTCGCAGATCGCGTCCACGTCCACCTCGATGGCGTCATCCAGGAAGCGGTCCAGCAGCACAGGGGAGTCGTTGGAGACCCGCACCGCGTGGCGCATGTAGCGCTCCAGCTCGGCCTCCTCGTAGACGATCTCCATGGCTCGCCCCCCCAGTACATAGGAGGGGCGTACCACCAGCGGGTAGCCGATGCTGGCCGCCAGGGCCACCGCCTCCGCCTCGCTGCGGGCCGTGGTGTTGGGCGGCTGGCGCAGGCCCAGATCCGTGACGATCTTCTGGAACCGCTCGCGGTCTTCGGCGAGGTCGATGGACTCCGGGCTGGTCCCGATGATGGGCACCCCCGCCGCCTCCAGGGCTCGCGCCAGCTTCAACGGAGTCTGACCCCCGTACTGAACGACCACCCCGAAGGGCTGCTCCTTGTGAACGATCTCCAGCACGTCCTCGAGGGTGAGTGGCTCGAAATAGAGTCGATCGGAGGTGTCGTAGTCGGTGGAGACTGTCTCCGGGTTGCAATTGACCATGATGGTCTCGTAGCCATCCTCCCGCAAAGCAAGGGCGGCATGGACGCAGCAGTAGTCGAACTCGATGCCCTGGCCGATGCGGTTGGGCCCGCCACCCAGGACCATGACCTTCTTGCGGCCGCTGGGGGCCGCCTCGCACTCCTCCTCGTAGGTGGAATAGAGATAGGCGGTCGACGAGGCGAACTCCGCGGCACAGGTGTCCACCCGCTTGAAGACCGGGCGTATACCTTGGGCGTGGCGCAGGGCGCGGACCTCCTGCTCGCTCATCCCGGTGATCATGGCCAGCCGCCGGTCCGAAAAGCCCTTGCGCTTGAGAGAACGCATGCGCTCTGGGGTCAGGCATCCATGCCCGGCCGCGGCGACCTCGCCCTCGATGCGGACAAGCTCGGCGATCTGGGCCAGGAACCAGGGATCGATCCCGCTCAGGCGCTGGGCCTCCTCTTCCGTCATCCCGAGGCGGAAGGCGTCGGCCAGATAGAAGATCCGTTCCGCCCCCACCTGCCGCACCTCCCGACGGGCCGTATCGCGGGCATCCGCGGCCTTCAGATCGAGCATGCCGCACAGCCCGTATTTGTCGATCTCCAGGCCTCGCAGGGCCTTCTGCAAGCGACTCCTGGAAGGTCCGGCCGATGGCCATGACCTCGCCCACGGACTTCATCTGGGTCGTGAGCCGCGCATCGGCTTGCGGGAATTTCTCGAAGGCAAAGCGCGGGATCTTGGTCACCACATAGTCGATGGTGGGCTCGAAGGACGCCGGGGTAGCCCCGCCGGTGATCTCGTTGCGCAGCTCGTCGAGCGTATAGCCCACTGCCAGCTTGGCGGCGACCTTCGCGATGGGAAAGCCGGTCGCCTTGGAGGCGAGCGCCGAAGAGCGCGAGACCCGCGGGTTCATTTCGATAATGATCATGCGCCCGTCGGCCGGATTGATGGCGAACTGGACGTTGGAGCCGCCGGTATCGACTCCGATCTCGCGCAGCACCGCGATGGATGCGTCGCGCATGATCTGGTATTCCTTGTCCGTCAGGGTCTGAGCCGGCGCCACGGTGATGGAGTCCCCGGTATGCACCCCCATGGCGTCCAGGTTCTCGATGGAGCAGACGATGATGCAGTTGTCCTTGCGGTCGCGGACGACCTCCATCTCGAATTCCTTCCAGCCGATCACCGACTCTTCGATGAGGAGCTCGCTGGTCGGCGAAAGGGCCAGGCCGCGCCGGCAGATCTCGTCGAACTCTTCCTGGTTGTAGGCGATGCCGCCGCCGCTCCCGCCCATGGTGAAGGACGGGCGGATGATGGTCGGGTAGCCGATGGATGCCTGGACCTGGAGCGCCTCCTCGATACTATGGGCAACGGCCGACCTGGGCATGTCCAGCCCGATGCGGCGCATGGCCCGGCGGAAACGGTCACGGTCCTCGGCCTTGTCGATGGCCTCGCGCGAAGCCCCGATCAGCTCTACCCCGAAGCGCTTCAGAACGCCCTCGCGAACCAGATCCAGGGCACAGTTGAGTGCCGTTTGCCCCCCCATGGTGGGCAACAGGGCGTCCGGGCGCTCGGTCTCGATGATGCGCGCCAACGCCCGCCATGTGACCGGCTCGATGTAGGTGGCGTCGGCCATCTCCGGGTCGGTCATGATGGTGGCCGGGTTGGAGTTGACCAGGATGACGCGGTAGCCCTCCTCCCGCAGTGCCTTGCAGGCCTGTGCCCCTGAGTAGTCGAACTCGCACGCCTGGCCGATGACGATGGGCCCGGCGCCGATGATGAGGATGCTGTGAATGTCAGTGCGTTTTGGCATGTAGGGTATCTGTCCGCTGATCGAGACGGCGCTAGAACTCAAGCAAGGGCGGTTGCGGATGACAAGTAGGCGGACCGACTAGGCCCTGGCCTTCATGAGGGCGATGAACCGGTCGAAGACGGGTGCCACGTCGTGGGGTCCGGGGCTCGCCTCCGGGTGCCCCTGAAAGCTGAATGCGGGCCGCTCCCGGTGCGCGATCCCCTGCAGCGAGCCGTCGAAGAGGGAGCGGTGGGTGGCCTCCAGCGTCTCGGGCAGGCTCTTCTCATCCACGGCGAAGCCATGGTTCTGGCTCGAAATCATAACGGCCCCCGTGCGCAGGTCTTGCACCGGATGGTTGGCGCCGTGGTGCCCGAACTTCATCTTGCGGGTGCGCGCCCCGCAGGCGAGCCCGAGAAGCTGGTGGCCGAGGCAGATGCCAAAGATGGGAATGTCGGTGTCCAACAGGGTCCGGATCGCCGAGATGGCGTAGTCGCAGGGCTCCGGGTCGCCCGGACCATTGGACAGGAAGACTCCGTGCGGCCCCAGAGCCAAGACGTCGGCCGCCGTCGTTCGCGCCGGCACCACGGTGATCCGGCAGCCCCGGTCCACCAGCATGCGCAGGATGTTGCGCTTGATGCCGAAATCGTAGGCAACGACGTGGTACGGAAGCGTGCCCCCGTCGCGCGGCTCCGGCAGACCCTGGCTCAGCTCCCAGGTTCCCTGGGTCCATGGGTAGGCGTCTGGCGTGGTCGCCTCCTGCGCCAGGTCCATGCCGACCAGACCCGGGAAGGCCCGTGCCGCCGCCAGGGCCGCCGCCTCATCCGCCCCCTCGCCTGCTTGCAGACACCCGTTCTGCGCCCCTTTCTCGCGCAGGATACGGGTCAGGCGGCGGGTATCGATGCCGGCGATGGCCGCCAATCCGTTGCGCCGCAGGTACGCATCGAGGGGCTCGCGGCTGCGCCAGTTGCTGGCGAGGGCCGGCAAGTCGCGGATGACCAGGCCCGCCGCCTGCACCCCGGCCGACTCCTCATCCTCCGGATTGGCGCCCGTATTACCGATGTGGGGATAGGTCAGGGTAACGATTTGGCGCAGGTAGGAGGGGTCCGTCAGGATCTCCTGGTAGCCCGTCATGGAGGTGTTGAACACCACCTCCCCGACGCTCAGACCGGGCGCGCCGATGGATTCCCCCCGGAAGACCGAACCGTCCTCCAGGACCAGGATTGCGGGGTTGCTCAAGGGTCTCTCCGTTTCGATCCGCGCCTAGCCAGTCGGCCGGGCGATTGCTCCGCAGGTGCGAGGCGGGCGCCACGAGGATTGGGTGTGCGGCGGGGTAGTTGGCGGATTTTAGAGGAGCCCAGGGGGGCTGTCCACGCGGGGACTTCGCCTCCCCGTCGCCGGACCAAAGCGCCGCCTTGAATCCCCAGTCCGCCACAACCATTCTTGCGGGTCAGCGCCCGACCCCGCGGCGTCAGAAACTGGAGCATCCGAGACCATGGCCGACTCGCCTTTTGTCGTTACCCTCAACGCCGCCAATTTCCGGCAGGTCGTGATCGAAGGGTCCTTCGAGCGCCCGGTCCTGGTGGACTTTTGGGCCGACTGGTGCGCCCCCTGCCGCGCCCTGATGCCCGTGCTGGCCAAACTCGCCGACGCCTACAACGGCAAGTTCCTGCTCGGGAAGCTGGATACGGAGGCGGAACGGGAACTGGCGGCCCAGTTCGGAATCCGCAGCCTGCCTACGGTCCAGCTCTTCAAGGACGGCGAGGCGGTGGACCAGTTCATGGGGGCCCTGCCTGAAGCTCAGGTGCGCGCCTTCCTCGACCGCTACATCCCAGACGAGACCGATCTTCTGGTCGCCCGCGTCGAGGCCATGATCGGCGCGGGCAACCTGACCTCCGCGGCGGAACTAATCGCCCAGGCGCTGACGGCGAAACCCGATCACCCCCGAGCGCGCATCGCCGAGATCCGCCTCACTGCCGCCGGCGGGGACACCCAGGGGGCCGAGGCGCTGATCAGTGCCCTGCCCATCGACCTCCTGGGCGACCCGGATGTGGTCGCCTTGAGCGGCCAACTGCGCTTCGCCAACGTGCTATCTGGGGCAAAGCCGGAGCCCGAGCTGCGCGCGCGCCTCGCGGCCAACCCCGCTGACAGCGAGGCGGCCTACCAGCTCGCGGCCCACCGCGTCTCCCGAGGCGACTACGAGGGTTCCCTGGAGCTGCTCTTCGACCTGATGAAGCGCGACCGCAGCTACGGCGACGACGCCGGGCGCAAGGGAATGCTGATCATCTTCGATCTGCTCGGCGGCAACGGGGACCTGGTCAGCCATTGGCGCAGTCGGATGTTCACGGCGATGCATTAGGACGCCTGTGCCCGCCTCGCGCTTGGCTGATGTCATCCGAGCCGGTACCAGCGGCTTCGATACATTCGCCAAGATGCTCGGTGGCTGTGCCAGGCGCCCCTTGCCGAACCAATCGAGGTCGATCCATAGACCGGATTCAGTCCCCGTCCAACGGGGCCAGTACCGGCGGGTGGCCGGCCCGCTGGCGCAGCCAGTTGACCGCCTTTAGTATCCCGGGCTGTCCCACGATCCGCTTCTCGATCCTGTATTTACCCGGAAAGTCGGTGAGCATCAGGCCGATGAGCAGGGTCAGCAGCCCCTGACCGGGGAGCACGAGCATGGCGATCCCGGCCAGGATGAGGACCACGCCCAGGAAGTTCTTCAGTAGGACGATGGCATGGTGGACGAGCGGGTGACGGTCGCGGACATACTCGTGCCGGCGGTGCCGGTGGCGGAAGTAGTCCTCGGGGATGCGCACGACCAGGAACGGCAGGAGGGCGATGGTCGCGAGGAGAGAGACGACCCCAACCAGCCCGAGGACGCCAAGGAGCGTGCCATTGTCGTTGATCCAGGCGAGGGCGGGGTCTGCAGTCATGGCCGTCCCGACCGAGAGTCGTCGCCGAGATGCATCAGCGGCAGCGGGCTGGGGCTGTCGCCATTCAGGAAGTAGACCTTGGCGGCCGGGTCCTTGGAGATCGCCTGCAGCGCCTCCAGGGCCTGGAGCTTCAGGTAGCTCGGATTGCTTCCGAGCGACTGGTTGACGCGTTCGATCTCGTAGGCACGGGCCTCGGCGAGCACCCGCTGGCGCGCGGCCTGCTCCTCAGCCGCCCGGCGCTCGGCCTCAGCCGACGCAACCTTCTGCTGTTGCTCGGTGCGAAAGCGCTCGAGTTCGGCACGCTGCTTCTCGACCTCCTGCTCGCGCTCCTTCTTCGCCTCGATTGCCTTGACGATGAAGGGCGGAAGCCGAATGTCCCGGATCAGGACCGCCTCCACCTCCACGCCCTTTGGCTCCAGATACTCCCGCATGCCCTCCAACAAAGACTGCTGCAGCTTGGTCTGAGTCTCCTCCAAGAAGAAGTCCTCGGCGCGCTTCACCGCCTTGCCCTGCTCACGGAGGATGGAGCGCAGCTTTGGGATGACGTGGACATCGAGGACCCGCTCGGCCGTGCCGGTCTGCTGCAGAATCATTGGGGCGCGTTTTCCGAGCACACGGTATTGGACGCTCACGTCGAGCTCGGTCTGGAGCTGGTCCTGGCTCGGGATGTTCGCGACCTCCTTGTGGCTCTTCTCGCGGACGTCGTACAAGTACCACTCGTAGAGCGGGTTCACGGGAGCATGCAGCCCCTCGGGGTAGGACTCGGGGCGGACGCTGCCGAACAGGGTGGCAACTGCCACGTGCCCGACCGGGACGACCTGGTAGAGCCGGGTGCCGAACAGGACCAGGATGATGGCCAGACCAATGAGCAGAGCGAGCGGAAGGGTCAGCTTGTGCATGGCGGCATGCCTCGCATGGGGTCGGGCCGGGAGGGAGGTTTCCGGGCCGCATTCTACTCCGGGCGAGGCACCAAGACAGCGGGGTCGGATTCGAGCCCATTGCAGCGCGGGCGCGGGGTTGACAGCGCGGACTGGAGGCAACGGCCCAGTGGTCCGGGCCCGGCGAGGATGGACGCCAGGCCCACGCGCGTGACCGCGCCAGCACCGCCGGAGCGGCTTTCCGGACGATTCGCGGATCGCTCTCGGGTGCTGGTGGTGGCATCAGGTCCCGTTCCAGGGACGGCTCGAACCGACAATCCCAACCTGGCGAGCCGCGCGCCTCGGGCTCGGCCGCCGAGGATCCGCATCACCGATTTGCAGGATCGCCACTGTGGCGGATGATGAGCACGGGGCATGGCGCATGATGGGCGGCGTACTCCATGACCGAACCCGAGATGACGCGCCGGAACCAGCCCTTGTCGCTGGCGCCAACCACGAGCACGTCGACGCCCCGGGCAGCGGCCAGGTCGCAGATCTCCCGCCCTGGATCGTCACCCTCGATCAGGGTGATGGTGGCGGGTTCCCCCGCGGCGGCCAGTGTCGACTCGAGGTCCGCCTTGGCCTGGACCTCGTCACGGCGATGACGCTCCTCGGCCTCCTCCTCGGTAATAAGCGGCCCCTCGAACCCTCCCGCAGTCTCGTTTGGATCCTCCTCGGCTGGGATGACCCGGACGATCTCGATGCTGAGGTCGGGATGCAGCAGACCGACGGCTCGATGGGCGGCCTCGATGGCGTGCGGCGTGCCGTCGGTGGCGATGAGTGCCTTCATTGGGATGCTTCCTCTCGATGATGGTTACCAAACTCGCCCGGCGAAAACCACACTGACCCCGCAGCGAGCGAGCCGGCTAGCCTCGGCACAAACCCGCAGACCGCCGAGGGCCAGGAGCAGGTCCCCTGCAAAGACCAGCGGGACCTAGCCGCGCAGCCAGGGGCGGACCCCGGCCTCCTGGTAAAGGTAGTTTAGAGAGCGATGGGGTTCAGCCTCAAACGGCCGGCAGCGCAGCCCTGTCACTCCGATGCGCACCCGCAGCGGACCGAGTCCGAGATCCTCTGAGCCAGATCCACGCCCGCAGCGTCGAGAAGATGCAGCCGGCCCAGGCCGAGGGGGAAGGTCAAGGCCGCAGCGGTCCAACGCAGCTCGATCCCAACGGGAGCGGGCGGGAGGGGCGCCAGGGCAAACCGGTCGTCGCGGTAGCGGCGGATCTCACAACCGATCCAGGCAACCAGGGGGGCTGCGTCGGGCTTGGCGATGATGAGATCGTGTCATCGGCATAGGCCGGCGCCGATCCGCTGATTGTTGGGCCTCCTAAGTCGGCCCGGCTTACGAGCTAATTGCCCGCCGGCGCCTTGAGCTTTCGCAGCCGAAGATCGGTGACAAGCTCCCGGGGCTCGCCAATGGCGATCTGGGCAAAGTCGGGATGTCTCGGATTGAGCAGATAGTTGGTCTCGCTGGGAATGACTGTGCTGGGCACCGCTAGCACGACGGTCGCAAGCCTGGCCTCCCACTCGTTGCCGATGGCACGCAGGGCCTCCAGGGCGGCGGGGTCACGCCAGTCGGATGGGAGACGGTCGATGTCTACCTGTTCGATCTCTAGCCCCGGCGGGATCTCCGCGGGGATCATCATGTAGCAGGCCCGCAGGGGCTGGTCCTGCACCAGCATCTCCAGCATCGCCAGCGACTGGCTGCCGGCGGTATACACAACCAGGACGCCCTTGCGGTTCCAGCGACCGCCGTAGCGTCGGGCACCCTCGCCGGAGAACGCGGCTTCCGCGAACCGTGCAGTCACGATCCGCCAGACGGTGGGCATCAGGCGAAGACGCCGTGCTCGATCCGCCCTAGGGTGTCCATCACGCTCTCGGCGCCGATGTCCGTGTCCAAAAGGCTCAAGGGGGTGGCTCCACCGAGGGATGCGTTGGCCGACTTGAGCCAGTCGACCGCCGCGTCCAGGTCCTCGAAGACCTGCTCTCCACGCGCGACCACCCGGGCCAGACGGATCAGCCGGGAGGACTCCTCGCTGTTGAGTTTCCCCTCGCGCTTGCGGCGCGCCAGGGTGCGCTCGGGAATGCCCACCGCGGCCGCCAGCTCCGACTGGGACAGGTGGGTGAGCTTCGTCAGTGCGTCCACGGCGGAGGATGGGATGCCGCGGCGAATCACGGCCACCCAATCGAGCATCGAGCGGGGTGCGGCCGCCAGTCCGCGCTGGCCGCCGAGCAAGTCATCGACCGCAAAGGACGACGGGGGGGATAGTGCAGCCGCATGGGCCATGTGTCAGCTCCAGAAATGCCAGATGGCATCCAGTGTAGGCAAGAATGGCGTCACTGGCCAGCGATCCAGTCCCCGTCACGTCTGGACGCGGGCTCAACGGAGGCCGACCGAGCACGTAGCACGTAGCACGTAGGTTGGGTCGAGGCACGAGGCCCAACCATGGGCCCGTGCCGATCGGTTGATTGCGCCTTTCTCTTTGATGCAGCGATCAGCGGCATGGCAACGAAGAACGGCGTTGCGGAGGCCCGCGTGCGACGATTCTGTGCAGGCGGGAGGCGGTGCCTCTGTAGCACCGCCTCGTCGGATCTGCGGCGGATCGCCTCACGCATCGGCCGCGCCGCTATCCGGCGTAGGCCGGCCAGTCGATGTAGCCGCCTGCCTGAGGCGTGTACCAGGTGGACATCTCGGCGTCGGGCGCCAAAGGCCAGCCGTTTTCGAAGCGTTCAACCAGGTCCGGATTCGCGATGTAGGGACGGCCGAAGGCGATCATATCGGCATGCCCCGCGGCGATCTGCTCCTCCGCGCTTTCCTGGGTGTAACCCACGTTGCCGATCAGAACGCCGGAGAACAACGGACGTATCTCTTCGAGCGTCATGGGCTCGCCCAGCTGGTGGAAGCCGAAGCCGAGGCCGTCCATGACGTGCAGGAAGCCGATGCCGGCGGCCTCCAGGTGCTGGATGGCGGTGGAGAACAGCTCCCGGAATTCCGGCGTGCCCATGTCGTTGAAGACGCCGTTCGGCGATAAGCGGACGCCCACGCGTTTTGCCGGAAACACCTCGCTGACCGCTTCCACAACCTCCCCCAGCAACCGGTAGCGGTTCTCGATGTTGCCGCCGTAGGCATCCTCGCGCCGGTTGGTCTTGGCCTGCAGGAATTGGTCGAGCAGGTAGCCGTTAGCGGAGTGAATCTCCACACCGTCGAATCCCGCCTCTTTGGCGCGCAAGGCCGCGCGGCGGTAGTCCTCCACGATGTTCGGGATCTCCTCGGTCTCCAGTGCCCGCGGCGTCTCGTAGGGGAATTTACCTTTGGGAGTATGGCTGTGGTCGTTGCTGATCCCGATGGCCGATGGTGCCACCGGTGAGCGCTCGTCAGCGAAAAAATAGCGGTGCGAGGCCCGCCCGCAATGCCAAAGCTGCAGGAAGATCTTGGAGCCCTTCCGATGCACGGCGTCCACAACGTGTCGCCAGCCCTCGGTCTGGGCGTCGTTGTAGATGCCGGGCGACTCCAGCCAGCCGATGCCTTGCTCGGATACGACGGTGGCCTCGGTGATGATCAGGCCGGCTGCGGCACGTTGCGCATAGTAGGTCGCCATGTCCTGGGTCGGCACTCGGGACTCACCGGCACGCGCGCGTGTCATTGGGGCCATCACCACGCGGTTGGCTAGCGCCAAGCCGTCAGCCGTGATGAGCGGGGACAAAAGGAATGGTGTCTTCATGGTTTCCTATCTCTTGGTGTGACTGGACATGGTTCCACGGCGGATGCCTGTCCGGCGGGGGGATGGACGCTAACGCCCGCTCGCGTCGTGCCGGTCCGACTGTTGATGACGGGGCGGTGTGAACCCGCGAGGTCGCCCGAGCGGCTTCAAGCGGCCGCCGCGAGGGTTTCCAGGCCGGCGACGATGTCCGCCGGCTCCATGCGTTGGGTGTAGTCCGCGTTCACGAAGGCATGAGCGACGACGCCGTCCTGCCGAACGATGTAGGTCGCCGGGACGGGGAGCTTGAAGCTCTCGTCGCCGTTATAGGCCGGTAGGTCGATGCCCAGGCCCTGGTAGACCGGACGCAGGTAGCCCGGCAGCTCGAACACCAGGCCCAGGCGCTCGGCAACCTGGTTGCCCGTGTCGCTCAGGATGTCGATGCGGAGGCGGTGGCGCTCGGCGGTGGCCGTCGCCTTGTCGGGTGTCTCCGGTGCCATGCCCAGGAGCTGCGCCCCACGGGCCTCGATCTGCGGAAGGGCGTCGTGCAGGGCCTTCATCTCCAGGTTGCAGTAGGGGCACCAGCCGCCCCGGTAGATGTTGAGCACCACCGGCGACTCCTTCAGGTAGTCGGAGAACCGCCGCTGCAGGCCGTGCTGATTCGGCAGCTCGAAATCCGGCATGCGGGCGCCGACCCCCAGGGCGCGATGCTCGATCCCCGATGCCTTGAGTTCCGCGGTCGCCCGCGCCATAGCATCGAGGATGTCGCGGGGTACCTTCTTGATCTTCTGCGCATTGTAGTCGTCGATTGCCGCCTTGAGTTCGCTCATCTGGGTCTCTCCAGTTGGTTGGTGAACGATTGCTCAAGAAAGCTAGCCGATGTTGAGCAGATATTCAAGAAAGAATTTGAACATTCGCTCAAAAAAGCTAGACTGGGGACAACTACTGGCGATCGAGCCGGGTGAGGGAGGCAATCGTGGCAAGACCAGCCGAATTCAACCGGGACCAGGTGCTTGACCGGGCCATGCATGCCTTCTGGGACTCGGGTTACTGCGCCACCAGCATGGCCACCCTCACGCAGACCACCGAGCTCAACCCCGGCAGTCTCTATGCCGCCTTCAAGTCCAAGCAGGGCCTGTTTCTGGCGGCGCTGGACCACTACGGGGAGCGCAGCGTCGAACAGATCGGGCAGGTCTTGGCGCGGGCTGGCAGCCCCTTGGAGGGCGTGCGCGCTTTCTTCCGACAGCTTGCGGCAAGCGCCGCTGAGCCCGACGCCATGCGCAGCTGTTTTCTCCTCAACACTGTCCTGGAGGTCGCTCGGCACGACCCGGAGGTGCGCGCGCGCACAAGTCACCACCTTGATGCGGTCGAGGCGCTCTTTCGGCAGTGCCTGGAGTCTGCAAAGGAACGCGGGGAACTGGGCACGGATGCGGATCCCAAGGCGCTGTCCGCGTTCATCATGACCAACATCTGGGGATTGCGGATTCTGTTGGCCGCGGGCGCCGATCCGCAACGAGTGCGCCTGGTGGTCGAGCAGGTGCTGCAGGTCTTGAGGTGACCGCCGCCGTCGGCGGAGGCACCCATCGAGTCGAGGTCCCCGGGGGCATTTCAGATGAATCTCAACGCTGGCCGAGCTCGGCATGTCGAGCATCCCGCCGATCTTCCCGGTCCCAAAGGTCCAGGACGTTCAGGGACGACGGTTCGCCCCCCGACGAAGCCCATCCGCGCCGCATCGGAAAGTTCCTCGACGAGTTCGAATGGTACGCCGGCTCCTTGGAGCAAGCTCGGGGGCCTGACCAGGAGAGCGAACTCAGCGCACGCGGGGCACAACGGCTGGTCCCATCGCACCGTGGAGGCGGCGGCGGAAACGGCGCGGTGGGACCCTGCAAAGCTAGAGCGCTAGCCTTTGCCGCCAGCGTGACGCTGACCCCCAGGGCACCGGAGGCGACGCAGCGGTGCCAGCCGAGTCGAGGACAACGTGGAAAGACGGAGTCGTTTCACCCTTGTGCCGCGCCGAGTCCCCCGCCGGCGGTGGAACGGCGTGGCCTTCACCCCGGACCAACGCGAGTCGCTTTCAGGAGGTATCGGGTGTCGGTTCCGGCAGCGTTTCTCGGCCTGGTGCTCATCTGGGCCACCACGCCCTTGGCTATCAAATGGAGCAGTGAGGGCGCGGGCTTCCTCTTTGGGGTCGCCGCCCGGATGGTGCTCGGTGTCCTCGTCTGCCTGGTGCTGGTCGCATTGATAAACCGACGCCTGCCCTGGCATCGGACGGCGGTTCAGACTTACCTCGCCGCCGGGCTGGGGCTCTGGGCCGCCATGAGCAGTGTCTACTGGGCGGCCCAGTTCATCCCCTCCGGACTGATCTCGGTGTTGTTCGGTCTCACCCCTGTGGTCACGGCCCTGATGGCGGCCCTCTGGCTGCGGGAGCGGGCGCTGACGCCGCCCCGCCTTGCGGGCATTGGCCTGAGCCTGCTCGGTCTGGGGGTGGTCTTCGGCCAGGGGATGAGCCTTGGGGAGTCATGGACCCTGGGGCTCGCGGGCCTACTCCTGTCCGTGCTGATGCATTCGGCGAGTGCGGTGTGGGTCAAGCGCATCGATGCCGGGCTGCACCCACTGGAAACGACCACCGGGGCCCTGCTGATCGCCGTGCCCCTGTTCGTGCTGGATTGGTCCCTGTGGGACGGGCAGGTGCCGACGGTACTCCCGCCGCGCGCCGGCTGGTCCATCCTCTATCTGGCGGTGTTCGGCTCCGTGCTGGGCTTCATGCTCTACTACCATCTGCTGCGCCGGGTCCAGGTGAGCCGGGTGGCCCTGATCACGCTGCTGACACCGGTGCTGGCCCTCCTCCTGGGACAGGCCCTGAACGGCGAGACCATCTCCGTCCGGACGGCCCTGGGGTCCGGCGCCATCCTGGCGGGGCTCGCCCTGTTCCATTGGGGCGAGGCATTCCTGATCCGCAGGGCGGCGGCCGTCTGAGAGTCCAGATGCGCACCCGCAAGACCCGGGCCATCTCGCTAGGCATGTATCTGATGTTCAGCGCGGGGGTCGCCCTGTGGCTCATCAAGAAAGGGAAACCCCCGGCTTTGCCGGGGGACAGGCCGAGGGGGCGATTGCACACCCCCTGCGCACATGGTGCTTAGGACGCGGCTGGCGGATCGCGGCTGGCGCAAGCTGAGAGAGTCCGGTCTGCTCAGACGCCGAAGGCCTCGATGGTCCAACCGACCCCACCGACGCCAATTTCCGGGTGGCGCTCCGCGACCAGGTGCTCGATGGCCCGCACCTGCTGGAACGGGACGTCTACAAGCAGCACCACCTCACCGTGCTCTAGCGGGACCCGAAGGTCTGTCAGGTGTGCGTGGGGCAGCGTGACCGCGAAGCGCTCCCCGGCGATGAAGCTGGCGAGCATGACTGCCAGGGACACGAGCATGCCCGCGGGGGACCAGGCGAACAGGGCGACCGTGAGGCCCAACGCCGCTAAGGCAAAGACGCCGAGGATGCCGTACCAGAACAGACCCTCAAGCCGCCAAACTTGGTCGTGCTTCTGGCCCTCGGTCGCGCGCGGCAGGCCGGAAAGGTCCGTGCCTGGTTTGGCCACGGCGTGCATCTGGTCCGCCAGGACGCCGGCGCCCTGCAAGTCGGCCACCGCGCGGCGTGCTTGGGAAGGGGTGGGAAAGGTGAGATAGAGTCGGCGATACATAATGACCTCCGGTCACCCGGAGGGCGCATTGCCGCTGCGCGGCTCCGAGAGGTATGCCTCGAAAGGTGAGACCCCGCCGGCAGGACGGGAGTCCTGCCCGGCGTATCTCGAACAGTCGATCCGCGCCGGCCGGATTCAAGGGCCTTGGGCTCCCCATGCGTCAACAGATGCCCATGCCATGCTCATGGCTACGCCTAGGGAGAGGCTGATTTAAGCCATCCCTGGCTTGAATCAGCTCGCGCCCCCAGGCGCGACTCGTGGAGCTCGCCATTTTCAACGGCTTAGACGCCGTTGGAAATGGCGGACCCTCCATGGCCCGCACGGGAAACGCCTTAATCTGCGTTTCCCTAGCTGTTGAAACCGCACTGGCGCGCCTGCCGTTGGGTCGGCTTGCGGTTTGACTTCCGGAGGCTGGGCAGGTCTTGGGCCGCGTGGCGGGCCGCGGAAGCGTCGCACGCGAGGGAACCCTATCCCGCGACCCGAGCATAGACGCGGGTCAGCCACCCGGCGGTACGCGCCTCGTAGGTCCTGCGAAATCCACCGGCAAGTATCCGCGCCTCGATCTGCGCGGGGTCGTGGATGAAGGGCTGATAGCAGCAGCCGAAGCGACGCAGGCCCCAGCGCATTGCCTTCACGCCGGTCCGAGTCAGTGCGCGGTCGCGGGGGATCGTGAAGGCGTACAGACGCCGGGCTTTCAGCAGCGAGCAGTCGACCAAGCTTCCCCAATCCGGGTAGCAGCAGATGACCTTGTCCAGCACCACCAGGTCGGCGTCCGGGACTTCGTTGGCCATCTGGGCAAAGTCGCCCCGGCGGTAGTCGGTTCGTTCGACCAGGGACTCCGCCTGTGCACCGGCCCGGGCGATCGCCAGCATAGCCTCCGAGAGGTCCACCCCCGTTGCCCGCGAGGCGCCCAAACGCAGCAGGGTGCGGTGAAGGTAACCCGGACCGCAGCCGATCTCGAGCAAGGTTGCTCCACCGATGCCCGCAGCTTGAATCCCCCGGATGAGCTGCCGCTGCGTCCGCTCGAAACCGAACAAGCGGAAGCGCAGACGGTGAAAGCCGGCGAAGCGGGAGAAAAAGCGGCCTGTATCGGCATTGATCGCGGTGCAGCAGTTCATGTCTTCCTCAGAGCGGGTGTGGATGGAAACGCCGCCTGGCTTGGCGCCCCATGCAAGACCGTCGTTGGCCTGCCTCTTTGACCGTAGCTGGCGCGTGACGATCCGGGGACCTCAGCGACGCAAGGTCCAACATCGGCCGTTGCGGGTCCATAGGGCAATATGGTCCGGCCGAGGACCCTGGGGCCGTCAGGTCCCGCAGAACGTCTGCTGCACGACCTCATGCGGTTCGGGTGGCCGCGTGTAATCGTCCGCCTGGGGGCGTTCCTCCCAGGGGTCGGCGAGCGCCTGCAGGAGCGCATCGAGCGGATCGAGGTCCCCCGCGACTGCCGCGTCGAGCGCCGCCTGGACCCGATGGTTTCTGGGGATGACCGCCGGGTTCGCGCGACGCATCACTGCGGCCCGTGCATCCGGGCTGACCGATTCGCATGCCAGGCGTGCGCGCCAGCGCGCAAGCCAGTCGTCCCATTTGGTCCCATCGTCGAGCCGCGCCCCGACCGGCCCGTCCGCTCCCTCGGCGGCGTCGCACAAGGCGCGGAACCTGTTGGTGAAGTCGGCGCCGGTCTCGGCCATCGCCGCCAAGAGCGTATCGATCAGCTCGCCATCGCCCTCCTGCGCCTCCAGGAGGCCCAGCTTGGCCCGGAAACAGGCGAGATAGGCGCGCTCGAAGCGGGGGCCGAACTCGTCGATGGCGGCTTGGGCCTCCACAACGGCCTTGTCCGCGCCATTGTCCAGGAGCGGCAGCAGCGCCTGGGCCAGACGGGAGAGGTTCCACTGGGCGATCCGGGGCTGGTTGCCGTAGGCGTAGCGGCCCCCGCGGTCGATCGAACTGTAGACCCTGCCCGGGTGGTAGGCATCCATGAAGGCGCAGGGGCCATAGTCGATGGTCTCGCCCGCAATTGACATGTTGTCGGTATTCATCACGCCGTGGATAAAGCCGATGCTGAGCCACCTGGCGACGAGGTCGGCCTGTCGTGCAATCACCGCGTCGAGGAATGCCCGATAGGGCCGGTCGGAAGCCTTCGCCTCCGCGTAGTGCCGCGCCATCACGTAATCGGCCAGCTGCCGGAGGGCATCGGCATCCTTGCGGGCCTGAAAGTACTCGAAGGTCCCCACCCGCACATGGCCGCGCGCGACACGCACCAGCACGGCCCCCGGCAGCGCGGTCTCGCGAAAGACCGTCTCGCCGGTCGCAACCACCGCCAGCGACCGCGTCGTCGGTAGGCCCAGCGCGTACATGGACTCGCTCATGATGTACTCCCGCAGAACCGGCCCGAGCCAGGCCCGCCCGTCGCCCCCCCGCGAGAAGGGCGTGCGCCCGGAGCCCTTGAGCTGGATGTCGAAGCGCTCGCCCGCCGGGTCCAGGATCTCGCCCAGGAGAATCGCCCGGCCGTCGCCGAGTTGCGGCACGAAGCCACCGAATTGGTGGCCGGCATAGGCCATGGCCAGCGGAGTCGCGCCCTCCGGCACCCGGTTGCCCGCGAGCACGGCCAGACCTTCCGGCGAGCGCAACGCTTCGGTGTCGAGGCCGAGCTGTCCCGCCAGCGCCTCATTGAGCTTGACGAGCCGGGGACGGGCGACCGGAACCGGCGCAAGCCGTGCGAAGAAGCGGTCCGGCAGCCGTGCGTAGGTGTTGTCGAAGGCGAATGTCATCTGAGGGTCCCCGCTGATGGGAGTTGCTAAGCTGGGGACGCCCGCGGGAGACCGAAAGGGGAGACATCCAGGAACAAGGGCAAGCCGATGGGCCACAAGCGACAGGAGGGGGTGCGATCCGGCCATCACCGGCCCCCGAGAACGATTGAGTGTGCGGCGGCCACGGACGGGGAACCGTCCCTCTGGCAACTAGTAGTTCGTTCTGGTAATACCGTTGCATAGTCCGTTGCCCCTGCTACGCTCCCCTACAGGATCACCGATCATGTTGGAGGGGAGATGGCGAGGCGAGCAGCATTGAGTCTGACGGAGGAAATGCGCGCGCAGCTGAGCACGATTAGTCGCAGCCGAACGGAGTCGGCGGCCCGTGTGCGCCGCGCTCAGATTTTGTTGGCGTACAGTGATGGGAGGCGCATTGCGGAGATTGCGCGGGAGATGGCCACCACCCGTCCCTTGGTGGAGCGGGTCATCGACAAGGCGCTGGCCTTCGATCCGTTGCAGGCGCTGAACGATCTGCCGCGTCCCGGCCGTACGCCGCAGGTTGACGACGCGGCGAAAAGTTGGGTGCTGTCGGTGGCCTGCCGTCAACCGAAGGAACTCGGCTACGCCCACGACTTTTGGACCTACAGCCTGCTGGCCCAGCATATCCGCACCCATTGTGAGGTGGCCGGCTATCCGGTCCTGGCGCAATTCGGCAAGGGGCGGCTGCACCATCTGCTGAGCAGGAGCAACATCAAGCCGCACAAGATCAGTTACTACCTGGAGCGCAAAGATCCGGAGTTTGATCGGAAGATGGCCAATGTGCTGTGCGTCTACAAGGAGGTCCAGATGCTCAACGCTTCCGCCGACGAGCGCCAGTCGGTGACCCTCTCCTAGGGACGCCGAGGCGACGGTTGACGAGAAGCCCGGTATCCAGGCCCTGGCGGGTATTGCGGCGGATTTGGCCCCAGTGCCCCAGGTCTACTCGACGGTTGCCCGGGACTACGAGTACAAGCGGCTGGGGACCGTCTCCCTGCTGGCCGGCATCGACCTGCATAGCGGACACGTCATCCCCCTCGTTCGCGATCGCCACCGCAGCCGAGAGTTTGTCGAGTTTCTCCGACTCCTCGACGAGCGCTACCCCGCGCACTGGAAGATCCGCTTGGTTCTCGACAACCACTCCGCGCATGTCTCCAAAGAAACCCAGCATTACCTGCTCAGCCGCCCGGAGCGCTTCGCGTTCCTGTTCACGCCCAAGCACGGGTCCTGGCTCAACCTCATCGAGATGTTCTTCAGCAAGATCGCCCGCTCTTTCCTGCGCCCTATTCGGGTGGCCAGCAAGGAGGAACTCGTGGCACGCATCCACCAAGGAATCGACGCCATCAACCAAGAGCCGGTCGTCTTCCGCTGGCACTACAAGATGGATGAAATCGAGGTTGCCTGAGAGCATCGCTATTTACGGAACGTTCTACGAGTGAACCGCATCGCCGACTGTGGCTCGGCGATGCACCTGATCGACAGGCCGAACTGTCTCGAGAGTCGGCCGCAGCGAATCAGGCCCCCAAGTCCCAGGGTCGCCCTGCCCACACCAGCCTAACCCCGCCGGGAACAAGCAGGCCAGCCTCCGAACAGACCCGCAAATCACCAACGGCTAGGAGCGACTCCCCGGCAAAGACCAGTGGGACATAGCCGCGCAGCCAGGGGGGGACCCCTGCCTCCTGGTAAAGATGCTTTAGCGGGCGATGGTGCGCAGCCCCAACTGGCCGGCAGCGCAGCCCTGTCACCCCGAAGCGCACCCGCAGCGAACCGCGTCCGAGATCCTCTGGCCCCAGATCCACGCCAGCCGCGTCGAGAAGATGCAGCCGGCCCAGGCCGAGGGGGAGGGTCAGGGCCGCAGAGGTCCAATGCAGACCGAGCGCAACGGGAACGGGCGGGAGGGGCGCCAGGGCAAACAGATCGTCGCGGTAGCGGCGGATCTCGCAACCGGTCCAGGCAACCAGGGGGGCTGCGTCCGGCCTGGCGGTCAGGACCTCGCCCATCACCCCGGCCAGGTGCCGGGCATCCGGTAGGGCAAATCCGAGACGGCCGATCCAGTAACGCAAAACAGCGCGGCACAGGGCGGCGTCGAGCCCCCGCAGCCCGGCAACCGATAGGGTGCCAGTGCGGCTCCCCGCCACCGATGCGGCCTCGGCTGCCGCCAGGCGATCGACCAGGCCCGCCGCCTCGGCGCAATGCCCTGCGCTGCGGGCCAGAGTCCGACCCGCCGCGGTCCACCGCTCGGTCATCAGCGGCAGGACACGCTGGCGCAGCCAGTTGCGGTCCAGATCAAGATCCAGATTGCTGGGGTCATCGACCCAGTCAATGCCTCGCGCCTGGGCATAGGCATGGAGATCCGCGCGACCGAAGGGGAGCAGGGGGCGGACAAGGCGGCCAGCGCCGAGCGCCGCAACCTCGGGCATGGCGGCCAGCCCGCGCACCCCTGCGCCGCGCACCAAGGCCAGCAACAGGGTCTCGGCCTGATCGTCGCGGTGGTGCGCAGTGAGCAGGAGGTCGCCAGGGTCCAGCAGCTCAATGAAGGCGGCGTAGCGGGCGGCCCGGGCAGCGGCCTCCGGCCCGTGTCCGTCGCGGAGGCGAACCTCGACCCGGCGCTGCACCAGGGGGACCCCGAGAGCGGCGCAGCGCGCCGCGCAATGGCTTGCCCATCCGGCGGACCCAGGATTCAGGCCGTGGTCGATGTGGATGGCAGCCAGTGCGGTCGGGAGTCGGTCGCCGAGCCCGGCGGCCAGGTCCAGAAGGACCGTCGAGTCCAGCCCGCCGCTGTAGGCAACCCAGCAGCGGCGGGCGTCGGGCAGGGTCTGAAGCACCCCAACCAGGTGCCTGACCAGAGAAGTGCGGAGGTCCGGCATGGGGAGACCTGCGCTCCCGGCGGGCTATTCCTTGAAGCGGCCGTAGCTCATCAGGCGCTGGTAACGCTCCGCCACCAACTCATCCAAGTCTCGCTCCTTGAGGGCCTCCAGGTGAGCATACAGGGCCCTTCTGAGCGTCTCCGCCATGGCGCCCGGGTCACGGTGCGCGCCGCCCAGAGGCTCTGGCAGGATCTCGTCGATCAGGCCCTGCTCCTTGAGCTTGTCGGAGGTGATGGCCATGGCCTCGGCCGCAAGTTGGGCCTTGTCGGCGCTCTTCCACAGGATGGATGCACAGCCCTCAGGGGAGATGACCGAGTAAGTACTGTACTGAAGCATCAGCACCCGATCGCCCACACCGATGGCCAGGGCCCCGCCGGAGCCGCCCTCCCCCACCACGGTGCAGACGATGGGGGTGCGCAGGCGCGACATGACCAGCAGGTTGCGGGCGATGGCCTCGCTCTGCCCGCGCTCCTCAGCGCCGATGCCGGGATAGGCTCCCGGGGTATCGATGAAGGTCAGGATCGGGAGGCGGAAAGCGCTCGGCCATTTCCATCAGACGCAGGGCCTTGCGGTAGCCCTCGGGCCGCGGCATACCGAAGTTGCGCTGATCTTCTCCTTGGTATCGCGGCCCTTCTGGTGGCCGATGAGCATGACGGATCGCCCGTCGAGGCGCGCTACGCCGCCGACAATGGCGCGATCGTCCGCAAAGGCGCGGTCGCCGTGCAGCTCATGGAAGTCGTCGAAGATGCGGCGGATGTAGTCGAGCAGGTAGGGGCGCTGGGGGTGGCGCGAGATCTGGGAGATCTGCCACGAGGTCAGGGTGGCGAAGATCGACTCCGTCAGCGTCCGGCTCTTCTTCTCCAGGCGGTCGATCTCCTCCTGGATGTTGATCTCGTTGTCGTGGCCGACGCGCCGCAGCTCCTCGATCTTGGCCTCGAGGTCCGCGACGGGTTGTTCGAATTCTAGAAAGTTCAGGTCCATGGGGGCGCGAGTGTAACCAAATCCTTTGCCGCGGGACAGATCGGCGTTGGCCGCTATTCCGTTGGGGAGGCCCAGGGGCAAGGGCCTAAGGTGTCACCCGCCGTCCGCCGTCCACCAGAGCTTCTGTTCCCCGGAGATTGAGCCGCCGAGGTCTGACCTAGCCTGAAGGGGAAGACTCCGGCCGGAACAGGAACTGGTAGAAGCGCGTGTCGAACAGGACCTCCATGCGTCGAATGCGCCCTTGCTCCACCCGTGACCAGATCACCACCTTGACACGGTCCTTGTCCGAGATCTGGATGCGCATAGTCAGGAAAATGCACACGTCCACGCCGTCGATGAAGGTCTTGACCCGTTCGATGCCCTGCAGGATGCCCATGTTCAGGGCGCTGTAGTCCATGAAGGCGTCCGCCGAATCGAAACGGGCGACCGGACTCTCGTAACTGAATCCAGTGTCTGCCAGGTAGCGCCGCGCACCCTCGTAGTCGTGGGCCGCAACGGCGTCCAGGTAAGCGTCGACGATCTCTCTTGGTTGCACGCTTGCGGCCTTTTCACTGATTATCGAAAGGGTTGGAGACCGGCCGGGTGCCCCTCAGGTGAGCCGTCCGCGCCTCGACCGGACCAAGCATAGATGATTTCGCGAGGCGTCCGCCGTAGGGACCAGGATCAGGCCGCCTCACCCAACGGCGGAAACCAGGTGTGTGCAACCTCGGTGTGAAGATCCCCGATATCCTGCTGCAGGTCGTCGACGTACTGGTGCAATTCTGCCTGAGTGAGGCGCTGCACCTCGGTCCCGGCCAGCTTCCGCGACAGCCGCCCGGCGACGCGCAGGGCGGCCTCGTTGCGCGGCAGCCCTTCCAGGCTGGCACGCATGCGCTCACAGCAGTGCGCGACCGCCCGCGGGAAGGCCGGGTCCTTGAACAGGAAGTGCAGCACTGGGCCACGCTGCACCCGCACCTGCTCGCTGCGCCGGTACATCTGATAGCCCGTCATGGACTTGAGCACGCTGACCCATTGGATGGTGAGATAGGGACGCAGCTCCGTGGTCCCCGCCGGCAGCAGGCCCGCAGAGCGCACATCCACGATCCGAGTGGTCATGTCCGCCCGCTCCAGATGCCGACCGAGCCGGAGGAAGTCATAGCCCTGATCATGCAACATGGTCCCCGAGAGCAGCCCAGAGATCGTCTGGCAGCCGAGGATCACGTGGCTGAGATAGGCGTGCCGCCCGCCCTTGGTCAGGCCGCTGCCCAGTCCGTCACGGGCATAGAGATAGAGCTCGTTGATCTGCTCCCACCCTTCCCGCGGGACGATATCCCGGATGGTGCGGCAATTCTCCCGGGCGGCGGCCAGAGCGGACAGGACGGCACCGGCATTGCGTTCATCTCCAAGCAGAAAGCGCACCACGTGGCGCTCGTCGTAGTCCTTGTAGTGCTCCTCGAACAGGGCATTGTCCCCGCTGATGTCCACCAGGGGGCGCCACCCCGGGGCTATGCCCTTGGGCAGGTCGAGCAGCAGGTTTGCATTCACCGCCACGACCCGCGCGGCATTTTCCGCCCGCTCCACTTGGCGGCCCAGCCAGTACATCGTTTCCGCTACACGCGAGAGCATGGATACCTACCTCCCAAAGCCAGATGCTTGCTACCGTCGTGGTCAGCCGACAAGATTCCGGGGTCAACCACCCTCCCCTTCGTCGGGCACGATCCAGGTGTCCTTGCTACCGCCGCCCTGAGACGAATTGACCACCAACGAGCCCTTGCGCAGGGCCACGCGGGTCAGTCCACCGGTCGTGACGCGCTGGCGGTCGGCAGAAAGGATAAAAGGACGCAGGTCCACGTGGCGCGGCTCGACCTTGCGCCCCACCAGGGTCGGCACTGTGGACAGACGCAGGGTCGGCTGAGCGATGTAGTTGCGAGGGTCTGCCTTGATCAGGGCCGCGAAGGTCTCGCGTTCGGCCTTGGTCGAGGCCGGTCCCACCAACATGCCATAACCGCCGGACTCGTTGGCCGGCTTCACGACCAGGTCCGCCAGGTTGTCCAGCACATAGGCCAGGGCCTCAGCCTCCATGCAGCGGTAGGTCGGAACGTTGGGAATGATCGGGTCCTGGCCCAGGTAGTAGCGGATGATGTCAGGGATGAAGGCATACACCACCTTGTCGTCCGCCACTCCCGCCCCCGGGGCGTTGGCCAGGGCCACATTGCCTGACTTCCAAGCCCGCAGCAGGCCGGGGACTCCCAGCGTCGACTCCGGGAGGAACGCCTCTGGGTCCAGGTAGAGGTCGTCGATGCGGCGGTAGATCACGTCCACCCGCGAGGGACCATCGACGGTGCGCATGTAGACGCACTCGTCGTCCCCCACGAAGAGGTCGCGGCCTTCCACCAGCTCGCAGCCCATCTGCTGGGCGAGGTAGGCGTGCTCAAAATAGGCGGAGTTGTAGATGCCCGGGGTCAGGACCACGACCTCCGGGTAATCGCCCGGGCGCGGCGAGAGCGCGGCCAGGGTGTCGAAGAGCTCGGAGGGGTAGTCGTCGACGGGGAGCGGCCGGTAGTCTTGAAAAAGCTCGGGGAAGACCCGCTTGGTGACCAGACGGTTTTCCAGCATGTAGGAGACGCCAGAGGGGACCCGCAGGTTGTCCTCCAGGACGTACAGGGTCCCATCGGCATCGCGCACCAGATCAGAGCCGCAAATGTGGGCCCAGACACCCAACGGCGGGTTTACGCCGACGCACTGCGGGCGAAAGTTGACCGATTTATCAAGGACATCGGCCGGGAAGACTCCATCCTTGACCACCTTCTGGTCATGGTAGAGGTCGTCGATGAACAGGTTGAGCGCCTGTACCCGCTGCTTCAGACCGGCCTCCACCTGCCGCCACTCCGACTCCGGGATGATGCGGGGGATGATATCGAAGGGCCAGGCGCGATCGATGGCCCCGCCCTCCTCCGAGTAGACGGTGAAGGTGATCCCCATCTCCTTGATCGACACGCCCGCGGCCTCCTGGCGAGCGACCAGCTCATCGCCTCCCATGCGGGCCAGATCAGCGGCCAGCCCAGCCGCGAAGGGGCGTGCAGATCCCGAGTCCCCAACCAGCTCATCGTGCAGGCCGTCACAGGGGTACAGGTTCCAATCGATGGGCATGGCGTATCCTCCAGGTCTTGATGGGGCGGCGGCGGTCATCGCAGCGCAAGACAGGCCCCATGGTAGCCGTAGCCGCCGGGCTTTGCACCAGGCGCCCCGGCCTGACTGCAAGCGTTTAGGTCAGGCCCGCTCATCGATCCCAGACCGACCCGCGCGCCCCGTGACCCGCCCTGACCGGTATACAATCGCTTGTTGGATCACAGTCGCCGGAGGGCGAACCCCATGACCTATTGCGTCGGACTGGTCCTCAACGAGGGCCTGGTGCTGGCTGCCGACTCGCGCACCAATGCGGGCGTGGACTATGTCACCACCTTCAGCAAACTGCATGTCTTTACCCCCGCCCCGGACCGGATCTTCGTCCTGCTCTCCGCGGGCAACCTTGGCACCACCCAGGAGGTCCTCAACCGCATCCGCCGCGACCTCGACCAGCCCTCCGATCAAGGCAACCTGCTCAAGCCAAAGTATCTCTTCGAGGCCGCTGAGTACGTCGGGCGCATCAGCCTGGCGGTACAGCGGGAGCACGGACCGGCCCTGCACCAAGCGGGCATGAGCGCCGAGACCACCTTCATCCTCGGCGGTCAGATCGCCGGCCAGCCCCACGGGCTCATGCTGATCTACCCCCAGGGCAACTACTTCGCCGCCGGGCCGGAAACGCCCTACCTGCAGATCGGAGAAAACAAGTACGGCAAGCCCGCGGTCGACCGCATCGCCAGGCCGGAGCTCTCCCTGACCGACGGAGCCCGGCTATGCCTGGTCTCTCTGGACGCTACCTCCCGCTCCAATGCCACGGTCGGCCCGCCCTTCGAGGTGGCGATCTATCCTAAGGACACCCTAGCCCTGAGCTACCACCTCAAGCTGGATGCCGACTCGGAGGAGCTGAAGGCGATGTCGCGGGCGTGGAACCAGGGGATCTGTCAGGCATTCGAAGGACTCCCCCGCTTTGACTGGGAGGTCCCGGCCGAGACCGCGCCTCAGGACCCTGGCCAGAGCTGCTAACCAGCGGCATCCGACCCGAGATCCTGGTAGGCGGCGGCAGGGCTTCGCCGACGCCCGGTGACGAAAGACCGTCGCGGATCCACGATCCCGTTCCCCGCGATCGCAGTGCGCCCCAGGAGCATGCGGAAGAGCATGTTCTCGCGGTTAGTCAAGGTAACTTCGGCTACCCAGGTACGTCCGCCGATCTCGATCGGCGTTCGGATCACGTAGCGCTGTTCCCGATGTCCGCCGGAGTCGCTCACCACGCGCCGGTCAAGGATCTGCGCATGGCAGTGGACCTCGATGTCAGAGCGGCCCCGCAAGGGATGGACGCCAAAGCGCACAAAGTCCTCGCCACCACAGGCGTACGCATCGACGTAGAAGGCATGGAGGGTCGAGGTGCGCGCCCCCGTATCCACCTTGGCCTTGATCAGCGGCAGTCCCAGGTCGGGCAGAGTCACCCACTCCCGCCAACCGAGGATCGGCTCGCAAGCCCCCGGTCCATCCTCCACCGGCGCCCTGCGCCGGTCATGCGATCGACTCATGTCTCTCCTCCATCGCCACCCCGACCCGCCCTGCCGGTCCCACCTCAGGCCCCCGGCCTCCATGGGTGCGACGATAACAAGAATTTGCTGGCGCGTGGTCGCGTCCACAGGTATATACGCGCCGTCGCCTAGCCCGCCAAGCGGGCCTCCCGTCGCGCTCCACCCACCCCCATCACCACCCCAAACCCGACCCTGAGGATACCTGTTATGACGATCTCCCTTTGCACCCGCCTGGCTGCGCTCACCTGGTGCCTGCTCATGGCTTCGGTCTCGCATGCGGCCGACACCCAAGCGGTCGAGGACGCATGCCGCCAAGAGGCAGTCGAAGATCGTGTCACGGCCAAGGACATGGACGACTACATGGATGACTGCATGAGTGAGTCCATGCAGGACCTTAACGACGAAGCCGACGCTCCTACCGAGGGTGCCGCGCGGCCCCGCCATCGCGGCGATGAGATAGCGCCGGAAGGCGACCAGGAGCCGGCACCGGCGGACTAGCGTCGATCCAGAGGCGCAAGCGCGCGGCGGCCGATGTTTGGGATTCCCCTGAGCGGCTGTGGGAGGTCCGGCGGCCCAGCGCCGCCGCGGCCCCCTTCCGACCACCGGATTTCCAGCCCTTTCTGCCCTCCCTGCGGCTCCGCCGGAGCTCCTCGCGAAGGCATCGCCACAGGGTTTCCTCCGTCATCTTCTCGTGACATCCTGTCCCCTCGCCCCAGCCACGGACAGACTAAGGACTACGCCGGTGCCCCCTCTCAGCCCCCTCGACGCCACTAGGGCCAGCGCCATCGGCCAGGTCTTCGACCTCTATGACCCACCCCTGTGGCTGGTGACGGCCGGGGACGCCGGACGCCGCGGTGGCCTTATCGCCACGTTCGCGGTGCGCGCATCTATCGTCGCGACCCTGCCCCGCGTGGTCCTCGGCGTGGCCAAACAACATCACACCTGGGGCCTCATCCAGGGGGCTGGGGGCTTCGCGCTGCATCTGCTCCATCCCCATCAACTCGACCTGGTATGGCGCTTCGGGCTGGCCACCGGACACCAGGTGGACAAGTTTGCCGGTTTGACCGCCGCCGACACCCCTGGCGGTCAGCCGCTGATCGCCGATGCCCTGGCTTGGCTGGACTGCCGCTGCGAGTCACGCATGGACAGCGGCGATCGCACCATCTACGTGGCCGAAGTCACCGATGGAGGCACGCACCAAGACGCGGGCGAGGCCGTAGCGCCCCTCACGGTCCGCCGCCTCTACGCCGCAGCGCCGCCCGAGCAGCGTGCTCGGCTCGATGCGCTGTACGCCCGGGACGGCGCAGTTGACGCCTCGGCCATCCTTGCCTGGCGAACCCTGCACCGACTCGATCGAGGCTGAGCCGACGTTCACTATTCATGCCGCTGATCGACCTCATCCTCCCAAGGGACGCACTGCCCCGCGCAGCCCTGGATGGCCTGGTCCAGGACCTGTCCCAGGCACTGTTGCACTGCGACATGGCCCGGGACAACCCGCGCGCCGAGGGCATGAACTGGGTCTATATCCACACCCTGGCCCCGGAGGACATCCTCATTGGGGGCCGCAGTCAGGCCCAGATCGGTTTACCCCACTACCGCATCGAGGTCCGCATCATGGCCGGTGCGATGTCCGAGGCGCACCGCCAGGAGATCGCCGAGCACATGACCTCTGCCGTCATCCGCGCCGAGGGCGGCCACATGAACCTGCTCAATGCCGCCCGGGTCTGGATCGTTTTTCACGAAGTCCCCGACGGCCAATGGGCCGCCGGTGGGCGTCTCTACCGACTCGACGACGTGCTGCGCTTCGTCACCGGAAACACCCATCGTCCAGCCCCAGAGTAAAGGCTAATGAACTTCCCCGATCACAAGACCCGCATCGTTGCAACCATAGGTCCGGCCTCCGAGCACCCAGCCACCCTGGCGGCCATGATCCGCGCCGGCCTCAATGTCGCACGGCTCAACTTCTCCCATGGCTCCGAGGCCTACCACGCCGAGCTGATCCGGACCATCCGCGCCGTAGCCGCTGATACCGGCCACCGCGTCGCCATCATGGGGGACCTGCCCGGCCCAAAGATGCGCATCGGCGATCTCACCGAAGAACCCATCGAGCTGCTGCGCGACAACACCATCACCCTAACGACGCGGGATGTCGCCGGCAGCGGCGAACTGGTCAGCGTCAGCTTTCCCGGGCTGCCCGCCGCGGTTCGCCCCGGGGATCGGCTGTTCATCAACGACGGATTCATCCTCCTCAAGGTCCAGGAGATTCAGGCCGACGACGTGATCTGCAGCGTGCGGGTGGGCGGTGAGCTACGCTCGCGCAAGGGGCTCAATCTGCCTGGGATCGATCTCGGTATCAGCGCCTTCACCGACCAGGACCGCGAGTGGCTGGGCTTTGCCGCCACGCACGGCATAGACGCGGTCAGCCAGTCCTTCGTCGCCTCCGCGTCCGATATCGAGGCCGTACGCGCCGCAGCCCGAGCGCTCGACTACGATCCCTTCATCATCGCCAAAATCGAGCGGCGCGACGCCCTGGACCAGCTCGACGCCATTCTGGCCGCCAGCGACGGCATCATGGTCGCCCGGGGGGACCTGGGGGTGGAGATCCCGATCGAAGAGATCGCGGTGACGCAAAAGCGCATCGTTGCCCAGGCCAACCGCGCTGGGAAGCCGGTGATCACAGCGACACAGATGTTGGAATCCATGGTCAAGGTGCGCCGCCCGACCCGGGCCGAGGCCACCGACGTGGCGAACGCCATCCTCGACGGAACCGACTGCGTCATGCTCTCCGCCGAGTCGGCCATGGGCGCCTACCCGGTCGAATCCATCGCCATGCTCGCCGGCATCGCCGCCGCCGTGGAACCATCCCGCCCCAAACGTCCGACCAGCCAGGTCATCGGCGAAACCGATGACAGGGCCCCGCGGGCCGTGGATCTGATCGCCGAGAGCATCGACCACACGGTACGGCGCATCCAGCCCTGGGCCGTCATGGTACCCACCCGCAGCGGCGCCACGGCGCGCAACGTTGGGCGCTTCCGCCTGCCCGTCTGGGTCGTGGCCATGAGCCCCAGCGAGTCGACCTGCCAGGCCCTGCAGTTCTCCTACGGCGTCCACGCCATGAAGGTAGACGAGGACAGGGCCGACTGGGGGGAGTGCGTGCGCCGCTGGCTCGCAGAACAGGGCATCACCGAGGGCCTGGCCCTCCTCGCCCAGGGACCGTCTGCCCAGAACCCTTGCGGCAACCACCGCATGGAGATCGTCGAGTTGGACCCGCAGCACCGCGCCTGCAGTCAAGCGCCGGCCGATTGAGGGCGGCGGGGGACCCGCCACACCCCGATGCCCGACGCAAGATCCGAGTCCATCCAGCGCCCGGGGGGGCGTCGCCTCGCCTGGTGCGAGCTCGGCGACCCCCGCGGGGAGCCCCTGATCTATTGCCACGGCTTCCCCAGCTCGTGCCGCGAGGCCGAGCTCATTGAACCGGCGGCCCGTGCCCAGGGCATTCGAATCGTCGCGCCGGACCGCCCAGGCTACGGGAACTCCGACGACCAGCCCGGGCGCACCATTCCGGACTGGCCCGAAGAGGTCGCGGCCCTGGCCGACCACCTGGGGCTCGCCCGCTTCGGCCTGCTCGGCGTCTCCGGCGGCGGGCCCTATGCCCTGGCCTGTGCCTGGCGCATCCCAGAGCGGATCAGTGCCTGCGGCTTGGTCTGCCCCCTGGGCCCCATCTATCGGGACGACCTGATGGCGGAAATGGCCTGGCCGGCCCGGCTCAACCTCACCCTCGCACAGCGGGCCCCGGGGCTGGCTCAGGTCGCCTTCGGCGGACTGACCACCGGCTTCCTGGCCCGCTGGCCGCGGACCGTCGACCACCTGCGTACCCTCAGCGCGCCCGCCGCAGATCGTGCTGAGCTGGCCGACGCCGAGACCCGCGCCATCCTCAGCGCCACCATTGTCGACGCCATGCGCGCCGGGGCCCGTGGGGCCCGTCGCGATCTCCTGCTCTACACCAAGCCCTGGGGCATTCCCATGGAGTCCATCGCAGCTACCGCTCCAGCTCTGGCACGGAGAGGCCGACGGCACAGTCCCCGTCGCCCACGGCCGCTGGTACGAACGCCACCTTCCCCGTTGCCGAGGCTCACTACCTGCCCGGCGAGGGGCACTATTCCCTGCCGCTGCGCCACGCTGTAACCATCCTCGCCGGCCTGCGCGGCACCGGGTGATCGAGCGCCTGACGACGCCGCGCAATCCTGGCCGAACAAGCGGCGCCACGGCCCGGGCCGATGCGTGAACCGACCCCAAGCGCCCTACCGTCGCTTCGGCCTATAAGGCCGGGGCGGTGCGTTAACCATCGCCCGCAAGATTCCTGTGAAGCGTCCCCCCGCTGTTGCCCGCTCTACCCGCGCCTTGGCCTGGGCCAGCAGGCGCTCGTCGTCCTCGTCCTCCGTGATCTGCTCCAGGTTGGCGATGAGGGCATCGGCCGCCTTGTCCTGACCCCGTGCACGATTGAGCATCGCCATAACACCGTAGAGACTGTAGACCTCCTGGATGTGCAACCTGGGCCTTTGGGCAAGGCCGGCGAGCAGGCCTTGCGCCTCGTCAAGTTCGCCGTCTTCGATCAGCAGGCCAGCCAGATTGCATCGCGCGAACAGGTAATCGGGGTGTACCTCGATGACCCGGCGTAGGATCTGTCGGGCCTCCTCACCCCGGCCCTGGGCAACCCGAATCCCCGCCAGATTGCCCATCGCGGCCTGGTGATCGGGGACGCGCGCCAGTATGGCGTTCAGACCAACCTCGGCCTCGCCGATGCGTCCCGCCCGGTGCCAAAGGAGGGTCTCCTCGAACAGATCTTGGAGGTCGTCGGGGAGGTCGCTCGGCTCGGATGCCCGATAGATTTCGGTATCGACCACCGCGACCTCGCGCAGCTCAGTCCCATTCCAAAACTGGACGGCCTCGTCAGGCGCAATCAAGCCCTGTTTGCGCAGGGCAGTGAGGAAGCCAAGCCGCTCCTGCGAGGTCCCGATGGGCACTTTGGCGAGGTCTCGGAGGATGGCCTCCACCCCCCGTTGCCCCTGCCGGACCTCGGGCTCCGACGTCAGCCGACGGGTGAGCAGCATCGAGGCGAGTTTTCGCACCACTGAATCGCCCCCGAGGTACGCCGCCTCCAGATAGGCGTTGGATGCGGTCAACGCCTCGAAGCGGTCATCGAAATCATCCTCTCCGGCCTTGCGCAGGGCTTGGATCCAGCCCATGGGGAAAACCTGGCCTTGATCGAGCAATTCCGGATAGCTTGAGGGCGCACCCTCATGGTCCAGGGCAGACAGACTCACCTGCGCTGCTCCGAGACCCGGATACAGATCCAGCGCCTGCCGCCACAAGGCCCTCGCCCGGTCGCCACGCCCGAGCCGGCTGTCTGCGCAGGCCCCGAGGTGCAACCTCAGGGCGCGGAGCATGCCCGGCCCGCCCTGAGCCCAGTCGGCCTCACAGGATTGCTCGAAGGCGTCCCAGGCCGCCTGGTTTTCCTGGATCAGGAGCAGGGCCAGGAGCTGGGCATGTGCGTCCTCGACCCGCCGCGCCTGAGCCTGACCCAGGGGAACCGCGAGTCCCCTTGCGCCGTCCTCGTCGCCCCGCCAAAGGCGCAGCCGCAGGGCCCAGCCCAGGGCAAAGAGGTTGTCCGGGTCCGCCTGCCAGGCATCCATAAAGCCATCCAACGCCTCATCGACGCGGCCAAGGTGAAAGAGGCACAGCGCCCTGTTGTTCCGCGCCGGCGTGACGGCGATGCCCTCCAGCTCACGAATGGCTCCCGAAAAAGTCCTGGCCATCGAGGTGCAGCTTGCCGACATCGAATCGCTCCATGTCGGCCTGGCTCGCCCGCGACCCGTCGGGTTGGCGTAGCAGCTCGTCCCGATTCGCGGCACTCAGGGGAAACGCGGGTGTTACCGCGCCCAGGTCCCGGACCCGGGCCGCGACGCGGTCCGCGAGGAACAGATGCCCCCCCTCGACCACAAGGCGCAGGAGGGCCTCCTGGGCCGGCAGGCTGTTGGGCCGCCGCTCCGCCCACTGGTAAGCGGCCAGCGCCGCCGCCGAGTGACCCTGACCCAACGCGAGCGCATCGACCAACAGTCGCCGGGCACCCCCGTAATCCGGGAAACGCTCGACCAGAGATCGCGCCCTTTCGATGGCCTTGGGATAGTCCCTGCCCTCGATCAGCCGTTCCACGGCTTTGAGCTGCGCCGGCTCGGGTGATGGGACCTTGTGGGATTTTGTCTTGGGTGGCGTCTTTGCCATGGCAGGGTCTCGCGAATTCGAGCTGGAACAAGTGGATCGTATCGAGGATTCGGGTAGGCGTAACGGCCTCGGGCGTCCACTGTAGACCAGACATCAGTCCGACGAACGACGCCCCGGAGGGCCGAAAGGCCAAGCTATGGCCCTAGCTGCATCCCGACATGGGACACCCTCGGCGACCTATGGGGCGGGTTCAATCGGGTGTCCTTCCAGGTCGGGGAGGTCCCGCACCCGCTGGTAGGTCTCCTGACGCCAGCCAGCTCGACACGACCTTCTGGAAGGCCGCGTCGTTCATGAAGCGGACGAAGATCTCCTCGTTCTGGTCCATGCGCTCGACGAACAGGCGTCTCCAGCAGGTTGCTGAACACCAGCTCGAACTTGTCCTCCGGGATTGACCGCGGCGGCCTGTCGCAGACCGTCGTCGGCCATGGCCGCCTCGACGATCTGGTCGAAGAAGAGCTGGTCGGCCTGGTTGAAGTCGGTGCCGAACCGCTCGTTGACGACGTCGATGAGCTGCGACAGCGGCACCGGCTCTGCCCGCACCACGCCGCTGCCCACCTCGGTCGGGCCATCGAGCGGGCGCGCCGTCCCCTCGCTGCAGCGAGATCGAGCCCTCGCTGATCTTCTGCAGCCGGTAGTACTCCAGCCGCACCTCGTCGTCGAACTGGTAAGCCGGGCCGCTCCGCGTCGCGGGCAGCTTCGCCGCCAGATGCCGCAGAAACACGTAGAGCCGCTCCAGGTCCGAGTCCTGGTAGGGAATCACCTGGCTCAGGAAGCCGTAGAGATTGCGAAACGCCTGCAGCCTTGCCGCGCCAGAGCTCCGCCTCGTCCTCGTCGTCGCTTCGCGCGCGCGGTGAAACGCGAGACGGCCGGATCGAGCGCCGCGTTCATCGCCTGGTGATCCAGCGCGCTCTGGCGCTGCTTGGGCTTGAAGTAGACGGCGCAGAAGCGCTCGACCTCCTCGTCGAGGTAGATGCCCGACGCGTCCAGCTCGCCCTTGATCTCGTACATGCGGGCGGGATCGACCTCCTCGCCCATCTCCGCGCCCTCGTAGTAGGTCTTGAAGGCCTCGCGGATCTCCTCGCGGTCGTTGACGAAGTCGAGGACGAAGGTGTCCTCCTTGAGCGGGTGGATGCGGTTCAGCCGCGACAGGGTCTGCACGGCCTGGATGCCCGCGAGCCGCTTGTCGACGTACATCGTGTGCAGCAGCGGCTGGTCGAAGCCGGTCTGGTACTTCTCGGCCACGAGCAGGACCTGGTACTCCTGGGTCGCGAACCTCTCCGGCAGCTCCTTCTCCGGATGCCGTCGTTCATCCGCTCCTCGGTGTAGGTCACGCTCGGCGAGCTTGTCGTCCACCACCGTGCCGGAGAAGGCCACCAGCGTCTTGATCGCGTAGCCCTTCTCCTGGATGTAGCGGTCGAAGCTCTGCTTGTAGCGCACGGCCTCCAGGCGCGAGCCGGTGACCACCATCGCCTTGGCCCGGCCGCCGATCTTGTGCCGGGTGACCGCCTGGAAGTGCTCGACCATCACCTCGGTCTTCTGGGCGATGTTGTGCGGGTGCAGCCTCATGAAGCGCGCCAGCGCCCGCGCCGCCTTCTTGCGCTCGACGTTCGGGTCGTCCTCGCAGGCCTTGAGCAGCCTGTAGTAGGTCTCGTAGGTCGTGTAGTGCTTCAGCACGTCGAGGATGAACCCCTCCTCGATGGCCTGGCGCATGGTGTAGCGGTGCAGCCGGCTCGCCATCGCGGCCGAACACGTCCAGCGTCTTGTGCTTGGGCGTGGCGGTGAAGGCAAAGAAGCTCAGGTTCGGCTGCCGGCCGCGCTTGGCCATGCTGCGGAACAGCTCCTCCATGTCCGTCGCGGCCTTCCTCGGCCGCGCGCTGTCTGCGCCTCCTCCCGCAGCTCCTCGCCGCCGAGCACCTCCTTCAGGTCGGTCGCGGTCTCGCCGCCCTGGGAGCTGTGGGCCTCGTCGATGATGACGGCGCAGCGCCGGGTCGGCAGCATGCCCGTGCCGCTCGTCGCCGCGCTCCTCGGCCAGCTTGAGCAACTGGCGCGAGACGAACGGGAACTTCTGCAGCGTGGTGATGATGATCGGCACCGCGTTCTCCAGCGCCTCGGCGAGCTGCCGCGAGCTCTCGTCGATCTTCTGCACCACGCCGCGCTTGTGCTCGAACTGGTAGATGGTGTCCTGCAGCTGCTGGTCGAGCACCACCCGGTCGGTGACCACGATCACGCTGTCGAAGACCCGCTGGTTGTGCCGCGTCGTGCAGGGACGCCAGCCGATGGGCCAGCCAGCCGATGGTGTTGCTCTTGCCGCTGCCGGCCGAGTGCTCGACCAGGTAGTTGTGGCCCACGCCCTCGCGCGCGCGCGGCGTCCACCAGCCTGCGCACCGCCTCCAGCTGGTGGTAGCGCGGGAAGATCATCGTCTCGGCCTTGACCTTGCGGCCCTGGTCGTCGCGCTTCTCCTCGACCTGCAGGTGGATGAAGCGGGCGAGGAGGTCGAGCAGGCTGTCCCGCTGCAGCACCTCTTCCCACAGGTAGGCGGTGCGGTAGGTCGCCCGGCCGGGTCGGGCGGGTTGCCCGCGCCGCCGTCGCAGCCCTTGTTGAAGGGCAGGAAGTGCGTCGCGCTGCCCGCCAGGCGCGTGGTCATCAGCACCGCCTCGGTATCGACCGCGAAGTGGACCAGGGTGCGCCGCTTGAACTCGAAGATCGGCTCGCGCGGGTCGCGGTCCTGCTGGTACTGCCGGCGCGCGTCCTCCACGGTCTGGCCGGTCAGCGGGTTCTTCAGCTCGACCGTGGCCACGGGGATGCCGTTCAGGCTCAGCGTCACGTCGAGCGACTTCTCGGAGCGCGGCGAGTAGTGGAGCTGGCGGGTCAGCCCCAGGCGGTTGGCCGCGTAGCGCGCCTCCAGCTCCGGGTTCAGCTCGTGCGCCGCCTTGAAGAAGGCGACGCGCAGGGTGCGCCCGTAGCACTTGAAGCCGTGGCGCAGCGTCGCCAGCGACGCCGTTCGCGTCCATCCACTTGCACAGGTCGCCGAGCACCTGCTCGCCGGTCTTGCTCGCCGTGCAGCGCCTCCAGCTTGGCCCACTCCTTCGGCTGGGTCTCGCGGATGAAGGCGAGCACCGTCTCGGGAAAGATCGCGCGCTCGCGGTCGAAGCCGTCGCGGCGCAATCGGCACGTAGCCGTGCTGGCCAGCAGGTGCGCCTCGATGACGGTCTCGAAGGCGACTTCGTTGGTGTCGGTTCATGCGCTGCGGCCCCAGGACGAAGCGCGCGCGCTCGCGCCGCAGCATCTCGAACGGCGTCATGCACTTGACGCCGAGCCCGATGCAGGCGTTCGGGATCTTGATCTCTCTTGGTGACGTGGACGGCGACCTCGTGGGTCACGACGGTGTGCTCATGGGCCAGCGCGTGCGCCACCAGGTAGTAGTCGGCCACCTGCAGGAAGGTGCTCACGGCCGCCGGCTCGTAGTGCTGGCTCGTGGCCCAGGCGCTGACCGGCGCCGAGCGCGGGCACCAACGCCGCAGTCGGGCTGCAGGAAGAAGCCCGCTGCCCGCTGCGCCTCGGCCCAGCTCGACGAGCTCGTCCGCGCCCGGCCTCGAGCTCGTCGCCGACCTTCTCGATGCTGAACACCGTGCCGGCCGCATTGCGCGCGATCAGCCAGTCCCAGAACGCCGGGCAGAAGTCGAGCCCGTAGTGGAGGTTCTTGGCCGGATGAAGACGTTGGCGTCGAGCAGGTAGGCCATCACAGCATGACTCCCAGGCTGCGCCCCAGCTCGTCGAACGTCGCCATCTTCTTGAAGCCGAGCATCCGGAAGGCCTCCGTGAACGAGGGTCTGGCCCTCGAGCGTGCTGACGACGAGCGCCCGGGCAAAGCGCTTGCCGGTCCGCGCGCCAAGCGTCAGGTAGAAGTCGCCGCCGCCTCCCGTTCGGACGAGCCCGCAGCCGCTCCAGCTCCGCGCCGGTAGGCTGCTCCAGTAGGCCTCGCTGCGTCATGAGCGCCCGCATCGTGGAGGCGGCGCAGGATGACCAGCGTGCTGACCTTGAAGCGCCGCGCCAGGCGCTGCAGCTCGTCGCTGCGGCTCCGCGCTCGCGGTCGATGGAGCGTCGCGCAGACTGCCTCGCAGCGGCACCAGCAGCTCGGCGGCGACCTGGTTGCACCAGCGCTCGATCTGCTCGGCGGACGGCACGGCGGCTCCACGTCGGAGCAGCGCGCGGCTGCCCCAGCCAGAGGTGCGCCAGCTCGTGGGCCAGCGTGAACATCTGCGCCGCCTTGGTGTCCGCGCCGTTGATGAAGACCAGCGGCGCCAGCTCGTCGGCCAGCGCGAAGCCCGCGGAACTCCTCCGGGTCGAGCTTGCGCCGGTTGTTGCTGCCGACGACGCCGCTCACCATCACCAGCACGCCCAGCGCGTCGGCCTGCTCGATGAAGCGGCGCAGCGCGTCGGTCCAGGTCGGCAAGTCCGGCGGCGCTCGTCGAGGTCGAAGCCGAGCGCCGCGCGCATGCGCGCGCGCCACCTCGACCGGGTCGTCGCCGCAGCGCGCGCAGAGCCGACGAACGGCAAGCGGCGCCTGCCGCCATCGACGCGGGCGAAGTCGCGGTACCAGTCCTGCCGCTGCTGGCAGAGGTACAGCGTGTCGAGCAGGTCCGGGCTCGGGCGTCGCGACGGCGCCGATTCGCCAGCGTGCGGAAATCCGGGATCGGCAGGCGCTCTCGCCGGAGGCTCCGGCAGGAAGAGGTAGCCGATCGGCGTGTGCGTGGCCTGGGCGAAGCCCTCCAGCTGCTTGAGCGTGGGATTGAGGGTGCCGCGCTCCCAGTCCGGCAGCTTCGGAAAGCGCCGGGCGAGCGCCAGAGGGTCGAGACCCGCCCGCTCCACGGCCCAGTGCAGGAGGGACGGCTTGACGGCCACGCGGGTCATGGTACGGCCTCTCCCAAATCGATTTGCCCGGTGACCGCGGCGGCGATGAGCGCGGAGCGGCGCTCTTTGAGGAGCGCGATGGTGCGTTCCGTTGCGGCACGTACCGCGTCGAGCTTGGCGGTTTCAATCGGGTGAACGCGACGATGGCTTGTTGCTCGACGAGGTGGAAAGGGAAGGCAGACCTCGAAGAAGCCCTCGGGATAGAGGCGTAGCCGGGACGACCAGACGCCCTTCGAGTAGCGGGTGACTTCCTGCGCGAAGATCGGCAGGCGCACCAAGGCGTCGACGTACTCGGGTTCGATATCGGGACCTGGCTCGTAGACGTTGTAAGCCGGACTGACGATGCCGTTGACGGGCGGCTACGCCCATCGCGCCCATCCACGCCCAGAGCGTGTTGATGACGAGGTCACCGGAAGGCAGATCTTGTAGCCCTCCGTCGTCTCCGCCTCGAACATGTTGACGTCCTTCTCGGACCGAGGCGTGACACCGGTGAGATGCGAGACGGTGAGCAGCTCCTCTTCGCCCGTCTCGGAGCGTTCGTCGCGTTCTTGGAACAGCCATCTCGTACGTTCCGTTCGCCAATGCGCCGGAATCTCACCGAGCCAGGGGATGCCGGAGTCGCGCAGCGGGGCGTCGGGGTCGAGGCCGCGGGTGACGGCGCGGGTGATGAGCGCCCGGCGCTTCTCGGCCAGCAGGTCGAGGACCCGCTCCTTCGCCGCGATCAGGGCGTCGACCTGCGCCGTTTCGCGGTCGAGGTAGTCGGCGATGGCGCTGTTGCTCTTCCAGAGGCGGGATAGGCAGTTCAATCGGAGGTTTCGAAGAAGGTCGCGGGCTGAGCCGCAGAAGCGGAGTATTGACTGACGATCGATGGCCAGCAGAGAGCTCTCCCACCAGTGGACTGCGAAACATCGTTCTCGCGGCGAAACCAGACCGCGTGCTTGACGCCCAAAATCGTCCGTCGCGTAGTTGCATGTTACCGCGCGAGGCTCCGAGTCGCCCGATCACGAGGCGTGATTCGCCTTCGTGTGCGAAAACGGTCGGTATCACCCGCGAAGCCGTTGCCGCCGTAGACGGCGTATGGTCCGTCATCCTTGAACGTCGATCGCGCAGTAACTGCCTCCACCGCTCTTCAGGGCGGCGTCTGAAAGCGAGCCTCGAACGTTCAGTGCGCGGCATCTCCCGGTGCGCCGGATCGGCCGCGCCAGCCACGTACCGGGTCGCGCGTGTCACTCCGTCACCTCGCCGCAGCAGCCGCAGGATCTCCTCCTCCGCCGCTTCAGATCCGCGTCGATCTCCTCCAGCGGGCGCGGCGGGGTGAACTTGTAGAAGTGGCGGTTGAAGTTGATCTCGTAGCCGACCTTGTCCTTGCTGCGGTCCATCCAGGCGTCGGGCACGTGGGGCGGCACCTCGCGCTCGAAGTAGGCGTCGATGTCCTCCTTCAGCGGCACGTTCTCGAAATCGCGCAGGTCGGCGTCGGGCTCGAAACCCTCGCCCTCGGCCGCCCATCGCGACCGGCTCGGCCTCGGGTCCTTCTCCGTGAAGACGGTGCGGAACAGCTTCTGCTCGGGCGCCTTCCAGCGCGACCCGCGCTCTGCAGCAGCGTCCTCGATGCTCGCCCAGACCGCGTTCCAGTCGCGCTGCGGCTCGCGGCCGAGCGCCTTGTCGATGGCCTGCACGTCGTCGAGCAGGTGCGGGCAGGCGTCGAGGAAGCGCGCCTTGTCCTCGATGGTCATCTGGTAGCGCAGGCGCAGCGGGCGCTCGACGGTGACGCGGGTGTAGCCGAAGTCGGCGTTGTCGAAGATCTTGGAGCGTCGTCGCCGTCCTCGAACCGGCCGTAGAGCCGCACGATCTCGTCGATCTGCGTCTCGCCGGTCATGTGCCGGCGCTTGTCGCCGAGGCTGCGCTTGCTGTCCTCGCTGCCGCCGGGCGTCCAGACGTCGCGGGCGTCGAGGAGCTGGATCTTGCCCTTGCGCCGCGGCTCCTTGCGGTTGGTGACGATCCAGACGTAGGTGCCGATGCCGGTGTTGTAGAACATCTGCTCCGGCAGGGCGATGATGGCCTCCAGCCAGTCGTTCTCGATGATCCAGCGGCGGATCTCGCTCTCGCCGGAGCCCGCGCCGCCGGTGAACAGCGGCGAGCCGAGAAGACGATGGCCAGCCGCGAGCCGTGCTTGTGCTGCGCCGGGTCGCACCGGCTCGAACTTGCGCCATCATGTGCTGCAGGAAGAGCAGCGAGCCGTCGTTGACGCGCGGCAGGCCGGCGCCGAAGCGGCCGGCGAAGCCGCAGCTTCTCGTGCTCGCGCTCGATCTCCTTCTGCTGCTTCTTCCAGTCCACGCCGAAGGGCGGGTTGGTGAGGAAGTAGTCGAAGGTCTCGCCGGCGAACTGGTCGTCGGTGAAGCTGTCGCCGAAGCGGACGTTGTCGCCGCCGCCGTTGTGGTCGACCTCCTTCATCAGCATGTCGGAGGCGGCGGTGGCGAAGGCGCGCTTGTTGTAGTCCTGCCCGTAGACGTAGAGCCGCGCCTCGGGTGGTGCTCGCGCAGGTAGTTCTGCGCCTCGGCCAGCATGCCGCCGGTGCCGCAGGCGGGGTCGAGCAGCTTGCGCACGGTGCCGGGCGTGGCGAGCAGCTCGTCGTCGTGGATGAAGAGGATGCTCACCATCAGCCGGATGACCTCGCGCGGGCGTGAAGTGATCGCCCGCGGTCTCGTTGGCCAGCTCGTTGAAGCGGCGGATCAGGTTCTCGAAGATGCAGGCCCATCTGCTCGTTCGGCACCGCCGCGGGTGCAGGTCCACGTCGCAGAACTTGGAGACGACGAGGTAGAGGATGTTGGCCTCGCGCATCTTCTCGATCTCGTTCTCGAACTCGAAGTACTCGAAGATGCGGCGCACGTTGGCCGAGAAGCCCTTGATGTAGCTGACCAGGTGCTGGGCGATGTTGTCCGGGTCGCCCTTGAGCCTCTCGAAGTCGAGCGGCGAGTGATTGTGGAAGCGCTGCCCGGCGGCCTTGTTCAGGCGGGCGTCCAGCGCATCGCCCTCGAGCTTGCCGCCCCAGCGCGTCGTACTCCGCCAGCACCTTGGCCTTGGTGGGTGCGAGCACGCAGTCGAAGCGCCGCAGCACGGTCATGGGCAGCATGACGCGCTCGTACTGCGGCGGCCGGTAGGGGCCGCGCAGCAGGTCGGCGATCTGCCAGATCAGGTTGGAGAAGTAGTTGTGGTCGGGCATGGAGGCAGGGATTCCGGTCGTAGGTGAGGCGCCGGCACTGTAGCCCGGATAAAGCCCTGGCGGAATCCCCAGGGCGTCCTCGCTGGGCGTCGTTATGCAGGCGGGCGGGCGGGTGCAGCTTAATCAGGCAACCAGACGCCTCTAATCCACAGGGCGCGGGGTCTCGGTCCGCCTCAAACCTGAGTGCCACCTTCCTCGACCTGCAACGACAGCGCTTCGGACGGACGCCCGCGGCCCCCTGGCAAGGGGATGCCCTCGCCCTCGCCTTCCACGGCCACCTGGCCTCAGCGAGGCAGCACCAAGCCCAGGCCCCCCTACCCGTCCCGCCGCGGCTGATTCTTTGAACCTGGCAGCGGCGGCTGCCAGATAGACACGCGCCTTCCGGACGAAAGGAACCTTGCCACCCCGAGACGACTCAGGAATCTAGCCGTCCGCAGTCGGCTGTCCTGCAAGGACCTTGTCCAGCCCGCCCTGGGTCGCGGCATCGGCCCCACTTGCATAGGCCATCAGCGCCGGAAGCTGTGCGGCCAGGGCGCGGTCGACCAGCCCGGGCAGGATGCCATTGATGCGGGCGAAGAGCCCCTCCGGAAAGCCCAGGTAGGCCTCCTTGCGGTCGCGCTCGATGGCGCGAACGATGGCCAGGGCGACCGGCTCCGGGGCGTCCATGTGCATCATGCCGCGCTCGGCCATCGCGTCGACCACCGGCGGGTTCAGCCGGCGTCTTGACGGCCCGTGGGGAGACGTAGGTCACCCCCACGCCTGTCCCCGCCAACTCGCGCCGCAGGGCCTGGGAGAAGCCGCGCAGGGCGAACTTGCTCGCGCTGTAGGCGGCGAAGAGCGGATAGCCGATGCTGCCGAACATGGACCCCACGTTGACGATGCGCCCATGTCCCCGCTCGATCATCCCGGGTAGCACTGCCCGCGTAAGCTGCATGGGGGCCTCCAGGTTGACCTTGAGCAGGCGCGAGAGCATGCCGGGGTCCTCGTCCTGGTAGCGGCAGAAGTCGAGCAGTCTGTTGTGTGAATACTCCGCAGAGCCGTTTCTGCATTGCCACATCTATTGCCGCTCTTGCTGGCGCCACCGCACACCGGGGCCGGCGTATCCTGCCCTACTGATCCGGGAACGAGATCCACGCGAAGAGCCTGATGGGCTACGGCTCGGGACACAACGCCTGATGGGCTGCGCCAACCCGCCGCTCGGTCCGATGGACTACCCCTGAAAGCACCACTGATGGGCAACCCCCTGTGATGGGCAACCTCCTGATGACCACGCCTGATGCGCAACGGGTCGTTGCCTCGCCTGATGGGCCGGGGTGGCAAGCCAACATCATCGAGCGCGCGCGGCCATCCACGCTTGGCCTTGAAGGGACCGCTGGGGGTGTGGACCACCGCCTCTTTATCCGGCAGGATCACACCCCTTTCCCCCGTCATATTCGGGTCGAGGGGGAGATGGCGCGACCCAGGGCGTGTAGGCCGCCAGCCGGCGGCGGCGGGAGGGACCTAGGACGCAAACAAGGCTCTGAGAGGCGCGTGCGAATCGTCGCGCTGTCTGAGAGTCCCAAGACCCCGCCCGCCCCCTCCACGGCGACGATTGGTTCCATGCTCATTCGATCCACCGCCCGGCGATTGCTATGCTGGGGGGAGGTCGAGAGTAGCAACGAACGTGGCAACGGATAGAATATGACAGACAACAGCCCAGACACGCGTGACGACAACACACGGAATATACAGCTTACTGATGTGGAGTCTAGGATCTTGGCTTGCCTCATGGAGAAGCAGCGCACCACACCGGACCAGTACCCTCTGACCCTCAATGCCTTAGTCCTGGCCTGCAATCAGAAGACCAGCCGTGACCCGGTGATGACCCTGGAGGTCGGAGAGGTCGGGCACGTCGTCAACACCCTGCGCGACCGCAGCCTCGTCTACGCCAGCTTTGCCGGGCGCACCGAGCGCTACGACCACAAGATGGCATCGAGCTTTCACCTCGACCGCCAGGAGCAGGCGGTGCTCTGCACCCTGATGCTGCGCGGGCCCCAAACCCTGGGAGAGCTGCGCATCAACACGGGGCGCATGGCCGAGTTTGCAGATCTGCCGGCGGTAGTGGAGGTGGTGCGGCATTTGGGGGAGCGGGAGGCTCCCCTCGTCACCCAACTCGCCCACCTGCCCGGCAAGCGAGAGGACCGCTTTGCGCACCTGCTGTGCGGTGAGCCACGCCAGGAGGCGCCTTCCCCGACCCCCATTTCAGGCCCGCGGACCAGCGCCACCGGCTCAGACCTGCGCGATGCCCGCATCGACGACCTGGAGGCACAGATCGCCGCCCTGCGCGCCGAGATGGAAGCTCTATGGGCGCTAACCGGGCTCGCCGACCGACGCCCCGGGGACTGACCTAAGCCCAGGGGCCACAGCCATCGAACCGGAAACGAAAAAGGGGCCAAGGCTAACACCCCGACCCCTTGTAAAGGCCCCGGAGGGCCCGGTCGCGCTGGGGCATCCCTGCCCCCTTTGTAGAAGCCTTGTCAGCCCTTGGCGTTAAGTGCCGCGTGGGCGGCCGCGAGCCGTGCCACGGGGACACGAGGCGCGGAGCAGGAGACGTAGTCGAGCCCGGCATCCTGGCAGAAGGCGATGGACTCCGGGTGGCCGCCGTGCTCACCGCAGATGCCCACATGGAGCCCAGGCTTGACCGACCGACCCCAATCGACGGCGAGCTTCATGAGCTTACCCACCCCCTTCACGTCGAGCACGTCGAAGGGGTTGTCCGCCAGGATGCCGATTTGGTTGTAGAGCGGCAGGAACTTGTTCTCCGCGTCCTCGCGGGAGAAGGAGAACACCGCCTGTGTCAGGTCGTTGGTCCCGAAGGAGAAGAACTCCGCCTCCTCCGCCAGGGACTCGGCCCGCATACAGGCCCGCACCACCTCGATCATGGTGCCGAACTTGAAGGCAACGGGCCGGCCGTACTTGGCCTCGACCTCGGCGTGAATCTGGTCGACCATGACCTTGACCCGGCGCAACTCTTCCGCGGTACAGACCTGGGGGACCTTGATCTGCGGGAAGACGGCGATGCCTTTCTTGGCGCTCTCCGCCGCCGCCTCGAGGATGGCCCGGATCTGCATCCGGTAGATCTCGGGGAAGGTGATGCCTAAGCGCACCCCGCGGTGACCCAGCATGGGGTTGGTCTCGTACAGGGCGCGCACCTTGCGCAGCATCGCCTCCTTCTTGGCGATGGCCTCCTCCACCGTGGCCGGGTCGATCTGCCGGCGCAGGCCGTCGATCTCGGCGCGGGTCGTCTCTGCGGCATGGATCAGGGACATGGCCCCAGCCAGCACCGTCATGCCCCGGGTCACGTTGGCCAGGTCGCGCAGGTCGGCGATCTCGCGCTCCAGCGTCTGCTCGGCGGGCAGGAACTCGTGGATCGGCGGGTCGAGCAGGCGGATGGTCACCGGGTGGGGGGCCATGACCTCGAACAGACCCTGGAAGTCCGCCCGCTGCAGCGGCAGCAAGCGCTCCAGGGCCTCCTCGCGGGCCTCCGGGGTCTCGGCGACGATCATCTCGATGACGATGGGCAGGCGATCCACGTCGTTGAACATGCGCTCGGTGCGCGCGAGGCCGATGCCCACGGCGCCGTACTTCAGGGCCCGCAGGGCGTCATCCGGGGTGTCAGCATTGGCCATGACCTTGAGGATTGCGACCTCGTCGGCCCAGGCCAGCAGCGTCCCTAGTTCGAAGGAGAACTCCGGCTCGACGGTGGGAATCTGACCCAGATAGACCCGACCACTGGTGCCGTCGATGGTGATGACATCGCCCTCGCGGAAGCTGCTGTCACCGACATAGGCGACGCGCCGACCCACGTCCACGCTGATCCCCTCGGCCCCGGCCACACAGGGCTTGCCCATGCCGCGGGCGACCACGGCGGCGTGGGAGGTCTTGCCGCCGCGGGAAGTCAGGATGCCCTTGGAGGCGAAGAAGCCGTGGATGTCCTCTGGCTTGGTCTCCTCGCGCACCAGAATCACGTTGAGCGCAAGGTCTTGCCCCATGTGCTCGGCGCGGTCGGCGTCGAACACGGCGATGCCTGACGCCGCCCCTGGGGAGGCGGCTAGGCCGGTGGCCACTGGAACGGCCTTGACCTTGGGGTCAAGGTGGGGGAAGAGCATCTGCTCCAGCAGGTCGGGCTTGATGCGCAGCAGGGCCTGCTCCTTGGAGATCAGCCCCTCGCTGACCATCTCCACGGAGGTGCGCACCATGGCGTTGGCATTCATCTTGCCGTTGCGGGTCTGCAAAGCGTAAAGCTGCCCGCGCTCGATGGTGAACTCGAAGTCCTGGATCTCGCAGTAGTGGGTCTCGAGCCTCCGGCGCAGTTCCTCGATCTGCCGGCCCATCTCCGGCATCTCGTCGCCCAGGCGGTCGATGGCCTTGGGGGTGCGGATGCCGGCGACCACATCCTCGCCCTGGGCGTTGACCAGGTACTCGCCGTAGAGTTTGTTCTCGCCGGTAGCGGGGTTGCGGGTGAAGGCCACGCCGGTGCCGGAGTCGTCGCCGCGGTTGCCGAAGACCATGGTCACCACGTTGACCGCGGTCCCGTTGGCCATGTCCGGGGTGATCTTGAACTGGCGGCGGTAGTCCACCGCGCGCTTGCCGCCCCAGGAGTTGAAGACCGCCTTGATGGCGATCTCGAGCTGCTCGTAAGGGTTCATGGGGAAGGGCCGACCGGTGTACTCCTCGACAACCTTGAGGAAGCGTTCGCTGATGTCCTGGAGGTCGGTGGCGGAGAGCCCCACGTCCGTGGTGACGTGCGCCTTGTCCTTGACCAGCTCGAACTGCTGGTCGAAGAGATGGTCCGGCACGCCGAGGGCCACCTTGCCGAAGAGCTGAATGAAGCGGCGGTAGGCGTCGTAGCCGAAGCGAGGGTCACCGGTGTGGCGGATCTCGCCCTGCAGGGTCTCGCCGTTGAGGCCGAGGTTGAGGATGGTGTCCATCATGCCCGGCATCGACATGGCTGAGCCGGAGCGCACCGAAACCAGCAGCGGGTTGTCGGGGTTGCCGAAGCCCTTGCCGGTCTTGGCCTCCAGGGCCTTCATTTGGTCGTGGACCTGGTCCAAGACGCCCTCCGGCAGGGCGTTCTTGTCCAGATAGGCCAGGCAGGCCACGGTCGAGATAACGAACCCGGGCGGGACATTGAGCCCGATCTGGGTCATCTCGCACAGGTTGGCGCCCTTGCCGCCTAGGAGCTTCTTGTCCTTTCCGTCACCTTCTTCGAACGAAAACACATACTTAGGAACGTTGTTCGCAGTTTCCATAGAACCTTCTGAATACCTCTTTCGTCTCTGAATCACGATCGCCCTCGGGCCGGCTCCACCGCCTCACGGCGCCCTTTCCAACCCGTTTTGAATCGAGCGCGCAGCTTTGCACGGGACGCGGCACGATACAAGGCATGGGCATTGCCCCAGCTCAGGTTCCCCGCAATTGATCCGGTATACTGACTCGATTTTTCCCCTCCGACCCCACGAGCCTGATACCGCCATGCTGGACAAGAACTACGAGCCCCAGACCCTGGAGCAAACCTGGTACCAAACCTGGGAGTCGCGCGGCTACTTCGCACCCGCCCAGACCGATGGCGGAGCGACCGATGGAGCCAGTCCCTACTGCATCATGATCCCGCCGCCGAACGTGACGGGCAGCCTCCACATGGGCCACGGATTCAACAACACCGTGATGGACGCGCTCATCCGCTACCGGCGCATGAAGGGGGACAACACGCTCTGGCAGGCGGGCACGGACCACGCCGGGATCGCCACTCAGATGGTGGTGGAGCGCCAGCTCGGCGCCCAAGGCAGGACGCGCCACGACCTCGGCCGTGACGGCTTTATCGAAAGGGTCTGGGAGTGGAAGGCCGAGTCCGGCGGCACCATCACCCGGCAGCTGCGCCGACTCGGCTCATCCCTGGATTGGGCGCACGAGCGCTTCACCATGGACGAGGGGCTCTCGGCGGCGGTTCGCGAGGTCTTCGTCCGCCTGCACGAGGAGGGGCTCATCTACCGCGGCAAGCGCCTGGTCAACTGGGACCCGGTCCTGCACACCGCCGTCTCCGACCTGGAGGTGCTCTCCGAGGAAGAGTCCGGCTTCATGTGGGAGATGCGCTACCCGCTGACCAATGGGACTGGACACATGGTGGTCGCCACCACCCGTCCGGAAACCATGCTGGGCGACTGTGCCGTTGCCGTGAATCCGGAAGACCGGCGCTATCGGCACCTGATCGGGGAGCTCTGCGAGCTGCCGCTGACCGGGCGGCGCATCCCCATCATCGCCGACGAGCACGCCGACCCCGAGTTCGGCACCGGCTGCGTCAAGATCACCCCGGCCCACGACTTCAACGACCACGAGGTCTGGCTGCGCCACCGCGACGAGACGGCCATCGCCGATCAGCCCCATGGCGGACTGATCAACATCTTTACCCCGAACGCCGCCATCCGCGCCAATGCTCATGAGGAGGCCTGCCTCATCCCCGCTGCTTACATTGGGCTCGACCGCTTCGAGGCGCGCAAACGCATCGTCGCGGATCTGGAGTCCCGGGGGCTCCTGGCTTCGGTCAAGGAGCACCGCCTCCAGCAGCCTCGCGGCGACCGCTCCGGCGCCCTCATCGAACCCTACCTCACGGATCAGTGGTATGTGCGGATTGCCCCCCTCGCCGCGCCGGCCATCGCCGCCGTGGAGGAAGGCCGCATCCGATTCATTCCAGACAACTGGAAGAACACCTACTACGACTGGATGCGCAACATCCAGGACTGGTGTATCTCCCGCCAGATCTGGTGGGGACACCGCATCCCGGCCTGGTACGACGCCGAGGGGAACCTGTATGTCGGACGCTCGGAGGCGGAGGTTCGGGCCCGCCACGGCCTGCCACTCGAGCTCGCGCTGGAGCAAGACCCCGATGTGCTTGACACCTGGTTCAGCTCCGCACTCTGGCCCTTCAGTACTCTTGGCTGGCCGGAGGACACCCAACGCCTGCGGGCCTTCTACCCCTCCGCGGTCTTGGTCACGGGCTTCGATATCATCTTCTTCTGGGTCGCCCGGATGATCATGATGGGCCTCAAGTTCATGGGCGACGTGCCCTTTCGGGACGTCTACATCCACGGCCTGGTGCGCGATGCCAACGGCGACAAGATGTCCAAGTCCAAGGGCAACGTGCTTGACCCCATCGATCTCATCGACGGCATCGGGCTGGAGGACCTGGTGGCCAAGCGCACCCAGGGGATGATGCAGCCGTACCTCGCGGAGAAGATCGCCAAGCAGACCCGCAAGGACTTTCCCAACGGCATCCCTGCCTTCGGCACCGATGCGCTCCGCTTCACCTTCGCCGCGCTGGCCACCACAGGACGGGACATCAAATTCGACCTCGGGCGTATCGAAGGCTACCGCAACTTCTGCAACAAGCTGTGGAACGCCTCCCGCTATGTGCTGATGAACACCGAGGACCAGGACTGCGGGGCGGAGCCAGACGCGGAGATGGAGTTCTCTGCCGCTGACCGTTGGATCACAGTTCGCTTGCACCTTGCGACGAGCAGCATCGAGACAGCGTTGGAAGCTTATCGCTTCGACCTTGCTGCCCAAGCCATCTATGAGTTTTCTTGGAGCGAGTTCTGCGACTGGTACCTGGAACTGGCTAAACCGGTGCTCACGAGCGAAAGCGCCTCGGATGCCGCCAAGCGCGGCACCCGCCGCACCCTTGTCCAGACCCTGGAGACGCTGCTGCGCCTCGCCCACCCCATCATGCCCTTCATCACCGAGGAGATTTGGCAGAAGGTGGCGCCGCTCGCGGGTGTCGGCGGGGAGACCATCATGCTCGCTCCCTACCCGAAGGTAACCGACCCGACCATCGCGGATACAAAGGCATGGTCGCAAATCGAGTGGATCCAGCAGTTCGTCCTCGGGGTCCGGCGGATCAAGGGCGAGATGAACATCCCCCCCTCGAAGCCCCTGCCGGTCTTGCTCGCCAACACCTCGGAGCAGGACCGCGCCTGGCTCGCCGACAGCCGGCCCTACCTCGACTTCCTCGCCCGCACCGAGTCCGTGACGGTGCTGGAGCCAGGTCAGGAGCCCCCGGAGTCGGCGCTGGCCCTGGTCGGTGAGATGCAGGTCTTGATCCCCATGGCCGGCCTGATCGACAAAGAGGCCGAGCTCAAGCGCCTGGACAAGGAGATCACCCGCCTGGAGGGCGACGCGGCACGAACCCAGGCCAAGCTCGGCAACCCAAGCTTCGTGGACAAGGCCCCGGCCGCCGTGGTGGACAAAGAGCGCGAGCGCATGGCCGAGAGCCGCGCCGCCATCGAAAAGCTCTGCGTGCAGAGAGCCAAGATTCAGACGCTTTGATCCACACCTGGGTACAGGGGCAGGGTCAATCGGTGCCTGGTGCCCCAAGGCATCGTAGAAGCCTTGGATGGGGCCCGGCTGCGCGGGGAAATCGGCGCCGTTTTCTGCCCGAGCATCCATACCCCATGCGGCTCAGCATCGTCGGGAAAGATATCCCGAGCCGAGCGGCCTCCCAGGCATTCTGAGCAATAGGCATCATTGTTGGCGTCGATTCGCTGTCGTCTGACCCTGTTCGCCGGGTATTGAGTTCAGCCGCGCCGGCGCATGCGCGAAGCGGCGTGGAGTCTTCAACCCCGCCTCGCGCCACCTATCCGGGGCGCAAGCTGGATACAAGTGGATGGGCAATAGTCCTGGCAGTCCTGGCATCGGCCCCGCCCCTGTTTGTCCTAAGGCGATTGCCGAAGAATCATGTACCAGATGGCGCCGGATTTACGTCCGCCTTCAAGGAGTACCGGCAGGAGCATAGCAGCGCTATGTGACTGCTGGCGCGACAAAGAATGCGGGCGCAAAGACAAGCTAGCTGATACATGATTTGACAGAAATCGCCTAAGTTCGGCGGCTAGCTGCGGAGCCTAATCGTCCCTTCGAGGTCTTATCATGTCCCACACCAAGGCCTTCTCCCTGCTGATGCTCGCACTGCCGATCCCTCCCCCGACATCAAGGCAGCGCCCCGCCGGGGACCCCTGAGCAGGACGGGTATCGAGTACAGCAGAATCACAAATATGAGATTGGAGGATCGACATGGTACGACTCAGCGTTAACGGTGAAAGCCGTGAACTCGACATGGACCCCACCACCCCCTTGTTATGGGCGCTGCGCGACGGGCTGAACCTCACCGGCACCAAATACAGCTGTGGCATAGCGGTATGCGGCGCCTGTCTGGTGCTGGTGGAGGGCAAGCCGGTGCACAGCTGCATCACCCCCCTGTCCACCGTGGCGAACAAACAGGTCACCACTATCGAAGGGTTGTCGCCAGACCGTTCCCATCCGGTGCAACAGGCATGGATCGAAGAGGAAGTGCCCCAGTGCGGTTACTGCCAGTCCGGCCAGATCCTGGCGGCCAGCGCCTTACTGCAGCAACATCCACAACCCACGGATGCGGATATCGACGAAGCCATGCAGGGCGTGTTGTGTCGTTGTGGCACCTACCCGCGCATCCGCAAGGCGATCAAGCGGGCCGCCCTGCTCGCCGGCGCAAAGAGACAGGAGGGCTGACATGGAATACAGCAAGCTCACGCGACGCGACTTCCTCAAGGTGTCCGCCGCCACCGGTGGCGGGCTGCTGTTGGGCTTCAGCCTGCCAGGACTGGCCGCAGTGGTCACGGAGGAAACAAGCGACGGCTTCTCCCCCAATGCCTGGATCCGGATCGACAGTGACGACCAGGTGACCCTGCAGGTCGCCAGCTCGGAAATGGGCCAGGGCATCATGACCGGCATCGCCATGATCCTGGCCGAGGAACTGGACGCGGACTGGTCCCGGGTGAGGGCCGAGTTCGCCCCGGCCGACCCGGCCTACTTCAACCCCCTATTTGGCCGCCAGGCGACCGGCGGCAGTACCGCGGTACGTGCTTACTGGACCCCTCTGCGCACCGCCGGGGCCACCGCCAGGGAGCTTCTCCTGCAAGCGGCGGCCGCAACAGTGGCAGGTCGAACGAAGCGATTGCCACGCCCGCAATGGCTGGGTGATCCACGATGCCAGCGGCAACAAGCTGAGTTACGGGGCGCTCACGGCGGCCGCTGCAAGATTACCGGTGCCGGAGGCGGTGTTTCTCAAGGAACCGGAAGAATTCGTGCTGCTGGGCAAACCCGTGCCACGCCTGGACACCCCGGCGAAGGTGGACGGTTCGGCGGTATTCGGCATGGACGTGAAGCTCCCCGGTCTGCTCACCGCCACGGTGGCGCGCTGTCCCACCATCGGTGGCAAGCCGAAGTCCTTCGACGACACGGCAGCCCTGGCGGTTTCCGGCGTCAAGGCGGTCACGCAGATCTCCTCTGGGGTGGCAGTGATCGCGGAGCATTTCTGGGCGGCCAAGCAGGGCCGCGATGCCCTGCAGATCGAATGGGAGGCCGGCCCCAATCAGGGATTGGACAGCAAGGCCATCAGCGCCGAGTTCGCCAAGGCCGCCGACTCCGACGGGGTTGTCGAGCGCAACGACGGCGACGTCCAGAAAGCCCTCAAACAAGCGGCCAAGACGGTCGAGGCGGTCTACAGCATGCCCTACCAGGCACATGCCTGCATGGAGCCGATGAACGCCACCGCGGACGTGCGCGCCGATGCCTGTGATGTCTATGCTCCGACCCAGGGCCAGACCGGCGCCCAGGATGCAGCGATGAAGCTCACTGGCCTGCCCCGGGAGCGGGTCAAGGTGCACACCACCTATCTGGGCGGTGGTTTCGGTCGTCGCGGCGATACGGATTTTGTGGTGGACGCGGTGGAGTGCTCCCAGGCTGTAGGCAAACCGGTGAAGGTCATCTGGACCCGGGAAGACGACCTGCTCTACGACAAGTTCCGCCCCGCCACCTACAACCGGATGCGTGGCGGCGTGGATGCGGACGGCAGCATCGTCGCCTGGGAACACCGTATCGCCGGTGCCTCCATCCGAGGACAGCAGCAACGCGGCCGGGTCCCAGGCGCAAGCGACGGCTCGAACACCGAAGGGGCGAAGAACATCCCCTACGCCATCGAGAACCTGTTCGTCAGCTTCGCCATGTACAACCCGGGCATCCCGGTCGGCTACTGGCGCTCGGTGGGCAGCTCACAGAATGCCTACATCACCGAATGCTTCTTTGACGAGCTGGCCGCCCTGGCGGGCAAGGACCCCTTGCAGGCCAGACTGGAGCTGATGCAGGGCCACCCGCGACATGCCGGAGTCTTGAGGCTGGCCGCTGAGCAGGCCGGCTATGGCAAGCCCCTGCCTGCTGGCCATGCCCATGGCATCGCGGTGGCCGAGTCCTTCGGCAGCTTCGTCGCGCAGGTCGCGGAGGTCTCCATCGAGCGCGGACGGGTGCGGGTGCATCGCATCACCTGCGCGGTCGACTGCGGCATGGTGGTCAATCCCGATTCGATCCGGGCCCAGATGGAGGGTGCCATCGCGTTCGGTCTGACCGCGGCCCTGAAGAGCGAGATCACCATCCAGGACGGCCATACCGTACAGCGCAACTTCGATGACTTTGCCCTGCTGCGCATCGACGAGATGCCGGAGGTGGACGTGCACATCCTGCCGAGCAGGGAAAACCCCGGCGGCATCGGCGAACCGGGCGTGCCGCCGGCGGCCCCGGCGGTGGCCAATGCAGTCTTCGCGCTGACCGGCAAGCCGGTGCGCTCCATCCCCGTCCGCCTGGCTTGAACGCGGTCGGAGCGGAGCAGCGACCCGCGAAGTCTGCTGATCAAAACGGGCTAGGGTCGAATGCTATTGCGCCCGGTCGCGGATTCGCACTGCGCTTCAGACGCTCTCTCGTAGCGCCCGGCCGGTCACTTCCGGTCGTGTGCCGCCGGTTGGCGGCGCGGGGGCCGTCGCCGGCCGGCACTTGGCTGGCCGACCGCAGACGGGGCACAGACGAAAAGAAGCCCCGGAGGGCCCGGGCTAGAAAGTCCACTTCATGAACCGGGGCGCGGGGTCACGGGGCGCGGGGTCAAGTCTTGCATTTTGTACAAAATACAAGACTTGAACATCCCGCTGAAATTTTCAATAGCAGATGCGGATGTCTATTCGCTCGCTAATCACGAATTGCATAGTCGCGATCCTGCTTGAGCATTTGAAAGATCACGCGGCACAGATGGCGACCCAGCGCGCGAATCGCCTGGTTGTGGGTTTTCCCCTCGTTGCGTTTTTTTTCGTAATAGCGCTGCGAGGCGGGGACCTGTTTGCGATGGCGATCCACGCCGGTCATCATCGCCGCCTTGGCGCGGGTATTGACATGGCGCGGCGCCTTGGCGCCCTGCTGTTGACCGGAGCTGTGATCGAGGTTGGCCATGCCCAGGTAGAGGGCCAGACTCGCCTCGCTGGCAAAGCGTTCCAGGGTGCCGATCTCCCCGGCCAGCTCGCTGGAGCAGACCAGCGCGAAGCCGGGGATGGTATCGATGCGTCGGGCGATCTGGGAGACCGCCATGAGGGCTTGGCAGCGTCTCTCCAGGGCCTTGATCTGGACGCGCAGGTCCAGCACCCGGCGGGCGTCGGCGACGATCATGGGGCCGGCATAGGCGACCTCGTGGCTGAAGAAGGCTCGCGGCTGCCAGGTGCGGATGACGGCGCAGAACTTCTTGCCGACGGCGGGGATGGCCAGCAGGGTCTTCTCGCGCAGGCGCGCAAGCTTGGTCAGATCTTCTCCGTGGGCCAGCAGGTTGAGGAACCACAGGTTTTCCGCATCGGCAGTGATCTCCAGCAGGCCCGGGCAGACGGCCTGCAGGTCGCCCTGCAAGCGGCTGAGCACGCGGCTCTTTTCGGCTACCAGGGCACGTCGGCGCCGGGTCAGGCGCTTGAGTTCGAGATTCTCCGCGGGGGCGCCCTGAACCTCTTGGAGGGCGTCGCGGGCGCGGGGCATGTGCTCGCCCAGCTGCATCAGCTCCAGGGCCCGGCGCGCGTCGATGCGGTCGGTCTTGGCCGCCGCGGGAAAGACCTGCTTGAAGCGAGCGAGCTTCAGGTTGTTGACGTTCAACAGCCGCCACTGGCGTTCGCGCACCAAGGTGTCCAACGGGCGGGCATGGCCGTTGTAGCCCTCCATGGCCACCGCCACTGGCCCCGGGTAACGGCGCTGGTAACGCTCGATGCGGCTGAAGAAGTCGGCAAACCCCTCTGGACGGTGGTCCACGTCGAACTCCTCCAAGAGCTCTCCCGTGGACAACCCCACCGCCACGCTGTGGCGATGGCAGCCCACATCGACGCTCACACGCAGCTCCGGGCACAAGACCATGACAACCCCCGTAGATCGGACAGAAAGGAACGGATCGCTTGGATCGTCCGTCGGTCTCGTCTACATTCAGAGCCACTGTCCAAAAGACCGGCACCATCCCGTATGACCTCAACGGACGATACAGGGAGACGGGGGCGGCATTTCAAGTCAAGCGAGTCAGACACGCTGATCGCGGACCCCAAGAGCCACACCCCCGTCTCACAGCCAGCTTACCCCCGCCGGGATATATCGGGCTACCTGTAAATCCGATGGTAGACCCCGTTCTTCCCGTTCTTCGCTTCGTGGGTCGGCTGGATCAGCTGCATGATGGCAGAGGTGAAGCACTCGGCCACATCCAACTCTGCCGTGCGATAAAGCGCTTCGTAGTTGCCGGGCGAGGTGTTCTCATCGACGATAACTGGACCCTTTGAGGTCCATAGCATGTCGAAACCGATGAAGGGGCAACCGAGTGCGAGGCTAGCCCTGATCGCCAGACGGCGATGTGTCTCGTCCAGCGCAACGTAATCCACCGATCCTCCCTGCTGGTTGGCATCGTAGACCTTTGTGCGGCCACCCGGTAAGGCCACTATTTTATCGGCCCGCTTGCGATAGCCAAACACCGGGTCGATCTCCGAGCAAGGTAATACTCGTCCAGCGTTCAGGATCGTTTTCCAAATATTGCTCCAGAAAGTAGCCATGGAGATCACCGTCTACGCCAAGCGACCGCGCGTATCCCAGTAGGTCCCGGAGGGTCGCCGGATGATCGATCAATGTCGTTCCTTCTCCCCAGGCGCCCCGTCGGGGTTTCAGCAGAAGGGCGTTCCAAGCCTCCAGTGCTCGCAGGGCAGCCTCGACGTTGCCCGGGCTCACATAGACACACTCGGGAACAGGGAGGCCCGCCGCACGCAGGCACTCATGGGCCGTGAGCTTGTCCACTGCGCGGTCCCAACGCCAGGGATTGGGGTGGACTTGCACGGATTCGGCTAGACACTGAAGCAGGACTTGATGGTAAGAACCTGGACGACGATCGACTTCACAGTACCAGACGTAGTGATCGAGTTCGTCAAGCCACATGTCATTGGTCCGGACCCGCCCACTCTCGATCCAGGCATCGCGAAAATCCACCTCCACCCACTCGACATCAGCGACATTTCGCAAGGCTTCGACAACAGGCTGCTGCAGCTCTTTGCGAAGGCATCCCCAACGCTCTGGGGGTTGAGGCCCGAAACCTTGTTCTCCTAACACCGGGCGTGACGGAATGCAGAAACCAACGCGCGGTGCTTTTGGTGCATTCATGCTTTCACCAATGTGATGCCCGCGATTTGATCCATGTGATTCTGCATAAAGTCGCGCATCATAGTCACTTGGCAGAGGTGTCCCGTTGCCGAGAAACCGGCGCCGAGGAGAATGCCGTGGTCTCCACGAAACCACGGCCGGGAGAAGTCCTCGTAGAGCGGGTGAGAATGGAAGCGATCCTGCGAGAGGGCCCCAAAGTCTTCCTCAGCCCACCGCGCGACGTTTCCGAGGAGATCGATACCACTCGGCCCGATGGCCGACGCCAGATAACCGACGGGCACCGGCGAACCCCAGCGCAGAGCGACGTTATACCGCGCCCGACTCAAGTTCACGTTCGGAGCGTCCAGATCCACGTCCAGGACGTGGCGGAACTCGGCCTCAGTTGGCAGACGTGCGCCGGCCCACAGGGCAAATGCGGCGGCTTCGTGACGGTTCACGAGGACCGGCCAATCCCAGGGCATCTCCATTTCGTCGAAGATCGCCCGGTATCGGTAGCCGCCGTTTTCCGGGATCCACGCAGCCGGCTGGCTCGGCGCCATCTCTTCGAACCAAGCGCAGGCCTCGCTACTTTGCCACAAGCGCGGATTCCGGTAGCCTCCATCCTCGACAAAGGCCAGCATCTCGCGATTCGTAATGGGTCGGCTGCGCATGGAGAAGGGCCCAACAACTCGACGTACGGCACCGTACTCGTTGTCCCACCCGAAATAGCGGCTGTCGGATGGGTCTCGACCCAATTGGACGCCTCCGCCCGGAAGCGCGACCCAGCGCGTATCCGAATCGGCTGAAACGGTCGGGCCATACTCCCATCCCTCTGGCCGAAAAACCAACTCAGTTGGTACGCGTCGGATCAGCGGAATGGTGGTCTGCAAGTGAATGCACTCGTGCTCGATCGCCATTATCAGGGCCCACCAAGGATCGGAGGCAGTGATGGGGCTGCTAAAGTCCGTGCGATCGATAAGCGTCATCACGAGATCGAAGACCCGTCGGCGATAGGCCTTCAGCCTTTCGGCTCCTGGCCATTCTTGTCGATTCTTGATTTCACCTGCACTTCTTGGCCAGACGCCACGTTCCAGAACCTGATCCAGTTCTGGATCGACCGGGGTGTCGATGAGACCCGCCTGGCGAAGCTTCTGCACGTAGAATGCAGCCGAGTGGCCGTAGTAGAACGACAGCGCATTGCGGAAAGGATGGGGTTGTCGCTCTAGCACCTCGTCGGCGTAAGTCAGCCCGCTGAAGAGCCATTCATAGCGCGCCCATGAGGCTAAGAAGTATTGACGAAGCGACTCTGCCGAGGGGGTGTCGAGACGCGGTGGTGTTGCGTAGTCCAAGACCATGAGGCGTATTCTATTCTTCTAAATTCTCAGGGAGCTGGAGTACATGGCGAAGGATCTTTGCGGTCAGATCGTGGGTGCGGCGCTCGGAGAACGTGTGGGCGAGCCACTGGCAGGGCGCGTTCACCTCCAATATCTTAGCCCCCGATTCCTCTGGAGAGAGGGTTGGGTCCGAGGTCACAACATCGATGGCGAAGAAATCGAGCCCCAGGCGCTCCCCAATTGCCGTCACCCATTCGCGATAGGCCGGGTGAATTTCCTCGGTTACGTCAATCGCCCTCCCCCCCTGGGAGAGATTTGATATGCGCTTGAGCATGACCTGCCGCCCTGGGGATGGAATATGGTCCAGGGTCAACCCCTGCTCTGTCAGCAATCTCTCGGTGACGACATCGATGACCAGACAATTGTCCGGATTCAAGGTGGCAACTTCTTGAGCTCGAGCTTCGACCAGGACTGAGACGGTCCTGCGTCCATCGCCGATCACCGACGCGGGCTCGCGGATACAGGCAACCTCGAACCTGCCGCCAAGCGCCTGGATCCGAAGGTCCTTTCCCTCCACTTGTTCTTCAATGAGGGCGACACCGCCCAAATGGGCAACGTGATCGAGGACTGCATCCGCGGAGGTCAGGTCCATCGCAACATCCGTTCCCCACTCACCGTCCTGTGGTTTGCAGACCACAGGCCCCAAATCGATCAGGGTCGCGAGCGCATGGCGTGAGTCGTCCGGCAGACGCACCGCGGCTGGAACGGGCAGGCCCAACTCGGCGAGGATGGACCGTGTTGCCGGTTTGCTCAGACAGAGTTGGGCCGCGGTGTATGAGAGCCCATGGTTGATACGGCCGTCGACAATTACCACCTCTCGGTCGGCGTAACGATACCGGACAGCGTCGATGCCCCAGTCGTCGAGCCGATCGTCAACATGAATGCCGAGTCGCTTCGCAGCCGCCAACAGGGCCAGTTGATGTGCATCCCTCAAGCGTTGCTCCGTCAGAGATTGGTGAGAGTGAAGGCAAGAAAGTGATGCTGGTGTTGCCGTTTACCCATACAAACGACAGACCTGCGGCAAACTTGTTTTGGTCCTTCCAACGCGGCTCACCGCGTTCGCCATCGACCAATTGCCCCCAACCGGGACCTGTAAAAGCAAGGCTTCAGTCACACTCAATGGCCAACTGGGCCAGTCCCGAAGTGCAGGGTTACCCTGCAACGCGAGCGGGCACCGGAAAAAGACGCCCGTCCTTGTCGAAAATGAAGTAGATCGCCCCATCGTGAGGCATCACGATCGCTGCGATTTCGTCACCCTCCAACACGTGTCCGTAGATCTCTGTGCTAGTGCTCAGCTTGGGGCGGCGGTCCCGCACGGATGCTTCCGTCAGCTGCCCCCGGCGCGAGAGGCGAAACTCCCGGGCCACGTCCAGCTCCAGATAGTGGCGGCGTGTCACTGTGCGGGTGGTACTGTGGGTCGATTGGTGCATATGCTTGCGCCGCACGCTGGCTCCCAGCACCCATACCGGGAGCTTCTGCAGGCGCTGACGCGCCCGCGCAAGGTAGAGCAGCGCGAAACTGATCGCGGCCAGGACGATGAAGGTCGGTACTGGCGTCTCGGGAACCCCAAAATAGGCCCCCGCAAGGAGGACGCCCCCAAACAGGGGCACAACAAGCAGCAGTTGCGCCCCCCGGCGTTCCACATCCGCCCAAGCCGGCAGCACGGCTGCGCACAGCTCGTCCAAAGGGAAATTGTGCTCGCTCGCCATGGGACGGAGTATATCGAGAGCGCCAGCGTCACCCAACCTCTGCGTAACGCGATCATGATGACATTTCGCCTTGCCCGTTGTCCGCATCCACCCTATCCTCCCCGTTGCCGGATCGAGGGGGTTGGAGTTCCTCGCCGTTATCCTTTTGAGTTACGCGAAGAGGGCGTGCACTTGGTCGTCGCATTGACGCACTTGACCATGGACAAGGACCGTCTCCGCCGCCCGGGTCAGGTTGGCCCAGATGCCATCGTCGTCCGGCATTAGCGGGATCTCAATACCGCGTCATTTCGGCACTACGGTGTGAAATGATACCGAGCCCGAAGGCGTTGCGCGATACCTCGCGCCCATCGCCTGTTTGAAGAAATCGGAGTTTCGCATGAAGACCTATTTGTTGCGGTCATGTGTGCTCGCTCTGAGCCTTACCTGCGGCATTTCCGGGGCGGAAGCGTCCGATTGCTATTGGCTGCGCTTGAATGGGCTCTCCGTCGAGAAGTCCTCTGATTTTCTGGCCCCGGGTGACTATTTGCCTCTTATCGGACTGGAGCCCGGCGAGACCTATAGCTTGCTCTCGGGCTCGGAGAAATCCATCGAGCTTCCAGCAACGCGGGAGCAGCAGATCGATGGCCACTGGTATTACGTGCCTGCGCACCTGGTCGATAAGGGTGCGATGACCCTGAATGTCATGCTACTTGACCGGGACGAGGACACAGACGACGACCTGGTGTTGCCCATGCGCCGTCACAGCGTTCGCCTGGATGGCGAGTTCTCGCGGTCTGAGCGTTTGCAAATCGAGATTCCCGAGTCCTATGTTCTGGATGACCGATCACCGAAGATCAATCGGATGCGATTCCGCTTCGAGCTGCAGCGCAGGCCGGGACTATGCGGCCCGGAGCAACCGCTGGGTGCCGCCGCGGATTCGGCGTACCGGAAGGAGAACAGGCTCCATCACTTGCGGACTCGCATCTTCCGCTATTTCGAAACGCCGGTGATCGCAGGCCGCGAGGCGAAGCTCTTTGTTGACGATGCAACCAGCGACGCCGAGACAGCCTACGGAATGGCGCAGCAGAATCTACATGAGCTGCTCACACTCGGCCGCGAAGTTGACCAGCTGGAAGGCGTCGTGGGGTTCGACGAGTTGCGCCAGGAATTCGGGAAGCTCATTGCGGTGCTTGAGAACAAGCGGCTCACCTTCACCGTCGTGGAAAAGACTGGCGAGAGCAGCAGGCAGGTATCGGTGACAGCGCCTGCCCTGGCATCGGAACTGGCATGGAAACAGTTCGTCGCGGATGCCGTCATCGAGCCGATCCCCGAGCGCTGGCAGTTGCCGTGACGCCGGCCGTTGAGGCACGGGAGCCCGGCCCGTGGGGAGAGGCTGGCGGCCGCTGGCGGCTCGACCCGCTTTCCGACCAATGCAATAACAATTGAGGAGTACGCCGATGGGCAAGAATTCATTCACCGAGGTCACGTCGCAGTCCTGGGGCAGCCGTCTGGGGCAGTCCGTAAAAGGGGTCGTGTTTGGGGGCATGCTGTTGATCGCGGCCTTCCCCCTCCAGTTCTGGAATGAGGGTCGGGCGGTCGACCGGGCGAAGGCCCTCGAGGAAGGTGCGGCAGCTGTGATCAGCGTGGCATCGGATACGGTCGAACCGGTCGCCGAGGGCAAGCTGGTGCACATGATTGGGCAGGCCACCACCCAGGAGGTTCTGGCCGATACGGACTTTCCGGTATCCGCAAAGGCGATAAAGCTTTCCCGGGTGGCGGAGATGTTCCAGTGGAAGGAAGATGCGCACTCCGAGACGCGCGAGAAGCTGGGCGGCGGAACCGAGACCGTGACCACCTACACCTATGCCAAGACCTGGAGCCCCAAGGTGATCGATGCGTCGACGTTTCGCCAGCCCGAAGGGCACGGCAATCCCGCATCCATGCCCTACACGGGCCAAGACTACCAGGCCAAAGAGGTGGGGCTGGGGGCCTTCCGCCTGAACCAGAGCCTGATCGGTCGGTTGGACCGCTCCGAGCCACTCAGCGTCAACGTCGAGAACAATAAGGTGCCGCACTACATGGCCAACAAAGCGGTCACCTTGCAGGGAAGTACTTTCTACCTCGGGATGGATCCAAGCAACCCGGAGATCGGCGATCTTCGCGTCAGCTTCCAAGCGGTAATGCCGGCGATGGTGAGCATCGTGTCGCAGCAGCGGGGCAACAGCTTCCTACCCTACATGGCGAAGACGGGCGAGGTCGAGCTGCTGGAATACGGCGAGACCTCTGCCGCCGCCATGTTCAAGGGGGCACAGGAAAGCAACGCCATGCTGACCTGGGTCCTCCGCGGAGTGGGGTTCCTTTTCATGTTCGTCGGGCTGAAAACCATTCTCGCTCCCCTGCGTACCTTGGGTGCGGTGGTGCCAGTTATCGGCAACATCGTCGGATACGGAACGGGTCTAATCGCGTTCGTGCTGGCGTTGGCCCTCTCGCTGATCACCATCGCCATCGCCTGGATCTTCTACCGGCCGTTGCTGGGCATTGGACTCCTGGTGGCGGGCCTTGCGATTCCCCTGTCGCTGAAGTTTCTGCGACGTGGAGGGGGTGTAGCGGCGGCGGGCGCCGAGGGCAACCCACCAGCGGCCAGCTGATCCAAAGAGGAACGACGGGCGCTCTGCACTTCGGGCGCTCGTCGCACCCAGTTTGCGCACGCCCTTGGGTAGGGCGTGAAATCAGTGGGATTTTGGACGGTGGACGGCCCGCCATTCGTCCGCGAGCGTTTTCGCCTTTTCGATCTGTGCGGACGTGACGAGATGCGGCAGTTTCTTGCCAAGACCTTCCTCATCTGAGGCGCCTTCCAGTCTCGATGTGGCGATGTCGTACCACATGTATGACTGTACCAAGTCCTGGTGAACACCTTCGCCCTGCATGTACATGAGCGCCAGATGGCACTGGGACTCGGCTTCGTCTTGCTCCGCGGCCCTGCGGAACCAAGTCACTGCTTCATCGTAGCTCCGGGGCACTTCCGTGCCCTTGTAGTAAAGGATCCCCAGCCTGTATTGCGCCCAGGCGTCACCCTGATCCGCGGCCTTGCGAAACCAGGTTATCGCCTGTTCCATGTCCCGGGGAACACCCGCGCCTGCCTCGTAGATCTCCCCGATTTCCAGGGTGGCGAAACCGTCTCCCAGCTCCGATGCCTTACGGAACCACTTCATCCCTTCCTCGTGGTCCTTCGCAACACCCTTGCCGTAGTAGAATACGAAGCCCAGATTGAACATAGCGCTCGTGCTCCCTTGAGCGGCCGCCTTGCGGAGCCATTGCAGGCCTTCCTCCGTGTTTTCTGGGACTCCGTCGGCTTGCAGGTACCGGCCTCCCAGTTCGTTTTGTGCGGCGGCATCTCCCTGTTCCGCGCGTAGCCTGACCAGAGGCAGCGGGGTCTGGTGATCGGCGTCTTCCTCGACAGCGAAATCGTCATCAGGCGCCGGCTCCGGCGCCCACAGGGGGGAGGCGATCTTGACGTAGCGGCCGTTGAGACTGCCGCCGCTACCGCAGGAATTGCTGATGCCGGTGCCTTCGTCCACGGTTGCAAACCCATTGCCGAAGGCGATGTACAGGGTGTCGCCGGTTCCGGCGCCTCTTACCCGCGCGAGTCCTTCCGAATCGATATCGCCGACGCCGGAAAACTCGCAGATCCAGCGGGCCATGGTGAGCTCGGCACCGCCGATCTCGACCGCGATCCCATCGGGCGTCAAGGCGTCCACATCGAGGGACATGGCCTTTCCCATGGCATATTCGCCGGCCGCGTTGGCCGCGGGAGAGCCGGGGTAGTCGGGCGAGGCCAGCAGCTCGAGCACCGCAATGCGTTGCCCGTACAGGGAGTTAAGGCATTGCGCCGTGAAATTCGGTCCGCATCGGTTGTTCCTTTTCCCGAGCCATTTCTTCTGATTCCACTTCAGTGCCTGGGCCTCTTCCTCCGAAAGGGCCTTGCGCAGGTCGGAGTAGACTTTGCCCAAGCGCGCGTCGAGCTTGCTGACATTCGGGTCAGCGCAGATGGCAATCTCCACCGGTGCGGCGGCGCGCGCGCAATCGAAGCTCGCGGCCCGGGCGTAGTGGCCGAAGGAGAACAGGAGCAGGGTCAAAAGCAAGGGGCGCATCGAAAGACTCCTTGGGCGGTTTCAGGAACACGTCATACTCGTGTCCGGTATTCCACCACATCACGCCCGGAGAATGCGTGCAAGTGCAGCGGCAAGGTCGGCAAGGTCCGGACGCGGTTTCGATCATGGAGACCGCCTGGGCGGTTGCCCTACATAGATCGAACTGGCCGCCCTGAACAGGGGCTTTTGGCCCCGGTCTGTCCCGACACCGACAGCTGCCGCTCCATTGGCCAGGCCAGTGCCTGCGCCGGCCTTGTTCGCCGCTCGCTTTCAGCCTATCGTCGTCCGACCTCGTCGTGCGACGGTTGAATTCCCTACCCCTTGCCATGAAGAAGCTATTCATCGCCATCGTCCTCCTCGCCGCGGGCAACGCGCTCGCGTTCTCGCCCGAGCTGCGCAACGAAGACAGCAAAAGCTACGACTACCAGATTGAGTGCGGGGGCAGCACGCTCCACTCGAGCATCGCCGGCAACACCACCACCTCGCTCGGGATGGGCTCCGAAGGGTGCAAGCTCAAGGTGAAGGGTGCCGGCAGCGCCAAGCTCGCGGCCGATATGAGGTGTAACATCAAGGACGAGATGCTCGACTGCGACTAGCGCTGCGCGTCCTCAGTCTGACCAAGCTGGAAAAATCCTTCCTGAACGGGCCGTGGCACGTCGTGCACGGGCAGGTGACGGTCAAACTCCTGAACGAAAGCAGCGAGATCTAGGTGCGGGCACTGACCGGCGGACGCCGGGACGACGAGCGGGCGATGCGCCGACGCCGCCTCAAGCGCCTGTTCAAGCGCTTGCACGAGTTGCGGCGCCAAGCCCCGCGCCGCGGCCAACCGCTGTTGAAACTCGGCGCGGCCAAACAAGAGGCCGGGCGCGCTCACGGGTTGGGCAAGGTTCGGGTGACAAAGAAAGACCAACCGGTCACCCCCGCCGCCGTCACCTTTAACCTCAACCGAAACAAGCTTCGTCTCGGCCGCCGCCGCGAGAGTCACTACCCGCTGCGCACTAATCTCGCCAATGACAATCCGGCGCACCCTGCGATCCAGAGTAGCATCCCAGATATCGCTAGGTCTGGTACCAGCCGACGCGGCAGTACGTAAACAGAAAGTCGTACGACGGTCAGCGGATTCGGCGCTCCTGGCGCGATCGTCGAGCACCATGCTATGCGAAAACTTCGCTGCCTACCAAGCCATACATAAAGAAAGTCAATGTTACTAAGGAGTACGCCACATAGGCGACTATGCCTATTCGCGCGGCGCCGCTATAGCCGCTACGGGCCTTTTGCGGCACTTCGCCTATGGCATGCGCTCCTTAGTACGTATAAAAAGATTTCAGAATCAAAACACATCAAAATTCGAGGAATTGGTGGCTCCACTGTGAAGACCTGAATAGATTAATGTTGTTCCGCCTTCTTCAATCCTCCATACATGATATACTCTGTCGACGAGTTCTTTTTCAGAATCAAAACCAATTAACAGGACCACATCATACTCCCTTTCGCTGGTAAATAGGTTTGAGGATTCATTGGCAGTATGGATTTTCCAAGACTGCATAGGCCCATATTTCCTAATTCGCTCTGCCCAGACAGCCTCATACTGCTCTGGTGAAATGCGTTGCTGCAAATCCTTGTGGAAACCGGCATAGGCTTCACGGTACTTCCCAGCCTTAACAAGTGAAAAATGTTTCTCCAATGTTCCTTCCATAGTTGCAATGCTCTCCTGGGTACTGGCAAACATCTTGATGACAATCGCTGCAGCAATCATCACCATAACAATAGCGCTGATTAAAACTTTCATTGTTACCCCTGTGTTTGACTATTTTCCGAAAATTATGCCTGCTTGCGCTATGTAGCAACGGGCGGTTGTTGGCTCATGCTCCGGTATCCCCGGGGAGAGCGGTACTGGCCCAGCACGCGTACAAAGTGGTGGCCAAGAACGGAGTGAGCCTGAGCCCGATCTCTGCCACGGCGAGCCAGCGCTGGTCGGGATCGGCCACGTCCTCGCCTACTTCGTGACTTAAATCGAGCAGGGGAGGAAGGCTGCCGCCAACTGGCGACGGCCGTAGTGGCGCGCCCCCCGATGCGAGTAAGATAAAGGGACCATGCCAGGGCCGCCGTCTCTCCCAACCGAGCCTGTCGCATCATGGTCTCCAGCATGGCGGGAGTCCCGTCACGCAACCCCAGCCGTACCCTGCGGAACAGATCTGGCGGTCGCTCCGGTCTGCGTCCAGTGGGAACGGCCACGGTCAGAGTCCCCGCCGCGTGGGTACGAGCGCCACGGTGGGGGGGCGTCAACCGTCAAGGCCCTGGTGTCACGGACCCCGGATCGCTTGTTCCCCGCCTTCGGACAACGAGCATTTCGGGCGCCAGGTCTAGCAACTGAATGGTGGCACGCCCCCTATTTCCCCGCAGACCCGCGCTCCGTCACATCCCAGGTTCATGCAAAGCACGCGAGAATCGTATCAGCGATCCTCTCGCGGCGGACGAGCAGAATTCCGTTCCGCCGCCCGATCCTCTTTGACGGCCAAGCGGAGTGCGCGGACATCGCCGCCGGAGGGGTTCTGGAACACGCACAAGTCAAAATCCGAGACCATCGCCAAAAAATGATCCAAGATGTCGGCTTGGATCTCTTCGTACCCGGCCCAGCGCTTGTCTTTGGAAAACACGTATACCTCGATGGGCAAGCCTTCTGCCGTCGGCTGCAACTCGCGCACCAGAAATGTCATCTCACGGTTGATCATGGGGTGAAGGCGCAAATACCCGATCATGTATTCCCGGAACGCTCCCACGTTCGTCAGGCCCAACCCCCCTTCGAAACGACTACTGATGCACTCCAGGCCGGCCGTGCGCTCTTCGCACGCTTGCCGGTTCCGGTCCAGGTACTCTTTAACAAATTCGATCTGTGTGTAACGTTCGATCATTTCCGCATCGCAGAACCGGATAGTGTTCATATCGATGTTGATCGACCGCTTGATGCGCCGCCCCCCGGACTCCGACATCCCGCGCCAATTCTTGAACGATTCGGAAATCAGCGAGTAGGTCGGAACCGTCGTGATCGTCTTGTCCCAATTCTGGACTTTAACGGTGGTGAGAGCGATCTCCACAACGTCGCCATCCGCCCCATACTTCGGCATCTCGAGCCAATCCCCCACGGCAAGCATCTTATTGGTCGTTAGCTGGATGCCCGCCACGAATCCAAGTATCGCGTCCTTGAAAACCAGCATCAGGATCGCCGTCAGCGCGCCCAAACCACTGAAGAACACGATCGGGGGCTTGCCGAGGAGATAAGAGAGCACGAGCACGCCCGCCAGAAAGTAGACCACCAATTTGGTCACCTGCAGGAAGCTCTTGATCGGCACCTGACGCGACCAACTGAACGTTTGATAGATATCGTGGAATGCATTCAGGACCGAATCGATCACAAGCAGTCCGATGACCACGAAGTAGATCTTCGTCATGCTCGTGATGAACTCGATCACCTCAGGCTGGTCGGCCCAGATATCCGGCAGGAAGTGGTAGATCAAGATGGCGGGCGCAAGATGCGAAAGCTTGGTGAAAACCCGATGTTCCACCAACTTATCGTCCCATCGATTCCGCGTGTGACCCACCCACTTCCGCAACCGCACGACGATCACACGCTTTGCGACCAGATTGACGATCACACTGCACGCCAACACGATCGCTGTGGCGCTCAATCGGGCGACCCAGATCGCCGTCGGATCGGCGAAGCCTCGGCCCAAGAGCCAGATGTGAAACCATTCCATAGGGATAGGGACTCCAAACGCATCACGACGAAGTGGAATGCAGGCTAGCCATGAGCCGGGAAGCGGTCAAGGCCGAGCGAGGCGCTGTTTAGGCTGTCTGGGGGCACCTAGAAAAATTCGGTTTTCCGCCACCTAGGCGCGTTTCGCGATGTTTTGGCGCCCCGGGGTGCCGAACACGACCCAAAGTTCGCGAAGGGAGGCGCCTGCGGAGGGCACCAGGCGGCCCTCACTGGCCGCCGCCCCGCCCTTTCAGGCGACTGCGGGCACACCGATGCTGGGGCGAGTCACCCAGAGCTAGCGCTTGAAGTTGTCGGTCCGTTGCATCCGGCCGATGTTGACCTCGGCCCAAGCCAGCCCGATGGTTCGCACGAGCTTTCCGCCCAGGCTGTTTTTCTGAACAGTGGGGTCAGACACCTCGGCGGCCCAACTCCGCCAATATTGCACTGATAAGCTTATTCCCCTTAAGCCCAGATCCGGCTACCATCGGTGTGGTCGACGTGACGCGGGCTCGGTCCGCAGGTACCTTTTCCTCAGGCGCACCGTCCCGAGCAATTCAGGGTAGGCTCCGAATGGGGGTCGGCTCCTAAGGAGATGCTGATTAAAGCCATCCCTGGCTTGAATCAGCTCGCGCACCCCGAGGCGCGACTCGTGGATCGCTCCATTTTCAACGGCTTAGCGCCGTTGGAAATGACGGGCCCTCCGTGGCCCGCACGGGAAACGCTTTAATCAGCGTTTCCCTAACTTTATGCTAGAAAGCGTACATTGGAAGGAGAAGCTATGCGCTCGACGCTCACTGTCCTCACCCTGCTACTAACAGCCGTCCTGTCGACGGTGTCTTGCGATCGAAGCGGATCCACGGAGATCGTGGTGAAGACGTTCACTCTGCTGCCGTGGCTGGAAACCGATACCGGGCGCAGCACCACTTTGTCCGTGTCAGCACCCTCGTCGTGGGTTATGACGCAAGACGACAAGGACATGGTCAGCTTCAGGCCCCCTGACGTGGCCGAAAACGAGTCCTTAGGGATATTCTCCGTCAACCTTTTCAATTGCTCGGATTCTGAGACGGGTGATAATGGCTGTATCCAAGAATGGGTGGACCGACACTTCCGAGGGGCGGACCCCGATGCGCTGCAGCGAGAAGAGGTGGGAGAAGGCAGAATCTGGGTCACGTCGAGTGCGGGCAAGGACGACAAAGGGGTATCCGCGCGTTTCTACCTGGTCGACACCGGGAAACTGGCGGTTGTTAATTTCCGCTTGGGGGGGGAGACATCGAAATACCTTCCTTCCTTCAAGAAGGTCGGGGAAACACTGGCGTTCGCAAGTGGCAAGTAACTTGTGCAGCTATCTGGAGACAGGTCGGCGATGTAACGGCTGGACGTCATAGCGCGCAATTGCCCCAGAAAACCGCGCAGGATCATAGTCCCTTCTGTCGAAAGAACTAGAAAGGGGCTGAGTTCGGCAACTCGGGTACGTATACGGCCAACGCCATCTGTTCACAAGGAGTAACACGGCCTAAGGAGATGCTGAGTAACCATCCCCCCGGCAAAGGCCGGGGCATTGGAATTCGTGAGCCGCTCAAAACGGCTAAGCGGGGTCGCTAACGCGGCCCCGCAGTTCTTGGGCCACCTGAAGGTGGCCGATCGGCGCCAGAGATTGAGCTGATCAAGGCGCCGATCTTCTAACTCCTGGTTGCGGATGTACTCCCGCACCGTCGCCTCATCCCGACCGACCGTCGAGACGAAGTATCCCCGAGCCCAGAAGTGCTGCCCAACAAAATTGGGTCCTGTTACGTTTCCTGTGGGTAGAGGGGTTTTCCCTGGGTCCACTGGCCCCTATGTGGAAGCGCAATTTGTAAACCTGTTGTTGTGCCTGTGGGCCCTGTGGGCGAGAGGCCCGAGAGTGTGGGCAACCTGTGGGACGCGCCGACTCGAGTCTCGCGGATTGCTGCGGTGGTGGGTGGCGCGGTCCATGGGTTGTCCACACGTCCCGTAGGGCTCGGGCCGGTCCGAAGGACTCGTCCACAAGTCCACAGGCAACCTGGCTGGGAGTATTTGCATGGATCCGACCTCGTTGTTCACTGTTGCGCTCGGGCTGCACGCCCCGTGGGCCGTTGCCGATGTGGCCTTCGATCCCGCCGCTGGACGCATCGACTTTCAGGTCGAGTTCGTGCCGGGGAGCCGCTTCGCCTGTCCCCACTGCGCGGCGGAGCATCAGCCGGTGCATGACACCCAAGAACGCACATGGCGCCATCTGAACTTCTTCCAGTTCGAGGCGTACATCCACGCCAAGGTGCCGCGGGTGCGCTGCGACAGCTGCGCCAAGACGACTCAAGTCTCTGTGCCTTGGGCGCGCCCTCAGAGCGGTTTCACGCAGCTGATGGAGGCCCTGATCGTCACCTTGTGCCAGGCGATGACGGTGCGCCAGGTGGCGCAGCTGCTACGCGTCAGCGATATGCGCGTGTGGCGCACCCTCGATCACTACGTCGATGGCGCTCGTGCCCAAGAGGACTTCTCCGCGGTCAGCAGCATCGGCCTCGACGAGACCGCCGCACGCCGCGGCCAACACTACATCAGCTTGTTCCACGATCTCGATGCCCGGCGCCTGCTGTTCGCCTGCGCGGGGCGCAAGGCCGATGTCGTGGCCGCGTTTGCCGACGACCTCGAAGCCCACGGCGGCTGTGCCGAGAACATCCGCAACGTCTGTATCGACATGTCCACCAGCTACCGCGCCGGTGTCGACGCGCATCTGCCCTGGGCGGCGGTGACCTTCGACGAGTTCCACGTCATCCAACTGGTCAACAAGGCCGTCGATGAGGTCCGCCGCCAGGAGGTCAAGTCCACCCCCGGCCTCAGACGTAGCCGCTATATCTGGTTGAAGGACAAGCGTGCCTGGAGCTCGCGCCAGACCGCCCAGTTCGCCGATCTCAGACACCTGAATCTCAACACCCACCGCGCCTTCCGCATCAAGGAAGCCCTGCGCGAGATCTTCCACAGCGCCACTCACCGCGAGGACGCCGAAGTGCTCCTCAACCAGTGGTACTCCTGGGCGCGCCGCTGCCGCCTCGAACCCATCAAGCAGGTCGCCAAAACCCTCAAGGATCACTGGACCGGCATCCTCAACGCATTCGACTCGAAACTGACCAATGGTCGCGTCGAGGCCGCCAACTCGCTCATCCAAGCCGCCAAGGCCAAGGCGCGCGGTTATGGCACCCTCAAGCATCTGATCACCATCGCCTACCTCGTCGCCGGAAAACTGACTCACCTACCGGCATCTCCCTTCAACCTCAAAGCATCCCCCATATCGGCATCATGAACCAAAGGGTTCCGACTCCTTGCCCACACTAAACGTAAGAGAGCCCAAAAGTGCGCTTGCGCTCTCCGGATACCCGCGCGAGGTAGACCGCGTTCTTGCCCTTGGTGGACCCCACCACCTGCGACACCGCATACATTCCCCTCACTGGTTAATCCATTACGTCAGTTTTGATCGCACACTAGTACCCATGCAGGTCGTCGCGGACCCCGTGGAGTAAAGTGGACCCCGGCCGGCGAAGCACCAGTGTTTGCAAGTGGCCGACTGCTATCCGTTAACCGTGTTTGAGGCCGGGGATGGCCGTGCGCGTGGCCCACCGGCGGCACCCGACCCGCTGGAGACGTAGGCGCCGCGAACAACGACGGCGGAAAAACAGCCAGGAACGGACACTGTCGAAGCGCGACGGGTGGAAAAAGCGCAGCGGTTCCACACCCGCTGCAACCACTCGAGGGTCGCCTTTTGACCGACTGCACAACGGACGCTTTACAAGCTGCCGCAGTCAACCCCGTATGCGCCTCTCACTGATTGCAGTCTCTGCCGACTCGGAGTGCATAGTGCGCGTTCCGGCGAAGGTGATCGCCCTGCGCCCCCAAGAAACTTGCGCTGAACAGCCTCACCGCCTAGTTTCGAGCGCAGGCATGGACCAGACGACAGCCTGATCTTGCCTGTCTAATTCACCGGTGCGATCTCAGTTGGCTGCCAGGACTTGTCAAAGAACGACGGCAGCGGGCTGTAGAGGCGCAAGATGGCGAACCAGCCCTTGTCGGGGTCCGTCTGGATCCAGTTGCCGCGATCGACGCCATCGGGCTGATCGGGGCTGAACCAGACGGTGGTAGTGCCATCCTCAGCCGCCTTCGCCGCCGGTGAGGGATAGCTTTGGGAACCCGCACGCGGGTATTTTTGCGGCGTCTGCAGCATCGAGCGCGTCTGGTTGTCATAGACCGTGAACGACCAGAACGCCTTGGCCGGGATATCCTTGGGCAGCGTGACCTTGTAGGTCTTCGCACCGTCGAAGACATCGCCCTTGGCGTCCAGGAAAGCCATCAGATACTGCGATCCGACACCGGGGATGGTCATGATCATGCCGGGGCTGTCGAGCGTGTAGCCGTAGTAGAAGGCCGTGCGTGAATCGAGTGTGCGGGCGCCGGTCGGGGGCAGCGGTTTGAACACCCCGCCCTCGAACACCGGCGGCGGGGTCTCGAAGAAAGCGCCGCCATCCCAGAGCATGTTTCCCCACATCGACCCCTCGTAATAGGCCCAGTCCGGATGAGCGCCGAAGGGGCGCCAGTTCAGCACCCGGCCGGCCGCCTGGCCGACGGCGGCGGCGTCGGTGAGGATCTTCTTCATGCGCTCGTCGGGCGCGAATTCCTTGCCCTTGACGATGCCGATGGCGGCGAGCTGGCCGGAGAGTTCCACGTCATAGCTGGTGGCGGGTTCGGCCTGGACGTTCTCGTTGATCCATTCGTAGAAGCCGAAATCGCTGGGCGGGATGGTGTTCATCGACACATTGCTCGCCTCGACGAACTTCGTCTCGGGGATCGTCGGGTCTTCCCCGAGGCGGACCGCGCCGGTTAGTGCTTGCGCAATGCTGGTGCCGTAAGCGCCCTCCGCATAGGGGTAGATCTTCATGTTCGCCTTGACGTTCGCGACCGCCGGCTTGGGATCGTTGTCCACCAGGTAGGCGCGCGAGGCGTAAAGCACCCGGTTGGTCTTCGAATGGGCAACGAAGTAGCCGCCCTCCGGCAGCGGCCCGTCGTAGTCAGGTCCGACGATCAGGTACTTGCCGCCCCGACCGCGATCCGGTCCCGGGCCGCCGACGTCGATGATCCACGAGAACCACATGTCGTTGATCGTGCCGACGCCGTCCGACGGCTGCTCGATCACCATCGGGCCTTTTGAAAGGTCGATGACGGAGAGGTAGTAGACCGTGTCAGCGTTTCCTGTCAGGAAAAGGGACGCCGAGTCCAGCAGTTCAGACGTGATGACGACGTCGTTGTAATCGGCGCCGATGCTCTGGAAGCCCTTGTGGAACCCCAGGGCGGACGCGCCGCGAAAGCTGTTGTTATAGACGTTCAGCGCGCGCGTGAAGTCGAGCGCATCGAAGACCTTCTGCGCGGTGTCGGCGCTGGGAGCGCCGTCTTTGAAGTCCAAGGTTCCGATCGAGGTCTCGACGCTGTCGGGTGCACCAAGCGATTCAATCGTCTCTTTCGACACTTCGGCCCCCGCTGTAGCGGCCAGGGACATGGCAAGGACAAACCCGCAGGTCATGGGGATTCGGGGCATGGTGTGTTTCCTCTGGTTTCTTTAACTGATGTCAGATGCCTTCATTGAGCCCGCACCAACGGCGGCCGGGGGAGCGTGCAGGTACCCTCGATGAACGACCTATCGCACGAGTTCGATCTCACCCGGCCGCCAGGTCTTGTTGATCCAGGGCTCGAGCGGGCCATACATCCGCAGGATCGTGAACCAACTCTTGCCCGGCGACGGTCTGTAGCCAGTTGCCTGCTTTGCCGTCGGGGGCCTTGGGCGCGAAGTAGACGTCATACGATCCGTCCGGGTTTTGGGTCATGCCCTTGCTTTGACTGCCGACCGTGGGAAAGCGCTGGCTGGTTTGCAGCTGCGAGCGCGTCTGGGTGTCGTAGATCGTCACCGCCCAGAAATCGTTGACCGGCACATCCTTGGGCAGGTGCAGCTTGTAGGTCTTGGAGCCGTCGAACGGCTGCCTGTTGGAATCGAGCAGCGCCAGCGCATAGTCGGAGCCTTCGCCCGCATGCGTGGTGGCCATGGCCGGGGTGACGCCGCCCGCGTTGAAATAGTAGAGCACCCGTGCATCCAGCCCCATCGCCCCGTCCGCCTCAAAGCTGGTGTTGCGGTTGGCGAATGCGGTGGACCAGGCGCTGTCGGGGTCGTCGGGATAGATCTTCACGCCGTCGAACCGCGGATGATAGGTGATGGCGCGGGCGGTGGCGTCGCCAATGGTGGCGGCCTCGGCCAGCAGCTCCTTCATCCGCTCGTCTGGGGCGAAGGGCTGACCCTTGACGATGCCGATGGCGGCGATGGCGCCGCGCACCTCTGGACTGATCGCGTCGATCGGCTCATCCTGGATGACTTGATTCAGAGCTTCGAAGTAGCCGAAATCGCTCGGGAATACCGTGTTGAATGCCTTGTTCGACAGGTTGACGAATTCGGTCGCCACCGGGTTCGCGGCATCTTTCAGCGGATAGACCTTCAGATTCGACGTGATATTCTCGACCGCGGGCTTCAGCCCGTGCTTGATCGAGCCGCGCAGGAACAGAAAATTCCGATTCGTCGGCGGCTTGAGCAGGAAGTAGCCATTGGGGATTTCGTCGGTATAGCCGGGAGGGATCACCAGATAGTTGCCGCCCTTGCCCTTGTCCGGACCCGTGACGCCCATGTTGCCGACGAAGCGCTGCCAGGCGTCGTCGAGGAATCCCAGCATGCCGGGCGGCACCTCGATCACGGTCGGGCCGTCTTGGGCGAGATCGGTGTAGGTGTAGGCGTAAAGCGTCGATGTGTTCGCTGTGACGACCAGGGTTTGGGAATCCAACAGATCTTCGAAAAGCGCGATCTTGTTCGCGCCCTTTGCCCCGGCATCGGCAAGGCCGGTGCGCACCGCGTACATCGAAACGGCGCCGATGTTGTCGAGGAACACGACCGTTCCTCGCATCCGGTCGAGGTTGTCGTAGACGGCGGCAACGGTTGTGTCCTTGGGCACGCCGTCGAAGAACTCCAGCGTGCCGATCGAGGTTTTCGACTTGGTCGGGGATCGAGATGGAGTTCAGCGTTTCAGGGGAGACCTCAGCGCATGCCGGTCCAAGCGCGAATACCAGCGCGAACGCGCAGGCGGACGTCATCATTTGAGTCATCGTCGATCGACCTCTGCGAGTTTTATGTTCTCTTGCAACGCTACCCGTCGTCCGCTGCCGCTTCTGCCCATTTCGCGCCAAATTCCAGGGGCGCGGCGAGGGGCGAGATGGGGAGGTGACGGTTGAGCGGCAGGCTCGCGATCGTCAGGGCGGCACATTTGCGCGATTATCTGGTGGTGATGCGCCGGATCGGGATGCCGGTCGATCGTGATCTTGCGCGGTCGCGGTTGCCGCCCCACATCGAAGAGGCGCCGGACCTCTACGTCAGTGTTCCTGTTGCGATCGAGTGGATCGCGCGATGCGGCCGCGACCTGGAGCCCATGGAACTTGGCTATCTCGGTGCCCGGCAAGCGTCTCGGGCATCCATCAAGCCCGCCCATCTGTCGGAGATGCTGGCAGCGCAGACCGGCTACAGGCGTCTGGAGGCCTTCATCCGCATCGCCTGTCGGGAGGACAATCGTCTCCAGGTGAGCCTGCGGCAGGAAGGTGATCAGACCCGCATCATCTGTGCCATGGTCGATTTGGGCCGCCACCCCTTCATCTGCTTTGCCGAGTGGCTGAACCTGCAAGGCGTCATTTCCATCATGAGCGACCTCGCCGGACCGCACTGGTGTCCGCGTGAGCTGACCTTTGTTTCGCGCTATGCTCCGCCCGACCTCGCGCGCGAGGCCTTCCCAAACACCCGCATTCTCGTTGGCCAACCTTACCCGTCCATCCTGATCGAAAGCGCGCTTCTGGCGCGAGTCTGTAGTGGCACGGCGACCCCTTCCGACACGACGCCCGTGTCGTTTGAGCAGGGAGGCGGGCCGAGCGGCCAGGTCGAAGCGTGGGACTTCTTGAATCTTCTGCGCATGATCCTGCAACCCTATCTGAACGGCGGGCGCCCGGATCTGTCTCTTGTCGCGGAGATTGTGGGGATGAGCCCGCGTACGTTGCAGCGCCGCCTTCAGCGGAGCGGCAGCTCCTATTCCCAGGTTCTACAGGAGGCGCGCTTCGATCTCGCGCGCAATTTGCTCGATGACCCGGGTGCCAAGATCATCGATGTCGCCATGACGGCAGGCTATCAGAGCCCACAACATTTCACGCGCGCCTTCCGCCGCTTCACGGGCCTCACACCGACGCGGTATCGCCGTGCACTGGTTGGAAATGCCTGAATCGCTTCAGGTCTTCCGCACCCGCCATGTTCAGGATCACTGCGGCATCATCGCCGATCTGGGCGA